>JAZSMJ010000010.1:0-79703 GCA_045535815.1 Eubacteriales bacterium
CTTTGAGCACAGGTCAAAGCTTCCCTTCAACCTCACACCACCGGATCACGGTATATACGGTGCTCTTCAGTTCCTTGATGACGGAAGCCTTATTGCATACCGTGAGGTATACGCTGATGAAAGATATCCGAGATACGTGATAAGCAAGGACAACGGCAAGACCTGGGGTGAGGAAAATGTTACCTTTATGGAAAAGGGTATGCGTAACTGGAATCTTACCAAATTCGGCGGAAAATACTTTACACACAGCAGATGCTCTATAGATGCAAGACCTGATCAGAATCCCGAGAAGGGCGACGGATATCTTTACGTTATGTACACATCCGAGGACTGCATCAATTGGGATGCAGGAACGTTTATCTGCGACTGTACCGACGAGGGCTTTGGCGGTGCATGCTTCTACTCAAATTCTATCGTAATACATAACGAGGACGGAAGCGAGAAGACGATGCTTGTTCAGGCGTCTGTATCCTACGACAAGTGCTCAACAGATATCAAGCATTGGTTTGTTAATAAGGTTTGATTTTGGAGGATATAATTCAGCATGAGTATATTCAAAGATGGCACAGAGGTCAAGTACGTTAATCTTTCTCCCGACCAGGAGGCAATTGACGAGAAGAACCGTGCGTATCAGGGCTGTCCTACCGTTGCGGTAACAAAGGGCGGACGTGTTTTCGCAGGTTGGTTTACAGGTGGTGCGTACGAGCCGTGTATAAATAATTTCAACGTTCTGGTTATGAGCGACGACGGCGGAAACAGCTGGTCAAAGCCCCTGTTTACCGTTGAGAGCGACAGAGAAAAGCTTGTCCGCAACATTGATATCGAGCTATGGGTGACAAAGGAAAATCATCTGTGGGTGATGTGGCAAAGAACCCCCTATTCTGCAGATTCCAATCCTGCCGCTATAAAATATCCAAAACCTCAGAATTACGGCGTCATTTTCTGGGATACCGAGGTTATGACCTGCCGTGATCCCGATGCCGATACTCTCGTTTGGGAGACTCCTTTCATACTTTGCGACGGATTTATGAGATGCAAGCCGATACAGACGGCAAGCGGAAGAATAATCGCCCCTGCGTACGATTTTGCCGCTGACGTATACACGCTCAGGCTTTCAGACGATGGCGGTAAGACATTCAGAACTGTCTGTGTTAAGGGTAAGCCCGACAGAGGCGTATTTGATGAGATCACTCTGTACCAAAATGATGCAGGCAGGATCCGTTTCCTTGCACGCACTGTCAAAGACTGTTACGTTTACTCCGATTCGTTTGACGACGGTGAGACCTGGACTGACGCCGTAGAATACGAAAAAGCACCCTCATCGAGATGCTTTATCGGTACTCTCAAGGACGGTGAAGTGGTCTACGTTCGCAACCATTCCGATCTTTACAGAAACGGTATGCGTTTGTGTCTTTCCGAGGACGGAGGTGAGACCTTCCCCTATCAGATGATTCTTGATGGCAGATCGGGGGTCACGTATCCCGACGTTGATCAGGATGCTGACGGAAATATCTATATCGTTCACGACAGAGAAAGAGACAACCGCTGCAAGCTGAACAAGGAGACCTGGATATCCGAGGCAGCTAAGGAGATACTGATAAGTAAGGTTACGGTTGATGATATCAAAAGCGGCAATCTTTCCGAGGGCTCATTCCTTAGCCGTGTTATAAGCAAGGGCTTGAAAAATCTGGTTGAAGAATAAAACCTACAAAAGGAGATTTTTAATATGAATGCATTTAAAGACAATATGGGAGTTGAGTACGTTAATCTTTCTCCCGATCAGGAGGCAATTGACGAGAAGACCCGTGCGTATCAGGGCTGTCCTACCGTTGCGGTAACCAAGGGTGGACGTGTTTTCGCAGGCTGGTATACCGGTGGTGCGTACGAGCCGTGTATAAATAATTACAACGTTCTGGTTATGAGCGACGACGGCGGTGAAAGCTGGTCAAAGCCCATACTTACCATCGGCAGAAACGAAAAAATGCTTCTCCGTAATATTGATATACAGCTTTGGGTGACAAAGGAAAACCATCTGTGGGTAATGTGGACGAGAACTCCGTATTATGCAGATTCCAACCCCGCTGCAATAAAATATCACAAGCCTCAGAACTATCATGCGGAATTCTGGGATACCGAGGTTATGATCTGCCGTGATCCCGATGCGGACGTTCTCGTTTGGGAGACTCCGTTTGTTCTCTGCGACGGATTTATGAGATGCAAGCCGATACAGACGGCGAGCGGAAGGATCATCGCTCCTGCATACGATTTCCATGCCGAAGTATATACGCTTCGTATTTCAGACGATGGCGGCAAGACTTTCAGGACCGTTTGCGTCAAAGGTAAGCCCGACAGAGGCGTTTTTGATGAGATCACTCTGTTTCAGAATGAATCGGGCAGGATCCGTTTCCTTGCACGTACCGTCCGAGATTATTACGTTTACTCCGATTCGTTTGACGACGGTGAGACCTGGACGGATGCCGTAGAATACGAAAAAGCTACCTCATCAAGATGCTTTGTCGGTACTCTCAAGAATGGCGAGGTAGTCTACGTTCGCAACCATTCCGATCTTTACAGAAACGGTATGCGTATATGTCTTTCCGAGGATGGCGGTGAGACCTTCCCCTATCAGATGATTCTTGAGGGCAGATCTGGAGTTTCCTATCCCGACGTTGACCAGGATGCTGACGGTAATATCTATATCGTTCACGACAGAGAAAGAGACAACCGCTGCAAGCTGGACAAGGAGACCTGGGTATCCGAGGCAGCCAAGGAGATACTTTTAAGCAAGGTTACCGTTCAGGATATAAAGAGCGGCAATCTTTCCGAGGGCTCATTCCTTAGCCGTGTTATAAGCAAGGGCTTGAAAAATCTGGTTGAGGAATAAAAATTGCCATAGGTAAAAAACGCTGAGAAGAGGCGCTCCTCTTGGCGAGTCATATTACTACGTAGATTATATTTTATTTTTTGGAGGAAATTATCATGAAAAGCAAATTGTGGATAGCTCTTGCGCTTATTCTTGTCGTTTTGCTTGCTGTCAGTGCGTGTGATGACGGTGATAAGCCGGTCGATACCCCCACAAACGAGAGCGGCGAGGTTGAATCCGTTGAAGAAGAGACCGAGCCTACGTGGCGTGAGACCATCGAGCTTGACCTTCCTGTTATGAATACTTTTAAAGATGGTGTTGGAGTTAAGTACGTTAATCTTTCTCCCGACCAGGAGGCAATTGACGAGAAGAACCGTGCGTATCAGGGCTGTCCTACCGTTGCGGTAACAAAGGGCGGACGTGTTTTCGCCGGTTGGTATACGGGAGGTGCTTACGAGCCCTGTATATATAATTACAACGTTCTGGTTATGAGCGACGACGGCGGTGAAAGCTGGTCAAAGCCCATACTTACGGTAGACAGAGACGAGGAGAATCTAAACCGTAATATCGATATTCAGCTTTGGGTGACAAAGGAAAACCATCTGTGGGTAATGTGGACGAGAACGCCCTATTTTTCCGATTCCTTGCCTGCCGCTATTAAATATCCCAATTTTCAGAACTATCACAGAGAATTCTTGGATACCGAGGTTATGATCTGCCGTGATCCCGATGCCGATACTCTCGTTTGGGAAACTCCCTTTATACTTTGCGACGGATTTATGAGATGCAAGCCGATACAGACGGCAAGCGGAAGAATAATCGCTCCTGCGTACGATTTTGCCGCTGACGTATACACGCTCAGGCTTTCAGACGATGGAGGTAAGACATTCAGAACTGTCTGTGTCAACGGAAAGCCCGACAAAGGTGTTTATGATGAGATCACTCTGTACCAAAATGATGAAGGCAGGATCCGTTTCCTTGCACGCACCAACCGAGGCTATTACGTTTACTCAGATTCGTTTGACGACGGTGAGACCTGGACTGACGCCGTAGAATACGAAAAAGCACCATCATCGAGATGCTTTATCGGTACGCTCAAGGACGGCGAGGTGGTTTACGTTCGCAACCATTCCGATCTTTACAGAGACTGTATACGTATATGTCTTTCCGAGGACGGAGGCGAGACCTTCCCCTATCAGATGATTCTTGATGGCAGAAAGGGGGTCACGTACCCCGACGTTGATCAGGATGCTGAAGGAAATATCTATATCGTTTACGACAGAGAAAGAGACAACCGCACCAAGCTGAACAAGGAGACCTGGATATCCGAGGCCGCCAAGGAGATACTTATAAGCAAGGTTACGGTTGATGATATCAAAAGCGGCACTCTTTCCGAGGGATCATTCCTTAGCCGCGTTATAAGCAAGGGCTTGAAAAATCTGGTTGAGGAATAAAAATTGCCATAGGTAAAAAACGCTGAGAAGAGGCGCTCCTCTTGGAGAGTCATATTACTACGTAGATTATATTTTATTTTTTGGAGGAAATTATCATGAAAAGCAAATTGTGGATAGCACTTGCGCTTATTCTTGTCGTTTTGCTTGCAGTCAGTGCTTGTGATGACGGTGATAAGCCTGTTGATACTCCCACAAACGAGAGCGGCGAGGTTGAATCCGTTGAAGAAGAAACCGAGCCGACGTGGCGTGAGACCATCGAGCTTGATCTTCCGGAGTATCAGTTCCAGGACAAGACCATCACTATTCTCGGAACAACGGGCGGATGGGCAAGTAAGACGGATATTTTCGCAGACGAGCTCAACAATAACACTGTAAACGATGCAGTTTGGGAAAGAAACCAGGCGATAGCAGACAAATACGGAGTTGAGATTGAATTTTTAAGCGGTTCAAACGAGCCTTACGGAGGAGCCACTTCCTTTATGTATAACCTTGTAGCGGGCGGGGACAATTCGGTCGATATAGTCAACTGTTCTATTCTTGCAACTTTCAAAATGGGAGTTCAGCACCTTCTTGCAGACCTCAATTCAGAGATAGATTACATAGATTTCTCTCAGCCCTGGTGGGATGACGGTATGCGTGAAGCGTTCACCATCCAGGACAGACTTTTCTTTGCGGTAAGCGATATGAACAATATTGCTTACCAGAATACCTGGGTAATGCTTTATAACAAGAGCCTTATGGATAATCTCGGTTATGACAACGATTTTGTATTTGATTCCGTAAGAGACGGCAGCTGGACACTTGATACATACGGAAAGATAGTTAAGGGCTATGCAAAGGACCTTAATAACGATAACCAGATGACTGAAGTTGACCAGTACGGTACAGCCTTCCAGTCCTCCGGACCTGACGGATTCCTTCTCGCCGCAGGCATGAGATACTCCGAGCGTGACGAGGACGGCAATATCGTATTCAAGCCTCTTGACGACAAGGGACTTGCAATACTCAATAAAGTAACGGATATCTGTAAGGTAGGAGTTGCTTACAACTCTCACAACGATAAGCAGAATACCGTTAAGGCTACAGATCCCGAAAACGGAAGAACTATGTTCAGAGAAGCAAGAGCTATCTTCTGGACAGAAACTCTCGGATCGGTTGAAACCTTCAGAGATATGGAAGACGATTTCGGTATCATTCCGCTTCCCAAGTACGATACCGAACAGGAGACCTATAAATCCTTTATCCACCACGGCTCCGGAACCTGTGTTGCAGTACCGAGAAACGCAGAGGATATAGCCGGCTCAGGTTATATGCTTGAGGTCCTCTCCAACTATTCCTACAACATGGTAACACCCAAGTACTTCGGAAGAGTTGTTGAGGGTAAGTACTCAAGAGACGTTGACTCTCTCGATATGCTTTACAATTACGTTACACAGGACCGTATCGTTGAAATGGTAATCGTTGGAAGATACAATAACTTCTGTGACCAGATCGTTGACGCTATCAACCAGGGTAATCCTATATTCGCATCTCTCTTCAAGAGAAGCCAGAGAGCAGTTGAATCGGGTATCAGCGAGACAAACGACGCATACGCAAGCTATTAATATAAGCTTTGTGAAAACTGCAAAAAATCTCCCCTTTATTTTTGGGGAGATTTTTTTGTCCAATTACTCTGATACTAAAAAAACAGAATGTTATGTTTTGAGAAAATGTTAATTTATAACATCGAAATCTTCCGATTTTAAGGGGTGTTTTTGGATTTTTTTACATTCATTTTTTAATTTATCATTCAAATGTCAGCAATGGCTCTTGCAATGGTAAAAAGACACAAAAAAAGCTGTGCGTTATTGGTCAATATAACAGTTTACAAAATAATACGATTTATGATATCATATTAGGTGAAGAAATATGTTTTTTTCTACAGTAATTAATAATTTTAGAAGGGATATAAGTAAAATGAAGTCACCAAAACTCTTTTTAACAATTGACAACTGCTTTGCTTACAAGCGTTGGGCAAGACCCAGTGAATGGATGAAGGTCGTTGCTGAGTGCGGCGTTTACTATGTTGAAGCATCTGCTGATACAGAAGTTGACCCTCTCTACACCACGCCCGAATACATGAAGGATTGGGTTGAAGACTACAGAAAGGTTTCCGCAGAGACAGGCGTTAAGATCGGTACATTCTATTCCGGTCACGGTACATACACATGTACAGCTCTCGCAAACCCCGATAAGAGAATCAGAGATCACTTCCGTTATGACTGGATGGATCCCATGATGGCAACTGCTAAGAGCGTTGACGCAGGTGTGGGCTGGTACTTCCAGGCTATCACACACGACGAGCTCCAGGATCCCGAGCAGTACAAGGCAAGAATGGCTCAGAACTATCAGACACTTGCAGAGATCACAGAAGATGCTGCAAACAGAGGCGTTAAGTTCCTTTCTCTCGAGCAGATGTACACACCTAACCAGCCCCCGTGGACAATAGCTGACTCCACAGACCTTATCAAGTACGTAAAGAAGAACTACAACCAGAACCTCTATCTTACAGTTGACACAGGTCATATGTACGGTCAGAAGAAGTTCCTCCGTCCCACAGATGCACAGATAGTTGACTACCTCAAGGCATCCAAGGAAGGCTACGTTAAGGAGATCTGGCTCGGTCAGCAGATCAATGACGAGATCTTTGAAAAGGCTCTCAAGGCTCCCGAAGCTGAATGGGGCAAGTACATTGCTGAAATTAACGCTAACATGGATAAGACACCTTATCTCTTCGCACAGCCCGAAGATAGCGATATCTATGCATGGATCAAGAAGCTCGGCGCATATTCGCCCATTCTTCACCTCCAGCAGACAACAGGTAACTCCTCCAGTCACCTTCCCTTTACTCCTGAGACCAATGCAAACGGCCTCGTAACAGGTGAAAAGGTTATCGAAGCTCTGAGAGAGTCCTTCGCTACAGATCACGGCCCCGATATGCCTGAAAAGTGCGACGAGATCTATATGACCATCGAAATGTTCGCAGGAACAGCTGAGATGAACAGAGACATCAAGCACAAGATCAAGCAGACAGTTGAATACTGGCGTCAGTTCATTCCGGAAGACGGAATCTCCCTCGACGACGTTAAGATCTGAGTTATATCGTGAAATATTAAATCCCCGACAGTTGTCGGGGATTTTTTGTGCTTGCGGTGGAGGTGCAGACTGCGTTTGCACTAAATAATGGCGACCTACAGCAAACGTAAAAAAACAGCGGTCGGAGTTGACCGCTGTTTTTTTAAATGTTGCATTATGTTTGCATTGTGTGATATATTACGAAAGTTTTGGGGTACGGGGCCTTTTTCAAAAGGTCCCGCAGCTCTCGTAATTAAATTTTGTGGTAATTTTATGAGTGCTGTTGTTGTAAACGGTTTGGAATCTTTTGTCTATTAAGAATAGAACGAGTGATTTCCTATAGTAAATTCATATACGCAGTTCCGAACTATCCATGTGCTTGCAGCAATGCTTTCGTTCAGAAAATAGAGTACGCTGTCGGATACGGAGTATCCGCTAAGACATATCTTGGCTGCGAGAATGCTTTCTTCGCTCGGCGTATTATAAATAGCGCCGTTTGCGATGGGGGAGAACTGAACGCCTCCCGCAGTGTCAAAAATGACGTCGTAGATTGTGCTTGGGTAGCGCTCGGAAGCAACTCTGTTAAGAATAACCGAGCCTACACCGAGCTTTCCTTCAAATGATTCACCGAGTGCCTCCGCATGAATTATGCGTGAGAGCCAGTAGACCTGATCGTCGTTGAACAGATCCTCTGCAGGGGTGAGGGTAGTTTTTTCTGTGTCGAGGCTGACCGAAGAGGTCTCCTCGTTCCAGGAGATAGTCGCATCAAAAGCGGTTGCTATCGAGCGGATCGGAACGAAAAGCGTTCCGTCGATATCGAGGCAAGGGCTGTTGTTGTAGAGATATCTGCCGTTGACAATAATATACTTAAAATTTTCCTCAATAACGATATCTTGGGGTAATTCACCGGTAATGAAGTAGTAGATCTCTTCAAAGGGTGCATAAGTAGTATCATCGATCAGAAACATCTGATCCTGATATAAAAGTTCTCCGTTTACGTAAATGTTTACACTCTCTTCCTGAGCGCTAACGGGCAGAGCAAGCATAAGAGCCGCAAATGCCACCACGATCAGCATTTTGAGTTTTGACATCATATTGGTATCCTTTCACTTCCTTAAAATCATTATTTTATTGAGTGGACCTTAATTTTACCACACAATAAAGAACATATATTACGGATTTTTTAACACAGTTGTAAACAATTACATGAACGGTGCCAACAATCTCATAACACTTTGGTAAAATTTCGATACGAAATTTCTGTAGCATTTCTGGTGAGTTATCTCCTCGCAGCTGTCCAGAATGGAGAGAAAATCCTGCTTTATATCGGTGATGCTGGAGCATCCGTACAGGCGGACGCCGCATTCGAAGTGGAGATAAAGGCTGCGGTAATCGAGGTTAGCCGATCCGACCGATGCGTGAATGTCGTCCGACACGAAAACCTTTGAATGAATAAAGCCGGGCAGGTATTCGTAAATTCTGACGCCGTCACGTGTGAGTGGCTCGTAGTAGGAGCGAGTGGTGGCGTGAACCACCTTTTTGTCGGGGATATGTGGAGTGATGATGCGAACGTCAACGCCGCTTTTTGCGGCAAGCGTGAGTGCTGATATCATACTGTCATCCACTATAAGATAGGGGGTGCAGATATAAAGATAATCCTTAGCGCCCGTTATCATCTGCATATAAACGTGCTCGGCGACGTTTTCGTGGTCTGTCGGGCTGTCGCAGTAGGGCTGAATAAAGCCGTCAGAGGCAGTGTTTTCGCCTGCAGGAGCTTGCGATATCGGAAGGATCTCGTTTTTGCCGGTGATAAATGACCACATATTGAGGAAGAATACCGTAAAGCTGTGAACGGCATCTCCCGATATCAGCATACAAGCGTCACGCCAATGACCGAAGCGTTCCTTTTTGTTTATATACTCGTCGGCAATATTTGCGCCGCCCGTAAAGGCGGTCTTGCCGTCGATGACCACGATCTTGCGGTGGTCACGGTGATTTTGTATTGCAGTAAGAATGGGCATAAACGGATTGAAGTTGACCGCCTTAATGCCTTCCTTTGCAAGCGAAGCGGCAAAATCCTTTGGAAGATTTGCCATACAGCCGAGATCGTCGTAGATAATACGAACGTCAACGCCTGCCCTTGCCTTTTCCTTGAGTATGTTGAATACTCCGTCCCACATAACGCCCAGGTCAATAATGAAATATTCAATGAAAATGAATTTTTCTGCCCTTGCAAGCTCCTCGATAAGTCGGGGATACATTGTATCGGCGAGGGGATAGTACTCGGTAAACGTGTTTTCGTAGATCGGGAAATGAGCGGCGCCTGATAGATATTTTGCGCTTATAAGTCCCTCGGGATAAGCTGCGGAAAGCTTGTCCATTGTGCCCTCGTCCTGGCAGAGCATATCGCTTCCGTGACATTCTATCAGCTTGTACCTTTTATTCAGACGTCTGACCGAGGTCTGAAATTTAAAAAGGTAATAAAGAACGCACCCGAAAAGAGGCAGCATCAGAATCAAGACTATCCAGAGTATCTTGTATCCGGATTTCTCACGCCTTCCGATAACACTCAGAAGTGTGATAACGACCATGACCGCCTGCACGGCTCTCAGTATATGCTTAGCCGAGCTGTTTCCGAAAATACCGATACCGGTGAAGGTGAATGCAAGGAAAAGTATCTGAAGCAGAAGGATTGCGATAATAAGAGCACGGCGGCTCAGTATTATGCGAAGAAAATTCTTTATCATAAACTTACCTTTTTTATGTTTTATTTGTCTGTGCCTTTGCTTATGTTATTAGCTATCTCCCCGTCAAAATCGAGCATAGAGGAGAGTATGTAGTTGGAAACGAACTTACCCTTTACTGTAAAGGCGTAAGCGCCGTTTTGGTGAGAAACGAAACCGCCGTCAATATACGGCTTTAAGAAATCTCCGTATATCTCGTCGAAATCAAGTCCGAAGATAGCGTTGAAATCACGAACGATAACGCCCTCGTTCAGTCTCATGCGGAGCATAATGTATTCGCCCAGGCGCTCGCTTTGCGATATCTCGTAGAACTCGTCCGTAATGACATCCTTTGGCGATATGCTCTCGAGCGTGCTCATATAAAGCTCAGCGTCACGCTTGAAGGAGAAGCGGTTTCCGTTGAAATAGGAATGTGCGGCAGGACCGAGACCGATGTATTCCATGCAGTTCCAGTATTTGAGGTTGTGAGCACATTCGTATCCGTCTCTTGCAAAATTGCTTATCTCGTACTGACGGTAGCCCTGTCTTTCAAGGTATTCAACAGCGCTCTCGTACATTGCAAACTCGGTCGACTCGTCGGGAAGCTCAAGTGAATCCTGCATTTTACCGAAGGGTGTGCCGGGCTCGATCTTGAGTCCGTACATGGATATATGCTCGGGGCGAAGAGCGCATACCTCGTCAAGCGTGTACTTAAAGGACTGCGCCGTCTGATTGGGAATGCCGTACATAATGTCGACGTTTATATTTTTGAAGCCTGCCTTTCTCGCACTCTCAAAGGTTTTTTTGAAATCCTCAAAGGAGTGTATCCTCGAAAGAGCCTCAAGCTCGCTGTTGCTTGCGCTCTGAAGACCGAGGCTGAGGCGGTTTACGCCTGAGCGTCGCAGAGCTTTTAGCGTGCGTGTGTCTACAGTAGCGGGATTTGCTTCAACGGTAAACTCAGCGTTATCAAGCACCGTAAAGTTGCTGTATACGCCCTCGATAATGCGAGCAAGCTGCTTTGGCGGCATAACGGTAGGCGTACCGCCGCCGATAAAAACGGAGTCTATGACTCTGTCCGATGCTGCAGCAGAGTAATCCTCCATATGAAGGATGAGAGCGTCGGCATAGCGCTTGAAATCGGCATCTCCCGGCAGGGAATAGAAGTCGCAGTAAGCGCATTTTGAGGCGCAGAACGGAATATGGATATATAAACCGAGTGTATCTGACATAATAATACCTCTTTTGAATTTGTGGTTTTGTGCAAACATCTTGCGGACCGTCGAGGACGCCGGTCCCTACGATTACCTATTCATCATTCATCGTCAAGCTTGAGAACGGCCATAAACGCCTCGGGCGTAACCTCTACCGAGCCGAGCTGACGCATCTTCTTTTTACCTTCCTTCTGTTTTTCAAGAAGCTTCTTCTTTCTCGTTATATCACCGCCGTAGCACTTTGCAAGAACGTCCTTACGGAGCGCCTTTACGGTCTCACGTGCGATAACTCTGCCTCCGATAGCCGCCTGAACGGGTATCTCAAACAGCTGTCTCGGGATATTCTCCTTAAGCTTTTCGGTAAGCTTTCTTGCACGGGCATACGCCTTTTCCTCGTGAACGATAAAGGAAAGAGCGTCAACGTTTTCGCCGTTTAAGAGAATGTCAAGCTTTACAAGCTTGCTGGGCTTGTATTCGGAGAGCTCGTAGTCGAGAGAGGCGTAGCCTCTGCTGCGGCTCTTGAGCGCATCGAAGAAGTCGTATATTATCTCGTTCAGCGGCAGGAAATAGTGAAGCTCGGCACGGACGGAGTCGATATACTTCATATCGACGAAGATGCCTCGTCTGTTCTGGCAAAGCTCCATAATACCGCCGACGTATTCAACGGGAGTGATGATGGTTGCCTTCATGGTGGGCTCAGCCGCCTCTGCAATATCGTCGGGCAGGGGATAGTCGGCAGGGTTGTCGATGCTTACCACCTCGCCGTTTTTCTTGGTTATCTTGTAGATAACGCTGGGAGCGGTGGTGATAAGGTCGAGGTTGAATTCTCTCTCAAGCCTCTCCTCAATTATCTCCATATGGAGCAGACCGAGAAATCCGCATCTGAAGCCGAAGCCGAGAGCGGCAGAGGTCTCGGGCTCGAAGATGAGCGCAGCGTCGTTCAGCTGCAGCTTTTCGAGAGCGTCACGAAGATCTCCGTATTTTGAGCCGTCGGCAGGATAGATACCCGAGAATACCATAGGGAGTGACTTCTTAAATCCGGGCAGAGGCTCGCTCGCGCCGTTTTCAACCGTGGTAACGGTATCGCCGACACGTGTATCGGCAACGTTTTTGATGCTTGCGGTGATATATCCAACGTCACCGGCTCTTAGCGCATCGGTCTTTCTGAGCCCGAACGCATCCATAAAGCCGACGTCAACTATCTCAAATTCAGCACCGGTGTGCATCATACGGATGCGCTCGCCAGCCCTTACAGTGCCGTCCATAACTCTGACGTAAACAACAACGCCGAGATATGAATCGTAATAGGAATCAAATATAAGGCACTTGAGGGGTGCGTTCTCGTCGCCCTTAGGCGCAGGCAGATCGGTTACTACCTTTTCAAGCACCTGCTCGATGTTAAGACCGGTCTTTGCAGAGATGGCAGGGCAGTCCTCGGCAGGTATGCCGATAACGTCCTCAACCTCTTTTCTGCAGCGCTCGATGTCGGCAGAGGGGAGGTCTATCTTGTTTAAAACGGGGATTATCTCAAGGTCGGAGTCGACTGCAAGATATGCGTTTGCAAGGGTCTGCGCCTCGATGCCCTGAGTAGCGTCGATGACCAGAAGAGCACCGTCGCAGGCGTTAAGCGAGCGTGACACCTCGTAGTTGAAGTCGACGTGACCGGGGGTATCGATAAGGTTAAAGGAATAGGTATTGCCGTCCTTGGCGGTGTAATTTACGTTGACCGCACGTGCCTTGATGGTGATACCTCTCTCCCTCTCGAGATCCATATTATCGAGAAGCTGTTCCTCCATATCACGGCTTGCGACCGAGTTGGTATTCTCAAGAATACGGTCGGCAAGGGTGGACTTGCCGTGGTCTATATGAGCAATTATTGAAAAGTTGCGTATAAACTTCTGTCTGTCTGACATACGATTAACCTCAAAAAATAAAAATAGCTAATATATATTATATAACAAAATAATAATAAAATCAACACATTTTTGCATTTTTAGCTTCCTGCAGCATATGATGGGCAAATTTCAAAAAACTGTAGACAAAAAGCACAAGATGTAGTATAATAATAAGGACGGACGCTGCTGTGCGGTTTTTTAGGAGGAAAAATCCTTCAGCGCACGTCGTAAACCGTAAAAGGTTAGCGCCAGGACCGTAATATGGAACGGTTGACGAGGTGAGGGTTTATCGAAAGATTCGGCGGATGCCCTCCGGCGATAGCACAGTCGTGAGTTCACCTTAAAGTCCGCAGGAAACTGCGGAAACAAAGCGGTGATCGGTGTTGATACTCAATTTAATGAAAGAGGTGTCAATTATGTGCGGCATAGTAGGCTACATAGGTGAAAAGCAGGCGTCCTCGATTTTGATCGAGGGGCTTTCAAAGCTTGAATACAGAGGATACGATTCTGCAGGAATTGCAGTTTTTGAGGATAATAAGGTAAGAGTGGAAAAGTCGGTAGGAAGACTTTCCAATCTGGTCGATAAGCTTAAAAAGGACGGAGTACCCGTCGGAAGCGTCGGAATTGGACATACGAGATGGGCAACGCACGGCGAGCCGTCGGATATAAATTCCCATCCGCACGCAAGCGGAAGGGTAACGCTCGTACATAACGGAATCATTGAAAATTATATGCAGCTCAAGCAGTCGTTTATCAGTATGGGAAGGGAGTTTTTATCCTCTACCGATACAGAGGTGGCGGCTCATCTCGTGGATATGTATTACGAGGAAACGGGCGATCCTTGCGAGGCGATAATAAGAGCAGTCGGCAGACTGAGAGGCTCTTACGCACTTGCGGTGATGTTCTCGGATATCCCCGATAAGCTGTTTGCAATAAGAAAGGACAGTCCGCTTATAGTCGGACTTGGCGAGGGCGAGAATTATATCGCCTCCGATATTCCTGCCATACTCAACCATACCAGAAGATACTACCTCATAGATGAGGATGAGCTGGCGGTGCTTGAGGAGGGCAAGGTGTCAATATACGACTTCGATATGAACGATAAGACCTCTCAGAAGGAGATTTCGGTTGCAAACTGGGATATCGAGGCGGCAGAAAAGGCGGGCTATCCGCACTTTATGCTAAAGGAGATACACGAGCAGCCCAAAACGCTGGCAGATACCATACATCCGAGACTTGCAGGAGGCTGGGAGAATATTCTCAGCGAGGAATTCCCGAATACGCAGGATATAAAGCGATTGGTGGTAGTTGCCTGCGGAAGTGCAATGCATACCGGACTTTTGGGTAAGTACGCCATAGAAAAGCTTGCAAGAGTGCAGACCGACGTGTTTATAGCCTCCGAGTTCAGATATTGCGACCCAATCCTTAGGGAGGGAGACGTCGTTCTCCTGATATCGCAGTCGGGCGAAACGGCAGATTCACTTGCAGCTCTCAGACTTGCGAAATCGAAGGGAATACCGGTCTACGCTATAGTAAACGTTGTCGGCTCGTCGATAGCAAGAGAGGCAGACAGAGTTATATATACCTGGGCAGGCCCCGAGATAGCGGTCGCAACCACCAAGGCGTATACTGCGCAGGTAGCGGTGCTTTATATGATGGCGCTCAGAATGGCGCTTGACAGAAAAACGATAAGCGACGAAAGAGCAAAAGCCTTTGCAGACGGGCTCTACGAGCTTCCCGAGAAGGTAAAAGAGGTGCTCGAGAACGAGGAGCTTTACCAAAGACTTGCATCGCTCAATCAGAACGTGCACGATATGTTCTTCATAGGAAGAGGGCAGGACTATGCGCTCTGCTGCGAGGGCTCTCTCAAGCTGAAGGAGATATCGTATATGCATAGCGAAGCGTATGCGGCAGGCGAGCTCAAGCACGGCACTATATCACTGATAACGGAAGGTGTTCCCACACTTGCGGCGATAACCGAGGATGCACTTGCAGAAAAGACTGTCAACAACATCAAAGAGGTAAAGGCAAGAGGAGCTTTCGTTATCTGCCTTTGCAAGAAGGGAGCGCTTGAGGGCGCAGACTTCTGCGATGAGATAATTGAGCTTCCGATAACCGACGAGATGCTTATGCCCATAGTCGGAATAGTACCGCTCCAGACCTATGCGTACTATACGGCAGTGTATAAGGGATGCGACGTCGATAAGCCGAGAAACCTTGCAAAATCGGTAACGGTGGAATAAGAAAAATAACGTATTCAAGGCGGTGAAAAACGGCGGTTTTTCACCGCCTTTTTGGTGGGATGAATAGAAAAACGAATTAATTAAACCTTGTGTAATATTGTGTAAAACGCAGAAATTCCGACCTAAATTTTGGTTATTATTTTACCGCTTTTTTCAAGATTTTTTTATTATAATATGTTGACAAGACAGTGAAAAATATGGTAAAATAGACTGAAAAACTATATAAGGGAAACTGGCTTTAAAAACGAAAACGAAAGCAAAGCTTTTTATATAAATTTTCAACAAGAACATTCAATTAATTTTTCTTTGGAGGAAAAAACAATGAAAAGAAGAATTTTATCATTTTTCTTGGTCATTTGCATGATGGTATCCCTCATGCCCCCAATGTCGCTGTTTTCATCAGCGGCGGAAAAAGGAACTCCTGCGAACCCATATACCGATCAATCGGACCTTGAATGGGCAGTCGGACACGTTCCTGCGGATGACGATCCACTTGCTATTTTAAACACGCTTAACCCCACTCCGACTATTGGAGATGAAGAGACCATCGAGTATAAAAGGGATTACAGCGAGTTTATAAACCCGTACAAAATATATGAGACGCAGGTGCTCTTCTATACAGACGAGGCTGCTACCATATCCTACGATCCGTCTGTTCATACCGGCGTATCTACGGTATACGTGAAGGCGTTTCAGCTCGCTTACACATATTATTCTCAGAGCTACGAACTGATCAAACGTGTATATACGTATAACGGTACTGACTGGGTTGGTTCAAGCGCTTATGCCGTAACTCCGCATACTGAGTATGCAAAGCTTATGATGAGCCCTGTCACTCAGATAATGAGCGGTCCTGTGAGGGTAGAAGAGTTTTACGGCACGGAGACGGTGTATCTTGATCCTACAACGGGTATTGCAAAACATACTCTTGATATTGCGGGTGATACGGTTACCGGTACTTACATGTTAAGATGGGAGCCCGGCACTTTGGACGCCCTGCGTAAAGTATCGGCTGATCTTAAAGCCGATGATTACAAAAACGATGCTATGTATCATGCACTTCCTTACGCAACACCTTGGGGTGAGTCAGAAGGTGGTAGATTATACGGAAAGTATCAGTTTGCCAAAACTATAGAATTTCTCCAGGAAGAAACCATCAAAGGAACATCTCATGAATATGATTACGAGGTGTACTATGGCAATGATCCGTCGGCTTTTACAAAGATTGATGCTACGTCGACGTTTGCCGAAGGCGATGTTCTCAATCTCTGGATCAAGGTGAACAATTTCACTTATACAGAAATTGAGCAAGAATATGATTTATTAGGCGGATGGTTTTACGAAGATACCTTTGTTGATCCTTTTACGTCAGATTGGCCCGGCAGTCATTCTGCAAGGAGCCTAATGTTCTCAGCAGACCATTCTGCTGAGTCTATAACGGCTGAATACCTTTCTGCGAAGACTATTGAAACCTCCGGTAACGTAAGAGTTACACTTCCGGACGGCACGATGGCAGTTGCACCTGTATATGCAGACGGTTATGCAAACGTTCAGTGGACAGTTCCTTCCTCTCTTACAAACAAGGGAACAGCTCCTGTAAACGCTGACCTTAAGGTTCAGTATATCGGCGCTGCTGAAAGCTACACTGAAACACTTAATTTCGTAACAAAGTCTATCGCTGACGCAACGACCTCAAACATTGACGTTGTAGACGGTGTGTTCAAGGTAAACGAAACTGCTACTCTCGGCGTTAAGGGTATAGTTGACGCTCAGGGAACTACAGTTGCAGCTACCGAATACACGGTTGACTGGTATCAGAAGACATCTGATACAGTTGCAGACTGGACATACATAGGAACAGGTCTTACCGTTGACGTAACTCCTGCTTCCACAGCATACAAATACAGAGCAGTAGTTAAGCCTGTAGGCACTATCTACGAATTCGGCGCAGACGAGATAATCTTTGCAACTGCTCCCGCACTTGCAGAAGTAGCTCTCGGTGCGTTCACAGCAGATAAGACTACAGCCGTTATAGGTGAGGTAGTTACTGCAACAGTAACGGTTACACCTGCTATCACAGGCGGCACGGTTACTCTGTTTGAAGACGGCGTTATCGTCGGCTCTGCAGACCTCGTAGCCGGCACGGCAGTTATATCCTACGTTCCTACTTCTGCAGGTCCCAAGGCGCTTACAGTTAAGTATTCGGGTATCGAAGGTATATACGCTCCTGCTGATTTCACAGCAACTAAAGTAGCTCTTACCGTAACAGACAATCAGCTCGACAATCTTGCAGTATGGAATATTATTGAAGTTAACGATCCTACTATAAATGTTACAGATCTCGTTCCCGGCAAAACGTACGAGCTCGGCGTTGAAAGCGTTCCGGCGTACGTATACGGCACAGATTACGTTGTAACCTGGAAGGTGTCCGTTGACGGCGGTCTTACATGGACCGATATGTTTGACGGTGCAGCTCTTGAAAATATTTCTGTAACACCTCAGTCTATAAACTACAGGTATATGGCAGTTGTAGAGCCGATGGGAATCTATACTTCCAACGTTAAGCTTCAGTGCGGATGCTCATCCACAAAGGCTGTTTCCGGTATTAGCCTTTACGTTGATAATGAATATCCTTACGAAAACGAAAAGATCACCCTTACCGCTAAGGTAGAGGCTCCCGTTTCCGTGGTAGGCGGATACGTTGACTTTATGGTTGACGGTGTCAGCGTTGGTACCGCAGTTGTTGACGATGCAGGTTATGCTTACCTCACGGTAAATTCCCCTGCATACGGAGCTACATACGTATTTACAGCTGTATACAGCGGAAACGCATCTGTCAATGCTTCAGCTTCTGCTGACGTTAAAGTAACTCCTAAATCTGTTACCATAAAGACAGAAAAAGATCCTGTAACCCATCTGGAAAAGTTAGATATAATAGTTGATACTACAGTTATCAATCAGGACGTTGAGTCCGTACTTTCCATCCCTAAAGTTGAGTCCCTTGACGGTGATGAGCTCAAATACGGCACACACTATATCGTTAAGTGGTACGTTGACTACGGTGACGGAGAATTCGTAGAAGTATTCGGTACTGATACACTTACAGTAACACCCGAAACTCCTTACGAAAGATATCAGGCAGTTATAGTTCCCGTAACAGGTCTCGGATCCAACTATACTGCTCCTGCAAACGGTATCGTTCTCTATCCTACAACAGCTGCTGGCATTGGAGGACTTTACGATACAGATATTGATTTCTCATACGTAAAAGAAGCGGACGCTGCTGCATCTCTTTATAATGAAGATATCATAACGTTAAATGCTAAGGTAACTTATAAAAATAATCTTGGCGTTGAAACCCCCGTTATCGGCGGATTCGTAACGTTTACGGACGATGCGAACGGCGTGGTTCTCGGCACAGCTGAAATAGGCGTTGGCGGAGTTGCTACACTTAAGGGCATCGTTGTTAACGGCGATCTTAAAATGACCGCAAGCTACAGCGGAACTGATAAGTTCGCTGCTGAAACAGAAATACTGGAAGTAGGCGTTAAGTCTGCTGAAATAAAGGTAGATACTACCGCTATTACAGTATATGAAGGTGGAGTTCCCGCAACGGGCGACCTTGAGGTTCTCACAGACTACACTCTCGTAGCTCCTAAGGTCTATGCGGCAGACGATCTTACAACGCCTCTTAAGGCAGGTACAGATTACCTCGTATCCTGGTACAAGTACAACGACGGCGCATGGGAGACCATGATAGATAAGGGTGAACAGACCTTTATCACAGTTAACGCTGAAGATACTTCCGTAAGATATAAGGCTACTGTATATCCGATGGGCGAGTACACAACTCCTGTAAACGGACTTGCACTTGACGAAGTAGCATTCGACGGCAAGGCAGCTACAACAACTTATATCAGCCTCAACGTAGCTTCTGCTTACGAGGGCGACGAGGTTATTCTTACTGCAACAGTTGCAGATAAGCTCGGATCTGTTTACTACGGTGACGTTCAGTTCTACAGCGTTCAGGATAGCGTAACCGAGTACCTCGGTCTCGTTACACTCAACGCTTCCGGCGTTGCAGAGATCAGAGTAGAGGTTCCCGTATACAGCGAAACCGATCCTACAATAGAATACTATGCAGTATATCTTGAAAACGATATATACCTCAGCTCCACGTCAGCTACTGTAGCGCTTGAACAGCTCTCAACCGCTATCAAGTGGGAAGGCTCTTCCGATATTATTATATATGAAGGCGATACCACAGGTACGGTAGTAACAGATATGGATGCAGGCAAGACATACACACTTGCAATTCCCGCAGTTGTATCTCTTGACGAAAAGACAGCTCTTACAGCAGGCACAGACTACATCGTTTACTGGTATGTAAATGAAACAGAAAACGGTACAAGCGATGACTGGAAGCTTGTTGCAGAAACTGCAAACAACGGCACTACAATAAGAATAGATCCCGATAAGGTCAACTACAGCTACAAGGCTCTCGTATATCCTGCAGACGCAGTAAGCGAGTCAGACTTTACAGTATTTGACAAGGCATGGGACGGCGCAAGCTACGTTCAGTATCTTGAAACCGGCTCTACAAACAAGACACTTCTCGTTGATACAGTAACCGACCTCGTTCTCAGCACAAGCGTTGAGTACGAAGGCGAGACCATCACACTTACAGCTACCGTTAATGAAGCTGTAACAGGTGATCAGGTTCTCACAGGTAACGTTAAGTTCTATCTTGACGGTGTAGAAATTGCAACAGTTGCAATCGGTCTTGACGGCACGGCAACTCTCGACGTTGTAGTTCCCGAATGGGTTACAGCAAACGGCACAGTTGAATACTCCGCTGAATATCTCGCAAACGAAGTGTATAATACATCTTCTGATGCAGAAACACTTACCGTTTGGTCAACGTCTATCGCTTGGGATGCTTCTTCCGATATTATTATATATGAAGGCGAAGATACCACAGGCGCAGTTGTAACCGAAATGAACGCAGGTCAGACATACACACTTGCAATTCCCGCAGTTGTATCTCTTGACGGCAATACAGTTCTTACAGCAGGTATCGACTACATCGTTTACTGGTACGTAAATGAAACAGAAACCGGTACAAGCGCAGACTGGAAGCTTGTTGCTGAAACTGCAAACAACGGCACAACAATTAGAATAGATCCCGATAAGATCAACTACAGCTACAAGGCTCTCGTATACGCTGCAGACGCAGTAAACGAGTCAGACTTCACACTGTTTGACAAGGCGTGGGACGGCGTAGAATACGTTCCTTATCTCACATCCGAGATCACAACAAAGACAGTTCTTACACAGACTGTAACAACACTCGACATCGTAGCTCTTCAGGGCGACGACATCAGCGAATCTGCAACCGTTCATGCTGACTTTACAGTTGACCACCAGGCTCAGTACGAAGGTCAGTACGTAACTCTCGTTGCAACAGTTGTTGAGGCTGTTAACGGCATCAACGTTACAGACGGTCTCGTAGACTTCTATAACAACGGCGTTAAGCTTAACGACGTTTCCATTGCGATCGTTGACGGCAAGGCAGAATTCAAGTTCCAGGTAAGCTCCTATGATGAAGCAAAGGCTATAACAGAAAACCTTGATTCACTCACAGTTAAGTATCTTGGAACCGATACATATGCTGAATCTGATTCCACAGCTGATCCTGATGAACTCTACATCAAGTCAACTGCAATCGACGTTCCTACAATAACTTCTTCACTTCCTAACCTTCTCGGTGATGATTCCACAACCAAGACAGAGGTTCTTGACAATCTTCCTGCAGGTAAGGAAATAACGTTCACACTCGATAAGCCCGTATACGCAACTGACGGACGTGAGCTTACAGAGGGTGTTGACTTCGAAATGATCTGGCAGAAGGCTTCCATGGCGTTCAACAACTATGCGTTTGCTGATCAGATCGGCGAAGACAAGAATGCATACACAGTATCAAGCGGTATCGTAGGCAATTCCTTCAGAATCAGCCTCCTTCCCGTTGGCGATATGACAGTCGGCACATACTCTATGCAGGCTAATATCGGTGAAAAGGACACTCCTGCTGTTACAGTAGATCCCGTTGTTATCTTTGATACCGATACAAAGACATTCGACACTACAGTTGCTACAGACCTCACAGACGGTGCTCACGAGGGCGATGAGGTTACCATCAACGTAACGGTTGTTGCTCCTGCTGATGCAACAGAGCGTCCTACAGGATTTGTTAAGCTCACATACGAAAATGAAGATAGCACAACAGGTGAGATCGGCATTTATCCGATAGCAGCTCCCACAAATCTTGATGCAGACAGTCTTACTGCTACAGTAACTGTTAAGACAACCGATCTTCCCGAAGGCACACTTACCATCAAGGCTGAGTACCTCGGAGACGAAACCTACAATGCAAACAGCGATACTGAGACCTACAGAATGTGGTCCGTTGATCTTGCTCCTGTAACGATAGTTGCAGATCCCGATCACGCTACGCTTATCGCTGATGAAGAGTACACCATCACTCTTCAGGACGTTTACACAGATCACGGTGAGCTTCTCACTCTCGATCAGTATACAGTAACATGGCAGTACAGCGACAACAGCGGTTACACATGGAACGAGCTTACTGATGAGACAGACAGAACCGTTATCACTCAGACTCCTGCAACCGAAAACTATGCTTACAGAGCAATAGTTACAACTACTACAAAGCTTTACAACCAGGACAACGTAAATCTTGAGGATACCGCTATCTCCAACGTTATCGGTTCTAAGAGAAACGAAACAACTCTTGTAGTAACAGCTTCCGCAAACGAAGTATATCAGTCCAACGAGATTACGCTTTACGCAACGTCTCAGGATCCGATAACAGGTTACGTTCAGTTCTACTGGACAGACTACCGTGAAGACGGCGATTACTCCGCTTCAACCTTCACTCCTGTAGTTTCTACCGACGCTGACGGCGGCAACACATTCGAGCTTATGCCCGTTTCCGGCTCCGAGCTTGCAAAGGTAGCAACTCTCGTAACAATAGAGCTTCCCGTATCCGATGACGGAACTCTCAGAGACGTAGTATTCTTCGTTGAATACCTCGGAGACAAGACATATGAGCCCGCAACCAATATGGATGCTGCTTCCGATCTCGCTTCCGACGTAGTCAGAGTTTACTCATCCGTAGTATACAATCCCAGCGTTGAGATCACAGTAAACGGCGACCGTCTCATTGCAGACCTTGCTGATACTATAATCGAGCTTGGCACAGTTACTACACTTGACTGGGAAGAGCCCATTGATCCTTCTATCTACACACTCAGCCACGAGCTCGATTACGTGATCGAATGGCAGTACTGTGAAAAGTACGGTGCAGATCAGGAAAACTGGCAGACAATACCCGATAGCACAAACAACATGAATATCATCCTTACACCCGAGGAAGGCTACGCTTACAGAGTTAAGCTCACAGTAAGAGACGACTCCGCTAAGGTTAAGGAATCCTACTACACAGATCAGGTTTACTACTCCAACGTTCTCGTAGTTGAAAACGCAGCTGCTGATCTTAACGTTGAGCTTTCACCTAAGTCCAGCGCAGCTTACGACGGAGACGACGTAACACTTTACATCAGTCTCTTCGGTGGCGAAACAACTCCTGACGGTGAAGTTACAGTAACTATCAAGGACGAAAACGGAGACGTTGTTAAGACATTCTCCAACAACACCGTAAACGGTATGGTTGAGTTCCTTTGGGAAGAGGTTCCTGCAGGAACATACACAGTTGAAACAACTGCAACTCCCAACAACGGCTATGAGGGCTTCGAAGAAGAAACCTATACAGACATTCAGACATATATAGTTCTCTACAGATCACCCGACGTTGCAGTTGAAACAAAGACAGTTATATACAACGGTCAGGTACAGAACTTCACAGCAGATGACGTAGAGTTCACAACGCTTCCCGCAGATCTTGCAGACCTTGCTAAGAGCGAAGTCGTATTCCTCTGCTACGATGCAGAAGGCAAGCTCGTTGAAGCTCGTGATGCAGGCGAATACACAGTAATCGTTTACCTGCCTCAGTCTGCATACTGGGAAGAAAGCAAGACAGAAGCAACTCTCGTTATCGAACAGAGAGAAGTTTCCGTTACCGATATCGAAGTTCAGAACAAGATTTACGACGGCAACACCGACGTTAATGTTCTCGCAGTAACTCTTGAAGATGCAGAAACAGCTCAGACATCAACCGGACTTCCCACAAACGAAACCGGCGTTATCCACGGCGACAGCGTTTACGCTATCGGCACAGCAGCTGCAGCTTCTGCAAACGCAGGCGATACAACAGTAACCTTCACACTCACCAAGCTTGAAGGTCCCGATGCAGGCAACTACACTCTCGTTGGAACATATTCAGAAGATATCTCCATCGAAAGAAGCCAGCTCAAGGGCGAGATCGCTCCCGTAACACTCGTTTACGCTGACGAAGCTCTCGACTTTGACAGAGAAGACGTTTACCTCATCGACCAGGCAGGCGACGAGTATGAAGACTTCACACTCGCATACTACTACCACGACGGCACAGGCATTAAGCTTGTTGACGAGATCTACAAGGTAGGTAAGTACACAGTCATCGCATCCGGCGACGACAACTATAAGGGCGGTGCTACAGGCGTTCTCTACGTAACAGACGCAGAAGATGCTGAAGAGGCTCACGGCACTATAGACGAGAGCAAGTACGCTTCCTCCCTCATCGACATCACAAATACTCAGCAGACCTACGGTCAGGTAGTAGGAGCTTCTGCTACAGCGACAAACGCAACTATCTCCAAGATTGAGTATCTTGTAGACGGAGCATATACAACTACAGCTCCTCAGAACGTTGGCAGATACATCATGAGAGCTACCGCTTCTACAGGCGATACAGCTTACGGTGTATTCACGGTATACAAGGCAGCAGCAGAAGTTAACATTCCTTCCGTAGCAGGTAAGGTCTACGACAACACTCCCGTAAGTGTTGCAAACGCAGCTTCCTTCCCGGCAGGCACATACTTCACATACGTTGGCGGTCAGCTTACAGAGGTTTCTTATGAAGCTCCTGAGGATGCAGGCACTTACACAGTAACTGCTCACATTCCTGCAAGCGCTAACACAGCTGTTACTGAATACAGCTCAACATTCACTATAGATAAGAGAATCGTTACTGTATCCGTTGAAAACACATACGCAGAGATGTACAACACCAACGCTGTTTGGGACCTCACATTCGAGAACATCGCAGCAGGTGACAGCAACCTTGACTTTATCGCACAGCCTCAGGTCGATTACGACTACGATCCTCATGCGATAGGCACATATAACATATATCCCTTCGGCGCAATCGCTGATAACTACAACTTCGAATACGTAGAAACAGTTCTCAGCGTTATAGCTCACGATCCTCAGGAGCCTCTTGAGATCTACGGCGAGCCTACGGGTAACATCTACTACGGAGACGAGTTCACACTCACTCTCTACGGTAACACAGGCAACTATGTAAGCCACAGCGGATACAATACCAACAACTCCAGCGACATTTACTGGAGCCTCGAAAAGGATGCAGCCTTCATAGGTGACGTAACAATCGACGCTCTCGGTAACGTTGACGTTGACGGTGTAGGTACATTTACAGTAACTGCAGTCCGCGGTAACGGCGACCTTGCAATCTACACGACAAAGACTTACACCTCCGAAAAGAAGGAAGTTAAGATCGAAATCGAAGATACATGGTACGTATACAACGCAGCTGATCAGTCCATTCCTTACTTAGCATTCTCCTACGTAGGACTTGTTGAGGGCGGTGCGACTGTAGCTGAAAGCGAAGTAACCATCTACAACAACGTACAGTCTCAGGTAGGCTCATACGTTGTAAGTGCAGAGATCACAGGCAGTGACTACTACGTAGGCACAGGCGCAGGTCTCCTCACCATAACTCACAAGGATGCAGAGGTTGTTATTACATCCCAGGCAACCATGACTTACGGTGATGCAGTTCCCGCAGTTACATTCGATCATACAGAATCGGGTGCCGCAGGCTCTGATACACTTATCACAGGCGGTGCTTCCGTAGCATACATCTACTCCACAACCGATACAGGCGTTTACAGCCTCGTAAACGGCAACTGGACAGAAAATGAAAACTACCACATCAGCTATGTAAACGACGCTACTATCACCTCCAATAAGAGAGACGTTACAATCGTAACAGGTAGCCTCGCTGATACAGAGCACGGTGACATCACAAACGTTATCGGCGGTACATTCGAGCACATCGGTGACCGTATGTTCGGTGAAGAAAACCAGATCATGGATTATCAGGTAGATAGCTTCGTTTCCGGTGATACTCTTGCAGATCTTATCCTCACAAACGTATTTGCTGACTACACGAGAACCATCGCATCTGATGCAAACAGAAAGTACGACGACAGAAATGCTCAGGTTGACGCTTCCATCGACGATACGCTCTACAACGTAACGCCCGGCAGCATCACATCCGATAACTACAACGTAATATTTGATATAGGTGTTCAGAACATCTATCAGAGACCGTTCTCACTTGAAATAGAAGATTACATCCCCGTATTCTACGGAGAAGACGCTATTCAGGCGATGAAGGATGCAACAGAGGTTCTTCCTTATAACGGAATCGGCGGACTTGCTGAAAAGCTTGACCACACAATAGACGATCTTGATCTCATCTATACATGCCTTGAAGGCGATTGGTCCACAACAGCAGCAGACGGTACAGTATACAACTTCTCAGTTGTAAACGGTAACAAGAACTACTGGATGGAACAGCCCGATCAGGCAACCATCACTATTACGTATGAAAAGCTCGTAGCTTACGTTTATAACGAAAGCGGAACAGGCTTCACGACCATCCTTTACAAGCACGTTGTAAACGATGACTACACGATATCCAAGATTCCGACTCACCTCCCCGTAACTCTCAGATACACGATAGTTTACGCAGGAACAGACGTAGTCGTAGCTGAAGGCAAGACCGAAAAGCAGTCTACAGTCGGAGTTTACAGAGCATCTTACAACATTACCGAGCTCACGGGTGACTTCGAGATCATCCTTAGTGCAGAAGGTTATGTTATCGTGAAATAATATAGGATAATATCCGGAATGGCGATTGCCATTCCGGGATATCCCCATAATAAAACGAATTTCTGAGGAGGAAACAACAGATGAAAAATACAAAAAGAATTCTTAGTCTCTGCCTCGTAGCCGTAATGATGCTCACGCTTGCACTTCCCGCAATGGCAGCCGGCGGAAATATCACTCAGATCGGCGGTTATTTCTCACAGCAGGGAAATCAGGCAAACAATACGAATACGAGCAACACACATACAATATATATAGCTGATTCCAAAAACGGTCTTATCTCTTCCGATAAGCAGGCTACCTCTGAGAAGGAAGCTATCGTCGTTGAAGCAGGTGCAGACCAGACTGTATATATCATTGCAGCTGCAGGCTACGAAGTTGTTGACGTTAAGATCGACGGCAAGAGCGTAGGTGCAGTTACCGAATATACCTTTGAAAAGGTTATGAAGGATCACAACATCGAAGCAAAGTTTGCTAAGATAGGTGATACTGTAGTTGAGGATACTGAGGAAGAAGGTCTTCCTTTCACAGACGTTGCAAAGGACGATTGGTTCTACGATGCAGTTGAATATGTTTACGGCAAGGGTCTTATGATTGGTAACAACGCAGAGGGAACTCTGTTTGATCCCGACGTAATACTCAACAGAGCAATGCTCGCAACCGTACTCTACAGAATCGAGGGTCAGCCCGAGGTTGAGTTCAAGGGTGCATTTGATGACGTTCCCGAAGGCGAATGGTATTCCGCTCCTGTTGAATGGGCGGCAGATCTTGAGATCGTTCTCGGCTTTGGCGACGGTAACTTCAAGCCTACCGACGAGCTCACACGTGAGCAGGCAATGGCAATGCTTAACAGATACGCAGCTTACAAGGGATACAAGACATCTGCAAATGAAGACGTTTCTGAGGCTATAATCTCTGATTGGGCAGTAGAAAACGTTGAATGGGCAGTTGAGTACGGCATCATCTACCTCGGCGAAGAGGGCGAAATTGCAGGCTTTGACGCAACAGCTGATATCAGCCGTGCGGAAATGGCATATGCACTTGCACAGTTCTCAGCTGAATATATTGACTGATAAATAATCAAACAAATGCGACCTGCTTTACAGCAGGTCGCTGTTTTGTTTGGTGGCGGTGGCTTGCTGCAGCCGTTTTTATATCGCAAGATTATAAATAAAATTAAAGCATAGGCAGAGGAGTATGCCGATGGCTGTCGGTATAATAGCTGCAAGGGCGGTCCATTTGAGGCTGCCCGTTTCCTTTTTAATTGTCATAAGAGTGGTGGCGCAGGGCCAGTGAAGCATAAAGAATATTAAAACGCAAACGGCGGTTTTTATGCTCCAGCCGTTTGATATAAGTATGGCTTTCATCTCATCAAAGCCGGCAAGCTGAGTGAGTGACGAGCCTGAGGTGTATGCCATAATTATGATAGGGATAACTATCTCGTTTGCAGGTAGCCCCAGTATAAATGCGGTAAGTATAACTCCGTCAAGCCCGAGATGTGAGGCTATGGGATCAAGAAAAGACGATACGGTATGAAGAAGACTTGCATCTCCGATCTTAACTGCGGTCAAAAACCATATTATAATTCCTGCAGGAACCGATGCAGTTATTGCTCTGCCCAGAACGAAAACGGTGCGGTCAAATACCGAGCGGATCAAAACGTTTACAACGTCGGGCATACGGTAGGGCGGCATTTCAATCATAAACGACGAGGGTATGCCCTTCAAAACGGTAGACGACAAAAGCCCGGTGACCGCAAACGATATCGCTATTCCCAAAATGATTATTAAAGTGAGGATAACGGAGGCAGTAATGCTTGAGGGAATACCGCTTGTGCGCCATACGAGAAACATAGTGATGACCGATATAAGAGCAGGAAATTTGCCGTTGCAGGGTATAAAGCTGTTTGTCAAAATGGCGAGCAAGCGCTCTCTTTTTGAATCTATTATCCTGCATCCGACCACGCCTGCGGCGTTGCAGCCGAATCCCATACACATGGTGAGTGCCTGCTTTCCGCAAGCCTTGCATTTCTGAAAGGGAAGGTCGAGATTGTATGCAATTCTCGGAAGGTAGCCTACGTCCTCAAGCAGTGTGAAAAGAGGAAAAAATATTGCCATAGGCGGAAGCATTACCGATACTACCCACGCAGGCACACGGTATATGCCGTTTATTATAAAATCGCATATAATGGGCGGTAGAGATGTTCTTTCAAGAGATATTTCAAGATAATGCTGAAACCCGAACAAAAGATATGAAAGCGCCTCTGATATATAGTTTGCCCCCGATATTGTCAGCCACAGTATGAGCATCAAAAGAGCAGCCATTATGGGATATGCAGTCAGCTTACCGGTAAGGATACGGTCGATCCTTCTGTCTCTGTCATGGGACGCTCCTTCTTTATAAGACGTAACACCCTCGCACAGCCTCTCGGCGCTCAAAACAGTGCTCTGAGCTATTATATCCGATATGCTGCCGTATTCACCTTCAAGCCTTTTCTTTTCTTCTGACAGTATGCTTTTAAGCTCACTTACAGACTGCAGATCAACGCCGTATAAGCTGCTTATTTGCGTTATAAAGCTCTCGTCGCCCTCAAGCAGCCTGAGAGCTGTAAACGTCCCATCAAGCTTTTGATAAGCTCCCAAGGGAAGGGCAGCGGTAATCCTTTCAATAGCAGACTGTATATACGGCGGATATTCAATGGGCGCAGAGATTTTTGCATTATCGTCGGACACTATGGAATCGATAGCAGAGATGATACCGTCAAGCGATTTCCTGTCTCTTGCGCTGGTCGGTATTACGGGTATGCCAAGCCTTTCGGATAACAGAGCGGTGTCAATGATTATTCCCCTTCGCTTTGCTTGATCCATAAGATTTACGCAGATAATGACGGGATGTCTTGCCTGCATTATCTGAAGCGCAAGGTTTATATTGCGCTCAAGACAGGTCGCATCGCAGATCACCACAGTTGCATCGCTATCTCCAAAACATATGAAATCCCGTGCCACCTCTTCCTCTGCTGAGCGTGCGCTGAGGGAATAAGTGCCTGGGGTATCAACGAAAATATAGCTTTGATCATTCCTTTTGCAGATCCCGCATGCGCTCGATACAGTTTTGCCCGGCCAGTTTCCCGTGTGCTGATCCATTCCTGTAAGTGCGTTGAAGATCGAGCTTTTGCCAACGTTCGGATTGCCTGCCAGGGCTATTATTTTATCGGAGGGAGATGAGCGCCCGGTAAGTATCTCCGAGAGGGTGTGAGCCCCTACCGAGTGATTCGTAAGACCCATATTCAGCCCTCCTCTCCGAAAACGAGTATGCTTTTACAATCGTCGCACCTCAAAGCAATAACCGCACCTCGTACAAGCAGGGCTATCGGATCCTTCATGGGACTTACACCTACACAGCGTACACTTGTGTTTTCTATAAGTCCGATATCGTAAAGCCGCTTTTTCATACTGCCGTCCAAGCATATTTTTGATATTATCACGCTCTGCCCCGGCTTTATCATATCAAGCGAGGAGATGTTGTTCATAAAATTCAATCCTTTTGATTTTGTTTTGCTTATAATAGTTTATTCGCTATCTTCTGATGGTGTTACCGATGCCGAAAAGGTCAAAATTTAAAAAAATTCAATAATTGCGAACTTTATGTTAAATTAGCGGACATTTTGCTAAATACAAAATCTGTTTTCGGAGTTATAATAAAGATGGATAGGTGGATTTTTTAAATTTACTCTGACAATTTTTTTATGGAGGATCGGAATATGAAAACTATATTCGGTACTTGTGATAAAATACAGGGCGAGGGCGATAAGCTTTATGCCAAGATCAAAGGTATAGTAAAGCCCGAGCTCGAAGAAAAAGAATACGTAAGTATGCTCGATTATATGGGCTATGCAAGACAGAAGGAGTTTGAGGGTCAGACTGTTACTGACTACATACTTCCCATTCAGATGGCACTCAACGCAAATCTGAGCGTCTATATCCCCAAGATGGATACACCCGTATACATAAGTGAGGGAATTACCTTAAATAGCGGAAATACTCTTAAGGTCCACCCCGAAACGAGAATAGTATTTATGGCTGACGGCGTAATGCTTCACAACAGAAACGTTATGGACGGTCACTATAATTACGTAGAGCCGGGGGTTCACAGCGACCGAGACGTTTGTGTTATCGGCGGTATCTGGGAGGCTCCCAAGACCAAGATAATAGGCGAGAGACAGGCAGAGGGATACCTTGGCTATCTCGGATGCGACTCGCTCTTTTTGCTCCACAACGTAATAAACGTCAGAATGGAGCATCTTAAGATAGCTCACACAAAGCGTATGGGCGTTATGATAGGCAACTGCGATAACTTTATGGTTCAGGATATCGAGTTTGAGGACGCAGCACGTGACGGTATTCACGTTGAAGGTCCCGCATGGAACGGAATCATCCGTGACCTTCGCGGTAAGGTGGGTGACGACCTCGTTGCGCTCAACGCCTGGGACTGGACTAACTCTTCGCTTACCTTCGGTGCTATCCACGACGTTATAGTTGAGGATATATGGGCAGAGCCCGGATATCTGTGGTCTGAGATGAGACTCCATCCCGGAAACTACACCATTCCTACCGGAAGAGTTATTCAGTGCCCGGTATATAACATAGTTTTCAAGAACGTACACGGTATTCACACCGTTAAGTTCTACAATCAGCCTAACCTTATGCCCGGCTACAACTTCGATAAGAGCTTCGGCCTTGGCGAGATCAACAACGTTTACTTTGATAACGTCACGTTTGACTATTATCCGCTTAATCAGTACTACACACAGAAGGATGCCTGCATAGAGGTGCACGCAGACTGCTTCAACCTTAACTTCAAGAATATAAAGGTCAACTATCCGCTTGCGGACAAGGATCACGATAATTACAGATTTATCGCTGTAGGTCCTATCTCGGCAACCTGGAAGATAAACGATAATCCTGACGATTGGTTCGATTTCTTCGATCCCGACAGCAACTGCCACGTTGACAGGATCACACTTGAAAACGTTACGGTAAACGGAGAGGCTTGCAAGGATATCGACAAGCTCCTTCTCGTAAGACATCAGACGGTTAACCCCGATTATCCCAACACCACTCCCGCAGGCGGTACGGGCTTCGGCGTAGTTAAGGAAATTTACATAGACTGATAAATTATTGTATATACAAAGGAGAAAAACAATGAAAAGAGGAATGACTGTTTTAACTCCGGCTAATGACTGGAGAGAAGCACTTCCCGTCGGTGACGGTTCCCTCAGTGCTATGGTCTACGGAAGCATTACTCCCGAGACCGTTATGTTCAACCACGATATGCTTTGGTACGGTGGAGATACTATAGACCTCCCCGACTTCTCAGCTGAGTTTGAGAAGGTAAGAGAGCTCGGATATGCAGGTAAGATGCAGGAAGCAAACGACTATATCCCCGATCTTATGAGAAAGAATAACGTATTCGGCGGTCAGCATACCTATCATCCCGCTTTTGATATGAAGATCAAGTCCGAGCAGAAGGTTGGATTCTCCAACTACAGACGTTATCTTGACTTCTCAAAGGGTGAAACTCTCGTTACGTGGAACGACGGCGACGTTCGTTATGAGAGAAGATTCTTCATCTCAAGAGTAAAGCATATAGGTGCTTTCAAGTTTACAGCAGGCGGCAATCTTCTTGACGCTGCATTCCAGCTCTGTGAGCACAACCTTTACGACTCTCTCGACCACGGCGGAGGAAACCACGACGTTCTTAAGGAGCTCTTCCAGTTCGAAACAAGATTTGAGGGCGACAAGCTCTATATCAACGTAAAGGGCTCTTACGGCGGAGATTACGGTGCAGTTCTTAAGATATTCCCCGGTGAAGGAACTATAAGCTACAAGAATGATACAACTTGGACACAGCAGATGTCCTCTCTTCCCATGCTTTGGGGTCTCGACCTTGAAAAGAGAGCTTCTCTCTACGTTACAGGCTCAAAGAACGTAACGGCTACTATCGCTATGTACGTTCGTACAGCCGATGCCGCAGCAGAGCAGAAGAAGCTCGCTGATATGCTCGATTCCATCGGCGGCGATTACGATGCACTCCTTGCAGAGCATATCGCTCTTCACGGTGAAATATTCGACAGACTCGCACTTGACCTCACAACAGAGCATATGTACGAGGGCGAGGATTCCAACGATATGCTTCTTCTCGACGCATATCAGGGTAAGGCATCCGGTAACCTCATCGTTAAGATGTTTGATTACGGCCGTTACCTCCTTATGACATCCTCAAACGAAAGCGGACTTCCGCCTACACTTCAGGGTAACCACAACGGTGACTATTTCCCTGCATGGCAGTCCTTCTACGTACATAACGAAAATACCCAGATGTTCTACTGGCAGGCGCTCAACGGACGTATGCCTGAGGTTATGGGTGCTATGTTCAAGTTCTTTGAAGACAGAATGGATGACTTCAGAAAGAACGCTCACAATCTCTTTAACTGCCGCGGTATATTCATTCCGCTCGTAACAGACGAGCTTCACGGTCTTATGAATATCCCTGCACCTCACGAGATAAGCTTCACGGGTGTTGCTCCCTGGATAGCAGCTCACTTCTATGACTACTACCTCTTTACAGGAGACAAGAAGTTCCTTGAAGAAAGAGCAGTTCCGTTTATGGAAGAGGTAGCACTCTTCTATGAGGATTATCTTATAGAGGATAAGGACGGATACTACACAGTATTCCCCTCCAACTCTCCCGAAAACGCACCCAGAAACAGCTTCCCCGAGGACACAGACCTTTCTATCGTTATGAACCCCGGTATTCCTACCACATTCAACTCCACGATAGATACAGCACTCGTAAGAGAAAGCTATACCAACCTTATCAATGCGTATAAGATTCTCGGCATAAAGGAAGACAAGCAGGCTCAGTATGCAGAAATGCTCAAGAAGGTAAGACCCTTCAGAATCAATGAAGACGGCGCACTTGCCGAGTGGATCCCCGAGGATCACCTCGATAACTACGCTCACCGTCACCTCAGCCACATCTATCCTCTCTTCCCCGGATTCCAGATCACCGAAGAGGACAACAAGGAGCTGTTTGAGAGCGTAAGAAAGGCTGTTGAAAAGAGACTTGAATTCGGTCTTACAGCACAGACAGGTTGGTCACTCGTTCACCTTGCAAACATCTACGCACGTCTCCACGACGGTGAAAGCTGTGCAAGATGCTTCGACCTCCACACAAGAACCTGCGTTGGACGTAACCTCTTTGCATATCATAACGACTACCGTAACATGGGCGTATCGCTTATGATCATCTTCGGTAGAAGCAATCCTTACCAGATCGACTCCAACATGGGCTTCACAGCATCCATTATTGAAATGCTCCTTTCATCCGATACGAGCAACAACGTAAGAATTGCTCAGGCACTTCCCAAGGAATGGAAGTCCGGTAAGATCGAAAAGGTTGCAACACGTTGCGGATGTGACTGTACGGTAAGCTGGGCAGACGGCAAGATCGATACTGTTATCGAAGCAAGAGATACGAGAAAGATCCACGTTATCCTTCCTTACGAATATAAGTATAACGGCGCTAAGGAATTCGATCTCGATATCGAAGCAGGCAAGACCTACACAATTACAGCTACTAAGTAATATAACAAAATTTAAACGGCAGTCAGAAATGACTGCCGTTTTTTGTGATGAAGAGATAGCCCTCTCACCTGCTTTGCAGGAGGACCAAAGGGGAGTCTTGGTTTAGGTGCGAACATAGAAAAAGCCTCCCTGCGGAGGGAGGTGGCATTTGCGAAGCAAATGACGGAAGGAGAAATGCGAGCAGGAAATCTTTAGGTAACACAAACAATGATTGTAACATCTATTCCTTTACACACGATGGCTCCCTCAGTCTTTTTTGCTTTGCAAAAAATCCAGCTCCCTCCCGGAGGGAGCCTAACGGCGGCAGCAAGCCACCGCCCTACGACAGAGATAGTGAATAGTGAATAGGTATTTGTTATTTGCAAAAAAACACTGACCTCGGTGTTTGAGGTCAGTGTTTATTTAATGTACGTTGTTTGCACAGTAGCTTGTGGAAAGAAAGTTTTTTGTCCAACTTTTTTTACTCAAGCTCGAAGGCGCCGGTGTAGAGCTGGTAGTAGGTGCCTTTTTCTTCCAAGAGCTTCTGATGGCTTCCTCTTTCAATTATCCGTCCGTGGTCGAGAACCATTATAACGTCCGAATTCATAACTGTCGAAAGTCGGTGAGCGATAACGAATACAGTGCAGCCCTCCATCAGCTTATCCATACCCTTTTGAACTATAGCTTCCGTTCTGGTGTCGATAGACGAGGTCGCCTCGTCAAGAATCATAACGGGCGGATCGGCAACTGCTGCACGGGCTATTGCTATAAGCTGACGCTGTCCCTGCGAAAGATTCGAGCCGTTGTTCGAAAGCTCGGTATCGTAGCCCTTGGGGAGACGGGTTATAAAATCGTGCGCACCTGCAAGCATTGCGGCGTTTTTGCACTCCTCGTCGGTAGCATCAAGCTTACCGTATCTGATGTTATCCATAACCGTTCCGGTGAACAGATTGGTGTCCTGCAGAACTATACCGAGTGAACGGCGCAGATCGGATTTCTTTATCTTGTTTATATTTATGCCGTCGTAGCGTATCTTGCCGTCGGCAATATCGTAGAAGCGGTTTATAAGATTGGTTATCGTGGTCTTTCCTGCACCGGTAGCGCCAACGAAGGCAACCTTCTGTCCCGGCTCAGCGTAAACGGTAACTCCGTGGAGAACGTCCTTGCCCTCCTCATAGGCGAAGTCAACGTCTGTAAGACGAACGTCACCCTTGAGCTCGGTGTAAGTGATGGTGCCGTCGCCGTGCGGATGCTTCCATGCCCAGTGACCTGTTCTTTCGGAAGCTTCCTTGACGCTTCCGTCCTTATCTATTGTGCAGTTGACCAGCTGAACGTAGCCCTCGTCTGCCTCACTCTTCTGATCCATAAGATCGAATATTCTCTGAGCACCTGCAAGACCCATAACGATGGAGTTTATCTGCTGTGAAACGGTGTTTATATTTCCTGTAAACTGCTTTGTCATATTGAGAAAGGGAACGAGGAAGCTTATGCTGAACGCCATTCCAGATAGGCTGATATTGGGAATGCCGGACGTAAGAAACAGACCGCCTGCGGTAGCGCAGAGCACGTAGAGCACGTTTCCGATATTCATAATGATGGGGCCGAGTGCGTTAGCGTAAGCGTGAGCACGGTAGCTGTCCTCGAAAAGCTTATCGTTTATCTTGGAGAAGTCTTCCTTTGCCTCATCTTCGTGACAGAATACCTTGATAACTCTCTGACCGTTCATCATTTCCTGAATAAAGCCTTCGGTCTCACCCATAGATTTCTGCTGACGAATAAAGTATTTTGCGGAGCCGCCGCCTATCTTCTTGGTAACGAGAATCATGGCAACGACACCGAGCAGAACTACAAGAGTCATCAGAACGCTGTACCATATCATTATGGAAAATACCGACACTACTATAACGACCGACTGCAGAAGCTGCGGCAAAGACTGCGATACGAGCTGACGGAGCGTGTCTATATCGTTTGTGTAATGGCTCATTATGTCGCCGTGCTTGTTCTGATCGAAATACTTGATGGGCAGATCCTGCATTCCGTCAAACATACTGCGTCTCATCTTGCAAAGGAATCCCTGCGTGATATAAGCCATCAGCTGAGTATACAGCGTGATGAATATAATCGACAAAACGTAAAGCGATGCGAGCACCGCAACCTTTGGTACTATCTGCGTTTTTGCGATATCCCAGCTTATAACGCCTGTGTCGACACATTTTGTTATAACAGTTATTATCTGCTCGATAAACAACGCAGGTATTGATGAAACGACTGCGGAGAAGATTATGCAGAATACGGTTACTGGAATCAGCACAGGGTATGATTTGAAAAGAAGCTTTATTATGCGGATAAATGCGCCGCCGTTGAACTTTCTTTTTGGCATTTTCCGGTTATTCATTTACCGCACCTCCTCCCATCTGCTGAGTATATACCTCACGGTATATCTCGCTTGACGAAAGCAGCTCATCGTGAGTACCCATAGCGGAAATGCTTCCGTTATCCATAACGACTATAAGGTCAGCATCCTGAACGGAGGACACCCTTTGAGCAATAATTATCTTGGTCGTGTCGGGAATGTAATTCTTGAAGCCCTCACGGATAAATGCGTCGGTCTTTGTATCGACCGCACTGGTTGAGTCGTCAAGAATAAGTATTTTTGGCTTTTTGAGAAGCGCTCTTGCTATGCAAAGGCGCTGCTTCTGACCGCCCGAAACGTTTGTGCCGCCCTGCTCGATTTTCGTATCGTAGCCGTCTGGGAAGCTGTTTATAAATTCGTCTGCCTGAGCCAATTTGCAAGCCTCGATGATCTCTTCATCGGTGGCGTTTTCGTTGCCCCAGCGCAGATTTTCCTTTATTGTGCCCGAGAAGAGCAGGTTTTTCTGAAGCACCATCGCAACCGAATCACGAAGGGTGCGAAGTGAATATTCACGAACGTCACGTCCCGAAACGCAAACGCTACCCTCCGTCACATCGTAAAGACGGGGGATAAGCTGAACGATGGTCGATTTACTCGAGCCTGTACCGCCGAGTATACCTACGGTCATACCCGATTTTATATGAAGGTCTATATTTTCAAGGGCAAATCTTTCTGCTTTTTCCGAATATTTGAAGCTGACGCCGTTGAAATCTATAGAGCCGTCTTCTATTACTGTAACGGGATTTTCGGGATCGGTAATGGAGGGCTTTTCACACAAGACCTCGTATACACGCTTCATCGACTCGTGCGATATGGTAAGGATAACGTATACCATAGAGAGCATCATAAGGTTCATAAGTATCTGCATACCGTAGGTCAGCATAGCAGACATCTCACCAACGTCTATAGTAGTTCCTGCGTTGGTAATGATAAGCTTTGAGCCAATGAGAAGCACGAACACCATATTGAAATATACGCATATCTGCATAAGCGGAGAGTTGAGCGCAACTATACGCTCGGCTCTTGTAAAATCGTTACGTATGTTTTCGGATGCCGCACCAAACTTTTTCTTTTCGTATTCTTCTCTTGAAAAGCCCTTAACGACACGCATTGCACGGACGTTTTCCTCTATAGCCTCATTCAGTCGGTCGTATTTTTTGAAAACGCTTCTGAACGCAGGCATAGCCTTTCTTGCCACCATAAGAAGACCGAACACCAGAACGGGTATGATAACCACGAAGGACGTGGCAAGTGCACCGCCCATGATATATGCCATAATTATCGAGAACACAAGCATAAAGGGAGCTCTTACCGCAGTTCTTATCAGCATCATATACGACATCTGAACGTTGGCAACGTCGGTCGTCATTCTTGTAACGAGGGATGATGAGGAGAACTTGTCGATATTTTCAAATGAATAGTCCTGAATCCGCTCGAAGATATCGTGGCGTAGATTTTTTGCAAATCCTGCAGACGCCTTGGAGCATGTGAATCCCGCAATACCGCCGCAGCACAGCGACAGCATTGCCATCAGTATCAGTAAAAGCCCGGTTCTGACGATAGTCATTATTTCCGTGCCGTTTTTGATGTCATTTACCAGAGCTGCAGTGATAAATGGGAGAAAAACCTCTATAATGACCTCGCAGATGATAAAAATAAGCGTAAGAACCGTAGGCTTTTTGTATTCTCTTACGCAGGCAGCAAGCCTTTTAAACATTTACGATCTTTCCTTCCTTGCGGTATGATGCCGCATAAGTCCGCATATTGCAATCATAGCGGAAACTCCTATAATTTTACCATTTTTTTGCCCACGTGTCAATCGATAGAAAATCTTTCTAACAAATGATATACCGTTTGTTTACAATTATACTTAAGATATTTCGGGCAAGGGTGGATTATTCCTTTTGATACGGTAAATATTATCTGTAAACAGTTATCAAACGGAGAAAAATTGAAATGAAAAAAGAGAAGGGGCATAAAAGAAAGGAAACGGTCGGGGGAGCGTTTACTGTCGCATCTCTGATAAGCGGCATACTGCTGTCGGTCGTATTCGGGGCGGCAAACGCCTATCTTGGGCTGAGGGCTGGAATGACGGTGTCGGCATCCATACCTGCTGCGGTCATAGCAATGAGCGTTATGCGGATATTTCTGAAAAGAAGCTCGGTCGTTGAGAGCAATATGGTCCAGACCATAGGCTCGGCAGGTGAATCTCTTGCCGCAGGTGCAGTATTTACCATCCCTGCGCTCTTTCTGTGGTCAGCGCAGGGTACTATAGAAAAGCCGGGTATTATCGAGATTGCCGTAATATCTCTTTTGGGCGGTCTTCTCGGAGTATTCTTTATGATACCGCTTCGTCGTGCGCTTATAGTAAAGGAGGACAGCGTGCTTCCGTATCCGGAGGGCAGGGCGTGTGCAAAGGTGCTGTCTGCAGGGGATGACGGGGGCGGAGCAGGACTTGTGATCGGCGGTATGAGTGTATCCGCCGCTTTGAAGCTTGCGATAGACGGACTTCGTGCAGTGCCGGGCGAGGTGTCACTCAGGATAAAGGGATATGCAGGGGAGATAGGCACTCAGATATATCCTGCCATAGTAAGCGTGGGATATATCTGCGGTGCGAGAATATCCTCATATATGCTCTCGGGCGGCCTTTTCAGCTGGCTGGTGCTGATACCGCTGATAGTTACCTTCGGCGAAGGCTCGGTTTTGTATCCTGCAACGGTAAGTATTTCTAAGCTTTACTCGGAGGGCGGAGCGAGTGCCGTGTGGAGCACCTATATCCGATATATAGGTGCAGGCGCACTTGCCGCAGGCGGTGTGATAAGCCTTATAAGGTCGCTTCCGCTTATAGCCTCTACGTTAAAGGACGTATTTAAAAATCTTTTCACAAAAGAGGGAGAAGCAGAGGCTACCGACAGAGATATCAGCATAAAAGCGGTGATCTTATGCGTCAGCGTCATATTTCTTCTGATATGGCTTTTGCCGACCGTAAGGGTAGGACTTTTGGGTGCAGTGATAATTGCATTGCTCGCCTCCTTATTTTCTGCTGTATCGGCTAGGATGGTGGGGCTTGTCGGAAGCAGCAACAATCCCGTTTCGGGAATGGCGATAGCGGCTCTGCTTATTACGACCGTAATACTTAAGGCGTGCGGCGTGATCGGAAACGAGGGTATGGCTATGGCGATAGTTATCGGCTCGTTTGTCTGCATAAGTGCAACTGTATCGTCAGATGCATCGCAGGATCTCAAAACGGGATATCTGGTGGGTGCAAGTCCGAGAAAACAGCAGATAGGCGAGATAATAGGCGTTTTGGTATCAGCACTTGCAATAGGCGGAGTTATGTATCTGCTCGACAGCGCCTGGGGCTTCGGCTCGGAGGAGCTTGCCGCTCCGCAGGCAACGCTTATGAAGCTTATAGCCGAGGGCGTAATGCAGGGCGATCTTCCCTGGGGACTTGTATTTGCAGGGGTGTTTATTACCGTTTGCGTGCAGCTCTTGGGAATCCCCTCGTTGCCCTTTGCGATAGGTATATATCTTCCCGTTCATCTGAGTGCCTGTATAATGGTAGGCGGAGTTATCCGATGGGCTTTTGAGAGGATGAGGAGAAGCGAGGAGGATAAAAAACGCTCGATAGATAACGGTCTTTTGGTCTGCTCGGGTATGATAGCAGGGGAGGGCGTGATGGGGGTCGTGCTTGCTCTTCTTGCAATAACGGGAGCAGATAATCTGATAGATATATCGTCGTATACCGCCCACGGAAGCGTTGTATCGGATATATCATCTCTTGCCGTCCTTGCTCTGACTGTATTCACTATATGCAGACTCTCTCTCAGAAAAAACAAAAGCACAAAGGCATAACGCCTTTGTGCTTTTATAGCTATTTCTCTGCCTTAGCATCAATTCCGTAGGTGATATACGCCTGATTTTGACAATCAGCGTAGCATACAGCCTCGTATTCGGTGGATATTATCTTTTCATTAAAGAATTGTTCTCCGGGTTCGGGAATACGGAAGTGGGGATCGGTATAGACTCCGTCTATTACTTCAAACGTGAGCTCAAGAGGATAAAATGCTTTGTCATTCAATATAAGCTCATCGACCGACCTGCCGAAGCTGCAGTGCATGGCAAGAAGCTTTAACGTAAGGATGTCTTTAGCGACGCCTCCGGTTTCCTTTGGCACTCCGCAGATGCGGTGCTCTTCGATAATTACGTAGGATACGCATTTGAAAAGTCCGTCGGGATCGGGCTCCTGTGCCGTGTGATGTTGAAGTATCGCCCCTCTTATCGCTCTGTCAAGAAGCTCTTCATCTGTAAGAGTTTGTTCAGCTACGGTCTCCTCGGCAATCGGTCCGTCTGCACCGCCTATATCCGATACCGTAGATCCGTATGGCAGGAGCTGATATATACGAAATGCATGATCGGCAAACCACAGAGGCTGTGAACCAAAGAGATATACCGTAAACACATGTATATCCGGCTCTGACGGCTGATAGTAGCTGAGCGAGGTGACGGTTTGTGCATCAATGCCCGATAACAGCTCCTCCACGCTTGAAGCCGAGCCGTCCGCTCTTAAATATGCAAATGGAAGCTCATTCAGATAATCGGCAAACTCGGACAGAGTGTACGACTTTTCGGTGTAGCTATCGCCTTGGTATATCACGGTGCCCTCTGAAGATATTACTTCAAGATGCTTGTTATCAAGTGAGATGCTCTCATAAAACCGTCCGTTTTGCGGTTGGAAAGAGAGTGCAATATGCTGAGCTATAAAAGCTCCGCCCGTATAAACCGAAGCGCTTGATACAGGAGGATACGTGCGGTCAAAGCTGTTCTCGTAAATATCGAAAAACTGCGTTATTGCACGGCATTGGCTGTATATATCCTCATTCTCGGAAGCCGCCTGCCAGCCGTAAGTTTTATAAAGACCGTAATTATACTTCGTTATACTCGGAAGTCCGAATGAATCGGCTATGTATTCAAAGCCGTCTGCATAATCCTCGAGTGCCTGCTCAAAGGCGGCGTCAGCATCCTTGAATATTGGTCTGCCGTATTGGCTGACGCCAATATCGTAGGCGCTCTTTCCCGATTTCAGAAACTCTCCGCCCAGCGTGTTACCCTCGTATTCGCCGACAGCCTCAAGAGGCTTTTCAGCATGGTTTGGATTTGCGGCACAGCCGACTATGACTGCTATGCTGAGAATGCTTACTGCAAGAGTTTTGATAAGAGTAGGTCTTTTCCACTTAAGAGCGTTTTTTATACGGCTTTTGACCGAGCTTTCTCCGAAGGCAAGGGGACTCGGAGAGGGAAACTGAGCTACCTTAGCAAACGAAAGCAGGGTATCGCTGTATTCGCACCGTATGTTTTCTGCCTCGGACAGCACCTTCTCGTCACAGCTCATCTCCATATCGCGTGACATAAGGTAAAAGGATATCCATACGAGCGGATTGAACCAATGAATCGAGAGAAGTACAAACGAGAGAGGCTTTATTATATGGTCAAGTCTTTTTATATGACAGCGCTCGTGAGAGAGCACGTATTTCAAGCGCTCTCCATCGAGTGAAAAGGGAAGATATATCCTCGGGCGGATAAATCCGAGTATAAACGGAGTTGATACCTCATCCGACTGAAAAACGTTATCGCAAAGAAGGACGGCGCATCTCATTTTCAGCCTTATACGCATGTATGCATATATGCCGTATATCATCATAGCGACGAAGCCGATAAGCCATACCGCACAGAGAACCGATAGAGTCATCTGCATAGGCGAAATGCCTTTTGCGGTATCGGCTACCGTCTGCGGTAAGGGGATATCAAGTGCAGAATTTAGTGCGGCAATGCCCGAGTATATCTTGGGCGATGCGCTTGACGTTATGTTCTGCGGAATATATTCAAGGGCGCTTCCGAGCGCAGCAGGAGTGTTGGTAACGCTGAATATCCTCAAATTGAAAAGACTGAATACCGACTCGAAGCTGACGGGGCACAAAAGCCTGAAAGCGACGGCTGACCAGAGTGCATACGAGAATTTTTTCGGTGCCCGTCTGATGATAAAACGAATTATTATAACGGCTATAATCACGTAGAGAGCCGTCATGCTCATGTTCAGTATTTTAAGAAAAAGAGCATCCACCGTTTATTCCTCCCTATGACTGTCGATAAGCTGTTTAAGCTCAAGGGCTTCCTTTTCGCTGATCGTTTTGCCGTCGAGGAACGAGGCGAGAAATCCCGGCAAAGAGCCGTCGAAGGTGTGGTTCACCACACGCTCGCTCTCAAATGCCCTTACTCTCTCTCTCGGGATAAGAGCAGTAACGGTAGAGCCTTCATTTTTTGCAAAGCCCTTGTCGCAAAGCTTTTTCAAAACGGTGTAAACGGTGGATTTTTTCCATCCGAGCTCAGTTGCACAAAGCGATACCAGCTCACCCGACTGCAGGGGCTGATTATTCCATATAACGTTCATAAAGCGATAGTCACATTCGCCAAGCTTAAGTTCATCCATAGCATTACCTCCTTGGTCTACACCAATAGACCTCACTTATAGTCTACAACAATAGACCAACTTTGTCAAGGGGGATGAATAAAATAATCCGCATAAATTTATGCGGATTATTTTTGTGCATATTTACTTTATAAGGGGCATTTCGGTCATTCGAAGCTTTGCTCCGCCATAGGGAGCAAGCTTTATTTTTCGAGGAGCGCCTTTGGCCTTTCTTTCATTTGGTATCTCGGCACAGATGGTCTCAAATCTTTCCTGAATACCCCAATTTATCGGAACGAGATCGGCTTCAAGCGTAACTCTCGGAGCTTTTGATGAGAAGGGATAGCAATCTCCTTCGTGATATTCCACCTTCAGCTCCTTTGAAGCGAAGCCGTATTCCCACTCGGATATAGGCTTCAATTCGTAATCGCAGTATGGGAATTTTCTCTCAACGCCGTCGCGCGTATACTCACGCATAAGAGGTTGGTATTCTATCGGAAGCGAGAAGACCAGAGATCCGCATTTTGCGGTATAAAGCTGATGAGGACGCCCCTCAAGCTTTGGAACGGTGTCGAAGGATATTTCAATAGTATCGTCTGTCCAGACCCGATCAAAATGGAGATCTCCTCTGAATAAGTGAACGTTACCGTTTACCTTAACGTTTTTTGCAAACGACGGAATCCTTATGCTGAATTTGAACTTAACGGGACTGTCTGCTTTTATTTTATAAATAAAGCTGTTTTTGAACGGATATTCGGTAACGAGCTCTATGGAGATCGGCACTCCGTTCCATTTGGTATCAAGACTTGACGGGATGGGAAGCGCGTTTATAATTCCGTTTTTGCCTTTCATAAATGCACTAAGTGCAAATTTAGGCCAGCCCTGATTGAAGTTTGCAGTACAGCAACCAAAGTTTGGCTCAAGACCGAACAAATGCGACTGACCGTTGTTGGAACCGAATATAGGGTTATTGAGCTGTTCAATACAGGCTATCTGATTGCTCAGCTGCAGATACTGATGTGTCCACATATCGTCGCTTATAGTTGCAGGAAGAGCGTTGAATGCAAGCACTTCAAGTCTTTCTGCCCATTTTTTATCTCCCGTATAGGCGTAAAGGAGCTCATATGAATACATTTGCTCAACTACTGCGCAAAGCTCGGAGCCGTGAATCGGGCTGAGTCCTGCAAGGCACTCGTCACCTGTGAAGAGAGCAACTGGAGTTCCGTGATATTTCTTCAGAATGTCGTGAAGTCTGTCAGCCTTACCCGTGTATTCTTGCCCGAGTATATCAGACGTAACCGCCTCATTTTTGAACATCATTCCGATATTAACGATATGCGTCTCAAATCTCCAGCGATTGATGGGTCTGATCCACTCAGAAGTGAAATCCTCGTAGTCGGCGCCCTGCTCACTCATTATGCGTGCAAGATCAAGTATCCATTCCTCACCGTATATCTCATAAAGCTTGTTTATTGCAGTGAACGCCTCAAACCAACGGTATTTGCCCCAGGCAAACAGTGAGATCTTGCCGTCTTTTAAAAGCTCATAATAGTTTTTCATGGTTCTGTACAAAACGTCGGGTATGCGCTGATCCTTTGAGCACTCATAGTAAACGGTCAGAACCTTGCTTATCAGCTGTACAGCCCATGTATCGTAAGATGCACGGGCTTCTTCAGAGCAGGGGCATATCCATCCGTCGCTTTGCTGACCTTCTATAATTGCATCTATGTAACGTTTTGCTCTTGCCTTCATACCTTCATCGTCAAGCAGATATGCAAGCGGTATAAATCCGTCGAGCCAATAGGGAACTCTCTCCCAACCCTCACAGTTACCGCCTATCCAGGCGCTGTCTCTGATATCGGGCCACATTTTGTCAAGATTTCCCGAAAGACCCTCTGCCTGTATCTTGAGCTGATCCTTCAGCCATCCGAGAGGCTTTATCTCATTTGTGGTATAAAAAGAATATTTTCCTTTCATTAAAAAAGCTCCATTCTGCCGCTTTGGCATTTATTTGGTGTGGTATAATGATTATATCACACCAAAAATATCTTATTAATAGCGAAAACACAGAAAAACATTGCTAATATCACAATGATATGATAAAATATATTGGGAAAGGCAGGAATGATATATGTTTGGTATAGATCTTAACGCAGCTCTTGAGTACAGAGCCGCGTCATTTCGATATTTTGAGCCCCACGAGCATCACGGAGAGAGGATATGTGCCGATGATGTTCTTCTTATGGTTTTTGATGGAGCCTTGCGCTTTTGTGAAGACGGAGAAAGCTTTGAGCTTTTGGCAGGGGATTACCATATTCAAAAGCATAACTCATATCAGGCCGGACCTGTTGAGAGTGATAGTCCGAAGTACCTGTATGTCCATTTTTACGGTGAGTGGAGGGATAGTGCTTTTGCCCTGCCTCGAAGCGGAAGATTTTCGGTCGATGCCATGATGCCGGATATGAAGCGGATGGACAAATTAGTGTATAGCTCGTCAAGCACCGTGGATAAGCTGTCCGCATTTTACTCGATACTCTCCAAGCTTGCGGCATCGGATGAGGAAGCAGAGAGCGAGGGGGCAAGGATAGTGCGGGTACTCACCGAGGATATTACTAAAACAGTAACCCTAAGTCAGCTTTCAGAAAAATTTCACTATTCTAAAAATCACATAATCAATCTTGTGAAAAAGGAATACGGAGTAACACCTTGTGAATATCTGAAAAACGAGAGGGTGCGTTATGCGGCACGCCTTATGGAATCGACCTCCGCATCACTTGAGAATATAGCGGAAATGAGCGGATTTTCAGATTATACGAGATTTTTCAGAGCATTCAGAGACGTGTATGGAATATCTCCGAGAAAATGGCGTGAGAGAAAACAAAAGGAGCCTGCCAAGCTTCCTATTTTTATATAAAAGATAAAAGCCTGCTTATGTAGGGTTTTTAATGTTTATCCTTGATGTCAGCGCATACAGTGCAAACGGAAGGGTATAGCAGACAAGGGCACGTATGAGAAGAAGCACCGCCGTGCTTTTTATGCCGTATATCTGCATATAATGGGTTGCAAGCGTGAGAAACAGGCAGTGCGAGAGATATACCGAATAGGACGAGCGGTATACCGCAGAAATAAGCTTTTTGGTGTGCGTTTTTCCCATATCCGCAGTCCGTATACAGACGGTGAGCAGTATCAATATCGAAAGGGTATCGGATATCAGCTTGAAGTAATCTGCATTAATGAAATATCTGCCGCTTTGTGTCTGATAATAGGTGAGGCAAACGAATAGAAGCACAAAAATCGAAGAGGGAACGATAAGTCCCTTGCTTTTGGCAAGATATTCACGAATCCTATCGTAATGCTTACCAACGTAAAGACCGAGTGCCCAGAAGAAGATATAGGTCGGGAATATTCTGTCGGTGTAGAGAAACTGAATTCCGAAAAGCGAAAGAAGCGAGGGAAGCTTGAGCATTGCAAGAGATATCATAGCAGATATCGGCAGAGCGATATACCAGTGAACGTGCGATACTGCTGCCTTCCACAAGGGTAACAGCAGATAGAACTGCATAACCACAATAACGTAGTAAAAATGCGATGAGAGATTGCCGAGAAAAAGCTGTTTGATAAAGCCGACAGGCGAGGGCTCAAGATAGCCTATTGCAGTAAGAGCAATATAATATACGACGTAGAATATAACGTATGGAAGAAATATCTTATAAAGCCGTCTGATGATATACGATAGGTATAAAACGCTATTGCCTTCGGTCATACCGGACGCCATTTTCACGGCACCGCTGAAAAGAAAGGCGGGAACGACGAATGCGGACAGCTTCCAAGGAAAATATATTATGAAAAACTGCCATGACGTGCGGTCAAGTGCTGTTATTCCCAAGGACAGAACGTGTATCAGTATAACGGCAAGACAGGCTATGGCGTTTAGAAAGTCAAGCTCGGTAAAACGCCTTTTTGCATCTGACATATGTACTCCCTCCAATGCGTGTATCTCTGTATTGATTATAGTACAAAAACGTAAAAAGGTCAATAAAATAATGAATACAGAATTTTCCGAAAATACTTGACAATCGGGGACGTTTGTGATATTATAATTAAGTCCTTAATAGGAATGCGCCCTTAGCTCAGCGGATAGAGTGCCCGGCTACGAACCGGTAGGTCAGAGGTTCGAATCCTCTAGGGCGCGCCAACAAAAAACAGAACTTTTGTCTGCCGACAAAAGTTCTGTTTTTGTTTATCCAAGCCGTAGGCTTGGCATATCATCATGCGTCAGCGTGTATATCATCGCCGTAGGCGTATATCATCAGCCGAAGGCTGTATTTCCTACGGCTTGATGAGATACAACACTTCGTGTTGATGATATACCGCAACGAGTTGCGAATGATATACAAGGCTTCGCCTTGATATATTTACAAAAGAGTAATATAAGCATAGACGGGATAAATCCACCCACGGTGGATGAAGTGTATGTGCTTTTTTATTCCGGTAATTTGCAAACGTCTACCCATTCGCTGCAGGCGGAGTATTTTTCAAGCTCATCTATGGTAAGCTCGATTGCGCTGTTACTGCTTCCGCAGGCAGGGAATACGGTGTCGTATTTCTTCAGAGATTCGTCAAGGTAGACCTTAACGCCGTCTTTTACCGCAAACGGACAAACTCCGCCTACCTTGTGGCCTATCATCTCCTCGGCTTCCTCGGGTGAGAGCATCTTTGCCTTGGTTGAAAATCTGTACTTGTATTTCTGATTGTCTATTCTTGCATCTCCGGCGCACACTATCAGTATCGGAGAGCCACCAACGTTAAATGAAAGCGTTTTTGCTATCCTTGAGCCCTCGCATCCGAGCGCCTGAGCCGCAAGCTCGACGGTTGCGCTTGAAACGTCAAATTCAAGCACTCTGTCCTCCATACCGAATTCTCTGAAATATTCCTTTACCTTTTCTATTGACATAATAAGACCTCTTGATCATACGTTTTTATATATTGTATCACAAACTAATATTTTTTTCAACAAAAAAGCTCCATTCGCTTGAATGGAGCTTTTAAAAATTCGTTATGAATTATTCAGCAGAATCTCTGCCCTTGGAAAGAATAAGATTTGTTATAATACCAAGGATAAGAGCACATGCTGTTGTGGTAATGTAGATCTGACCTATTGCCATAGCCATTCCGCCTATACCTGTGATAAGGATTACGGATACTGTAAAGAGGTTTGCACTGTTTTCAAGGTCAACCTTCTGTATCATCTTGAGACCGGATACAGCGATAAAGCCGTAAAGTGTAACGCATACACCGCCCATTACGCAGCCGGGAATGGAATCGAGGAATGCAACGAAGGGAGAGATGAAGGAAACGAGTATTGCTATTATAGCGGTTGTTGTGATGGTTGCAACGGAAGCGTTCTTTGTGATAGCAACGCAACCAACTGATTCGCCGTATGTTGTGTTGGGACATCCGCCGAAGAAAGCACCTGCTATAGAGCCTACTCCGTCACCGAGAAGTGTTTTGTCAAGACCGGGCTCTTCAAGAAGATCCTTTTCAATGATGGAGGAAAGGTTCTTGTGGTCTGCTATATGTTCAGCAAATACAACGAATGCAACGGGAATATAAGCAACTGCGATGGTTGCAAGATATGAAGGCTCAAATTCTCCGAAGCCCTTGAGAGCTGTTGCGAAAGTGAATTCGGGCAATGCAAGAAATGTCTTGAGACCGATTCCGCCTTCAACGAGTGCTGTGAAGGGAGCAAAATCAATTATCTGAATATCAACGTTGCCTGTTGCTTTTCCTATAAGCGTAAATACGAGAGCAACTGCGTAGCCTGCAAGTATACCAATGATGAAGGGTATAAGCTTTGCCATCTTCTTGCCGTAAACAGAGCAAAGAACTACAACTGCAAGAGTAACTATTGCGCAGATGAAGGATACCCAAAGAGTGGGAGACATAGTAAAGTAAGAGGATGTACCGAAGGTAACCTTAGGACCGTAAGAGAATACGTCGTTTATAGCTGCTCCGGCAAGAGAAAGACCGATAAGAGCAACTGTAGGGCCTATAACAACGGGGGGCATAATCTTGTTTATCCAGCCGGAGCCTGCAAATCTGACAACAAGAGCAATGATAACGTAAACAAGTCCTGCAAATATTGCACCGATTATGAGGCCGAGGAAGCCAAGAGACATGGAAACGCCACCGGCAAATGCTGCAAGCATCGGGCCGATGAATGCGAAGGAAGAACCGAGGAATACGGGGCTCTTAAATCTTGTGAAAAGCTGATAAACGAGTGTTCCGACACCTGCTCCGAAGAGAGCTGCGGAAGCGGTCATACCGTTACCTACGATTGCGGGAACGGCGATTGTTGCAGCCATGATAGCAAGAAGCTGCTGGATTGCGAAAACGATCATCTGACCGAAACGGGGTCTGTCAGATACGTTGTAAATGAGTTTCATAAAAGATCCTCCGTTAAAAATTATTTTTCTATATTTCGGCGGACAAAAACCGCCTAACAGAAACTAAGTTATGCTGCGGTCCCAGATAGATACCGAATCGGTTCCGTCAATTTCCGAGATGCGTACCGATACAAGCTCATTTTTTGAGGTTGGAATATTCTTTCCTACGTAATCGGGCTTCAAGGGAAGCTCTCTGTGGCCTCTGTCAACAAGCACCGCAAGCTGTATCGAAGCAGGTCTTCCGTATGAAAATACGGCTTCTATAGCGGCTCTTGCAGTTCTTCCGGTGTAGATAACGTCGTCCACGAGAATGACGTTTTTATCTGCAATATCGCAGGGCATAAAGCAGTCGGAAGCACTCGGAAGCTCGGCCTCCTCGGAAAGATCGTCACGGTAAAGGGTGATATCAACGTATCCGACCGGAACGGATATACCCTCGAACTTCTTGAGGTTTTCGGCTATTTTTGAGGCTATCGGAAGCCCTCTGCGCTTGATTCCTATAAGCACGATCCCGTCATTTCCGCCGCTGCGCTCAATGATCTCGTGCGTGATCCTTGCAAGAGAGCGTGACATCGCCGCAGCATCCATTATCTCAGCCTTGAATCTCATAGCTCTCCTCCGAAAAATCAATAAAAAAGCCTTGCCTGCCGGCAAGACGTCAAAATGCGCACCAAAATATACCCTCGCTATGCGAGCGTGCGACCATATTATGCAAAATCTTACCGGTCTCTCTGTACCGCTTTAAAAATTTCCATTGATAATAATAACACAATATTAATAAAATGTAAATAGAATTATCGAAAAAAATCAAATTTCGTCATAAAATACAAAAAAACGGTGTATTTTTATATCAAGTGTCAAACAGCTTGAAGGAGCACTGTTTTTTTAGCCATAATGTTATTTTTATCGCATATTTACTATTGATAAATTAACAGAAAAATGTTATAATGACACCGAGGAAACCCACACTATATTTTGGAGGCTTAGCACTATTATGAAAAAAGTGATTTCATTACTTTTACTCGCTTTGATCGTTTCTTTTTCTCTCGTGCTTGCGGCGTGCAAGGATGAGGCGGATACTCCCGTAGTGCCCGGAAATCAGAACGCATCTCAGAATGAGACAGAAAGCGGTACTCCCGAATCAGAAGGAGATCAGGCTTCAGAAGGAGAGACCTTTGCTCCGCCTACACTTCCCGACGTCAGATTTGATAACCAGACCTTTACGGTTCTCGTTCGCCATAACGTTGATAACGACGGTAACGACATCTATGCCGACGTTGACTCGGGCGATACCTTAAAGGAAGCCGTTTATCAGAGAAATATGGTTATAGAAGAGAAGTACGGTCTCACCATCAAGGAGGTAGTTGCATCCGATAACGATATCAACTCCACCCTCTACAACTCTGTTATGGCAAATGAAAAGACCTTCGATATGGCAAATATGAACTTCCATCAAACGTATACGTCCGCACTTGAAGGCATACTCCTTGATATATCGACCGACCTTGAATACGTCGATCTTGACAATCCCTGGTGGGATCACGAAACTAACTCTGACTTTACCATAAACAACAAGCAGTTTATGGCTATAGGAAACGGAAACGTTGATGCAGTCAGAGGAACGTGGGCACTCATATTCAATAAAAATATCCTTGATAGCCTCGGATACGACGATCAGTATCTGTACGATCTCGTCCGTGAAGGCAAGTGGACTCTTGACGAGTATAGAAAGCTTACAAAGGGGTATTCAAGAGACCTTAATAACGATAATATAATGAATCACGAGGATCAATATGCCGTATCGGGTAACGGCGGCTCATTCTTTGGATTTATGATGAATTCGGGCGTACGTATACTCGATAAGGATGAAAACGACGAGCTCTATTTTATCGATATAGATGATCGTACAAACGGTATTCTCATGGCTCTTAGCGATATTCTTTCGACAAAAAATGCATTCAACGTTGACAATATGAATCAGAATACCTCCGGCACGGGACAGATCTGGTGCGATACCTTCCGTGAAGGAAGATCGCTTTTCTTCTCCGAAAGCCTGAGAACTATAGAAAACTTCAGAGATATGGATGCCGATTTCGGTATCATTCCTCATCCGAAATGGACAGAGAGCGAGGATTACAGCACGTTTATCCATTGGTATATCGGTCAGTCGTTCTCAGTTCCGATGTCAGCTCCCGACCTTACCAAGACTGCCATTATGATGGAAGAAATGTCCTATCTCGGAACGGATATGATACTTCCCGTATACTACTCAAGAGTTCTTGAGGGTAAGTATGCAAGAGACGAAGCGTCCTACGAAATGATTACCGAATACATAATGCCCAAGCGTATGTACGACGTCGGAATGGTAAGAGATATCGGAGGACTTTCGATGTCGCTCTACAGTCTGTTTATAAACGATGCGAATATATTTGCATCTACCTATAAGCGTACCGCAAGACAGATGGAGATAGCAGTTGAAGAGATAAACGAAGCATTCAGATAAAAGCAAAGCTTCAATTCCTTAGGGGATTGAAGCTTTTTTAATTTATGAACAAGAGTTCATAAATTAAATCTTTTTGCTAAATTCACCGTTTATAAAACGAACTTTTTGCTAAATACTTTAGGTGAAATATGTGATATATTAAAAATATACAAAGCGTTACTTGCTCTATCGCAATTTTTACAAAGAAACGTGCAATTTTTTGATATCGTTGTGTGTTGATATATGAAAAAACTGTATGATATAATTAAATTATAATAATAAAATTATTATTTTGGAGGGCAACATGAAAAAAGTAATATCGATCCTTTTACTTATTACTCTCGTTTCTCTTGCATTGTGTCTTGCAGCGTGCAAGGACGGGACTGACGAAAAGCTTCCGCAAAGCGGTACCGAATCAGGAGACGTAGCAGTTGAAAGCGGCGCTGAATCGGAATCGGATGAGGCTGAGCAGGGAACCTATCCCGCACCCAAGCTTCCCGATGAGGATTATACCAATCAGACCTTTAACGTTCTGGTCCGTCATAACGGCACAGAGGGTTACGACATCTATGCAGACGTCGACTCGGGAGATACTCTCAAGGAAGCAGTTTATCAAAGAAATATGATGATCGAGGAGAAGTACGGTATCAAGATAACCGAGCTCGGAGCAGATGATGCAAGCATAAGTGATCTGCTTTATAACAGCGTTGCGGGAAATGAAAAGATCTTTGATATGGTCGATATGAGCTTCCAGCAGAGCTTTACTGCTGCACTTCAGGGCATACTTCTCGACCTTTCGACCGATCTTGAGCATCTCGATCTTTCCAATCCTTGGTGGGATCACAGCGCAAACGAGGACTTTACGCTCCTTAACCATCAGTATTTTGCAATCGGTAATGCAAACCTTGATGCAATAAGAGGAACGTGGGCTCTCATATACAACAAGAATATAATCAATGACCTCGGATATGAGGAGGACTATATCTATGACCTCGTTCGCAGCGGCGAATGGACTCACGACAGCTATTCAAAGCTGATAAAGGGCTTCGCAAGAGACCTTAACAACGACAATATGATGACAGAGGTAGACCAGTACGCCCTTTCCGGAAACGGCTCGTCACTCTTCGGATTTATGATGAATTCGGGTATTCGTATAATCGAAAAGGATGAAAACGACGAGCTCTATTTCAGCGATTTCAGCGACAGAACAAACGAAATACTTATGAGCTTAAGTGACATTCTTTCGCACAGAAATACCTTCAACGTTGACAATCTCACTCAGAACACCACAGGCGACGGAAACATATGGACCAACACCTTCCTTGAAGGAAGATCGCTCTTCTTCTCGGAAAGCCTCAGAACTATAGAGAATTTCAGAGATATGACCGCCGATTTCGGTATCATTCCCCATCCCAAGTATTCTGTAGACGACGAATACGGAACGTTTATCCATTGGTATATCGGTCAGGCGTTCGGTGTGCCGATAACGGCGGCAGACCTTACCAAGACTGCTATAATGATGGAAGAGATGTCCTATCTCGCTACCGATGAGGTGCTTCCCGTATACTACACGAGAGTTATCGAGGGCAAGTATGCGAGAGACGAGGCGTCTTACGAAATGATAACCGAATATATCATGCCCAACCGTATCTACGACGTCGGTATGACCAATACCACAGGAAACTTTATGTTTTCGTTGTACAGTCACTTCTTGAACGGTACGAATGCGTTTGCATCTACCTACAGAGGAAACACCAGGGTTATGGAGCAGGCTGTTGAAGAACTGAACGAAACCTTCAGATAAAAGCTAATGATAAAAAACATCGACCGGACACGGTCGGTGTTTTTTTGTTTAACAAAATGTTCTATGAACATTTTTTTTAAATAGCTATTTTAAAACGCAAAACAAGTACAATTTAACAATATGTTCTAAACAAGGATGAAATCACTTTATTTTTGATGATTTTGTGGTATAATGGAATAAACTAAGAAGAAAGCTTTGTGCTATTTGTAAAAATCAAAATAATAATACAATCTGTGATGATTTGTATTTTATTATATATTTTTTTTATGGAGGTTTTAAAAAAATGAAGAAATTTTTTGTTTTAGCTTTGGTGATTGCTATGCTGGCACTGAACGTCAGCGCAGTTTCCGAGATTGCTCTTACTTTTTCTACTGACACAGTATGTGATGCAGGTATTTTCCCGGACGGAGCTACATACAACACGGGTATGACGGCAGAAAACTACGGCGATAAGCTCGGCTTCGGTATGGCATCTGCAGGCGAAACATTCGTTTTCCAGAAGCACCCCCTTGGTGATGTTCAGATTGAAGGATCCGATTATCCCTGGTGCAGATTGATAGAGGGTAAGGCAGAAGATTATAAGCTTGTTTTCGACCTTTATATCGACAACGTTTCTAATATCGACGGTGCAGCAAGCTTTACCAAGCTTTTTGCAGGCGATAACGTAAATCAGGCTATAAGCGGGAACTGGTCTGTTACCTTTGAAAATCTCGTAAGCGGTTGGAATACTATTGAGGTTCCGCTCACGAACGATTATTTCACAGGCGAGCTCAATGTTGCGGATCTTGATTCTTTCTATGTTTCCGCATTCAACGTAACTTTAACTAATACTGCTGAGATCGTTGCTGCAATTGCAGATGTTAAGCTTGTTTCTGACAATGTTGAAGCAACTGAAGAAACAACGGCTGAAGAAACAACAGCCGAAGATACAATGTCTGAAGAAACAACGCCCGAAGAAACAACGGCTGAAAAGAAGGAAGAAGCTCCTCAGACAAATGACTCTGTTACAGTTGCAGTTGTAGTTGCTCTCATTGCTCTCGCAGTAACGAGTGCTATCGTTTTCAAAAAGAGCAGAGCTGTTTAATAGATAATTGTCTCCATTAAAATAACAGTAGCGGGCAAAAGGCTTCTTCCAATTTAATAATTGGAAGAAGCCTTTTGCTTTTTATTATTCTGTTAGAATAATCTTATATATGAATTTTTTGAGAAGTGTTGCAATTTTGAGATAATATAGTATAATAAATCTAACATTCAAATGATAGAAGCCCCCTTCCGTCATTCAATTCGATTTCAGTGCGTAAGCGATGAAAATAAATATTTTTGTGAGGGCAAAAAAATGAAAAAACTTTTTAAGCTTTTAGCAGTATCAATGATGCTGGCTGTATTGTTTACAATGGCATCGTCAGCTTATATTCTTATTGAGAACTGCGATACCTATCAGCATGACGACACACCCGAGTGGGCAGGAACGTTTGCAGAGCTCTCAACAGATAATCCCCCCGAAGGCACGGGATATATCTATGCGCCCTATTCCGGCGGTCTTATGATTCTTGCAAAGGGCTTCAGAGATCCCTTCGATCTCTCAGAGTATACCGACGGTTATTTTATACTCGATATCTACGTTGAAGACGTTTCTTCTATCAGCAGCGGATATATCGAAATGTATACCGACAACCAGACAACAGGCTGGAATATCCTTGAATACGTTACCGAAAACGGCTGGAATAAGGTTGCCGTTAAAATGTCTGAGGGAACACCTCTTTCAGGCGGTGGATTTGACTGTGCAGAGTTTACTTCTACGAGAATTTTTGCATATACCAACAATGCAGAAAACGTACTCGCAGTTGATAATCTCGGTATAGGTATGTCCCCTGATAAGATAGACATTGTTATAGATAACTGTGATCTTCTTGTTGAGGAATCTGACTTTACAGGAAACTCATGGGCTGCAGAGGGCGCTCTTACCGTAGAGGAATTCGGAGAGGATGCTGCAAAAGAGGGCGCAGGAAGTATTTATGAGATCGATAAGGCTACGGTTATCGTAGGCGTTGAGCTCGAAGAAGCTATAGACCTTACAGCTTTTGATCCCGAGGATACGTATCTTACCTTCTGGTTCTACATAAGCGATGCTTACGGCACAAATCTTGCAGGTAACGTCGAGCTCGGAAGCACGGGTCTTTCACTTGAGGAATCGAGCCACTGGAGCATGACAGAGCTTTCTTATATGCAGGACGGCTGGAACCCCGTTTCACTCCGTATAGCAGACCTTCTTCCCAACCAGGTTGCCGTAGATCTTTCACACGTTGACGCATTCAGAATCTATGACTTCGTAGTATCGGGTGAAGAGGTTGAATTCCGTGTTGACCAGCTTGGCTTCGCTTCTTATGCAGAAGCAGTAGAGCTTGGCTTTATAGAGTCTGAAGAGGTTACTGAAGAAGTAACCGAGGAGGTAACCGAGGAAGCTACTGAAGAACTTACCGAAGAGGCTACAGCGGAAGTAACCGAAGAGGTAACTGAGGAAGCAACGGAAGAAGTAACAGAAGAAGCAACAGAAAAAGCTGAAGGCACAGCAGAGCCCGTTACAGAAGAAGACTCTAATATGGGTCTCATCATCGGTATAGTTATAGCAGCAGTAGTAGTTGTTATCGTTGTTATAGTTATAGTGGCTAAAAAGAAGAAATAAGTTCATATTTTTTCCAAAATGATAATCAGAAAGCGGCAGCACTTTTGTGTGGTCGCTTTTTGCTTGTATATCAAATATTAACTTATGTTGACATATATGCGATCATCCTTTATAATACAATTGTAAGAATTTAAACTTTCGAGAAAAGGAGTATTTTTATGCTACTATACGTTATAGACGCACTCTTTTATCTTATACCCATAGGAGCAATAGTGTTTTTCTGCGTCAGTCTGATACGTTTCATTTCCGCACGCCGCAAAAACAAACGAATACCGGGAAGCTACTCTGAAAAACAAATGATGACTCGATTTATATTGATGATCGTATCTTCGGTAATCGTAGGAATTATGTTAGTGTCGGCGATTGCTCTCGTGCTTCTTTTGTTTGCTGCTCTGGCATATATGTGAGGTTCAATATGAAAGACCGTGTTTTTGTAAAGCTTCTTTTCATAGTGCTGGCAATATGCGCTGTTGCGACCGTTGCTCATCTTATTTATGTGTTGTACGCATATCAGCATTGCTCCATTATATATTTTGTGGGGAAGGAGCTGTGGTGATGTGAGTAAGACTTTAAAGCAGATAACGTCACTTGCCGCTATTATTACCGTGTTTGCGTTGTTTAACGTCTGTATGTATTTTCTATTAACGGTAAAGCTTTCCAATAATTTCAGTGATACGTCACAGTCAAAAATGATAGATGTTGAACGCTATCTTCCGCATGAAGAGGCTTCCGATCTTGCAAGTGTAGAATGCTCACTTAAGTTGACGGAGGATCTTCCCGTTTTAGACGGTGCCGCTGCACTCGTTCCGGTATATGCCGCAATAATTGATAACGTATATCCAAAAGGGTCGGTCACATATGAGGGCGGACAATTTTCAGACGATAACTTTTACGGTGAAAATTTTGCCGAGGACAGCAAGATGCAGTATAAAAATACAGTCCGTGGATACCGTGCAATAGTTGACGGCGAAACCGACATTCTTTTTTGCGCTGCTCCGTCTGAAGAACAGAAGCAGTATGCGTCGGATAATGACGTGGAGCTTGTATACGTTCCGGTTGGGCTTGAAGCCTTTGTGTTCTTTGTGAATGAAAATAATCCGGTGGATAGTCTTACGGTTGAGCAGGTCCGTTCAATTTATGCCGGTGAATATACAAACTGGTCTGCGGTCGGCGGAGCTAACCGCACGATAAATCCATTGACTAGACTAAAAGGAAGCGGAAGTCAGTCTGCGATGGATGCTTTTATGGGGGACCTGACCATCGCCAGAAAATCCCCATTTGCCATAACAGGAGCATCTATCGGCTATTCTTTCCGATATTATATGGACGGAATAGTAAAAAACAACTCGGTCAAAATGCTTTCGCTGAACGGGGTTTATCCCGATGCCGAGAATATCCGTAACGGAAGTTATCCTATTGTTGCAAGGTTTTATGCTATCTACCGAGCAGACAATCCTAATGAAAATATCAAGTTACTGATAGATTGGTTATTGTCAGATGAGGGACAGACTCTGATTGAGGAGAGCGGTTACATAAGAATAAATTAATAAAAAAGCAATTCGGTCAAACGGATCGCTTTTTTGCTAATGAATCATACAAACGAAAAGGAGATAAAATTATTCAAACAAACGTATGAGCGATATTGATAAATTGACGTGTGATTTTTTGATGTTATTGCACATTTATTTTTGTTATATGATGTGATATAATGATGCTGTTAACAAATGAGCTTTGAAATGGCTCAGAAAAGGAGAAAGTAAAATGAAAAAGTTTTTATCTATTGCAGCTTTGGTAATGGCGGCGGTTATGCTGCTTACCGTTACGTCATCAGCGTATATTCTGATCGACAGCCTTGACGATGCAAAGCACAATAATGCACGCAGATGGGTAGGTACATACATCGAAGCGTGCGAGGACGATCCTACGGAGGGTGATGCGTACATTCAGACAAAGACTGTTGGCGGACACTCATTTATCTTTAAGTCTATCCCTGCAGCAGATCTTTCCGAATATACTGACGGATACTACATATTTGACTTCTACGTTGAAGACCGTGCGTCTCTTACCGCAGGTGCTATCGACCTTTATACCGGAGAAGCTATCACGACCTTTAATCTTCTTGATTATCTCTATCAGGACGGCTGGAATCATATCAGCGCTAAGTTTACAGACGGTACTCCCGTTGTTGACGGCGGCGTTGACTATGCAGAGATCACCTCTATCAGATGGTATATCTATACAACAAACAACGATAATATAATCGGTGTTGACAACGTAGGTGTAGGACGTTACGAGGACGAGCGCGAAATAATGATCGAAAGCTGTGAATCCGTTGTTGAGGAGTCCGATTTTACCGGTAACTCATGGGGCGGATGGCCTATGCATCTTGATGAAGAGGGCAAGGCTTACTATATAGATGAAGACGATAACGGCGATGAAGTAATAGTATATCTTGAGGATCAGACCGATGCTATCAAGGAAGGAACCGGTTGTATCTTCAATATTCAGGACGTTAACTTCTTCTTTGACTGTGATTTTGCAGAGCCTGTTGACATAAGCGACGAGGATTGGGACGAATACTACTTTATGTTCTGGCTGTATCTCAGCGATCCTTACGGCACCGGTCTTAACGGAGCAGTTATTCTTTCCAGTTCGGGAGTCGGTATGGAGGAATCTGTTTCCTGGTCGTTTGCTAATCTTGCAGAAGAGCTCGTTGAGCCCGGTTGGATACCGGTCGTCATACCGATGTCAGAGTTCGGACCTAACGGTACAAACTATGATATAGATCCTTCAAACGTTAACTTTATAAGATTTTGGGACTCTATAGTTGCGGGAGAGGACGTTGAAATGCGTCTTGACCATGTTGCATTCGGTACGTACGAGGATGCAGTTGAATACGGATTTATCGTTGAAGAGGAAGCAACGGAAGAGGTAACGGAAGAGGTTACCGAAGAAGCAACCGAAGAGATTACCGAAGAAGCTACAGAAGAGGTTACAGCGGAAGTAACCGAAGAGGTAACTGAGGAAGCTACCGAGGAAGCAACGGAAGAAGCTACGGAAGAAGCTACGGAAGATTTAGTAGCTCCCATAGAAGAAGACTCTAATATGGGTCTCATCATCGGTATAGCTGTAGCAGCAGTAGTAATTGTTATTGCTATCATCGCTTTCGTTGTTAAAAAGAAGAAATAAGTGATTGTCTCCAAAACAATTATCTTGCGCAGGTGGCAAAAAATTGCCATCTGCGTTTTTCATTATAGGAGGTATTATGGAAGATAGAAGATCAAAGCTGACGGTCGTAGAGTGGCCGAATGAAAAAGAAGAACAGATAAAAGCGCTTGAGAATAGTGCACAGCTTGAAGAATTCAGAAGCTACAGAAAGGGTATAAAAAACCACAGATATACCCCCGAATACCATTTTCACGCTCCTTACGGTCCTATAAACGATCCAAACGGCTTTTGCTTCTACAAGGGAAATTACCACCTCTTTTATCAGCAGTATCCGACACCCGACCCACGTCAGCATTGGGGTCATGCAATAAGTACAGACCTCGTTAGCTGGAAGGACCTTCCGACAGCCATATTTCCCGGGCCGGAAAATATGGTGTTCAGCGGAACAGTTCTTGTGGAGGATGAACGTGCTATCGCCTGCTATTTTGGCGTTGATATGGGTATTATGGTCGCAGTATCCTCAGATCCGCTTTTGCTTAATTGGGAAAAGCTTACCGGAGATGCAGTAATAAAGCCGAATCCCAAGCTTCCATATAGGGTATACGACCCCTGTCTGTATAAAGAAAACGGAAGATATTATATCCTTTCGGGAGTTACCAGAGATACCGAATACGGACACAGAGTCGCAATAGATCAGTTTTGCTCTGATGACCTTATAAATTGGGAATGGATAGGTGAATTTATAGATTCCGATCCATTCCACGCTCCAAACGATGACGGTGCCTGTCCTTATTTTATAAAGACTGAGCAGGATAAGGGTATCGTATTTAACTTCAGCCATAAGACCGGACCTCACATTCTCACCGGAAAATATGATAATGCATCGCATAAGTTTACACCTTTGGGACACGCTAAGCTTTCCTGTGAAACTCCGGGAACCGGAAGCCTTCATGCTCCGTCTGCATTCAGTGACGGCAAGGGCGGAGCGTACTGCATATTTAACTGGACGGATTCCAAGTGGGCGGACGGAAAACACCCGAGAGTGGGGGGATGACTATGGTTTATGACGTCACGGTAAACGGTGACGGAAAGCCTGTGCTATCCCTTCCTCCTCAGACAGACAGTCTCAGAGGAGAACTCCTTTACGACAGTACACTTGAAATAAATGCAGGAGATAAGATCGAGATACCTGCAAGAGGAAAGATGCTTGATATTTCCTTGAAGGCAGACCTTTCGGGTTCCAAGGGAATAGAAATAGACGTTTTAACATCCGAAAAAGAAAAAACGAAAATAACGTGGCTCAAGAGAAACTATCTTACCATAGATACGTCCGCTTCTTCTCTCGATCCTTTTGATTTCAGCAGATGTCCTGAAACGGTATTTGCACCGACCGATCAGCTCGGATACGGAGAGATCCGCATACTTTTGGATAATTGCACAGTTGAGGTCTTGGTGAACGGAGTACTTGCGTTCAGCACGGCATACCCTACTCTCGATGAAAGTGACAGAATTTTTATTTCCTCACTTGGCGGAACTGCTCGCATAAGGGAATGTAAGATCTGGAAAATGAAAAGTATATATTAAAAATAATGCGACCTGCAAAATGCAGGTCGCATTATTTTTATTTGTCGTGATGGGTGTCTGAATTATCTCTGCAAAGGTTACAGCCGTTGTTTTGGGAGATGTTTCTTTCTCTTCGGGGCTGATAGCCGGTTCTCGTCTGCATACGCATGCCTGACGGCTTATCAAAAGCAGGATTGTATGCATAGAAGTTAGACTTGTTATCAAAGCTGTCCTGAGCTATGGCGAGCGCCTCGGAAAATCTCTGATAGTGCACGACCTCTCTTGCACGCAGGAATTTAAGGGGCTCACGCACGTCGTAATCGTCCGCTAAGCGAATGAGATTGTCGTAGGTCGTTCTTGCCTTTTGCTCTGCGGCGAGGTCTTCGTGTATATCGGTAAATACGTCTCCCTTGGATGCAAAGCAAAATGCATTGAAGGGCGCTCCGCTTGCCGCCTGAGTGTAAACTCCGGTGGTGTGATCGGCAAAGTAGGTGTCGAATCCGCTCTTCTTTATCTCATCCATAGAGAGATTGCGGGTCAGCTGATAAAGCATTGCGCCAACAATTTCAAGATGCGCCAGCTCTTCAGTACCTGTTCCCGATGCCAAATGACTTGTCAAAGCAAAGCTCTATATCATACGGATATGAGTTGAATTTAACGGTGAGAGACTCACCGTCTGTTACTATAGATGAGATAAGCTCTCTGTAAAATGCGTCGTCCCACAAACCGTCAAGTATAGCTTTTGACGAGATGAGCGTATCTTTATCTTTTTGGCATAGCTTTGAGAAGCTTCTTTGCACCTTTTCTCTGTCGATATCAATTGCTTGAAAGGCGTAAAGCACCGCATCTTGCAGCTTTTTTTCACTTATACTTACCGCACCGCAACCGATTTTCGAGTTTTTAACTGCATTTGCACACCGCCACGAGCGTGAGATGTTGCCGTTCTTTTGCTTTCGGCTTCTGGCAACGAAACGGCTGCCGCACAAAGTGCAGACTATCTTGCCCGAAAAGCAGTGCTGCGAAGAATATCTCTGCTCTCTGGTGCATCTTTCCTTCATTATTGATCGTGCCAGCTCAAAGGTCTTACGGCTTATTATCGGCGGATGGTGATCCTTCAGATATACCGTTTTGTCGGGTGGAGATATCTCTCTTTTGTGTGTAAGATGGTCGGAGGTGAAGCTCTTGCCCTGATTCAGATCTCCGCAGTATTTTTCGTTTTTAAGTATTCGTAAAATACCGGTGTGCGACCATTCCTTCATATGAGGCGGAAGGGGGATCTTCTCTGAATTAAGCGTGTTTGCAATAGTGCGAGCCCCACGTCCGAGGGAAACGTATTCGTGAAAAATTCGTCTTACGGTATCTGCATATTCGTTTGGAATGAGCCGACCTTTCTTCAGCGTGTAGCCTATTATATGCGAGCCGAAAACTATCCCCTTTTCCATCTGCCGTGCCTGTCCCCATTTTACCCGCTCTGACGTGCGTCGGCTCTCCTCCTGTGCTATGGATGAGATTATCGCAAGCCTTAGCTCAGAGTCTGAATCAAGTGTGTTTATTCCGTCGTTCATAAATATAACGCCTATCCCAAGCCCTCTTAGATATCTCGTGTAAAATATACTGTCAAGGGTATTTCTCGCAAAACGGCTTATCTCCTTTGTGACTATCAGATCAAAGCATCCGCTTGACGCATCTCTTATCATTTGATTGAATGCGGCTCGCTTTTTGACCCCCGTACCGCTTAGCCCCTCGTCAGCCGCTGTCAAGTAAGGACTAAAAGATTTCTTAATTTGTTTACAAACTCAACTATCAAGACGCACTTTTTGCCGATTCAAGTGTACTCAGTACCTCTTCCAATTCATCCCGAAGAGCAAGCTCTATTTCGATCTTCCCGTCGTGATACACCGTCACACGATTCACAATATCTCGTGCGATCTCAGGTGTCAGCGTTTCAATATTAGTATATTCCTTATACTTCTCTATGAATGTTTCTCCTTGCGGCGTGACTGTTCGGGAAGTATTTTCAAGAGCATTGATCTTCTCGTCAAGTTCCTGCATTTGCTTGTTGACATTGCTTTTGTGAGATAGATAACTTTCTTTATCAATGCTCATATCGATTAGATTTTCATAAAGCTCCTGCAGAGATTTTTCAAGCTGACCTTTTTTGCTTTTTAAAACAGCAAGTTCGCGCCGCGCTTGCTTCATATCGGCCTTTATGCGTTCATTTTGAAGAAGCATCAGATTCTCCAAACTGACCGCATAAGAGGCATAAGTTCTGATTAGAGTCACGATTATTTCATAAAGATCGTCCCGAAAGATTCCTTCTGTCGGACACTCATAACCGGAGTCTAAGCGATTTGTGCGGCACATATACCTTGCATTTTTTTGATTGGTAATAGCCATGGCAAAACCGCAACTTCCACATCGGACTTTCTTTGGAAGAATATTTTTTGCTGATGCTACGGTACTATATTCAATATAATCACGCATTTGTGACTGTGCTTTATCGAACAATTCTTTAGATACAATGCTCTCATGGGTTCCGTCAACGACAATCCAATCGGACTTGCTACGTTTTACGCTATGTGATGTGCCAATCAAATCCCGTTCACGTTTGCCATACACACATTTTCCGATATATCGTTCATCACGTACGATTTTGCAGATACAGCTATGCGTCCAAAAATTATCCTCATGTACGCTCGGCCAGCGTGTACGCGAACATCCAGTCATCCGCTTGTAAAGCATCGGAGTGGGGACACCTTCACGGTTAAGCATTGCAGCGATTTCAAGTGGCTTTACGCTTTTTGCTGTAAGGGTGAATATTTTCCGCACGATCTGTGCGGCTTCTTCATCTACCAGTAGACGATTTTTGTTTTCGAGGTCTTTCACATATCCGTATGGAGCAAACGGACTGAGAAACAATCCTTTTTCTGCTCTCATTTTCTTTGCGGCTTTGACCTTACCAGATAACTCTCGGCTGTACAGGTCATAGATCAGCGTTTTGAACGATGTATCAAGGCTGTCTATATCCTGTGGACGTGAGCTGTCGAAGTTATCATTCACGGATATAAAGCGTACCCCCATAAAGGGAAAAACACGACTGATGTAGTTGCCGACTACAAGATAATCACGTCCAAAACGAGAAATATCTTTGACTACAATACATTGAATCTGCCCTTGCTTGATTTGTTCCATCATTTCCTTGAAATGCGGACGTTCAAAGTTCTTTCCGCTGAAACCATCGTCACAGAATTCGGAAATGTCCCAACCTGTAAAATCGTGAGAATTTCGGATATAATTCTGCAAAAGTCCGCGCTGATTGGATATACTTTCGGATTCATATTTTCCACTTTTACGTAAATCTTCGTCTTCACTGGAAAGTCGGAGATACATCGCCACTCTCACATATGGGTCCTCCTTTCAATCAATTTCGTAACGGCTATATATTCATCCCTATAACGGAAGTGAATATCAATGTTTTTATCGGCATCCACATAGATACGTTCTATCAATGCGTATGTCATTTCTTTTGTCAGGGTGTTAGCACCCATGAAAGTACGAAACTCGGTCAGAAAACGGTTTTCGGATGTATAAACCTTGCTTTCGCTCTGTTTCTGCTCTAATGTTGCAATCACACGTTCCGCTTCCTCGGCTTCTGCTTTGTATCTTGCTTTGAGTGTGACGTATTCCTGCTCGGTCATGAGTTTTTCCACATAATTCTGATACAGGCTGTCATACAGCGATTGGTTTCGCTTTAGAGTGCGTCTGGCTGTTTCTAACTTGGATTCCAAATCTAAACGCTGACTGCGTAACTTCGGCTGTGCATTCAGTTTTTTCATTACCGCATTCATATCGGCAGCAAGTGCGATCTGTGACTGAATTGCGGTAAACAGTACATCTTTGAGATCATCTTCTCGGATACTGACAAATGGGCACTTTTCAGGATTGTCCACATGACCGTGACAAATGAGTGTGTACCAGAGCTTTTTTCCGTGACTGACATTTTTGTACCGTACAAGCGGTCTCTGACAGTATGGACACCATACAAGTCCCTGCAAGATGTTTTCGCTGTGCTTCAAGTGTGAGAAATTTCCGAGCTTTGCATGATATTCATCATACTTCTGCTTTGAAATTTTCTGCACAGCATTGAAGGTATCTTCATCAATGATCGGTTCATGGGTGTTGCGGACGATTATCCACTCGGATTCGTCAACATAGGTCTGCGGGGTTCCCTCATAAAAGGATTGTCTTTTTCGTCCTTGAACCATGTGACCTATGTAAACGGGGTGCGTAAGATAACTCTTTATCACTTGAACGTGCCAAAGCGCACCCTTATATTTCTCTGTCTTAACTTCACCTTTTTCGTAAAGATAAGCGGACGGAGATAATATTCTGGCATTATTGAGCCGTCTTGCAATTTGTACCACGCTGAGGCCTTCCAGCCGCCATGCGAATATCTGCCTAACGGTGGGTGCGGTTTCTTCGTTTATAATTAGATGGTGTTTGTCATTCGGATCTTTGCTGTACCCATACGGTGCCCATGCACCAATAAACTCTCCATTGCGCTGTTTCGTACGCAAGGCAGCTTCAACTTTTTTTGATATATCCTTGCTGTAAACCTCATTGATGAGATTCTTTAAGGGCACTATGTATCCGTTCTGCGTCCGTTCTGCTGTCAGCGTGTCGAAATTGTCGTTTACCGCGATAAAACGAACGCCGAGGAACGGAAAGATTCGTTCAAGATAATTTCCTGTTTCCTTATAGTTACGCCCGAATCGAGACAGGTCTTTTACTACAATGCAGTCTACTTTGCCACTTCGGACCGCATCCATCATTTTTTCAAACTGCGGACGGTCGAAGTCTGTACCCGTTCGCCCGTTGTCACAGAACACAGACACAAGCTCCATATCCCGTTTGCTCTGAATGTATTCCGTCAGAAGCACCTTTTGTCCTTCAATTGTATCCGCCCCCGGCTTGCCGCTGTCCTCTACGGATAACCGCACATAAGCGGCAACTTTATAGACTCTCTGTGCAGGCGCACTCTGCTGAACCTCTTGCACAAGAGCATTTGTTTTTCGTTTTGTCCTTGCCATCTTTTAACCTACTTCCTGTAAATTTGTGCTTCGCAGAATGTCAAGTTGCCATGTGAATTCGTCCTGCCAACGATAGATGATTTCAATGGTATCATTACTGTGAATCAGTATCTTATCGATCAGAGTTACAACAACCGCACGGTCAAGAGATGTGAGCTTCTGTCTTTTCTTGAATTCTTCCATCCATTCGTTTTCTGTTCCGTGATTATGAATTTCGGTCAGATTATCCCGAAGTGTGTCCATCTGTTTTTCCGCTTCATCAGCACGGGCAGCAAAGCTCGCTTTCAGGTGGGTGTATTCATCACGATCAATTACACCTTCGGTCAGATTTTTATACAGCGACATCAGGAGCTTCTGAAGCCGTTCATATTCCTCATGCTTTTTGTCGATTTGCCGCTGTATCTTCTGTGCCTGTGCTGTTCTGAGTGGTGCTGTGTCGGTAATGTCCAGCAGTTCGCTCATGTCCACCACTTCTTGGATATGCTGATTAAGGCTGTCAAGCACGATTCTTTCTAGTGCTATGTCACGGATTCTGTGTGGAGAACAGCTTTTGTTCTGCTTATGTGCGGAGCAGATATAGTAAACATACTTTTTTTCACCAGCCGGAACGGTCTTGCGAACCATGCTTGCACCGCAGTCGCCGCAAAATACCATACCGCTGAAAAGTTGCACCGCTTCCTCATCAGGACTGCGTCTGGTATCCAGCTTCAATACTTTTTGAACGCTGTCGAAGTCAATCTGTGAAATGATAGCTTCATGGCTGTCCGTAATTACCGTCCATTCTGATTCCGCTTTGGTAATCCGCTTATGTACCTTGTAGCTTGGTGTGGTTTCCTTACCCTGTACGAGAACTCCTGTATAAACTGGATTTTTCAGAATACGCAATACCGCCGTAGCAGACCATAACGCCTTTGCCTTGGTTTTGAAGGTGGTGGTGTACTTCATCCCCAAGAAACACTTGTATTCCATCGGAGAGAGTATGCCGATCTTGTTAAGGCCATCCGCTATATCCTGTGGACTTAAACCCTCCAGCTTCCATTTGAAAATGTCGCGTACTATGTCGGCGGCATACGGGTCGATCACCAGTTTGTTTTTGTTCTGCTCGTCCTTCATATAGCCGAATGTAGCAAATGAGCCGATGTACTGCCCGCTTTTTCTCTTGACTTCAAGCTGTGAACGGATTTTTACCGATATATCACGGCAATAGGCTTCGTTAATGAGGTTTTTGAACGGAATAATTAGATTGTCGGAAACTTTTTTGTCTCCAAGACTATCGTAATTGTCGTTTACCGCAATAAATCGAACGCCGAGATACGGAAATATTTTTTCGATATATTCTCCTGCATCCAGGTAGTTACGACCGAACCGGGATAAGTCCTTGACCACTATACAATCGGTTCGTCCGGCTTTTACATCTTCGATCATTGCCTGAAAACTCGGTCTTTCAAAGGTAGATCCACTGAATCCGTCATCTACCCGTATAGCATATTCACGTAGCTCGGGATGCTGTGTGAGATAATCCCGAAGCAGCTCCCTTTGCCCGGTAATGCTATTGGATTCCTCCTTGTCACCATCATCACGGGACAATCGAAGATACAAGGTTGTATTCCATATTTTCTGTGCTTGCATGATGTACTCCTTATCTCAGTATTCAGCAAAACTGCCGATCACGGAGCATCGTTTTAGTCCTGCCTATATTGTAATTGATTTGTCCCGTATTGTCGAGGATGTCAGCACTTAGATCGAATATATCCGGCAAGTCTTTCTTCGAGAGAAATATCCGAATCGGAAAAGCCGACCTTCACAACATATTTACCGTGCTTGTAGCAATAAGGATTCCCAATCTGGCGGATAAAATCAATAGCACGTTCCCGTTTTGGAAGTGACGTATCTACCTTTACATCGCGGATGTCCACCAGCGTGTCCCGATTTACGGTATTCAGATCAATGTTCTTCATTTCGTTATATAAATTTTTCTGCATAAAGTTTCTCCTTTATCGAGTCTATATCATCTTTATGCAAAACAGAGCTTTGTCATGTCAGATGAGTATTTTTTTGCGCTTATCTTCATCTTTTGTGCTTTTGATAAGTAAAAGGGGAACTGCACGATAGATACAGTTCGCCCTTCGTATATTGTATGAAATAACGGATATACCGTCATTTTTTAGCCTTTGTTTTCTGCTTCTTCAGACTGCCTTACGCTCCAGGCACTCGCTTTCATGCCTATGTTTAACTTACATAGCCTCTCACCGGATTGCCTGCGACGGTTGTTAGCACGCTCGGACTGTCCCTGGTGGGGAGTATTCTACTCTCTGCTCTCATTGCCAATCGGGGACTGCCCGACTTTTACGAAGCTGGTATTGATCGCTCCCCATAATACGGATCGTGGCGTACCCTTCGACTTGGCTACTGCAAGAGAGTTTGTTATCTGTTGAAGGTATTCGGTTGTGAATTAGTCTGCACACGAATCGGGATTAAACTGTTACCGATAACGTGTGGATGACGGAGCGTTTTTTAGCCCCCTCATATAACCCACCGTAGAGAGCACGTTTTACACCATGTTTTTCAAAAATATCAAATATTTTTTTTGATTTTTTTGATAGCAGCTTTGATAGTGCGGTCCACAACTTGCTGAGAGATGTGTAATCGATCTGCGATTTCTTCTTGCGTCAGGTCTAAAAAGTAATAACCTTCTACGATTTTGCGCTGTTTGTCGGTCAGGCAGGAAAGTAGCCTGCGGCATTTATCTTGGTTGACTATTTTTTCGAGGGTGTTATCCAGCGATTGATCGTGATCTATATGATTTTCATTCATCGTCAGCTTTGTACCGTGCTTGTCGTTATGGAGTACCTGTTGATTGTGCCAGAGCCTATCTTCACCCTCCATAATGAAACGTACTGTCCATTCTTCATTTAAAAAGGCTTCTTCCGGCACAAACTGATTTTCATATTCTGAGGAGTGGTACACATATGCACCGCAGTCTTCTACACGGAACACAGTAACTCCTACGTCGGTTTCATAAAGAGCGAAACCATTTTTATAAACTGAAATACGGCTTGCTTCAATTTTGCACGATACCATCGGTTCACCGGAATCACGGAGAGTTTTAGCAGTCGGCAATGCGATATTGATTGTACGGGAGACCATTCCTTTGATCTCTTTGAGTGAATATTTCTTTTGTCCTTTCATTTTCGTAACCTCTGTGTGTGAATTTTTGGTAAGTTCAAAAAACACCTAGGTTACGGGTATTTCGCTATATAGCAGAGCCAAGAAAACATAAAAAGTCCTTTCCCGAGCACAGCGTAAACTGTGTGGGAAAGGACTTCAAATCGCTGTATGAAGCGTTACGAGCAAGTCATGTCAAAGCATGAAAAAAGCGCCGTAGAAATCGGAAGGCATAGTTATACTATGTCCTCCGGCTTCATACGGCGCTTGATAGTTCCGAGGTGGTTCCTCGCACTCCGCTTGCTCGATTATGAATCGTAAAATTGAATATTCGATTGTGTGGTTATCTTCTGTGTTTTGAATGTTTTCTAAGTGGTATATCTTCATACCGTTTGAAACGTCGAAAATATCCCAAATTGAATATACTGATTGTCTTGCAGCTATTGCATTTTGCTTTGAAATGTCCTGAAACATCTGAAAATACGGACAAAATGTAATGATTACAATGTGGACAGCGAAGCTCGCGTTCGCTCAGATTGAGACTTTCTTTATAAGAACGATCCAGCTTATCCTGTGCTTCGGGAACAAGCGGTTTGCGTTTGTAATCTCGTATTTGTGCTTGCTGCATTTATGTATCACCTCCGAAATTCATCTCGGTTTCAATGTATTCGGTCAGATCACGGTGTTCAAGGAAGCCAAGCACACGAAGTCTTGTGACAAGTGCCGAAAAGGAAACGCCCATGGTATTTGCCATGTGCTGTATGGTAATTTTATCTTTGCTGCGAATTACACCATCACCGTAAACGCAGACTGGTGATCCTCCTGTGTGTTCTTGTAATGTTTGTTCAATCAGAAATCTCGGCATCAGAAGTACCGATGCAAGTCTGTCAGTTTGTGTTTCGCATAGATTGAAACGGTTCTGCAACTCCTTTATATTGTAATCCTGTTCGCTGTCAAAGTATCTATTGAAACACGGTCCCGGAGCTATGGGACTCATGCGTTCAAAGATCACATGAGCGGCTTCATGTGCAAGGGTAAACCGACGTTGCCCGCTTCTGTCAGCCTGTAGAAGAAAACGGTCAATGACAACAGTTCCTTGGGGATAGATACGCTCAAAAGTTTTTCCATTCTCTGTAACTTTCAGACGATAGTTGCCGTCTGAAACGAATCCGATTTTATCTTTATCTGCTTCGGCTATACTGACATATTCAATCGGCAAGTGGAGGTATTCGGTGATGAATCCCTCAATGTCCACACACCTTGGCGAAGGATATCGATTGCCTATGTGCTTGCGGATCAGGCTTTCGCCTACCTGTTCGATTTCTCGATATGTGACCAATGTTTTCATCCGATGTTTGTTCCTCCTATGTAGCGTTGTTCACATACCAATGCTTGCGGCTTTGGTAGAGATGTTTTTCTTATGGTGAGATTCACCATTCTATCAAATTCGATATTTTTTGATAGGCATAGTATATTCTAAAACAGAATAATTTTCAATAGGGCAAAAGAAAGGTGTACATTCAAATGCACACCTTAAAGAATTTTTATTTCCAACAATTTACGAGGATGTTGAAACCGTCAACGGCTTCTGCTGGAGCTTGGATTTTGATTTTTCCTGCGGAGGCAAACACCCAACCGTAAAAATTGTTGCTTAAATCTACAGTGGTGATTACCTTGAAACGCTTCTTATCAATTACTTCTGTGTAAACTTTAGTACCAAATCGGTCTATGATGTTTCCCATTAATTCATTTTCGCAAATCAGCTCCACTTTGCATTCTGTGCCGTCAAGCATAGAAAATTCCTGCGAAAAATATTCAGAAACATCAAAGACTTTCGGCTTTTTCACGATTGCTTCATCCAATACTTCAAGCTTTATGATCCTATCAATGCGAAACTTGGCAATGAGCTTACGCTTGTCGTGATAGCCGATTAGATAGTATGTGTCGTTATTCCATATAAGAGCGTATGGTGACACCGTATATATCTGCCCGTTATGTCGCAGTATTTTTGATTTATCCGGTGCATAGTTGAAATACTGAAAAGCAATTTTCTTTTTGTCTGCCATAACTGATTGAATCCGATCAACAGTAAGATAGATACTCTCATTTTCTGCTTTGCTACGTTTATCAACATACAGTTCACGTCTAATCATTTTATTTTGATGTGGACTTGCAAATGCCGAGAGTTTTTCAATAAGCTCTTTGCTTTTCTTGGGAGTAATAAAACGCGAAGATTGTACCGCATCTATGAGCAACTTTAATTCCGGTGTATCAAAGTGCCGTGTTGCCACATGATATTGGTTCTGTACCTGGCGGTCTTTCACAATGTCTATGCCAAGCTCTATAAGTTGTTCAATATCCTTACGCAAAGTGCGAGGATCTGCGGAAAAACCATTCGATTCAAGATGTTTTATCATATCTGATATAGATACAGTATGATTTTCATCAGTATTCATCCACATATACTGAAAAATTATTAGCGTGCGGTTTGTTAAAGACATTTTTATCTCCATAAAGTTTGGTATTGTTTTGTGTGTAAAATTATTAAGTTTTCTAATTATAACTGTTTTTTGTGTAAAACAGAAAAAAAACAATTGAGAAAATTTAAATATATGTATATAGTTGACAAATCACTCAAGATGTGGTAAAATAGCAACAGATTAATAATGTTAATTTATCATCTAAAAAACACAAGTCCATAATATACTATTTTAGTATCAAGTATTCATGTATCATTATAGATATATTGTGGTAATTCAACTATATAAAAACATAAAGAGGTTTAAGTAATGACCCGGAAAGAAATTAAAAAGAATCTAATGGATTTATTCGAAACTAAATTTACTAATAATGAATGTAATATAAATATTATCGAATCTAATGATTTGATTAATGATCTAAAAATGGACTCCATTATGTTTGTTTCTTTAGTTGTATCAATAGAAGATAAATTTGAAATTTCTATACCAGATGAAATGCTTTTTATGGAATATTTTAATGATTTTGACAGCATTGTTGATATAATTTCAAACGAACTTAAAACAGATGCGGCAATTATTCCGCATACTAACAATAACTGATAAGAAAAATATTAGCTTTATTTGATAAAAGCATAATATCGAGAAAAAAGCACAGATTAACACAATTTTTAGACAAGTATAGGTGGTGATACCATTGAACAATTTGAGTGTTTTTTAATGATGAAATTTGATAAACAAAGATAGGAATTTTCAAAATGAAAAGAATAGAACGTTATTTATCGATACTGTTGATTCTCTGTATAATGGTGTGTGCTGTTTCAATGTTCACGGTTAGCGCTGTATCGGTTGATGATGTGGATCCCGTAGTAGTTGAAGCTGAAAATCTTGGCAATGAAAATGAACTTCAGCCGGTGATGGCGAGTGGGTGCGGTTCTCAAAGTTATCAATATAATAACTTAACATCTTTGTTTAATGGCCTTGGTATTTCGTACACAGGCAGTAGTCATCCATATACACTACAAGGGGGATATACATATAATATGGCTCCCGGCGGAAGTCATGATTATCAGAATGTAACTGTATATAAAAATGGTAATTATGTTGGTATGTACACGTGTTTGCACGGATAATAAGGAGACGGTTTATGCTTAATGTTGTTTTTGATAAAATAACGTATGATATTTTGAATGAAAAAGATGCTGATACTCAAAACAATTTTATTGGTGATACTGTTTGTCTGGGATGTACACTAGATATAGGGCCAATTTTCGATGAAAGTCATCGATTTGAAAGAAGTGAATATTTCAAAAAAATATATAAGATAATTGATAAGACAATTCCAGATTGGTTGAATAAGTTGTCTAGAGACTATGATACGATAAAACGTGCACTGAATCAAAAAGAAAAAATTCGTGTGTGGCACTGTAATATGGCGTTTTCAATATGCGGACTTGCACTCCTTTGTTATATTGCAAAGGAGTGCAAAAGCGATATTTTTCTTGTGCAATGTCCAGAAGAGGTTGGAAAATCTAATTTTTCATATAAACCTTTATTTCATTATTCCCATTGGGGGTTGATGACACCTAAAAAATGTAGATCCTTTTTAAAAGAAGAAACCCTTTTTTCCATTCAGCAGAGAAATCATTATGCTGATCTATGGGAAAGATTTCAGAATGAAAAAACCAACTTGCGCATTGAAAAAAATGGTGACATAATTTCTGTGCAAGATACTTATTACGATGACTTAATATTGAATGTTATGAATGAAATAGCAATCGATGACAATGAACGTTATGTTCGTGCGTTGGAACAGGCAGGCGAATATATTAATCAAATATGGTTTTTTTATAGGATGAGTTTATTATCAAACCGTCAAAATGGACGATAAAAGTACGTGCAAAATGTGGTGCCATAGTTTTATTAAGTTAATATTTTACATATGTGCGTAATCGACATGCATCGATAGCGCATATTGCCCATATGCCTCATAATCACTTCAGTGATTGGAAGGGAGATATGGATAAAACGGAAACTAAAATCGTAGTATCAATAAATTTTTCTTAAAATCCACCACCAATATATAAATACTGCAGAAGATGATATTAAGCGATTATAAGGTATAATGCTTGTTCTTGGGGGCATTACGATAAGAAAGGAAAATTTAAAATGAAAAGAATGAAATGTAATTTATCGATACTGTTGATTCTCAGTATAATACTGTGTGCTGTTTTAATGTTCACGGTTAGCGCTGCGTCGGCTGATGATGTGGATACCGTAGTAGTTGAAGGTGAAAATCTTGGCAATGAAAATGAATTTCAGCCAGTGATGGCAAACGGCTGCGGCAATTTGACTAGTTGGTACAATATTGATCATCAAACTAAAGGATATATATTAAGCGATGCTACAGGAAATTGGAGGGGTATTGTAGGCAATAACCCCAATATATATTATAATACCGAAGGTTATATCGTGCTTTGCGGAACAGGTAGTTATTCAGGGAAAACCTACCCCACAGATTTGCATAGGAGTTGGTACATATGATGGATAAATTGCAAGGTGATCGATTGTACGGCTATACGTATGATCTGTGGATGTATTCTGTCAATGCCGCGGAAGCCGAAGCTGATCGGTTTGAATTTAACGCTTTGCACTGTAAGAAAACCGAATATACCAGGTTTAATTCATGGTTTCCGTTTTGTGATAGCGGCGGAATATTTTTTGATTTTGTTTCTTGCAAAGATGAGGTGGGAGGAACGGTCTTTTTGAAAAAAGACGATCGAAAAAACGAAACTTATTTCAGGGTGCCGTGGAGAACCTCCGAAGAGACGGAAGATACCCATTATATAAAAGTTCATCACGATTATAAGAAGCCGATTGTTGAAGCAATAACAAAGGTTATTGACTGTTCCCCTATTCGAAAAGGATATTTTCTTGTTCGACGCCAATGCCGCGAGAAATACAATGTAATAGGAATGTTGACTGTACGGCAAATGGAGAATATCATTATGAATGGTGAGCTTCTGGGAAATGTTGTATATAGTATTTACGATATATAAGCTATAAGTTATTTGTATGAATGTGATTATACCCCATTGATATGCGGGTGATTCTTTGGTGGGAGATTTGCTACATTAAAAATATTCTAGTGTCATGATAAAAAGCTCTATGTATGCGTAAAAAGCTGCAATTCAAGTTGATAGAAAAAAATAATGACAACTATTATAATGACTGATGCTTATCATATTGAATATGACTATGTAAGCTGTGTAGAGAACGGATATACTGTTGCTAAAAAAGACGGTTCATGGTATGTTATCGAACTGTGATTGTACAGGCAAAAACAGGATTATATAAATGGATTCTTAAAATTTTATATATCCTAAAAAATATGGACAGTACTGATAGTTCATCAAAGTTTTTGTTTTGCTTAGATTATTCATCCAATCAAAAATAGAAATCAAATAGTCCTCTCCAGTGAGAGAAGGTGGAACGCTACAATGTTGAATGAGGAGTAACTTTGAAGACGAAATTTTTCGTCTGTAAGCTTATAAGTGGTATCTACCTTTTTATCTGGAGAAAGCTTAATTTATATTCGCTTTTGATGTTAGATTAACTTACGCAAGTGACAGATATTTCGACAAGCATATATGCTTAGCATATGTAATGCCCCTAATGGTGTATCGCAAGACATCAACACAGTTGGTAGTCATGACTCGTTAAGAATTAGTTTGTAATTCTGTGAAGTTCCATGTTTTTATTAAAGTATATTTTTTATTTGTCAAACTAGTTCTCAGATATGGTCTATATCTTGTTTAAAAAACAGTAAAGGATGGTGGAAATGGGAAATTTATACCATAAATACATAGTAAAATCACATGCATTTTTTGTTGTTTTGATAGTAATATTTGTTTTGCTTTTTCTATACATTTCTTATACTATTAAATTGTCTGTTGTTGAGACTTTTGATGGAACATCTGGAGACGACAGATTGATAATTAATCAAATAGTGGATTATCCTGTAGATAAAATATACGTATATCAAGATAGGTCAGAAAAAGTCTGCTCCTACATTATATCTAAAACTGAATGTGTGGATGATAGTTTTACGGTTTTATATATAAAAAACAATGGTGAAAAAAATCAATTTGATGGTGTTGTAAAGATAGATGTTGAAAAAGAAAAAGTCGATTTGCTTAGTATTCTTTTAGGATTTAAAAAACGATATGTAGAGAAGGATTTAAAATGAAAAAAATTGATATGAATATAGATTTTTTGAAGAATAATCATGGTTTATCTTGTGTTGAAAATTTAGTAATGTATATCTTAAAGGCAAATAATATTACATTTCAATACTTGTTTTTTGAATCTTTTCTCACATATTCAGAGATTGAAAATGCGTTTGCAACTCAAAAGCAAACATATGCGACATTTAACATAATACCACGAATACAGAATGTAGCAGAAAAAGAAGGAATAATAAAGATGGTGTTGTTAAACCATAGCGATATTCCACAGCTAAATAGTGATTACTATATGATGGTTATGGTTTCTCCCGAATTTGAAAAAAATCGGTATAATAAAGAGCTTTGGAGAGATGATCATTATATTCTTGTATCCCCAAACTCTGATACAGAATACAACTATATAAATGACAATCCACTTGATATAGGAAAAATATCAATGAATGAATTGAAAAAATATTATAATGGCAAGGCGATATTTATCGATATTAGTAACCAATCTTTTTTGAAAGCTCCATCATATTACATAAATCATTTCATTAATACATGTCATATAGATATTCCTTGCGGGTGCTTATGTAATGACATAATAACTTTACGAGATATCGTTGGAGTACTTAGAGTTTTGAGAAAGCGAATGTATTCACTTTTAGTTTTATCGAATGATGTAGAATATATGATTCCGTATTTAAAATCTATTGATCAAAAATATATGTTGCTTGAATATATGAGAATGAGAAAACAGAACAATTTGGAAAGATTAAAGGAGATTCGCAATGATATAATACTAGAGGATAATAAAATTATAGAACAATTAGTTTCTATGAAACTACCAAATATATAACAAACTTAAAAAAACAATTAGGATTACTTATTTATACAGGTTTAAATAAAATTAATGGAGAAATTATATAATGTCGAATACTTTATTTTTGTTGTCGGATGTAATGTGTAATGATAAGATTAGACTTAAAAAAGAAGATAGCGAAGAAACAATTATTGGAGAAATTATTCTCAATCGCTTAGTTGGAATTGCTTATGACAAGTTAATTTTCGATGAATTAAACAAAGAAACTACCAAAACTATGAGAGTTTTAAAAAAGTACTATGATAGTCAATACGATTTATTTGTAGAAAAACTTAAATTTGTTTCGAGTATTATGAGAAATGCTGATTATAAATGTGCATTTCTCAAAGGTGCGGTTTTGATACCCATGTTATATAAAAAAGGACAACGTATATCAAATGATATTGATTTGTTGATTGATGTTTGTGATGTTTCTAAAGCACACTCGCATTTAACAGCCAACGGTTTTGTTCAAGGTCACTGCGATGAATCAGGTACAATTATCCCAGCAACTAGAAGAGAAATAATAGAATCAAAAATGAATTTTGGTGAAACAGTTCCATACTTGAGGTATTATTCTGGTAATTTGATAGAAGTCGATTTGAATTTCTCTCTAGATTTCAAAGCAAAAGGTAATAGAAATATAGTAAATGAACTTTTGAATAGAAGCGAAAAAATTGCTGTGGAAGAGAATATTGAAATAGATACTTTGTCTAAAATAGATTTTCTTATTCATCTATGTTGTCATTTATACAAGGAAGCTACGACCTACGACTGGCTGGCGTTCCGCAGGGATCTAATGCTGTACAAGTTCAGCGATATCAATGTCTTTCTTCATCATTATCACTCCCAAGATTTCCTGAAAGAACTTCAAGAAAGAATCAAATCGCTTTCTTTGGAAAAAGAATGCTATTATACTCTGGAAAACTCATGCATTATTTATCCTGCCCTGCGTAAAAATCTGGAGATTGTTGCTTTATTAGAGGAAATCAAACCAGATAATCTTGATTTTATGAAGCGGATACAATATCCCATGGAAAAAAAGCAATATATGTATCACATGGATTTTGAAGAATGGTTCGCATGTTCCAACAGAATTGCGCAACTGCAAGAGTGCTGAATTTAAGTAATTGAAAACATTCGGATACTTTTGTTTGTTTTTTTGCGAGGGAATGATAAATCACTTAAATACATATCATGTTGTGTAAAATAAAAAGCATCATTAAATCAAAAAATGAAAGAGGTGATGCCCTCTTAAGAAGAGAAAGCGATGGGATTAACAGAATATGGCACTCCATGGTATATCCATAAAATCTAAAAAAAATATTAAAAGGAGTAAAATAATGACAACAATTATGTTTATGAAAAAGCGTATTTTCCTTCTGCTCATGGCAATCATGATACTGTGCACGGCAAATGTATCGGTGTTTGCAGTGGAAATAATTCCCGATGGTGTGATCATTGAGGAAGCCCTCGGCATCGAAGACGAACTTATGCCGATGGGTGCGAGAGGGTGTGGAGGTTACAATTTACCAGCTAATTTTCTAAATGGAGGTAGTTGGAGCGATAACTATTATCTTATTTCCTCTCATTTAGAGACTTATCATGGTGTTAGTGCTATTACTTCCTCCAACAATATTCATGCCATTAAACAATACTATAACTTACCAGCAAACTATAATTGTATATTTGATTATACTGGTGGTGTGTATAATCAAAACGGTATTTACCTTGGAAGTTTAATAACAGGAGTATAAGGCATATGCAACAAGAGTACGCTATCATAACTATTTCTGTTACTAACGTTCCAGACAAGTACGAAGCTGAAATTCGTTCGTGCGGATTGTTTGAAGAACGCACCTTGAAAGGATATGCCAGCCGGGCAGATTGTACGGATGGTGTGCGTAGTATTGCGGAGGTTCTTACGGGTATTCTGGAACGGGCTGACACTCACTATGAATTGCTGAAACAGGTATCGGAAGCCGGAGCGGAAGCTGTGCTGTACATCACACACAACTCCGATGGACATCATAACCTTCTTTTTTCACCGGAAATCTTGTCACTAATGGTAAAGTGTGGGTTGACGTTGTGGGTGGACTGATATGAACAAACTGGATCGCTATTACGTGTATATCACCATCTCTCAAGAGCCAAGAGACATGTTTTTCCCCGCTGTATGTTCCGGTGAGGAACTGGAATGTCAGGTGCTGGGTACCGTTTCCAAATGGGAAACCCAACGCCCCGACAATCTTCCGACAACCAGCGAAGCGAAAATGGTTGTTCATCACATCTATCTCTCACAGAAAGGAATCGTACTGTCACATCATACCATTAGTAAAATTGCAGATGCTGGTCTAGCATTCCTGTACCAATACACCCGTCTGCATCTGTGACAAATTGCTTTTTCCGTCAAACAAAATGCTACTGTCTCCAGACGAAATTCCCGAGTTTCCGTCTGTGGGGAGATTTTTGGCAAGCAATGCATCAAGGCGCCTCGATGCTTTTCAGCCGAGATCCGCTATCCGGGGAGGTCGGCCGAAACCTCGTCCGGGCAAGACCCAACGCGGCGGGCA
>JAZSMJ010000038.1:0-7377 GCA_045535815.1 Eubacteriales bacterium
TGTGTGATGAAATTGTCTTCCTAAGACCGCTTGGCCTCCGACTTCATCTTGCCAAGGCCTGCAAGGATCTCGTCTGTGCAGGTGTAGTAGTTGGCGGTGATATGCGCCTGAAGCTTGGCAACAAGCGCCTGTGCTTCGTTAGAATCAGCATCTGCGCCACTCTGCTTACAGACTGCGAACTCGGCAAAGATCGCCATTAAGCCCTCGTTTGCTTCTGCCCACTTCTCTTTTGTGTAATTCTTTGTATTTTGCTCGTACTCTCTATAAGCTACAGTATTACCGTAGCGTTCACGAGCTTCGGTTTCATAGTTTTTCATTTGTAGACCTCGCAAGTTCTTGCGCAATTAAAGCTCCTGTAATTATATCTTTGAAAAATCAAAACTACTTTCTAAATAATCAATAATCATAATATCATCTAAAGTGCATCGTATTGACATTCAAATATTCACCATATCGCATGTTCATAACGAAAGTGATGAGCACTCGATGTTTTTTGCAAATTTACACGTTATAATATTATATCTGCATTGTTAAAAGACCTTTTATTGCTTTTTCAGCGGTTTGTGTAATATCTGTTTTTACTGTTTTTTTGATGCTTTCGATATCTGTGAAAGCATCCCTTGTTTTATATACGGCAATAATACCTATATCTTCCTGAGAATCGATGTCGCTCATGCCGGCAATAACGGCTACGGGAATATTTTTTTCCTTAGCTTTTTTTGCGATGCCGCTGATGGCCTTTCCTTCTTTGGTCTGACCGTCGAATTTGCCTTCACCTGTAATAATCAAATCTGCATTTTCAAGCATCTCGTCAAAGTTTTTGGCTTCTAAAACGGCATCGATTCCTGATTTGATATCAGCATTAAAGAATGCCTTTAATCCTGCGGCAATGCCACCTGCTGCTCCGCCTGATTTCATATTAAGTATATCGCATCCGACGTCTCGATTTACAATTTTGGCATAGTGTGCAAGACCTGCGTCGAGTCTTTCTGCCATAGCTGCATCTGCACCCTTTTGCGGTCCGAAAACCTTTGATGCTCCGTTTTCTCCGCAAAGCGGATTGTTTACATCGCATATTGCCGTAATTTTAACGTCGTTCATTTCAGGTATGATACCGGAAACGTCTATCATTTCTATGTTACATAGACTTCCGCCCGTAGGAATAAAAATATTTCCGCCGTTATCAATAAATCTTACGCCAAGCGATGCTGCTATTCCGGATCCGCCGTCGTTTGTGCAGCTTCCGCCAAGACCTATTATAATATTCTTGTATCCTCTGGATACAGCTTCATATATTAGATCGCCTACACCGTACGAGGTTGTAACCTCCGGGTTCTTGTTCCCCTGTGCTTGAGAAATACCGGCTGCTGCAGCAACCTCTATAACAGCCGTACCCTTGCCTAAGATTCCCCAAAAGCTTTCTGTAATGTTAAAGAAAGGATCTGTGACGTTTGTGCGTACTATATCTGCGCCTAACGCTTCAACCGTTCCCTCTCCACCGTCGGCAATTGGCACTTTGATTATTTCTGCATCAGGTAATACCTTTAATATTCCCGCTTCGATTGCATCTGCTACTTCAGATGAAGTTGCAGTTTCCTTATATGAATCGGGTGCAATAATAATTTTATTAATCTTCACTGCTTTTATCCTCTTTTAAAATTATATGTTCTGACATCTTTTGTTCTTTTTTAAAATTAAATCATAAATTACATATAAAGTCAATAGAAAGTATTGAAATATGATGATCTGTAGTTTATAATATAATAAAATAATTTTTTAACGGAGATTATAATTATGTCAAATTACACAGCTTCCAACGCACATTCTTTTTATCCTACACCCGATGAAATAAACAGTTGGGCTGAATCTATACGAATCGAGTCTGAATCTATTGAATATACTGCTGAGTTTATCGGTGATAGCGGATTCAGATGTGATTCGGGCGATTATTATATGAATACGAATACCATTGTAAAATTTACAATAAAAGGAATGGTACCTTTTTACGGACTATGGTCTCCGGTCATATCCGGTCCTGCTCCATTAGTAGTTCATCTTCCGGGTTACGGCGCTGAGCTGATGACCTCAAACGGAGTTCAGCAGGAGGGCTTCAATACATTGTATCTTTCTCCGCTTGGATATTGGGGACCTCAAGGATTAAACTCTGAAAATCTTCCGGGCGGAGTAAGAATGGTTTTGCCTGATACTTTAACCTCGGATGCAAAACACGGCTACAGAGATTGGTTCCTTCAGGTTGCAGTTGCAGTCAGATGGGCTTGGTCTCAACCGCAGACGCTTTCTGACAGAGTTTCATTTTTTGGAACCAGCCAAGGTGGAGGAACGTCTTTGCTTGCCGGCTCGATATTCTCAGGACATGGAACAAGATGCGTTGCCTGCGACGAGCCTTTTCTTACTAATTTTCCTCTTGCGGACTTCAGATGCGCTTACGGAATAGCTAAAAGCACATTTGATGCAATGGATGATAAAGGTATGGCTTGGCATGCAATGGGTATGGTTGATACTATTTCACACATTGAACGAATTAATTTTCCTGTAATGCTTACCGCAGGAGAAATAGACGAGGGATGTCCGCCAGATACGGTAAAATCCTTGTATGAAAAGCTTGAATGCACAAAAATGTTTTATTTCTTAAAAAACAGAAACCATGGGTATAATTACGAGTTTTTACAGCTTGCAAAAGCTTGGTTCAGATTGTATGCATAAAGGAGATATATTATGTCGCTTCCAATAGCATTGCAGTTATATTCGGTAAGAAATGAATGCAGTAAAGATTTTTACGGAACGCTCAAGGCAGTAAAAGAGGCAGGATATGACGGAGTCGAGCTTGCGGGCCTTCACGGATATTCTGTAGAAGATGTTAAAAATATGCTTGCGGAATTAAATCTTGATCCTATATCGGCACACGTTTCCATAGAAGAGATATCTGAAGACCCTCTTTCCGTTGAAAAGTATTCAAGGTTAGGTGTTCATTATATTGTTATTCCATATCTATCGCTCGATTGCCATCCGACCGGTGTAAAATGGGATGAAACCCGCGATATAATTAATTCAGCTATAGATAAGGCTTCTGAATTCGGAATTAAAATGCTCTATCATAATCATGATTTTGAATTTAAAAAGATTGACGGAAAATATATTATGGATATCTTTTTATCCGAGATAGACAGAATAGGTTATGAACCCGATACCTGCTGGATAAATTATGCAGGCGAAGATCCTGTTGCCTATATTAAGAAATACAGTGGTATAATTCCTGTTGTTCATTTGAAGGATTTTGTTATGCCCGGAAGGAAATCTGCAGTGCCGTATAAATTCCTTTCGGAAAAAGATGATAATGCTTCTTCAGAGGTTTCCAAGTTTAAGTTTACGCCTCTTGGCGAGGGTGTGCAAGATATAATGGCTATACTTTCTACTGCTGAATCGTTTGCGGAATGGGTAATAGTTGAGCAGGATTATCCCGGAGATTATACCGAGCTTGAGGCTATGAAGAAGAGTATTGAATATTTGAAATCATTGTAAAATAATACATTATTTGTTTTAGAAACAAAATATTGTAAAAAATATATTAAAGCGTTTATATTCAGTTTACATTTGCATGGTATGATTATAATAAATTATGCCATGCATTTTTAGTTATTTTACCGAACTGTTTTATCGAGTGTTATATGGCTAAAGTCGTAGTTTATTTTTTGGAGTGGTGTTATGTTAAAATTATCCGGTATTACAAAGAATTATAAAGTAGGGGACACTGAAATTCCTGCGCTCAGAGGGATAAGCGTTGAATTCAGAAAGCACGAGTTCGTATCAATTCTCGGCCCTTCTGGATGCGGTAAGACAACGTTGCTGAATATAATTGGCGGTCTTGACAGATACACCGACGGTGATATGTCTATAGCCGGAAAGCACACAAAAAAATTCGCAGATTCAGATTGGGATTCGTATAGAAATCACTCCGTTGGATTCGTTTTTCAGAACTATAATCTTATACCCCATCAAAGTATTTTATCAAATGTCGAGCTTGCTCTTACACTTACTGGCGTGTCAAAAGCTGAAAGAAGAAAACGTGCAATAGAGATGCTTAATAAGGTTGGTCTGTCGGATCATATTTACAAAAAGCCCAACCAGCTCTCGGGCGGTCAGATGCAAAGAGTTGCCATTGCAAGAGCACTTATAAACGATCCCGAGATTATACTTGCAGATGAGCCTACCGGTGCACTTGATTCTGTTACAAGCGTGCAGATAATGGATATTTTGCGTGATATATCAAAGGATAAGCTGATAATTATGGTTACGCATAATCCAGATCTTGCAAAGGAATATTCAAGCCGAATCATAAAACTTCTTGACGGTAAAATAGTTGACGATACCAATCCTTACAAAGAAGATTTAACAAATACAGAAAATAAAGCAACTCATAAAAGACCTTCTATGTCCTTCTTTACGGCTCTTTCTTTGAGTTTAAATAATCTTTTGTCTAAAAAGGCACGTACTATGCTTACGGCTGTTGCAGGAAGCATAGGAATTATCGGTATTGCGCTTATTTTATCTCTTTCGAGCGGAATACAGGCATATATAGACAAGGTTCAGGAAGATACTCTTTCATCCTATCCGATCACCATTGAGGCTGAAACTGTAGACGTTACTTCATTGATGCTTTCTATGATGAACGTTTCCGAATCACAGCAGGAGCATGATCTGGATCAGGTTTATTCAAGCACTATGATGGCGGATATGATGAATTCGCTTATCTCTGCTGAAACTACAAAGAATAACCTCGTAAAATTCAAAAAGTATCTTGAATCTGATGATAATGAGCTGAGCGATGCAATAAGTGCCGTACAGTATACCTACGATACACCCTTGAATATTTATTCCGCCAATACCATTGATGGAGTTTATCAGGTAAATCCGTCAACGGTTTTTGATGATTTTTACAGCGAAATATACAGTGAGAACGCATACTCGTCATATTCTGCGGTTGCAAGTAACGTTTTAAATACATGGGTTGAGCTTATACCGGGAAGAAACGGCGAGCCTGTAAACGATCTTTTGAAGGAACAGTATGATCTTGTTGCAGGTAGCTGGCCGTCAGAATATAATGAGGTTGTTTTGATAATAACCGAAAACAACGAAATAAACGATATATTCCTATATTCTTTAGGATTAAAAGACCCGGATGAAGTTCAGCTTATCATGGATGCAGCCATGAAGGGTGAAACTCATGAGACGAGTATTGAATCATGGACGTATGAAGAGCTTCTTAATTTGAAATATAAATTGGTACTCCCTTCCGATTGCTTTGAATATGATGATGAATCAGGTATCTGGAATGATATGCGCAACGACGTTGATTACATGAAAAACGTTGTAAATCAAGGAGTTGACATAAAGGTAACCGGTATCATTCGTCCAAATCCCGATGCAGTCTCTGCTGCACTTACCGGAGCTGTTGGATATATCGGAGATCTTACCGATTATGCAATTCAAAAAGTAGAAAGCAGTGAGATAGTTAAACAGCAAATGGCTGATCCCACACTTGACATTATATCCGGACTTCCTTTCCCTACAGGCGAAGAGACTGAGCTTTCAGAGGATGAAAAATCTGCTGCTGTTAAAGAGCTGTTTATTTCAATGTCTGATGAAGAAAAGGCTTTAGCGTTTGATGACGTTGTTTTTGCAAGTATAGAGACTGAGCTCAACGCTATGACTGAGGCATATATTCAAAGCTATCCCGACAGGGCTTCCATGGAAGCTGAGCTTTTAAAAACGTTTTCAACCGTTTCGGGTATGGACGAAGAGATGATTGCATCATATCTTTCCGAAATGAGCGATGAAGATATTTATGCCTATATGTTTGATTCAATAAAGGAAAATCTCAGGCTTTCCGTTATGGGGCAAGCCTCTGTATCAGCCGATGATATACCGCAAGAACAGTTTAGCGTAATATTTGAAAGCACGCTTGAAAAGTGCGGTATTTCTGAATTGGCTTTACTTCACGAGAAATACTTCCCCTCCGGCATATCAAGCTCGACATATGAAAACAACCTTAAAATCCTTGGCTATTCAGATAAGGAAGCACCCAAAACAATAAATATATATGCTTCTTCCTTTGAGAACAAAGATGTCATAGCTGAAGCGATAGCGCAATATAACAAAAATTCAAATGAAGAAGATAAGATAAACTATACCGACTACGTTGCATTGATAATGTCTTCTGTCAGTACTATAATTGACGTTATATCATACGTTTTGATTGCTTTCGTTTCAATATCACTTATCGTTTCTTCAATAATGATCGGTATTATCACATATATATCCGTTCTTGAAAGAATAAAGGAGATAGGTGTGCTTCGTGCTATAGGAGCATCAAAGGGAGATATATCACGTGTGTTCAATGCTGAAACGCTCATAATCGGATTTGCCTCCGGAGCTTTTGGCATCATCGTGACAGTTCTTCTGTGTATACCTATAAATATAATCATACAACACCTTAGCGGTATTGCAAATATTAACGCATATCTTCCCGCAGGCGGCGGTATATTGCTCGTTTTGATAAGTATGCTTATGACGTATATATCAGGCCTTATACCTTCAAAAATTGCCGCAAGAATGGATCCTGTAGAAGCTCTTCGCTCAGAATAACAATTAATATTTTACTTTAAAGGAAGCGTGGTTTAATTGGTTACGTTTGATCAAATAAAAAATAATGAAGCAATAAGAACTTATATAAAAAAAGCTGATGAATCCCTTACAGCACTCGGATTCACAGAGCACAACTTTGCCCATGTTACAAAGGTTTCAGAAACGGCAGCATATATACTTGAAAAGCTTGATTACAGTGAGCATGATATTGAAATCGTTAAGATTGCAGGCTTTTTGCATGATATAGGTAATCTGGTCAACCGTGCTGAGCATTCTCAGTCCGGAGCAATCATGGCTTTTCGTATACTTGATAATCTTGGCATGGATCCGGCTGATACTGCAACAATTGCAACGGCTATCGGAAATCACGATGAGGGCACAGGAATGCCTGTAAATCCTATTGCCGCTGCTCTTATTCTTGCAGATAAATCTGACGTGCGAAGAAGCCGTGTACGTAATACCGATATATCGAATTTCGATATACATGACAGAGTCAATTACTCGGTTGAAAAATCGGTGCTGAAAATTAATGAGAAAAGAACAATAATAAACCTGAAATTAAACATCGATACAAGATTCGGATCTGTTATGGACTATTTTGAGATCTTCCTTGACAGAATGATCTTGTGCAGAAAGGCTGCCGAAATGCTTGGTTTGCAGTTTAAGCTCATCATAAACGAACAGCCTTTGATATAAAACCTCATAAAAAATAAA
>JAZSMJ010000023.1:0-63261 GCA_045535815.1 Eubacteriales bacterium
GCAGCAGTTAGGATAGAACGCAATGACCTTACCGGGCGCATATTCGACGAGAGCCTGACCGATATGTCCGCTTCTCTTACCGGGTCTGTGAAGAACGAACATCTCTCCGCTTTCCTTGATGGTTCCGTTAATTCCGTCGGGTGTGATCTTAAATCCGTGTTTTCCGTTATCGTGAAGTAGCATTTTCGGTTCTCCTTTATTTTGAGTTTTTGCTAAGCAGATCCTGCTTTAAATTCCAAAGCTTATCTGAAAGATCGATATAATAGTTGTGGGGATTGTCAAATCGCTTGACCTCATCCCATTGAAGTTCAAGCTGTTGCTTGCAGTAATTTCTTATTTCTTCGGTCGATGGTGACTCGTAAACACATTCACCGTTTATAAAGATTGGTACGAGAAGCTCTTTTGCAGTAAAATCTGTAAGTGTCTTTTTTTTCCATGTGTAATCGGGATCAAAAATCGTAAGAGGCTTAGTATTATCTATAACTTCGTCGTGTAAGCAAAGAAGATCGGCAATAGCTTTTCCTGTATCATTTTCAAAGAGTCTATATACCTTCTTGAAATGAGGATTGGTAATCTTTGCAGGATTTTCGCTTATTTTTATTTTGGGGATGATATTGCCTTCCTTATCTTCAACTGCAACAAGCTTGTAAACTCCGTCAAATACGGGAGAATTTTTTGATGTAATAAGACGTTCGCCTACACCGAAAGCATCTATCTTCGCCCCTTGAAGAAGAATATCTCTGATAATATATTCATCAAGAGAATTTGATGCAACTATTTTACATTCCGTAAGGCCTGCCTCATCAAGAAGCTTTCTTGCTTTTTTGGATAAATACGTTATATCACCTGAGTCAATTCTTACAGCGCAAACGCTTATTTTGTTTTCTTTAAATGCTTTTATTGCATTGGGAATTCCGCTTTTTAATACGTTGTAGGTATCAACGAGAAGTGTAGGGCGGCTAGGGTATAATTAACAGTAGGTGTCAAATGCGGTAAATTCATCATCAAACATCTGAACCCATGAATGTGCCATTGTACCTGTGGCAGGCACTCCGTATCTTTCCTCGGATATTGTACATGCCGTACCGGTGCATCCTGCGATATACGATGCTCTTGCGCCTAAAATAGCTCCGTCAGCACCTTGTGCTCTTCTTGAACCGAATTCACTGACGGGACGTCCTTCTGCGGCTCTTACAATTCTATTGGCTTTAGTAGCTATCAAGGATTGATGGTTAATAGTAAGAAGCACGAAGGTTTCTATAAGCTGAGCCTGAATCGCCGGTGCACGTACAGTCAAAATAGGCTCTCCAGGGAATATTGGAGTGCCCTCCGGGACAGCATATATATCTCCGGTGAACTTAAATTCTTTGAGATAATTCAAAAAATCTTCAGAGAATATTTTCTTTTTTCTGAGAAAACTTATATCATCATCAGAAAAATTTAATTCTTTTATATAATCGATAAGCTGTTCAAGACCTGCGGCAATTGCAAGACCTCCGCCGTCAGGAATTCTTCTGAAGAAAACGTCGAAGTATGTGATTGTATCACCCATACCGCTTTGTAGATAACCGTTCATCATGGTAAGCTCATAAAAATCACAAAGCATGGTGTAATTTTCTTTAATAAATGAATGTGACATTTTTGCCTTAAACTCTCCTGAAAATAGTTTGTTGCATTAATTATATAAACAAAATAAGACAAAGTCAATTGAAATAACAATAATTATTCTGATTTTTTGCTTGGATAACAAAAAAATGAACAAAATAATAATTTTTGTTGACATTATTATCAGATTCTGTTATAATAAGTCTGTTTAAAGAATTTGGATTTATTTTTTGTAAATATATGGATCGGTGTTTTCACTTATCCTTTATTTTATATTATTTTATTTTTGGAGGATTTTATATCATGACAAGAAAGATCATTGCTATGCTTCTTTGTGCTCTTATGATTTTCTCCGTTGCTGCTATGACATCCTGCGGTGACGAAGGAAACGTAGATGCATCTGATCTTAAAGTCGGTGTTATCCTTATCGGTGACGAAAACGAAGGATACACATATGCTCACATCGACGGTATCAAGACTGCAGCTGCAGAGCTTGGAATCGATGAGTCTCAGATCGTTTGGAAGTATACTATCGGCGAAGACCAGAAATGCTACGACGCAGCAGTTGACCTCGTAGAAAACGGTTGTACTCTCGTTATATCCAACAGCTACGGTCATCAGACATTTATGAAGCAGGCAGCTGAAGAATATCAGGATATTTCTTTCATCGCTATGACAGGCGACACAGCTTCTCTCAGCGGCCTTTCCAACTTCAGTAACGCTTTTACAAAGGTTTATGAATCCCGTTACGTATCCGGTGTTGTTGCAGGTCTTAAGATTGCTGAACTTATCGAAGACGGTAAGCTCACAGACAATAACTACGACGCAAACGGAAACGTTAAGGTTGGTTATGTTGGAGCATTCCCCTATGCAGAGGTTGTTTCCGGTTACACAGCATTCTATCTCGGAATCAAATCCGTTGTAGAGAACGTAGTTATGGACGTTATTTACACAAACTCTTGGTTTGACATCACAGCTGAAGGTACAGCAGCTGAAGCTCACATTGCTAACGGTTGCGTTATCATTGGTCAGCATGCTGACTCTACAGGTGCACCTGCAGCTACACAGGCAGCATTTGAGAATGGCACAGTTTGCTATTCTATCGGTTACAACATAAGCATGCTTGAGGTTGCTCCCGACGTTGCACTTACATCTGCTACAAACGTATGGTCTGTTTACTACAAGATGGCTCTTGAAAAGGCTCTTAAGGGCGAAGCTATTCCTCAGAACTGGGCTGAAGGCTATAATATGGATGCAGTTAAGATCACTGCTCTCGGCCCGAACGTTGCAGAAGGCACAGCTGAAAAGGTTGCAGAAGTTGAAGCAGCTCTTAAGAATGGATCTCTCCAGGTATTTGACGTATCTACATTTACAGTTGGCGGTGTAAACCCCACATCTGCATTTGCAATAGATACAGACGGAGACTTCGTTAACGATTCTAACGAAGCAATCTTTGATGGCTACTACCACGAATCTTATCACAGAAGTGCTCCTTCCTTCGATCTCAGAATCGATGGTATTAACGAGCCCCAATAATCTAAGTTACAATTGAAAAGGGAAGCTTCAAACGGCTTCCCTTTATTGTCTATTAACTCTTACAATCGCTTGAATCGATTTAACACGTGTTTTTTTCGGAGGTATTCAATTGAAAGACAATATAGCCGTCAAAATGGTCAATATTACTAAGACTTTCGGATCCGTTGTAGCAAATAAAGACGTAAATCTTGAGATACATCGTGGAGAGATTCTGTCATTGCTTGGCGAAAACGGCAGTGGAAAAACAACTCTTATGAATATGCTGTCCGGAATATATTATCCTGACAGCGGTGAAATACTTGTCAATGGAGAGACAGCAAATATAAGATCTCCTAAGGATGCTTTTGATCTCGGAATAGGTATGATTCATCAGCATTTTAAGCTTATCGACGTCTTTTCTGCTGCAGAGAACGTTGCTCTTGGTATGAGTGACGAAGAAAAATATGATATTAAAGCTATTTCAGCAAGGATAAGAGAAATATGCCAAAAATACGGATTTGATATTGACCCGGATCAAAAGATATATAGCATGAGTGTTTCTCAAAAACAAACACTCGAAATAATCAAGGTTCTGTACAGAGGAGCAGATATTCTTATCCTCGACGAGCCTACGGCAGTTCTTACTCCTCAGGAAACGGAAAAGCTTTTTGCTATCATCAGAAAAATGAAGGAAGACGGCAAGTCTGTTATTATTATCACACATAAGCTTCATGAGGTGCTCAGCATATCAGACCGTGTTTCGATACTTCGCAGAGGAGAATACATCGGAACGGTAAACACCTCTGATGCTACTGAATTGTCGCTTACGGAAATGATGGTTGGAGAAAAGGTAACTCTTTCAATTGACAGAAAAGATCCCGAAAATAAGATTAAGCGTTTGGAGGTAAAGAATCTTTCAATCGCTAACTCCGACGGAATAACCGTTCTTGACAACGTTTCGTTTGATGCATACGGCGGTGAAATACTCGGAATAGCAGGTATATCCGGATGCGGACAAAAAGAGCTTCTTGAATCGATTGCAGGTCTGCAGATTGTCAAAGATGGTAGCGAGATTGCATATTACGAGCCCGTATCCAATGATAAAAAATCTCTTATAGGAAAATCTCCCAAGCAGATAAGAAATTACGGTATTTCACTTTCGTTCGTTCCCGAAGACAGACTCGGTATGGGACTTGTAGGATCTATGGGAATGACCGGAAATATGATGCTTAAGAACTACAATGTCGGTCACTCTGTATTTATCGAAAGTAAGGCATCCAAGGATCTTGCAGAGAAAATTATGAAGGATCTCGCTGTTGTAACTCCGGGTATTAACACACCCGTAAGACGTCTTTCGGGCGGTAACGTTCAAAAGGTACTTGTCGGAAGAGAAATTGCTGCATCTCCTACGGTACTTATGACTGCTTATGCAGTGAGAGGTCTTGATATTAATACGTCATATACAATATATAATCTCCTTAATCAGCAAAAAGAGAAGGGCGTTGCAGTTATTTACGTAGGTGAAGACCTCGACGTTCTGCTTGCTCTTTGCGATAGGATACTTGTTCTTTGTGGCGGTAGAGTAAACGGTATAGTTGATGCTCGCACGGTAACAAAAGAAGAAATCGGACTTATGATGACAAAGGTTAATTTAAACTATAATCAGAACGGAGGAGCGGATAATGAATAAAGTAATTGATAAACACGCAAAAAAAGAACCGCTTCTTCGTATTACAAAACGAGATAAGCTTGTATGGTGGAAATCCTGGGGTATCAGAGCAATTGCTATTATTATAGCTCTGATAGTAAACGCATTTGCCATATATTTTATAACTAATCTCAATCCAATTGCAGTTTATACTTCTATGTTTAAAGGTGCTTTTGGAACAGCAAGACGTTTTTGGATCACAGCAAGAGATATGATGTTCCTGTTATGTATTGCAGTCGGACTTGCTCCTGCATTCAAAATGCGATTCTGGAACATAGGTGCAGAGGGTCAGGTCCTTATAGGCGGTCTTGCAACGGCTGCATGTATGATTTATATGGGCGATAAGATCCCTAACATTCTTTTGCTTATTATTATGTTCGTAGTAAGCTGTGTTTGCGGTGCAATATGGGGTGTTATTCCTGCTATATTCAAAGCAAAATGGAATACGAACGAAACGCTTTTTACCCTTATGATGAACTACGTTGCAATACAGCTTGTATCATTTTTTGTTGACGTATGGGATAAAAAGCAATCTCATTCGGTTGGTATCATAAATGCTACAACTAAAAGCGGATGGTTTCCGGCTATCGCAGGACAAGCATATCTGTTCAACGTAATTCTTGTTCTTGTCGTAGCAATTGGTATGTTTATATACTTGAAGTACAGCAAGCAGGGATATGAAATATCCGTTGTCGGAGAATCCGAAAATACTGCAAGATATGCAGGAATAAGCGTTAAGAAGGTAATAATCAGAACCATGCTTATTTCAGGTGCTATATGCGGACTTGCAGGCTTCGTTGAAGTTTCGGGAATCAGCCATACAATATCGACAGAAACTGCCGGCGGAAGAGGATTTACAGCAATTATTGTTGCTTGGCTTGCTAAATTTAATACGGTTACCATGATTGCAATTGCCGGACTGCTTATATTCCTTGACAAAGGAGCAGGGCAGATCGCTTCCGACTTCCATCTCAACGAATATGCATCTGAAATGATAATAGGAATTCTTCTTTTCTTTATTCTCGGAAGTGAATTCTTCATTCAGTATAAACTCATACCCAGATCAAAAACACACAAGGAGGCAGAATAAATATGATGACATTTGCTTCACTTGTATCATGGATAAATGCAGCGATTGCATTCGGAACCGTTATAATGTTCGGTTCTATAGGTGAAATTCTTACCGAAAAGGTCGGCAATCTTAACCTTGGTGTTCCCGGTGTAATGTATCTTGGCGGAATAGCCTCCCTTGCAGGTGTATTCTTTTATGAACGCAGTACGGATAATCCGATACCGATCGTGTGTGTAATAATTGCGATACTTTGTGCATTTTTGGCTGCAGCGCTCGGCGGACTTATATACAGCTTCCTGACGATAACACTCAGAGCAAATCAGAACGTTACGGGACTCACTCTTACGATCTTTGGATCAGGTGTCGCTAACTTTTTCGGTGGCTCTCTTATTAAGCTTTCCGGTGGTGTTGGCCAGATATCCGTATCCACAACGAGCAAAGCCTTCAGAACTCAGTTACCGTTTTTGTCTGATAGCTTAGGTCCTGTTAGCTCAATATTCTTCTCATACGGCTTTTTGGTATACGGTGCAATAATTATTGCTATCGTTGCACATTGTATTCTCAATAAAACAAAAACAGGTCTTAAAATAAGAGCTATCGGTGAAAATCCTGCAACAGCTGATGCAGCGGGTGTAAACGTAACTAAATACAAGTATTTGACAATTTGTATCGGTACCGGTATATGCGGTCTTGGCGGACTATATTACGTTATGGATTATATTAAAGGTACTTGGGGTAATGACGGAAGTATAGAGGCTCTCGGATGGCTTGCTGTTGCTCTCGTTATCTTCACAAACTGGAGACCTGTAAATGCAATATGGGGCGCATACCTTTTCGGTCTTTGCTATTGGCTTTATGTTTATCTTCCCAGCGGAATTTCAGAAGTAATAGCTAATTTTATGGGCCTTGAAAAAACAACTCATTTGCAGAATCTGTTTAAAATGCTTCCGTACATTGTTACGATCGTCGTTCTCGTTTTAGTCAGCTTCAGAAGAAAAAGAGAAAGTCAGCCTCCGCTCGGACTCGGACTTCCTTACTTCAGAGAAGACAGATAAACGACATTTAGTTTTGCAAAATTGCAAATTAATCCCTCAAATAAGCTCAAAAAGCATTTTTTTGAATAATTATTATTGACATATTTCAAATATGATGATATACTAAAATAGTAATTATTATTTTAATTGATATTTTATTCAATTTAAGGAGAACTACAATGAAAAGATTTACTCGCATTTTAACTCTTGCACTCGTTGCAATGATGGTTGTTGCATGCTTTGCAGCATGTGATTCCAATGATGACAAAACGTATATTATTTACTCTGACAACTCATTTGCTCCCTTCGAATATTATGATACAGAAACAAAAGAGTATGTTGGAGTTGATATGGATATCCTTGCTGCAATTGCAGAGGATCAGGGCTTTAAATATGAAATGCACAACGAAGGCTTTGACGCTTCTATGGGTGCAGTTCAGTCCGGACAGGCTGACGGTATGATCGCAGGTATGACAATAAGACCCGACAGAGAAGAAATATTCGATTTCTCAGAAGGTTACTTTGAAGATGGTCAGATCATGGTTGTAAAGGCTGACGGCGATATCGATTCTCTTGACGATCTCAACGGTCTTACAGTTGCTGCAAAGACATCTACAGTAAGTGCTGAATACTGTGAATCCATTAAGGATCAGTACGGTTTTGAGATCGTATATTACGAGGATTCTCCCACAATGTACACAGCGGTTGCTAACGGAACAAACGCTTGCTGCTTTGAAGACCGCTCTGTTATAGGATGGGCTATCAAGCAGGAAAGCATCAATCTCAAGACCGTTGGTGAAGTTGTTGCTCCCGGTTTCTACGGATTTGCTGTTGCTAAGGGCAAGAACCCCGAGCTTATCGAAATGTTCAACGCAGGTCTCAAGAATATCAAGGAAAGCGGCAAGTACGATGAAATACTTGCAAACTACGGTTATTAATATCCTAAAGTAAAAACATAAGATGAGGTTCCGGTTCGGTTTTGCCGAGCCGGAACATCAATATTATAAGAGAGTAGATTATGAATTTCGAAAAAACAATAATAGAAGGTACCCCGTTACTGCTTGAAGGATTAAAAATAACGGTACTTATATCTATAATTTCAATAATTATCGGTGTTGCTATCGGTCTTATTGCCTGCTTCCTCGGAATGTCAAAATTCAGAGTGTTAAGGGCAATATCTGCCGTATACGTTTGGGTTATCAGAGGAACACCAATGATAGTTCAGGCATTTATCGTATATTTCGGTATGCCTCAGCTGGTTCAGCTCATTATTCCTGATTTCAGAATTGATGCCTTTACAGCCGGAATTATTACGTTAAGTCTGAATAGCGGAGCGTATCTGTCGGAGATATTCAGAGGAGGTATTGCCGCTGTTAACAAGGGACAGATCGAAGCGGCAAGAAGCCTTGGTCTTACATATTCCAAAACCATGATCAAGGTAGTGCTTCCTCAGGCATTCAAGATAGCCATTCCTTCAATGGTTAACCAGTTTATAATTACTGTCAAGGATACGTCTATTCTTTCAGTTATTGGATTGGCAGACCTTGTAAATAAAGCCAAGGTTTACGTTGGTGCGTCTTATCAGTATTTCGCAACCTACACGCTCGTTGCGGCGTATTATCTTGCTGTCATATCAGTTTTGATGGTCATTTCAAAATACGTGGAGAAGAAGATCAATTATGAAAGAAAAAGTAATAGTTAAAGATTTGCATAAGAGCTTTGGTAAGCTCGATGTACTCAACGGAATTGATATGACTATTCATGAGGGAGAGGTTGTTTGTATAATCGGTCCTTCGGGCTCCGGTAAGTCTACTTTCCTTAGATGTATCAATCAGCTTGAGGTTGCAACCTCGGGTGAAATTTTCGTTGATGAAATAGAGATAACAAACAAAAAAACAAATATAAACAAGGCAAGAGAACAGATTGGTATGGTTTTCCAGAGCTTTAATCTGTTTTCACACCTTACCGTTAAAAAGAACATAATGCTTGCTCCTGTTGATCATAAAAAAATGACCAAGCAGGAAGCCGAAGCGGAAGCAATGAGACTCCTTAAGCGTGTTGGGCTTGAAGATAAAGCAGATGCATATCCGCATCAGCTTTCCGGCGGTCAGCAGCAGAGAGTAGCCATTGCAAGAGCGCTTGCAATGCATCCTGATATAATTCTTTTTGATGAGCCTACAAGTGCTCTTGACCCCGAAATGGTTGGAGAAGTTTTGCAGGTTATGAAGGAACTTGCAGCAGAAGGAATGACAATGATCGTTGTTACTCATGAGATGGGCTTTGCAAGAGACGTTGCAAACCGTGTGGTCTTCATGGCAGACGGTGTAATCGTTGAAGAATCATCACCTGAAGAAATGTTTACCAATCCTCAGGAACAAAGAACGAAAGATTTCCTTAATTGTGTGCTTTAAGATAAAAATTTGAGAAGTTATTTTGCATAAAATAGCTTCTCCTTTTTTGTTTATAGAATAAATTTACATTAATAAAGTTATTTGTTATAATTAAGAAAAAGCACTGAAAAGGAGTCAGTTATGTTTAGATTTGGCTTTAAATTAATGTTATATGTTATTCTTGTATCAATTATTTGCATTTTTGTAGTATCTTGTGATAACAATGTGCAAGAAGAAATATCGTCTGGTGTTTCATCTGATGTCGAAGAAAGTGAAACAGAAACTCAGACAGAAACTGAAGCAGAAACAGATCTGCCAATCGTAGAAGGAATATCTATGACATATTCTTTTTCTGGCGAAGACTTTGATGAAACTCTTTATGAAGGCGTATCAGGAGACACGATAGTTCTTCCGTCAAGTGACTATTTTGAATTTGGAACTGTTTTTAAAGGATGGAATGACGGTAGTGAAATTTATCTCCCCGGCGCAGAATATATTCTGCCCGACAAAAACGTTATCTTTACAGCTGTACGTGAAGAAGGCGGAAGCAAGCTTATACTTGAAAGCTGCGAGGATAATACCGGCTGGTGGGGCGTAATAGACGGAAAGAATTCTATATCAAAAGATAAGAATAACTTTGTAGAGGGCGATACATCTCTTTCAACATACTCAACATTTTTTGATGCAATGAATAAAGACTGTTCTGTTATGTGTGTTAAATGGGGAGAAGATTTCGATATAAGCGCATTTGAAGACGGTTATATACATATATCCGTATATTTAAATGATCCGTATAACGTCTGTTGGAATATTCCCGGGCTCGTTGTCTTTGAACTAAATAGCTATAATGACGAGACTATGCAAAACAATACAGTTTTATGGTGCGATTATAAGGATGCTGAATTTAAAGAAGGTTGGAATGATTTCTGGTATCCCGTAAGCGATGCTCTAAAAAATGCATCATCTTTAAACAATCATTCAACTGATCTTACAGGCATAGATTCAATGCGTTTTTTTGCATATACGTATAGAGAAGCTACCTTCAATATAGATAATATTTATTTGTGGAATGACAGCATATCTGCAAATATTACATATGACAGCGCTGTTGACGGAATTGATTCGATAACATCCATTGCAAAGTCAGGAGAAGAGATAGCTTTACCTGAGCAGATGTTTTACCCTATGCACAGAGAATTTGTGGGATGGTCAGATGGAGAAAAGACCTATGCTCCGGGGGAATCATTTTACGTACCGTTTGACGGTGAATTGACCTTAACTGCAATATGGAATGAAGATGAGAAATATACCGTCGATTTTGATCTTGACGGCGGAAAAGGAAATACTCCTGAACCAATAACTGATTTTGCTAAAGAATATTTTTATATCACTGATTCAATATATGAAAAAGAAGAATATGTTTTCGGAGGATGGACAGACGGCGATAAAATTTATCCTTCCGGAACAATTTATACATTTGGAAACAAAAACGTAACCCTAAAAGCCGTTTGGAACGATTTGGAACGTGAAGATGATCTTATTGAATCGTTCAAGCTTAATTCAGGCGGTGTAGAGAATACATTAATAATTAATAACGCAAGCGGAAGAGCAGAAGCTGTAACGAAATATGTATCGTGGTTACCGAGTGAGACCTTTGGATATGTAGCTGATTTTTCATGCCCCGGATCATTTTTGAATATACCTAACTCCAAAATAGATCTGAACGATGATTTTGCTGTCAGTATGTATTTTAAGGCGCCGAAAAAAGATATATCAGCCGACAGAACGCTTATTTCAATTAGCGATTCAGTTATTGAAATGGGTTATTCCGATAGAATTACATTGATAGAAATAGAACGACCTACCGACCTTAATATTGGTTCACCTGACAATCGTCCAAGGAAGAGTGATGATAATCCTGCAGAAGGAAAAGGTGCGTGTATTTTTGAGGCTGATATCGCAGGATCTGTCGGAACAGTTGCGATAAGTAAAAATTTAGATAAAACAGATCTTGCAAATTACAGTGAAAACGGTGTGCTTCATCTCTGGGTTTATATTGAAGATACAGTCGGGCTTATTAACTCCCAGGTAGAGATTACAAGCTCCGGTAGAGGTGATATGCAGGAAAACAGCTGGGATATCCAATCGAATCTTCAAGCAGGATGGAATGAGCTTGTACTTGATATAGCCAATTCTTCTGTTGTAGATGGAGGAGCAGATTTTTCAAAAATTGATTTCTTCCGAATTTATTTCAACTTTGATGCTAAAGAAACTGTATCGTATAAGGTTGGTTTAGATACAATTGAAATCATGAATAAGCCTTCCGCCAACGCATCTGATATGAAGGTTTCATTGAATGACCAAGGAAAAATCAGCCTGTCCGGTTTGATTGTAGATAATTCTATTACCGGTAAAACGAATGTAAATGACGGAAAGTGGCATGACATTCTAATTTCCAGGGAAGATGATAATTTAAGCATTCTTGTTGACGGAAATCTTGATATAAAATCATCTGTTTCAAATAATAGACAAATGTCACAAAGCATCTTTGTTGGTGCTGACGTTGATGGAATCAATTCGTTTATGGGCTCTGTATCGAATTTGAAGATATACTCTGATAATAAAGAATATGGCGACATAAGTAAAACTATATTTTTAAGCTCAGATAACACGGTCGACCAAACGTCAATGTATTTTAAAAAGAGCATTGAATCTCCTTTGAGAAAATCAACTCAAAGTTGGGGCAACGGTCAGGCAGAAGTATTTGCAGGATTTGAGAACTACCGAGGTTTATCTGATGAAGATCTGCAAAATATTAAAAGAATTGGATTTGATACCGTTAAAATGGGTATAAACCCGGAAAATCTTATAAATGATGACGGAAGCCTCAATATTACTAACATGCAATATATTGAGCACGATCTTAACAGTATAATTGAAAACGGTATGAACGCAATATTCTGTCCTCATCCTCAAACAGAGTTTAAGGTAAAATACCTTGGCAATCTTGATAATTTTGAGCTTCTTTTGAAGTGGTACGGAGAGCTTGCGGAATATATAGAAAAGAGATGGTCTTCTGATGAGCTTGCTCTTCAGCTTATGACAGAACCTAATTCAAATAACTCAAGCGTTAGCTGGACGTACATGACCGACAGAGAGATACAGGCAGTAAGAAATCAAAATACGAACTTGACAATTATTGCTTGCAGTGACAAATCAGGTAATATTGAGCATCTTAAGCAGATGATTCCGGTAACTGACGATAACGTCGTATATACCTTTACAACCTACGAGCCGTATATTGTCGGTTGGTCAAACTCATATACAGGACAGCTTGGTTCAATTTCTGTATACTCATATCTTAAGGATCTGCCTTATCCTCTTGTGGAAGGTGTTGATTATACAGATGCAATAGAAGAAGCTATTTCTATGGAGCCCGAAGAGCTTAAAGCAGAAGCGAGAAAGCTTCTTTGGGACTATGTAAACGGCAAAACCGGCGTTGCAGTATACGTTGATTACGGTCATCCATTCAATTACGAATGGCATCTTGCAAGAGCCAAGAGTTTGCACGATTGGAGTGAGGCAAACGGTGGCGGAATTCATCTTTTTGTATCTGAATTCGGTGTCTGGGACAGATACAGAGGAGAGGGCTACGGCGCACCTAAGGGCACCGGGCTTGAGAATTCGACAAGACTTGCACTTATAGAGGATTTTGTTAAATCGTTTGAAGAATACGGTATTGCTTGGAACTATTGGGGTTATTGCGGAGCATTTACAATATTTGACCCGCACGCCAATACCTACAGACTTCCAAACTATGGAATATCGTCAAAAGAATTTGAAAAATACGTTGACAGAGATCTTTTGGAAATCTTTGGTTTAAATGCCGATTTTTAAAAAATAAAAAAGAAGATATTTTAAGTAATATCTTCTTTTATATTTACACAAATCTTTATGCTTGATATAATTTCAAAAAAGCATTATAGGAGTTGCAAATGAAAAAACTTATTTTTGTTTTCATAACCGTATTTTTTCTTTTGTTTGTTTTCGCTTCGTGTGATGAAACTAATAAAAAACATGATACAGACAAAATAATAAATAGTGAAGTTATTACCGAAGAAATAACAGTTGCATCTGTACCTGTGACGTATACTTTCTTGGGCGAATCATTTGATCCTACTGTATATGATGGAATATCCGGCGATAAAATAATACTTCCTAAAAGCGATTATTTTGAATTTGGTACAGTTTTTAAAGGATGGAATGACGGAGAGAAAACATACTCTGTCGGTGAAGAGTATATACTTCCGGATAAAAATGTAATTTTTACTGCTGTACGTGAGGAAGGTGGCACAAAGTTGATGCTTGATTCCTGCGAAGATAATAGCGCGTGGTGGGGAATTATAGATGCAAACAGATCAATAATAAGAGATAATAGAGAATATGTAGAAGGAAATGCTTCGCTTTCAACATACTCATTCAAAACGGAAGGCGCTGACAAAGATTGCTCTGTAATGTGTGTATTATGGAAGGAGCCATATGATCTCAGCGCATTTACAAACGGATATCTTCATTTTTCAATATATTTTAACGATCCTGAAAAAATATGCTTCGACCTTGGCGGCGCAGTTGTTATGGAGCTTAGTTCATACAATGAAGAGACATTTGAAAGCAAGGTTTCGGTATATTGCGATCTTGCAGGATTTGAAGCTGTAGAGGGATGGAATGAATTTATTATTCCTTTGCAAAGCGGTATAGATACTGCAAAATCTCACAGTGATTATTCAACTGACCTTGCATCAGTGAAAAGCATGAGATTTTTTGCATATTCCAATGGAGAAACAACCTTCAATATTGACGATGTATACGTCTGGACTGAAGATATACCTGTAGATGTATATTTTGAATCCGGATTAAACGGAGATGACAGTTATAAAAATTTTGCCTTTGCCGGAGAAATGCTTACGTTGCCTAATCAAACTGTATATCCAATGAATATGCAGTTTGTCGGTTGGAAATATGATGGTAGTATTTATAAGGCAGGAGAAGCGATATCTGTTCCGTATGATAAGGATATTACACTTACATCGGTGTGGAGTGAAGATGAAAAATTTACTGTTTCTTTTAATTTAAATTCTACTAACTTAGATAACCCTTTGCCTATAACTGATTATTATAATTCATATTTTTATTTGCCCGAAATTATTTATCAAAAAGACGGATATGTATTTAGCGTATGGAGTGACGGGGATAACATTTATCCCGCGGGAAGTATTTATACAATCAAAAAAGATGTTGAGCTTTTTGCTGTGTGGGAAGAAACTGTAAGAAAAGATGGGCTTATAGAGTGCTTTAAGCTTAACCTCGGAGGAACAGACAGTAGATATATTCAAAACAGTGTAAGCGGGCGCAATGAAGCAGTTTCAAAATACGTTAGCTGGCTTCCTAACGATACATTTGGCTTTGTTTCGGATTTTTCATGTGATGGATCATATGTATATATACCTGAATCTAAGCTTGACTTAGCAAAGGATTTTACTATATCTGCATATTTTAAAGCTCCAAAAAGAAGTGATGTTTCACAGAGAACACTTTTAACCGTTGGCGATGCTGTTAATACTAAAGATTACAAAGACGAACTTGTTTTATTTGAAATAGAAAAATACAGAGATCTTGAAATTGGTTCACCCGACCGAAAGAATAAAAAATCAAGTGGAAACCCTGCACATGGTGAAGGGGCTTGTATATTTGATGCTGAAATATCCGGAGAATTTGGCACTGTATCTCTGATGAAAAAAATCGATCCAATTGATATTTCCGCATATTATGAAAATGGTTTTCTTCATGCGTGGGTTTACGTTGAAGATACAGCCGGTATTCTATCAACACAGATAGAATTATCAAGCTCGGGAATGGGTGATAATCATGAGATAAACTGGGATATTGATACGTCACTTAAAAACGGATGGAACGAACTGTTTCTCGATATCAAAAATGCGTCAGAATATTGCGGCGGAGCCGATCTTACAAAAATAAATTTTTTCAGAATATATTTTAATTTTGATGCAAAGAAAACATCAAAATATAAAGTAGGGATCGATACGTTCAGTTTTATGAATCGGCCTTTGCCTGAAGAACCCGATTTTAAGCTGTCACTTGATAAAAATGGATATATTACTGCAGAAGGAATTGCTTTAGAAAATGCTGCAAACGGAGCTATAGACGTATGTGATGGGAAATGGCATAATATCATTATAGCTAGAAGCAATAATATATTGAATGTTTTTGTAGATAATGAAAAGCATATCAGCACAGAAATTAACTATAGAAGTCAAATATCACATAGTATATTTATTGGCTCAGACATAAATGGCGAGAGTGTATTAATGGGTTCTGTTTCGCTCGTTGAGATCTATGATAAAAGTGCAGGAATTGAAATATCAAAAATTGATATAGATTCTCAGGATAACGAGAGTAAAGAAACTGTGATGAGGTTCCACAAAAGTGTGGAAACTCCCACAAGGCTTTCTACGCGTACATGGACCTACGGTCAAGCAGAGATATTTACAGGTTTTGAAAACTATAAAGGATTTGCTATTCAAGATTTAAAAAACATTAAGAAGATAGGATTTGACAGTATTAAATTTGCATTTAATCCTGAGAATCTTATGCATGAGGACGGAAGTCTTAATATTGGCAATATGCGATATATAGAAAATGATGTAAATAAGGTACTCGACTGTGATCTAAACGTTATTTTGTGTGTTCATCCGCAAGCTGAATTTAAAGTAAAATACCTTGGAGATCTTGATAATTTTGAGTTGTTAACGAAGTGGTATAATGAGCTTGCAGCATACATTCAGACGAGGTGGGATGAAGAAAGAGTAGCTTTGATGCTTATGTCAGAGCCACATGCTAATTCATCATCAGTTTCATGGTCATATATGACCGACAGAATGATAATGGCTGTAAGAAACCAATATCCGGAAATTACAATAATAGCATGTAGCGATAAATCGGGAAACATTGAACAACTTAAGCTTATGACCCCCGTAACCGACGATAATGTTGTATATACATTTACTACATATGAGCCGTATATAGTCGGTTGGTCAAATTCCTATTCAGGTTCGACCGGATCTATATCACTTTATTCGTATCTCAAGGATATACCATATCCTATAGAAGCTGGAGTGGATTATACTCAAGCGATAGAAGAGGCAATATCAATGGAGCCGAACGAATATAAAGAGGAAGCAAGAAAACTTTTATGGGATTACGTTAACGGGAAAGCGGGTACTGCTGTAAATATTGATTACGGATATCCGTTCAGTTATAATTGGCATCTCGCAAGAGCAAAAAGTCTTAACGAATGGAGTGAAGCTAATGGTGGTAACGTGCATATTTACGTTTCCGAATTTGGTGTTTGGGACAGATACCGTGGTGAATTCTACGGAGCACCTAAAGGCACCGGGCTTGAAAACTCAACAAGACTCGCACTTATCAAGGACTTTGTTAACTCTTTTGAAGCGTACGGAATCACCTGGAATTATTGGGGATATTGTGATTCGTTCACTGTTTTTGACCCATATGCAAATACATATATTCTGCCTGATTATGATATTTCGTATCAGCAAATGGTAGAATATATTGACAGAGAATTAATGTCAATTCTCGGATTTGAAATTGATTTCTAAAAAAGCACAGTCTATTCTCTCTGTATTCTTAGCGGAGAATTGGCAGGCACAAAATTTCGGCAGAGAGCTTGTTTTCTATGCCGATTTGTGTTATAATGGGAGTAACGAAAAGCCTTCCTCCGAGAGGAAGGTGGCATGGCGTAGCCGTGACGGAAGGAGCTTGCGTGACTTTAGGTTTGTACTGACTTCATTGTAACGCACTCTCCCTCAGTCACCTTTGGTGACAGCTCCCTCCCGGAGGGAGCCTTAGGATGCGCTCAACCTTAGGGGTATGGGCTTTGCCCGAAGCATTTGTAATACAAATGCGAAACTGGCGAGAAAGGAAAAAAATGGATTGCAAAAAATATATTGAGTTTTTAAATGCTGTTGAGAAATTGAAATGTAATACTCGTCATTCATGGACATCAAGTGGCAGACAGGAGTCTGTTGCCGAGCATTCATGGAGACTCGCCGTAATGGCTATGCTGTGTGCCGATGAATATCCGAATATGGATATAAATAAAGTCATAAAGATGTGCTTGATCCATGATTTTGGAGAAGCCATTACGGGAGATATTCCTGCATTTTTGAAGAGCCAAAAGGATGAAGTAGAGGAAGAATCAGCGATTGAAAAATTGATCTCCTTATTGCCGTATAATACAAGAGATGAAATAAAGCTTCTTTTTTCTGAAATGAAAGAACTGCGCACTAATGAAGCAAAACTGTATAAATCCCTTGATAATATTGAAGCGCTGATTTCTCATAACGAGGCGGATATTTCAACTTGGCTTCCGAGAGAGTATGAGGAAAATCTTACATACGGTCAAAAGAATTCAGAGTGGTCCGATTGGACAAGAGAATTACGAGAGGTTATAAAACAAGATAGCATTGAAAAGATTCGCAGAGAAGGAAAATAAAACAACCCCGACAGACATTGAAAATCTGCCGGGGATTACTATTTGTTTTCCGTGTATCAACTTTTGATTATCCGTAGGGGAGACCTGCGGTCTCCTGCGGGCGAACGCAGTTCGCCCCTACCGTGTGTTAGGTAAATATTTTGTGATTTCCCCGCTAATTTTGTACGCCCTTGACTGTGCTTTTTTGTTATATATTTTTTATATCGTTTATTGCCTCTGAAATTGTTTTATCTTTTGCAAGCTTTCCGTAATTGTTTACCTCATCCCTGCTTTTAGGACTGTGAGTAAGACAACCTGCTCCTCCAATGCAGCCACCGCTACACGCCATTCCTTCAATAAAGTTTGCATCAAGAAGATTCTTGCTTTTTTTCATAAGTGCAATCCTACATTCTTCAATGCCGTCACATGAAACAGCTTTCAATTCAAAATCGGTAATATTCTGTTCTTTAAGTCCCTGGGCTACGGCGTCAGCAAGCCCACCGCATCTTGCAAAGATCCGTCCGAAATAGGATGCATCCTCAAGGGTGCCTTCTTCAAGAGACGTTATTTCGATATCTCTGCTGTCAAATAATGCCTGAAGCTCTTCAAAAGTAATAACCGAATCGACGTAAGGCTTGACCTCATCAAGCTGTGCTTCAGCTTTCTTTGCTGTACAGGGGCCGATGAATACTATTTTTGTATTCGCGTTTCTGTCCTTGATATATTTCGCTATCGTTGCCATTGGAGACAGATTGTGCGATATATACGGAGCAAGATCAGGAAAAAATTTCCTGGTATAGTCAACGAATGCAGGACAACAAGAGCTTGTAAGAAAACGTTTTTCTGCGAGCTCTTTTGATTCGGCCTTGGCAACCATGTCTGCTCCGAGAGCAGCTTCTGTAACGGCATCGAATCCAAGCTTCTTAAGACCGCTTATGACCTGACCGAGAGTTGCATAAGTGAACTGACTTGATATAGCAGGAGCTACCAAGGCGTAAAGCTTTGTGTCAGACGATTTATTTTTAAGCATATCTACTACGTCTACTATATACGATTTGTCTGTTATAGCTCCAAACGGACACTGATATACGCACGCTCCGCACGACGTACATTTGCTCTGATCAATGCATGCGGCCTGATCTTCGTTCATCGAGATCGCTTTAACCTTGCATGCACTCACACAAGGTCTGATTCTGTTAACAATCGCCGAGAAAGGACAAACCTTTGCACAAGCTCCGCAATCAATGCATTTTGATTTTTCAATACGGGCAACGTAATTACTGTCAAACGTAATTGCGTTCTTCTTGCATGCATCCTCGCATTTGTGCGCAAGGCATCCTCTGCAAAGACTTGTAACCTCGTAACCGCCTGCCGGACATTCGTCACAAGCAATATCAATGACATTGATAATTCCATTGCAACAGTTGGTTATACCGAGTGCCAGCTTAACTCTTTCTGCGAGTATAGCACGTTCTTTATATACGCAGCAACGCATCGTGGGTGTTTTTCCGGGAACGATTATCTTGGGTATATCAAGAACGTTTTCAAAAATCGTTCCGTCCCACGCTTGCCTTGCAACTTCTCTTAATACTTTATATTTTAAATGTTGTACTTTTGTATCAAATTTTCTCATTATACATCCTTTTTTGTCGATTAATATCCAACAGCATTATTATAATTGATAACACAGTATATTGTCAATGGAAATATTAAAAAGATAAGCTTTATATTATTATAAATGCAAAAATATGGATTAAATGTTTTCCGTTCTAATGTTATAAAAAAGCTCATATATTGTATCAAACAATTTAACTAAATTAAAGAAAGGCTTAGGTATATATGAGCAGAAATCGGAGAAAAACTCCGCTATCTTCTAAAGAACGCTGTGAGATTTTAGCTGATTACATAATAAAAAACTGTGCAACGGTAAGAAATACTGCATCGCATTACGGAATAAGTAAATCAACTGTACATAAAGACGTTACTGAAAAGCTGAAAAGAATTAACCCAATGCTGTATAAAAACGTTAAAGCGGTTTTAGATAAAAACAAAGCAGAAAGGCATTTAAGGGGCGGAATGGCTACCAAAGAAAAATATAAGCGGCTTACTGACAAAAGGCTTTCGTAAAATACGAAAGCTTTTATTTTGTAAAAAATATAATTTTAAACCTATATTATGCATTTTTTCGCACTCTTTAGGGATTATAATTTTTATAAAAGGAATTTTGAAAGGAACAAAAAATGTATACTAAAACTAAAAATGACGATCTTCCTGCATACTTATTTCACCAAGGAACTAACTATAATGCGTATACCTACATGGGAACACATAAAAAAGATAACAATACCGTATTCAGAGTTTGGGCACCGAATGCAGACAGTGTCAGCGTTGTCGGCGATTTTAATTCGTGGGACGGTACACGATCCCCTATGAACAGAATCACAAGAGAGGGGATTTGGGAGACAGAGCTGACAAATATAAGCCTAGGTGACAATGCAAAGTATAAATTTTTAATCAAAAACGGTGAGAAGAGCTTTTTAAAATCAGATCCTTATGCTTTCTATTCCGAAACGCTTGATAAAAATGCATCAATACTATATGACATTGACGATTATTCCTGGCAGGATGAAGGGTGGATGCTGTTCAGACGTGAAAATATTGCTCCTGACAGTGTTTTTAAATGCTCGTGTCCAATAAATATATACGAAGTACATCTCGGCTCATGGATGACAAAAGACGGCAAGAGCACGAAGGACGGAAGCGCATATTTGAATTACCGAGAAATCGCTGAAAAGCTCGGGGCATACGTCAAAAGGATGGGCTACACTCACGTAGAATTGCTTCCAATTATGGAGCATCCATATGACGGCTCGTGGGGATATCAGATATGCGGATACTACGCACCTACAAGCAGATTTGGCACACCTGATGATTTTATGTTTTTTGTTGACCATCTTCATAATATGGGAATTGGTGTAATTCTGGACTGGGTGCCTGCACATTTTCCTAAGGATGAACACGGACTGTACGAATTTGACGGTAGCAGGCTGTACGAATATCAGGGCGAGGATCGAATGGAGCACAGAGGATGGGGAACGAGATGCTTTGACGTTGGAAGAAACGAGGTGCAGTGTTTTCTTATCTCAAATGCTTTATTCTGGATAGAAAAGTATCACATTGACGGAATTCGTATCGATGCAGTTGCATCAATGCTCTATCTTGATTATGACAGGGAAGAGGGCAAATGGAACCCTAACAGTAAGGGCGGAAAGGAAAGTCTTGATGCTATAGCCTTTTTTCAGAAATTAAATTCAGAGGTACAAAGCAGACATCCGGATATACTGATGATTGCAGAAGAATCAACAGCATGGCCGGGTGTTACAAAGCCTGCATCAGACGAGGGCTTGGGCTTCAATATTAAATGGAATATGGGATGGGCAAACGATATGTTTGAATACATTTCAACTGATCCGTATTTCAGATCTTACGTTCACAATAAGATTACCTTTTCACTTGTATATGCATTCAGCGAAAACTTTTTGCTTCCAATATCTCACGATGAGGTCGTTCACGGCAAAAGATCACTTCTTGATAAAATGCACGGTGAATATAACGATAAATTCTCTATGTACCGTGCTTTTATATGTCATATGATGGCTCATCCCGGAAAAAAGCTTTTGTTTATGGGCAGTGAATACGGTCAATTCAGGGAATGGGATTATCAGAATCAGCTTGAATGGTTTATGACCGATTTTGAAATGCATGATAAACTTCAATATTTCATATCGCAAATAAACGACGTGTATTTAAAATATTCGCAGCTATGGGATAATGATTTTTCATGGGAAGGCTTTTCTTGGATTGAAGCTGATGACAGTGAAAATAACGTAATAGCATATCAAAGAATGTCAAAAAATAACGATCCGATCATTGCTGTAATGAATTTTTCCGGCTCAGATCATAAGGATTATAAAATCAAGGTAAGCGAGGACGGAAATTATAAAATAATTCTTTACAGTGATAGCTCCGATTACGGTGGAAACACCGCTGAATATCCCAAAAGCATCAGAGCGTCAAAAGGTATCCTTAAATTAGATCTGCCGAAGCTATCAGGAATTTATCTTATCAGATCAAGAAGAAAAAAGCTGAACAAAGAATATACAATCGAAATAGAATAACTTTGGCGAAAGGAGAGTTCATATGCTAAAAAAGAAAGAATGTATTGCAATGCTTCTTGCCGGAGGACAGGGAAGCAGGCTTTATGCATTAACGGAGAATAATGCTAAACCTGCCGTAAGCTTTGGAGGAAAATACAGAATAATTGATTTTCCACTGTCAAATTGTAAAAACTCCGGCATAGATACTGTCGGTGTTTTAACGCAGTATCAGCCTCTTGAACTTAACGAATATATAGGAAACGGTCAGCCTTGGGATCTGGACAGAACATTTGGCGGAGTTACCGTTCTTCCACCTTATCAGGGAAAGAATGGTTCCGATTGGTACAAGGGTACTGCTAACGCAATATTTCAAAACATTACGTTTATTAAGCGGTATGATCCCGAATATGTGCTCATCCTTTCAGGAGATCATATTTATAAAATGGATTATTCCGATATGCTTGCATATCACAAAGAAAAAAACGCCGTATGCTCTGTAGCTGTAATTGACGTTCCTATATCCGAAGCTTCAAGGTTCGGAATTATGAGCGTTAATGATAACGGTGAGATATATGAGTTTGAAGAAAAACCCAAGCATCCTAAAAGCACAAAAGCATCAATGGGTATTTATATTTTTAATACGGATACGCTCATAAAGTATCTCGAATATGATAATTCTGACGTCAATTCAGAAAACGATTTTGGCAAGAATATAATTCCTAAGCTACGCTCGGATAAACAACCCTTATATGCATATTCTTTCAAGGGATATTGGAAGGACGTCGGTACCCTTGAAAGCCTCTGGGAAGCAAATATGGACCTGTTGGGCGAGGATCATAGACTGAATCTTCACGATGATTCATGGAAGATATTATCAAGAAACAATGCAAGACCGCCTCATTATATAGGAAACTGCGCAGTGGTTGAAAATTCACTTTTGAGTGAAGGCTGTTCAATATACGGCTCGGTATATAATTCAATAATATCATGCGGAGTAACTATTGAAAGAGGCGCAATTATTAAAAATTCCGTTATATCAGACGATGTTACAATTAAAGAGGATGCAAGAATAAATTATTCAATTATAGACAGAAATACGGTTATCGGAAAAAACGCTACTGTAGGATCTGAAAAAGATCTCAACGGAAAAATTACAGTTGTCGGAAGCGAATGTATTGTTGATGATGATATAAATATTTCAAGCGGAGAAATTATAAGTAACGTAGGAAGGGATGAGAAAAAATGAAGGTATCGGGAATTATTTTTTCTAATCTGCACGATAAAAACGTATCAGAGCTTACAAGAATGCGAACTATGGCATCTATCCCTTTTGCCTGTAGGTATAGATTTATAGACTTTCCTCTTTCAAATATGGTAAATGCAGGTATAACCGACGTCAAGATTATTGCTCATTCAAACTATCATTCGTTAGTTGAACACATAGGCTCGGGAAAAGACTGGGATATGGCGAGAAGATCGGGAGGTGTCAAAATACTACCCCCGTATATTTCAGCATATTCAACTGATTCAAGATCGCTTTATAACACAAGACTTGAAGCGCTCAAAAGCGTTTATCCAATGCTTACAGACGGCAGTGATGATTATATTGTAATGTCCGACTGTGACGTTATATGCAATATGGATATAAAAGCTATTATTGCAGACCATATCAAAAATAATGCAGATATAACTTTAGCTGTAAAAAGAACATATCTGACACCGGAAACGTCACCTCTGAACGTTATAGTTCAGTCAGAGGATTCATGTGACGTAACTGATATATCGGTTTACCCCCGTGGTGTATTCGGATATCATGATATCGATATTCACATAACTGTATTAAGCAGAAAGTTTTTTGAAACTGCAATAATGGATGCAATCGCACACGGATATAAAAGCTTTAACAGAGATATACTTTCAAAATGTATAGGCTCTCACAGCATAAGAGTTTATCGTTGCGACGGATATTTTGCGAGTATAAATTCGCTTGGGGATTACTATTCCGCAAGCATGGATATATTAAGAAACACAGACCACAGAAACAGCATTTTTTCAATAGCTCAAAGACCGATATATACAAAAGTCAGAAACTCTCCGCCAACTTTATTTGGCCCCGATTCAAAAATTGAAAGCTCTCTTTTTGCCGACGGATGCATCATAGAGGGAAGGGTTGAAAATTCTATTATTTTCAGAGGGGTGAAGATTGGCAGAGGAAGCGTTGTAAAAAATTCAATCCTTTTTGAAGATACCGTGATTGGCAATTCAGCTGAGCTAAACTGTGTTATAACAGATAAAAATACAACAGTAAGAGATAACAGAATACTCTCAGGACATGAAAATATTCCTTTCTATATTGATAAGGGGAAAATGATATGAGTTTAAAAATATTGTTTGTAGCTTCTGAGGCAATTCCGTTTGCTTCAAGCGGAGGACTTGGTGAAGTAATGTCATCATTACCCGTTGAAATATCAAAAAAAGAAAATGACGTTGCAGTGGTAATTCCTTTATATTCCTCGATTCCTTATGAGGTTAAGAAAAAACTAAATTATATATGTAATTTCAACGTTTGTCTTGGATGGAGAAATCAATATTGCGGAATATTTTCAACTGATGTAGACGGTGTTAAATATTATTTTATAGATAACGAATATTATTTTAAAAGAAATTTTATGTACGGAAGCTTTGATGATGCCGAGAGATTTGCTTTCTTTTCAAAAGCTGTACTCGAAATGCTGACACACGTTGATTTTATTCCTGATATTATTCATACGAATGACTGGCAAAGCGCTCTGTGCGGTATATATTTAAAATGCGGTCATTTCAAGCATAATATAAGATACGACAATATTCGGATAGTGCACTCAATACACAATATTGAATATCAAGGAAGATACGGTACAGAGCTTTTGGAGGACGTTTTCGGGATAGATTACGACTATATGGATTTACTCAAATATGAAGGTGATCTTAATCTTACAAAAGGGGCAATCGAATGCTGTGATGCTCTTGTTACGGTAAGTCCTACCTATGCAAATGAAATTCAAACGAAGTATTATTCACACGGGCTTTACCACTGTCTACGGAATAATTCATATAAAATACACGGTATACTAAACGGAATAAATCAGGATCAGAATGATCCTGAAACCGATGTATCGATTAATCATAATTACAATTATAAAAATTTAGCGGGAAAAGAAAAATGCAAAGCATCGCTTCAAGAATGGCTTGGGCTTCCCGTAGATTCAGATATTCCGCTTGTTTCGATGGTCACAAGGCTCACGGAGCATAAGGGAATAGACTTGGTTATCCGTGTTATTGATGAAATGCTCTCTTCCGATATGCAGTTTGTAATACTTGGAACAGGCGATAGAAAATATGAAGATTTTTTTAAGGGCTTGGTATCAAGACATCCCGAAAAAGCAAGAGCACTTATAAAATTTGATTTAAGTCTATCCAAAAAAATTTATTCATCCTCGGATATATTTCTGATGCCATCAAAAAGCGAGCCCTGCGGTATAGCTCAAATGATAGCATCAAGATACGGTGCAGTACCGTTGGTTCGTGAGTGCGGTGGGCTTTATGATACAATTAAACCCTTTAACGAGAAAACAAACGAAGGGAATGGATTTACATTCAAAAATTATAATGCACACGATATGCTCCACACCTTTTGGAGAGCTTTCGGAATATATAAATACAACAAAAAGGCATGGCATAACGTGACTGAAAACGCAATGAGCTACGACTTTTCATGGGATAGGTCAAGCGAAAAATACATTCAACTATATAACAGCCTGATTAATTAATGAACTATTAAACGGAGATAATTCAATGGGTACAAAATTTACTAAAAGCGAGATAAAAAAAGCACTTGAATCAAAGCTTTCGAGATGCTTTGGAGTTCAGATATCAGAGGCAACAAAGGAGCAGATATACAAATCTGCGGTAATGACTGTCAAGGATATACTCATGCAACAAAGAAGCGAATTCAGAGAAAAAGCAAAGAATGAGCAATTAAAAAGAGTCTATTATATTTGTATAGAGTTTCTTGTCGGCAAGTCTTTAAAAAACAATCTTATGAACCTGAATATAGAGGATAAATTTAGAGACGTTATTTCCGATCTGGGATATTCTATCGAGGAGATGTATGAAATTGAACCTGATCCCGGTCTTGGAAACGGAGGACTCGGAAGACTTGCTGCATGCTTTATGGATTCTCTTACGACCTGCTCGTATCCTGCAACGGGGTATTCTATTTGCTATGAATACGGTCTTTTCAAGCAAAAGATAATTGACGGAATTCAAGTTGAATTACCTGATGCATGGTTTGAAAACGGAGACGTTTGGTTAGTACCCCGTTCGGATAAAAAATGTACGGTAAAAATCGGAGGAAGAATTTCTGAAAATTGGGAAAACGGCAAGCTGAATATTATCCATACTGAGTTTGACGAGGTAACTGCAGTTCCGTACGATCTGTTAATATCAGGAGTTAACGGAGAAGCAGTTAACGTTCTGAGGTTATTCAAGGCAGAAGACTCAAAGACTTTCAATATGGATCTGTTTTCACAAGGTCAGTTTGCAAGAGCAGTTGAAAACAATACAAACGCAGAAATTATATCCAAGGTTTTGTATCCATCCGATAATCATACCGAAGGAAAGCTTTTAAGATTAACACAGCAGTATTTTCTTGCCTCCGCATCATTGCAATGTATTATTAAGGATCATCTTTCCGCATACGGCACACTTGCTAATTTCAGTGAAAAAAATGCTATCCATATAAACGATACACATCCGGCACTTTGTATTCCCGAGCTTATGAGAATCCTTATAGATATTTATTCGTATTCATGGGAAGATGCGTGGAAGGTTGTGTGTGATACAGTATCGTACACCAATCACACCGTTATGCCCGAAGCACTTGAAATTTGGAATGAAGAGCTGTTCAGGATCAAGCTACCGAGAATCTATGGAATTATCTGTGAGATCAACAGAAGACTGTGCGAGGATCTTTGGTCAATATATCCCGGTGATTGGGGTAGAATATCACATCTTTCTATAATTGCTTATTCACAGATAAAAATGGCAAATCTTGCACTTCTTGCTTCGCATAAGGTAAACGGTGTGTCTGAGCTTCATTCCGAAATATTGAAAAATAAAGTTTTTTCTGATTTTTACAAGCTGTATCCCGAGAAATTTACAAACGTTACAAACGGCATTACTTTCAGACGTTGGCTTTGCTATTCTAATAAAAGACTTGCCAACCTTATAGATGAATGTATAGGAGACGGCTACAGACTAAATTATGAAAAAATATCTGATCTTGCAAAGTTTGCAGATGATAAAGGCATTACCGAAAAAGTCGGTGAAATTAAAAAGGAAAACAAGATTGATTTTTCAAATTATATCGCGAGCACAAGAAATATAAATATTGACCCGAATTCTATTTTTGATACCCAGGCAAAACGTCTGCACGAATACAAAAGACAGCTGCTAAACGTCCTTCATATCATTGGAGAATATATATATTTGCTAAACAATCCCAATGCCGATTATTATCCGAGAACTTTTTTATTCGGAGCAAAGGCAGCACCGTCGTATAAGCATGCAAAGGAGATAATAAGACTTATATGCAAGCTTTCTGACGAGATTGAAAAGAATAAAAAAGTCAGCGAAAAGCTAAAGGTTGTTTTTCTTGAAGATTACAACGTTTCACTTGCTGAAAGACTTATACCGGCAACGGACATAAGCGAACAAATATCTCTTGCAGGTTATGAGGCAAGCGGTACGGGTAATATGAAATTTATGCTTAACGGAAGCATAACTATCGGAACGGCTGACGGAGCTAATATTGAAATATTTGATAGAGTCGGAGAGGGAAATTATTATTCATTCGGACTTAATGCAAGGGAAGCAGAGGAAATGTGGAGACGAGGCTACAGATCGTCTGAATATTATATAAATAATTCAAGATTAAGATCAATAATAGATGCTTTGACAGTAGGATTTAACGGACAGAGCTTCAGTCATATCTCGCAGTATCTGATATCGGGTGGAAGCACGCCTGATCCTTATATGTGTTTGGCTGACTTTGAATCCTACAGCAATGCTCATTCGGAAATGACAAAGGATTATCTTAATAAAGATAAGTGGAACAGAATATCGTTATTGAATACAGCCAGCGCCGGATATTTTTCCTCTGACAGAAGCGTAAAGGAATATGCTGAAAAGATATGGGATTTAAAGAGTGTCAAGCATAGCGATAATATCACAAAATGACAGTTTTTAAATCGAATTGTTGCTCCGAAAATATAACGTTAAAAAAATACGTTAATAATGAAGACGCATCTGTATTTGGCGCTTTTCCAGACGGAACGAAATTGCTGTTTGAGCTTGAGATAAAGTCAAATTCTGCTTATCAGGATATAGTATTTGAGCTTCAGGACAGATTTGAAAATACCTTAATACAGTATGATTTTGTATTTTATAAAAGAAATTCAAATGTTGATGTATATCAACTGACGGTTGATTTTTCTAAAATAAGTCTGTATAATTTTAGAATTACAGCAAAAACACCAGATAATTTTTTTGAATTAAATAAAGCAGAACTGCTGTGCGATCAGATTTTAATTTATGATAAAAACTTTGTGACTCCCGGCACTTTCAAGGGTGGAATTATATATCAGATTTTCCCTGACAGATTTGCAAGATCCGAAGAATTTGATGTGCAATCAAACAAATTATTGCATAATGCTTGGTATGAAGATCCAAAGCATCCCAAAAGTGCAGGTGAGGCGTTTACTCCGGATGATTTCTTTGGAGGTAGTCTCTTTGGAATAATCGAAAAGCTTGATTATATCTCATCTCTTGGCGTGGATTGTATATATTTAAATCCGATTTTCAGATCATCCTCAAACCATAGATATGATACGGGGGATTACACTGAGGTTGACCAGTTGCTCGGAGGAAACAATGCTTTTGCCGAATTGATAAAACAAGCTAAAAGCAGAAATATTAAAGTTATACTTGACGGAGTTTTCAGCCATACAGGATCTGACAGTAAATATTTCAATAAAGCCGGAAGCTATAATTCAATCGGAGCATATCAGGATAAAAATTCACCCTATTACGATTGGTACAGCTTTATTGAATATCCCGAAAGGTACAGGTGCTGGTGGGGCTTTGAAACCTTACCTGAGGTGAACAAAAGCTCCTCTTCTTTCAGAGAATATATTCTTGGTGAAAACGGGATAATCAGACGTTATATAAGACAAGGAATCTCAGGTTGGAGGCTTGACGTAGCAGACGAATTACCAGATGATTTTATTGAAGAATTAAGAGCATCTGCAAAGCAGGAAAATGATGATGCAATAATTTTAGGTGAGGTTTGGGAGAATGCATCCAATAAGGAATCGTACGGTAAGCTAAGAAGATATCTTCTTGGTAGCGAGCTTGATTCTGTAATGAATTATCCATTAAGAAATGCAGTAATTGATTATATTTTATCGGGTGATTCTACTCATTTATATGAAACATCGCAAACGCTTTATAAGAATTATCCAAAGTGCGTGTCAGACTTGTTGATGAATTTTTTAAGCACACACGATACACCGAGAATACTTTCTGTTTTAAAAAACAGTGTTAGTGAGGCAGATTCCATCAAGCTACTCAAGCTTGCATATCTTTTAATATCAACGCTTCCGGGAATTCCGTCTATTTTCTACGGCGATGAAGCAGGTTTAGAAGGTGAATTTGATCCGCTTAACAGAAGATGCTATCCGTGGGGAAGAGAGAACACGGAGATACTGGTGTGGTTTAAAAAAATAGGTGAAGCTCGTAAGCGATGCAAAGACTTTAAAGAGGGAATTTTCAAAATAAAGACATCTGATAAGAGTGTGTTTGCATTTTACAGATCTAATACTTTTGTGTGTGTAAACAGATCTAATGTAAAGATAAAAATTGTATTTAATGGTATGCAGAAAAGGGAGCATATATCAGATAAAGCAATTAATGATTTCTATATTCTGAACCCACTTGATGGATGTATTTTGTCATAAAAATTATAATATAAATATAAAATAAAAAATTTTATATTATTTACAAAAAAAGAGTAAAGATTTGTTGACTTTTACCGATTGAATGTGATATAATAAATCAAGACGTAGTTTTCGTGACCGGCGGATTGTGGAATAGACCACAAGGGAGCGAAAATCGATAACAGCCGACCGCCTGGGCAGTCTTATTTCATATAGAATAAGACTGCCTTTTCTGTTTTACAGACGTTGGCAATAAAATCTTTTTTTGGAGGATGAAATGAAAAAAGTTGCAATTATTATGGGAAGCGACAGCGATCTTCCGGTAGTGGAAAAAGCAATAAATACACTTAAAGAATACGGTGTTCCTTCAGAGGTGCACGTATTTTCTGCGCACCGAACTCCCGATGAGGCTATGAATTTTGCAAGAAATGCACGTGAGAACGGTTTTGGCGCTATAATTGCCGCTGCAGGAAAGGCTGCGCATCTTGCCGGAGCGCTTGCGGCTAATTCAGCACTCCCTGTAATAGGTATACCTGTAAAAAGTACTGCACTCGACGGTATTGACGCTTTGTTATCAACTGTACAGATGCCATCCGGTATCCCGGTAGCTACTGTTGCGATTGACGGAGCTGTTAATGCCGCTTTGCTTTCTATACAAATCCTTGCTGTAAATGATGACGAGCTCTACGGTAAGATTATAGATGCAAGAAAGAAATCATCTGAAAATATTCTTAAAAAAGATAAAGAAATTACCGAAAGATATAAATATTAATTTACACCTTTAGAACGGAGCGTTTATATGAGCGGAATTTTAGGAATTTATGCAAACAAAAAGGCCGACGTTGCATCTGATACATATTACGGACTGTTTGCCCTTCAGCATCGCGGACAAGAAAGCTGCGGTATCGTGGTTAATGACGACGGAGTATTTACGTCTTATAAGGATAAAGGCATCGTAAACGATGTCTTTACCAAGGATATCCTTGACAATCTCGGTCAGGGAAATATGGCACTCGGTCAGGTGAGATACGGAACTGCCGGAAGTAAAGACAGAAAAAATTCACAGCCGATTGTCGTAAATCATATAAAGGGAAGTATGGCTATCGCCCACAACGGAAATCTCGTAAACTCTTTTGAGCTTAGGAAAGAGCTTGAATTGCAGGGTTCGATATTCCATTCTACAAGTGATCCCGAGGTAATAGCGTACATTATCACCAAGGAAAGACTAAGTGCTTCTTCTATTGAGGAGGCAGTAACTAAAGCAGTTACCAAAATTGACGGCGCATTTTCTCTTGTAGTAATGTCCCCAACAAAGATGATTGCTGTAAGAGACAAGTATGGATTCAGACCGCTCTGCTACGGAAAAACAGACGACGGAAGCTATATTATTGCATCCGAAAGCTGTGCTATAAGCGCAATAGGTGCTAAATTTATAAGAGACGTTGAGCCCGGAGAAATTATTGTATTTTCTCGTGACGGCGTAAGATCGATCAAGGATCATTGTAATACGGCTAAACGTTCTTCTTGTGTATTTGAATATATTTATTTTGCACGTCCCGATTCTGTCGTTGACGGATTCTCCGTAAATGCTGCAAGAATGAAGGCAGGAGCATTCCTTGCAAAAGAACATCCTGTTGATGCAGACCTTGTAGTTGGCGTTCCGGATTCCGGAATTGACGCTGCTGTCGGTTATGCAAGAGAATCTGGAATCCCATACGGAGTCGGTCTTATAAAAAATAAATATATTGGCAGAACGTTTATACAGCCCGGACAAAAGTCCAGAGAAGATCTTGTTAAGATAAAGCTCAGCCCTGTTTTATCAGCCGTAAAAGGGAAGAGGATAGTCCTTATTGACGACTCTATCGTCAGAGGTACTACTTGCGCAAGAATTGTAGGTATTTTAAGAGACGCAGGCGCAACGGAAGTACATATGAGAGTTTCTGCTCCTCCGTTTATAAATCCTTGCTATTACGGAACTGATATAGATTCCAAAAACAAGCTTATTGCATGCAATCACAGCGTTGAGGAGATTTCAGAAATAATCGGCGTAGACAGCCTTGGATATCTTTCTCTCGAGCACACCAAGCTTATAGCAAACGAGGCAAGCTGCGACGGTTACTGTACGGCGTGCTTTGACGGAATATATCCCACAAGAGCTCCTAAATCAGATAAAGAAAAATATAAATTCGAAACAAAAATTTCAGAAAGCGGTGGAGACGAATGACAGATAAGAGTTTCAGCGAAAGCTACAAAAATGCAGGCGTAGATATAACTGCCGGATATAAAGCGGTTGAGCTTATGAAAAAGCATATCGCAAGAACAGCAACCGGAGGAGAGGTTTCCGGTATAGGCGGATTCGGCGGATTGTTTGAACTTGATCTGACCGGAATCACACGCCCGGTTCTTGTAAGCGGTACAGACGGTGTTGGAACCAAGCTTAAAATAGCATTTATTATGGACAAGCATGATACGGTAGGTATAGACTGCGTTGCTATGTGTGTAAACGATATTATATGCTGTGGTGCTAAGCCTCTTATTTTCCTTGACTACATCGCTCTTGGAAAAAACGTTCCCGAAAAGGTTGCTGATATAGTTGCCGGTATTGCTGAAGGATGCGTTCAGGCCGGATGCTCTCTTGTTGGCGGTGAAACCGCAGAAATGCCCGGCTTCTATCCTGAGGATGAATATGATCTTGCAGGTTTTTCAGTTGGTGTTGTAGATAAGAGCAAAATAATTGATAATAATACCATCAATGCAGGGGACGTTATAATCGGTCTTCCTTCCAGCGGTGTTCACTCTAACGGATTTTCTCTTGTAAGAAAGGTATTTGACGTAGAAAATACTGACATTACAAAGCCCTGCGATCAGCTTGGCGGCAGATCCTTAGGCGAGGCGTTGCTTGCTCCCACAAGAATATACGTTAAACCCGTTCTTTCTCTTATGAACGAGGTAAACGTTAAAGCTGTTTCTCATATTACGGGTGGTGGCTTCTACGAAAACGTTCCGCGAAGCTTGCCTAAAGGCTTTACAGCAAAGATTGAAAAGAAGGCTATAAAAGTTCTTCCTATTTTCGATATGATTGCTAAAGCAGGAAATATCCCCGAAAGAGATATGTTTAATACATATAACATGGGTGTGGGTATGAGCTTGGTAGTTAATAAAAACGATGCAGATAAAGCATTGTCAATTCTTTCAAACAGCGGTGAAGATGCTTACATCATTGGAGAGGTTATTGCTTCCGATGAAGGAGTTGTAATATGCTGACCAACAGAAAGGCTAATATCGCAGTACTTGTATCAGGCGGAGGAACTAATCTTCAGGCGCTGATCGATGCGCAAAAATCAGGTATAATTTCAAGCGGAAAAATTTCACTCGTTCTTTCAAACGATCCCGATGCATTTGCATTAACAAGAGCTAAAAACGCTGATATTCCGATTGAGGTCGTTTCTCTTAAGGCTTGTGAAAGCCGAGTCGATTTTGAAGACAAAATGATAAGCACTATTGATAAATACAATATAGATCTTATCGTTCTTGCCGGATTTATGTGCATTTTAAGCGAGAAATTTGTCTCACATTATTCAAATCGAATTATAAACGTCCATCCTTCACTTATTCCGTCTTTTTGCGGAAAAGGATTTTACGGCCTGAAGGTTCATGAGGCTGCTCTTGAATACGGAGTTAAGGTTACCGGAGCAACAGTGCATTACGTAAACGAAATTCCCGATGGCGGAAAGATTATTGAGCAAAAAGCAGTAAAAATAAGAAACGGCGACACACCGCAGTCCTTACAGAAAAGAGTTATGAGACAGGCTGAGTGGATCATATTGCCCAGAGCTTGCGAAAAGGTTGCCGCAGAGATTATAAGAAAGGAAAAAGAACAATGAGCGTATACGATATCTATTGTGCAGGCGAGATTCTTAAAAACAATACATACCCCGGAAGAGGTATAATCATCGGGATGACCGAAGATAAAACCAAGGCTGTGTTTGCTTATTTCATTATGGGAAGAAGCGAAAACAGCAGAAACAGAATATTTGTTGAAAACGGTGAAGATGTTACTATCTATCCGTTTGATGAATCTAAGGTTGAGGATCCGTCGCTTATTATTTATTCTCCGATAAGAAAGCTTGATAATAAGCTGATAGTTACAAACGGAGATCAGACTGATACGATCTATAATTATATCAAAGACGGCAAATCGTTTGAGGATGCTCTTGAAAGCCGTGAATTTGAGCCCGATAAACCCAATTACACACCCAGAATAAGCGGTATGATTACGTTTGGTGAAGATAACTTTACATACAAGTTAAGCATACTTAAATCTGCTGACGAAAACGGAAGTGCGTGCAACAGATATACCTTCTCTTACAATACAATTCCCGGAGTAGGTCACTTTATCAGCACATATAATTGCGACGGTAATCCGCTTCCTACGTTTACAGGTGAGCCCAAAAGAGTTAAGATACCTAATTGCATAAATGAGTTTTCTGATATGCTTTGGAACAATCTTAATGAGGATAACAAAATTTCTCTTTACGTAAGATACGTTGATATAAGCACAGGCAACGTTAATAACGTTATGATAAACAAAAATAAATAATAGGACTTAAGTGAGGTATAAACGATGAAAGAATTTGAACTTAAATATGGATGTAACCCCAACCAAAAGCCCGCAAAGATATTTATGCACGACGGAAGCGATCTTCCCATTGAGATTTTAAACGGTAAGCCCGGCTTTATTAATTTCCTTGACGCATTCAACAGCTGGCAGCTTGTAAAAGAAATAAAAGATCAGCTTGGTATGGTAGCCGCAACATCATTTAAGCACGTAAGTCCTACTTCTGCATCCGTAGGAACTCCGCTTTCTCCTGAGCTTAAAAAGGCTTGCTTTGTTGATGATATAGAAGGTCTTGACGATTCTCCCCTTGCATGTGCTTATGCAAGGGCAAGAGGAACAGATAGAATGTCATCGTTCGGAGATTGGATAGCACTCAGCGACGAATGCGATGCAACGACAGCAAAAATAATAAAGAGAGAGGTTTCTGACGGAGTTATCGCTCCCGGTTATTCAGATGAAGCGCTCGAAATACTGAAGAGCAAAAGAAAAGGAAGCTATAATATCGTCAAAATTGATCCTAACTACGTTCCGAGCGAAGCTGAACGCAAGCAGGTATTCGGCATTACGTTTGACCAGGGAAGTAACAATTTTGTGATTAACAAGGAATTGCTCTCGAATATAGTAACCGAAAATAAGAACTTACCCGAATCAGCAGTAAGAGATCTTATAATTGCGCTTATAACACTTAAATATACACAGTCCAATTCCGTTTGCTATGCAGTTGACGGACAGGCTATAGGCGTTGGTGCAGGACAGCAGTCAAGAATCCACTGCACACGTCTTGCAGGAAATAAGGCAGATATATGGCATCTTCGTCAGCATCCCAAGGTACTTGCGCTTCCTTTCCTTGAAACTCTTGGCAGACCCGACAGAGATAACGTTATAGACGTTTACGTTAATGACGACAGTGATGACGTTCTTGCTGACGGTAACTGGCAGAAATACTTTACACACCGTCCCGATGAGCTTACCAAGGCTGAAAAGAAGGAATATCTTTCTAAAATTACAGGAGTTTCTGTAGGCAGTGATGCTTTCTTCCCGTTTGACGATAACATAGAAAGAGCAAGACGCAGTGGCGTTTCCTATATTGCTGAGCCCGGTGGTTCCATCAGAGATGACGTTGTAATCGATTGCTGCAATAAGTATGGAATTGCTATGGCATTCACCGGAATGAGATTATTCCACCACTAATAAACTCAAGGAGAAATATAATGTTTTTTGACGAACTTAAAAATTTTGATAAAGAAGTTTACGACGCATGTACGCTCGAATTTGACCGTCAGCGTTATAATATAGAGCTTATTGCTTCCGAAAACGTAGTTTCTGAGGCTGTTCTTCTTGCTGCAGGAAGCGTTCTAACGAATAAATACGCTGAGGGATATCCGGGTAAAAGATATTACGGCGGATGTCAGTACGTTGACATCGTAGAAGATATTGCAAGAGAAAGAGCGAAGAAGCTCTTTGGTGCCGAACACGCTAACGTTCAGCCCCATAGCGGTGCAAATGCAAACCTTGCTGTTTTCTTTGCACTTCTTGAGCCGGGCGATACCGTTCTCTCTATGAGCCTTGCTCATGGCGGACATCTTTCACACGGATCTCCGGTTAACATTTCGGGTAAATATTTTAATATCGTGTCTTACGGTGTAAGTGACGATACACAGACCATAGATTACGATAATATACGCACACTTGCTATTGAAAATAAGCCTAAGCTTATACTTGCAGGTGCAAGTGCATACCCAAGAACAATTGATTTTGCAAGGATAAGAGAGATTGCAGACGAGGTCGGTGCATATTTCATGGTTGATATGGCACATATTGCCGGTCTGGTTGCTGCAGGACTTCATCCGAGCCCCGTTCCGTACGCTGACGTTGTTACTACAACAACGCACAAAACGCTTCGTGGCCCCAGAGGTGGTCTTATTCTCTGTAAAGAAGAGCTTGCAAAGCAGATAGATAAAGCTATATTCCCAGGAACGCAGGGCGGACCTCTTATGCATATTATTGCTGCAAAGGCTGTTGCATTCGGGGAAGCGCTTACTGATAGCTTTAAGGAATATCAGGGTCAAATTATAAAGAATGCAGCTGTTCTTGCTGACTCTCTTAAAGCAGAAGGCTTTGATCTTGTTTCGGGAGGAACAGATAATCACCTTATGCTCGTTGATCTTCGTTCGGTAAACATTACCGGAAAAGAATTTGAGCACAGACTTGATGAGGTTCACATAACAGCAAATAAAAATGCTATTCCCAACGATCCGCAGAGTCCGTTTATAACAAGCGGAATAAGACTTGGCACACCTGCTGTAACTTCAAGAGGCTTCAAGGAAGATGAAATGAAGCTTATAGCTAAATGGCTCAAGGACGTTGCTACTGATTTTGAAGCATCCAAGGAAAGGGTAACTGCAGAAGTAATTGAGCTTTGCAAGAAGTACCCGATTTATCGCTAAACATTACTACAAAAGGAGCAGGCATTATGAATGTTATGGTTGTTGGCGGCGGTGGTAGAGAACACGCCATAATAAAAAAGATAAAGGAAAGCCCTAAGGTAAGCAAGATTTATACACTCCCCGGTAACGGAGGAATTGCATCGGATGCCGAATGCGTTGCAATAAACGCTAAGGATATTGCCGCTATAGTTGATTTTGCTGTAAACAACGGTATTGATTATGCTGTTGTTGCCCCGGATGATCCGCTTGTTTTGGGCGCTGTCGATGAATTGAATAAGGTTGGAATACCGTGCTTCGGGCCGTCAAAAAATGCGGCAATAATTGAAGGAAGCAAAGCTTTTTCGAAAAATCTGATGAAAAAGTACGGTATACCTACAGCCGAATATGAAATATTCGAAAACATAGACGATGCCATAAATTATCTTGAAACTGCTCCGATACCTACCGTTATAAAAGCAGACGGACTTGCTCTTGGAAAAGGCGTTGTTATTGCAATGACAAGAGATGAGGCAATTGATGCCGTAAAATCTATGATGCAGGACAAAATTTTCGGCGAAAGCGGAAGCAAGATAGTAATTGAAGAATTTCTTGAAGGGCCCGAGGTTTCAGTTCTGTCATTTACAGACGGAAAAACAATCGTTCCTATGATTTCCTCAATGGATCATAAACGTGCTCTTGACAATGATAAGGGTCTTAACACCGGTGGAATGGGTACGATAGCACCCAATCCGTATTATACAGATTCTATTGCAAAAGAGTGTATGGAAAATATTTTTATACCTACAGTAAATGCAATGAATTCTGAAGGCAGAACATTTAAAGGTTGCTTGTATTTTGGATTAATGATTACGGCAAAAGGACCTAAGGTAATTGAATACAACTGCCGTTTCGGCGATCCGGAAACACAGGTAGTTCTTCCGCTGCTTGAAACTGATCTTTTTGAAATTATGCAGGCAGTAACTGATGAAAGACTCGCTGATATTAACGTTAAATTTTCAGACAAAAGTGCGTGCTGTGTAATTGTTGCTTCTGACGGTTATCCCGGAAAATATGAAACCGGATTTGAGATCACAACGTCAGATGATCTCGGCGGATGCGAACTTTACGTTGCTGGAGCTAAGCTGAATGACGGTAAATTAGTAACGTCAGGCGGACGAGTCCTCGGCTTTACTGCTACTGATGTAACCCTTTCTAAAGCGATTGAAAAAGCATACAGCAATATTGATAAAGTTCGATTTGAAAATGCTTATTACAGGAAAGACATCGGAAAAAAAGCGCTTTTGGCAAAATAATTTATGCTTTTAAGGAGATATTATGGTATACAGAATATACGTTGAAAAAAAGAAGGAGCTTGCTAATGAGGCGGCTTCACTGACATCGGATGCAAAATCTCTCCTTTGTATAAAGGGACTTGAAAGCATACGTATTGTCAATAGATATGACGTTGAAAATATTGATAAAGACCTTTTTGACTACGCTGTAAAAACTGTCTTTTCTGAGCCACAGCTTGATATTGTATCTGAATCTATCGAGTGTGATGATGAAGATAAGATATTTGCTGTTGAATATTTACCCGGACAGTTTGATATGCGTGCGGATAGTGCCGCTCAATGTATTCAGCTTATTGCACAGTGTGAAAAGCCTATCGTTAGAACCGCCAGAATCTACATACTCAGCGGAAAAGTATCCGATGCTGATATTGATGCAGTAAAGAAATACGTAATCAATCCGGTAGAAAGCAGAGAGGCGTCTTTAGAAGAATACGAAACCCTCGTATCAGAATATACAGCTCCCGAAACGGTTGAAACCCTTCACGGATTCTGTCAGAAGAATCAGGAAGAGCTTAAGGATTTTGTAAAGCAGTACGGTCTTGCAATGGATTACGATGATATTGCTTTCTGTCAGAATTATTTTAAGAGTGAAAACAGAGATCCTACGATCACTGAAATTAGAATGATCGATACTTATTGGTCAGATCATTGCAGACATACAACGTTTTTAACTACAATCGATAACGTTAAGTTTGAAGACGAGCTTCTCGAAAACGCATATAAAGACTATATCGAAACAAGAAAACAGCTTGGCAGAACAAAGCCTGTAAATCTTATGGATATAGCAACCCTTGCAGTTAAGCATCTCAAAAAAGAAGGTAAGCTTGAAAAACTTGACGAATCCGAAGAGATCAATGCATGTACTGTCAAGATAAAAGTTAACGTAAACGGAAAAGACGAGGATTGGCTTCTCCTCTTTAAGAATGAAACACATAACCACCCTACTGAAATAGAACCCTTTGGCGGTGCTGCTACGTGTATAGGCGGAGCAATAAGAGATCCTCTTTCAGGAAGATCTTACGTATATGCAGCAATGAGAGTTACCGGTGCATCAAATCCACTGAAGCCGGTTTCCGAGACAATGAAGGGTAAGCTTCCGCAAAGAAAGATCGTTACTACTGCGGCGGCAGGATACAGTTCATACGGTAATCAGATCGGACTTGCAACCGGACAGGTTGATGAAATATATCACGACGGTTACGTTGCAAAAAGACTTGAAATAGGTGCAGTAATTGCTGCCGCTCCTGCTGAAAACGTCAGAAGAGAACGTCCTCAGGACGGAGATATCGTTATTCTTCTTGGTGGCAGAACGGGAAGAGACGGATGCGGTGGAGCAACCGGTTCATCAAAATCTCACACGCTCGAATCACTTGAAAGCTGTGGTGCAGAGGTTCAGAAGGGAAATGCACCTGAAGAAAGAAAGCTTCAAAGACTTTTCAGAAATAAAGAAGCTTCGCTTCTTATAAAAAGATGTAACGACTTCGGAGCAGGCGGTGTTTCCGTTGCTATCGGAGAGCTTGCAGACGGTATTGATATAGATCTTAACGCAGTTCCTAAAAAATACGACGGACTTGACGGAACTGAGCTTGCCATAAGTGAGTCTCAGGAAAGAATGGCGGTTGTTGTTGCAAAAGAGGACGTTAAGAGATTTATTGAGCTTGCATACAGCGAAAACCTTGAGGCAACGGTAGTTGCTGAAGTTAAAGCCGAGCCGAGACTAAGAATGAAATGGAACGGTGTAAACATCGTTGATATTTCAAGAGATTTTCTTAATTCAAACGGCGCAGAGAAGCATATAGATATTGCTCCAGCAAAGCCTGAAGCCTTTACAAAGGATCTCCCTGATTGTTTTGAATGTGGATTAAAATCTCTTTCCGCTGATTATAACGTTTGCTCAAAGAGAGGATTGTCCGAAAGATTTGACTCCACGATAGGCGCAGGAACAGTTCTTATGCCTTTTGGAGGTAAATATCAGCGTACGCCCATTCAGGCAATGGTGAACAAAGTATCCGTTGAAAAGGAGCATACAAGCACTTGCTCGTTTATGTCTTGGGGATACAATCCTTTTATAAGCGAAAAAAGCCCTTATCACGGAGCTTATCTTGCGGTTGTTGAGTCTGTTTCCAAGCTTATTGCAACCGGTGCAGATTTTAACGACGTTTATCTTACCTTCCAGGAATATTTTGAAAGACCTAATAAGGATGCCAAGAGATGGGGTAAGCCCTTGGCGGCACTTCTCGGCGCATTTGAGGCACAAAAGGATTTCGGCATAGGTGCTATCGGCGGAAAAGACTCTATGAGCGGAAGCTTCGAAAATATAGACGTACCTCCGACGTTGGTTTCTTTTGCTGTAACTACGGGACATACAAGTGATGTTGTTTCTCCTGAGTTTAAATCAGGGGGACACACCGTAATACTTCTCAAGCCTGATTATAACGAAAACTCCCTTCCTGTACCGGAATCTCAGATTAAACTCTTTAATACTGTTACCGAGCTTGCTCGTAATAATTCAGCCGCTTCTATATATACACCTACATACGGCGGTGTTGCTGAAGCTGTAATGAAAGCTTGCTTCGGTAATATGATTGGATTTAAATTCAGTGAAAACGTATCAAAAGAGGAAATATTCGGATATAATTACGGTGCGTTTATAATTGAGCTTAATAATAATGATAACGTGCCTTCAAACGCAATAGTTTTAGGACATACAACAAGCGAAGAGGTTATTTCATATAGAGATGAAATAGTTTCACTTAAAGATATATTCGATATTTACGAAGGTAAGCTCGAGCCTATCTACAGTTGTAACATCAATCAGAAGGAAAGAGATATTCCTGCATTTGAATATAAAGCAACTGAATATAAATCTCCTGCGATAAAAACTGCTAAACCTAAGGTTCTTATACCGGTATTCCCGGGAACGAACTGCGAATTCGATACCGCTAAAGCACTTCTCACAGCAGGTGCAGATCCGGAAATATTTGTTATTAATAATCTTACTGCAAAAGGCATTGCTGATTCAGTAGAGGCCTTTTCAGAGAAGATCAAGCAATCTCAGATAATATTTATTCCCGGTGGCTTCTCCGGCGGTGATGAGCCTGACGGATCCGGTAAGTTTATTACTGCGTTCTTCAGAAACGGTGCAGTAAAAGAGCAGGTCAACAAGCTTATGGCGTGCAGAGACGGTCTGATATGCGGTATATGTAACGGTTTCCAGGCAATAATCAAGTTAGGTCTTGTTCCATACGGAGAAATAATAGATACAGACAGTACCTGTCCGACTCTTACGTTTAACACTATAGGCAGACACCAGTCCATGCTTGTAAGAACAAGAATTGCATCAAACAAGTCACCTTGGCTTATGTCTACTAAGGTCGGTGAAATTTATACCGTTCCGATATCACACGGAGAAGGAAAGTTCCTGGCTGATGATGCTCTCATAAAGAAGCTTGCTGAAAACGGTCAGATTGCTACTCAGTACGTAGATCTTGATGGAAAGCCTACGTCTGACGTCAGATATAACCCCAACGACTCTGCGTATGCTATTGAGGGTATCACATCTCCCGACGGTAGAGTGTTTGGTAAGATGGGCCATTCAGAGAGAATCGGTGAGGGGCTTTACAAGAACGTTTGTGGTATATACGATATGGGACTTTTTGAGTCCGCAGTTAAGTATTATAAATAATAAAGGAGAAAGAACATGGCTTACTATTTTAATGAAGTTTCTCATACCTTCAGTGAATATCTTTTGATTCCGGGATATACGTCTGAGGATTGTATTCCTGCAAACGTATCTCTTCGTACACCGGTAGTAAAATATAAAAAGGGCAAGGAAGAATGCCCTATAAATATGAATATTCCGTTGGTTTCTGCTATAATGCAGTCCGTTTCAAACGATACTATGGCTATAGCACTTGCTAAGGAAGGCGGTATATCATTTATATACGGTTCACAGTCTATCGAAGATGAAGCCGAGATGGTAGCGAGAGTTAAGGGCTATAAGGCAGGATTTGTTGTAAGCGATTCAAATCTTACTCCCGAAAATACACTTGCGGACGTTCTTGCGCTTTATGAAGAAAAGGGGCACAATACAATGGCTGTAACCGACGACGGTACGCCTAACGGCAAGCTTTGCGGTATAGTTACCAGCCGTGATTACCGTGTAAGCCGTATGAATCCCGATGTTAAAGTCAAAGAATTTATGACACCCTTAGACAGACTTATAACTGCACCCGACACAACAACTCTTAAGGAAGCTAACGATATCATATGGGAAAACAAGCTCAATTCACTTCCTCTTGTAGATAAAGATGGAAAGCTTGTATATCTCGTTTTCAGAAAGGATTACTCTCAGCACAAAGAAAATCCTCAGGAAATACTTGATGCTCAGAAGAGATACGTAGTTGGTGCAGGTATAAATACCCTCGATTATGAAAAGAGAGTTCCAGCACTCGTTGAAGCCGGCGCTGACATTCTTTGTATCGACTCTTCGGAAGGATATACATGCTGGCAGAAGAAAACACTTGATTTTATTCGTCAGAAATACGGCGATAGCGTTAAGGTTGGCGCAGGAAACGTTGTAGATGCAGAAGGGTTCAGATTCCTTGCTGAAGCAGGCGCTGACTTTATTAAAGTCGGTATCGGCGGTGGTTCTATCTGTATAACAAGAGAGACCAAGGGTATCGGAAGAGGTCAGGCAACTGCACTTATTGACGTTGCAAGAGCACGTGACGAGTATTTTGAAGAAACAGGCATCTACATTCCGATATGCTCTGACGGTGGCATTGTCCATGATTATCATATGACACTTGCACTTGCTATGGGCGCTGATTTCCTTATGCTTGGAAGATACTTTGCAAGATTTGACGAAAGCCCTACAACAAAGCTTATCATTAACGGAACATACGTTAAGGAGTATTGGGGTGAAGGCTCCAACAGAGCCCGCAACTGGCAGAGATATGACCTTGGCGGAAAATCTAAGTTATCCTTCGAGGAAGGTGTTGACTCATACGTCGTTTACGCAGGAAGCCTTAAGGATAACGTTGATAAGAGCCTTTATAAGGTTAAATCAACTATGTGTAACTGCGGTGTAACCAACATACCCGACCTTCAGAAAAATGCAAAAATAACTCTTGTTTCTGCTACAAGTATCGTTGAGGGCGGTTATCATGACGTTATGCTGAAAAACAGCAACTCTTCATATAATAGATAATCATCATTAAAGATAACTGATGCCGCATAAAAGCGGCATCAGAATCTTTACATTATGTTTAGTGGAGAACGTATTTATGTTATCAATGCTACGTAAATATCTGCTCATTTTTTTCATGTCCATGATTCCGGTATTTGAGCTGAGAGGCTCAATTATATGCGGAGGAGGAATGAATCTTCCTGTCATAAGCACATACCTTGTAAGTGTAATAGGAAATATGATCCCCGTTCCGTTTATTTTGCTCTTTATAAGGGCTATTCTACGGTGGATGAAAAAAGTCCCTTATCTTCAAAAGATAGCTTTATGGATTGAGAAAATAGCACAAAGAAAAACGTCAAAGATGATGAATCTTGAATTACTTGGACTGTTTTTGCTTGTTGCCATTCCTCTCCCGGGTACAGGTGCCTGGATGGGATCATTAATTGCTGCTATGCTTAATATAAGAATCAAGTATGCTTTCCCAGTAATATTTGCCGGCGTTGCAGTTGCAGGTCTAATAATGAGTGGCGTGGTATACGGTTTTATCGGTTTTTTGGATTTTCTTTTATAATACTGTTGAAATCTGAAAAAATATATGATATAATGTAAATGTAATTATTAAATTAATATCGGTGTATCAAGAGTGGCGGAGGGACTGGCCCTGCGAAGCCCGGCAACCTGCATTATATGCAAGGTGCTAATTCCCGGAAGATGAGCTGTATATAAAGCTTTTAAATTCCGGTTGTAACCGGAATTTTTTTGTTGGAGGAACAATCAATGAGAAAATTATTTACTTCTGAATCGGTAACCGAAGGACATCCCGATAAAATATGCGATCTCGTATCCGATGCTATACTTGACGCTTTGCTTGAGCAGGATCCTTATTCGAGAGTTGCCTGCGAAACGACAACGACTACAGGTATAGTTTCCGTTATGGGAGAAATAACTACAACCGGATACGTTGATATTCAGAAAATAGTAAGAGATACAGTTTCTGATATAGGATATAATAACGCTGAATACGGTTTTGATTCTAACACGTGTGCAATTATAAACCAAATTCATGAGCAGTCTCCTGACATTGCTCTTGGTGTTGATAAATCTCTTGAAGCAAAAGACGGTAGTATGACCGATGAATTTGATACAGGCGCCGGTGACCAGGGAATGATGTTCGGTTATGCATGTAACGAGACAAAAGAGCTGATGCCTATGCCGATATCTCTTTCACATAAGCTTGCAAAGAAGCTGTCAGAGGTAAGAAAGAACGGCACCCTTAATTATTTAAGACCTGATGGAAAAACTCAAGTTACCGTTGAATATCAAAACGGTGCTCCAGTTGGAATAGATACAATAGTCGTCTCCACACAGCACAGCTCCGACGTATCTCTTGATAAAATAAGAGAGGATATTATAAGCTATGTTATTAAGCCGATAATACCGGCAGAATATTATAATGATAATATAAAGATATACGTTAATCCTACCGGAAGATTTGTTGTCGGCGGTCCTATGGGTGACAGCGGTCTTACCGGAAGAAAGATAATAGTTGATACCTACGGCGGATACTCAAGACACGGCGGCGGTGCTTTTTCAGGAAAAGATCCTACGAAAGTAGACCGCACAGGTGCATATGCTGCAAGATATATTGCAAAGAACGTAGTCGCTGCAGGGCTTGCAGATAAATGCGAGGTACAGCTCGCATATGCTATAGGTGTAGCAAAGCCTGTTTCTGTAATGATCGATACATTTGGCACTGCTAAGTGCAGCGAAGAAGCAATCGAAAAAGCCGTAATTGAAACCGTTGACCTTCGTCCTGCTGCTATAATAGAAAGATTTGGTCTTCGCAGACCTATATATAAACAGCTTGCAGCATACGGACATATGGGAAGAGAAGATCTTGATATTCCTTGGGAGAAGACAGATATTGCATTAAAGCTTTCCGATTTAGTAAAATAACATAGAGATAAAAAACAGCATAGTATATTCTTGAGGAGGAATAATATTATGCTGTTTGCAATAATAAAAACTATTTCCGAAATAACCGTTGCGTTATTTGCTGTTTACGGATTTTACAGCCTTATATACGATACATTTATACATAAAAAGAAAAGGTACAGATGGAAAAGATATTTAAAACAGAAGAAGAAAACGAGCTTCTTACAGTAGACGGTGTTATCGAAAGCGTAATATACCGTAATTCTGAAAACGGATACAGTGTATGTGATCTTGAAACAGAAGGCGGAGAACTTATAACCGTTGTCGGCAATATGCCTTTTATTGCCGAAGGTGAGATAATTCGTGCTATGGGTAAATGGTTCAACCATCCATCATTCGGCAGACAGTTTAAAATTGAATATATGGAAAAACAGCTTCCGGTCACGTCTTCTGCTATCCAAAAGTATCTTGCATCAGGTGCAGTTAAAGGTATCGGGCCTAAGCTTGCTTCAAAAATCGTAGGGAAATACGGTGCAGATTCATTTGACGTTATAGAGAATCATCCAGAATGGCTTTCAGATCTGCCGGGTATATCGCAAAAAAAGGCGCAGGAAATGAGTGAAAGCTTTAAAGAACAGTTTGGTATCAGAGCTGTTATGATGTTCTGCAGAGACTTTTTCGGGCCCGAAACGTCTATTAAAATATTTAAAAGATGGGGCGCAGGTGCTGTTGACGTCATAAAAGATAATCCGTATCTTCTGTGTGACGAAATTTACGGAGTAGGCTTTGAAAGAGCTGATAAAATAGCTGATTCCCTCGGATTTGATAAAAGCTCTCCCGAGCGAATTAAAGCAGGTGTGAAGTGTCTTCTTGGGATAAATGCAATTCAGGAAGGACACGTCTTCATACCGAGATCAAAGGTAATTGCGGCAACAGCTCAAATGCTTTCCGTAAGCGAAGATTCAGTTATAGAAGCCGTAGATGCTCTTTTAACTGAAAGCAAGCTTACATGCGAAAAAATCGGCTCAAAGGATGCAATTTACCTTACGCAATACAACAAAGCGGAAAAATATATTGCACATAAATTGGATATGCTGGATAAGCTATTCCCAAAATTCGATTTGTCTGATATTGACAGATTCATTACACAGATAGAGCTTGAAAACAATATTCAATATGATATAATGCAAAAAAAGGCTATTGAAAATTCACTCAATAGCGGAGTAATGATACTCACCGGAGGACCGGGTACGGGTAAAACGACTGTAATCAAGGCGGTAATAAGCGCATACGAGAGAATAGGGCTCAGAGTTGCACTTGCCGCTCCGACAGGACGAGCAGCCAAAAGAATGTCAGAGGCAACGGGACATGACGCAAAAACCATCCACCGTATGCTTGAATTTGAATATACATCAGACGGAAAGCTTAACTTCAAGAGAAACGAAAATGATATTCTTGAGGAAGATGCCATAATAATAGACGAGGCATCAATGGTTGACGTTCTTCTGATGGAGGCATTGCTTAAGGCAACTAAACCGGGCGCACGAATAATGATTATCGGTGATGCAGACCAGCTCCCGTCTGTAGGAGCAGGGAATATACTGAATGATCTGATCGAATGTGAAAGATTTAATACAATCAAGCTTAAAGAGATATTCCGTCAGGCACAGGAGAGCTTGATAATAACAAATGCTCACATGATAAATCACGGCGAATATCCCGAGCTCGATGCCAAAAGCGGTGATTTCTTCTTTATAAACAGAACCGATGATGAATCTATTGCAAAAACAATCGTTGATCTTTGTCTCAACCGTCTTCCCAAAAAGTACGGTGAAGATATAAAGGATAACATTCAGGTAATAACACCTTCAAGAAAGGGAGCGGCGGGTACCGAATCTTTAAATTCCGTTTTACAAAAATACCTTAATCCAAAAAAAGAAAACAAAAAAGAAGTTAAATACAGAGACAAGATTTTCAGAGTCGGTGATAAGGTAATGCAGATAAAGAATAATTACGATATTACCTGGGAGAAAAACGGAGTAGGCGGCGTTGGTATCTTTAACGGAGACATTGGAACGGTTGAAGCTATATCTTTATCAGACGAAACAATGATGATAGATTTTGATGGCAGAGAAGCAGAATATGATTTTTCAATGCTCGATGAGCTCGACCATGCATATGCAATTACCGTCCATAAAAGTCAGGGAAGCGAGTATTCTGTAGTAATTTTGCCCGTTTACAATTATACTCCCAAGCTTTTAACGAGAAATCTGCTTTATACAGCTGTTACCCGCGCGCAGGATATGGCGATTCTCGTAGGCAGACCGGACGTAATTATGGGAATGGTCAACAATAACAGAATTACGAAGAGATATACCGGATTGAAACAGTTTTTATATGAGCTTGATAAATAAGATATTAAATACGTTATTTGTTCCCAGATGTACGTCTTGTAGAGAGTTGCTTGAGGTTAATAATACAACGTCGCTTTGCAGGATTTGTCTGTCACAATGGGAGCAGGAAAAGGCAGAAAGGTGTCCCATCTGCCGCATGAAGCAGGACGAGTGCGGATGTATCCCTCAAATAGGACAATCATCATACACCGATGCAACTGTTCATCTTTGCAAATATGACAAAAGAAGATACAGTATCGGCAAGAAGATGATCCTTTCAATGAAGGAACGTAATATTAAAAACAATTTTGATTTTATATCAAAAGAGCTTGCAGATGCCATCAATTTAAGAGCATCGGTATTCCATCCTACTGCAATAAATATATCAAACGCTGTAATTACTTCCGTTCCACGCAATCCAAAAGCAAAAAGAGTTGCAGGATATGATCAGGCAGAAAAGCTTGCAAAGAACATAGCAAAGCTTCTTGATAAGCCCTATTACAAGCTTCTAACAAGAAGGAATAGCTATACTCAAAAATCTTTAAGCTACAACAGCAGATTGCAAAATGCCTTTATGTCTTACAGACCTTATTACAAAAATATAGATAAAGCAGCTTTCAAAACAGTTATAATCATAGATGACGTTATGACAAGCGGAGCAACAATCGAAGCTTGTGCAAAGCAACTTAAGGATAACGGCGTACATAATGTTATTGCTGCAACTATAGGAAGAACCTATAATAATAATAATAATAATAATTAAACGCATACAGAAACTGTATGCGTTTAATTATTACATATTTTTAAATGTTCCGATAAAAAGCGGTACACCATTTCCGGAATCAAATACAACAATATAGTACGGTGAATCGATGCTGACCTTAATCGGAATCGGTCCTTTGCTTTCTGCCGCACACGTAACCGCAGTAACAGCAGCGGCTTCGGTTCCTTCTTCGGTAATATTAAGCTGAACCTTTTGAAGCACCTGGCTTATATAAATATTTCCGTATGATTTCCCGAGCCCACTCAGATCTGCGCTTAAAGGATCAAATGCAACTTCAAGTCCCATATCAGATAAGACTTCATTCATCTTCACACTATAGCTACACGAAATCTTTGGCATACTTAGATTTATGCATTCTGTCTTTGCATCAGATCTGATTTGGTTAAAATAATCATATGAAAAAGTGAAATCATCATAGCTTTCCGGCTTTATTATCATCATTTTCAAATCCTGATCGGTATAATTAAGTATTAGAGATTCAGATATTCCGTCATTAAAATATCGCTCGTATGATTCGTATTTATTCATAAAATCTATTGAAGAAACACTGCCGTCGTAATTATTAAATTTATTCTCAGACGTACTGTTAGAATCAAACGGTGATAACCATTTTGCGTTCATATACAGTGCGTTCATCAGCATCATTACGGTGTTGGGATCAAACTCTTCAACTATTGAAGGTATAAGTTTATGTGTCTTTTCTTTTACCCAATTGTTAGCTAATTCAACCGTTTTCTTATCCAAAAAGTCAACCGAATAAAAATCAGCGGAATAATATTTGGAAATAGTTTTAGTAAATTCTTTGTTCGGTTCAAGATTATTTTTACTGCTCCATATTGAATTCGCTATTTCAAGTGTTGTATCTTTAGACGTATCTGAAAGTGAAGATATAATATTTTTCGCTGTGTTATTTAAGTTTTCAACACTTGCTCCGAGAACGTTTTCAAAAGCAGTTAACGTATCACCCTTAGCTCCGTTTGCAGTCATTGCAAGAGCAATGTATGCAGATAAGGGCGAAACAACGACTTCATCTGAGGATTCTTCCGATTTATAAATCAAATTGAATAGATCAAACGAAAATTCATTGAGATTGCTTAGTATCTCATCCTCATTTTCAGCAAGCTTTTTTGTGTTCAGATTCTTTTCAGTGTTACTGTTTGCCGTATCAGATCCAATATTATTCTCGACTTGACCATCAAAACTGTTGTCAATTATAGTGTCATCAACATTGTTCCGGCATGATATCATAATAATAGAAACTAAAATAAGTGTAAATGTAGTTATAATCTTTTTCACAAATAACACCGCCTTTCATCAGATAAGACGAAAATAAGCAAATGAAAGTTCCGTTTAGCTCTAATATGGATTTCTTAAAACAAAATACAAGAAAATAATTGAATTTATAAAAATAATATGATAAAATTTGTTTTGGGTAATGATATGCTATAAATGTGATGAAGGATAGGAAAAACATTATGTATCCAATTACAACGGAAAATGATATTGTTAAAGTTACCGAAACATATTTTACAATGGATGACGGAGTAAAGCTTTATACAAGAGTTGTTGTACCTCGTGAAATGGAAAAAGCTCCAATCGTGTATATGAGAACTCCATATGAGCCGGCACATAACGGAAAACCTCATGATATAAGTGTGTATAATAACCACGGTTTTATAAAAAACGGATATGCAATCGTACTTCAGCATTGTCGAGGCAGAGGTGATAGCGAAGGAATCTGCATTCCATACACCACAGAACGTGCGGATGGAATAAAGACTCTTGAATACATACGTCAGCTTCCGTGCTATAACGGCGAAATATTTCTTCACGGCGGAAGTTATCTTTCGACCGTACATTTTAGTTACCTTGACACGTATCAACCTGATATCAAGGGTGCTTCACTTGATATACAGTCCGACCGTACATATTACAGATATTATAGAAACGGATGTAATTATGATTTCTGCAATTTGAATTGGTGGCTTAGTATGATGAACAGACAATATCCCAATCCAAGAACTGACCTTCCAAAAAAGCGTCCTTATAAAAATATAATGAGTCAGATGGTAGGAGAAGATGTTCCGGAATACACGTCCTATCTTTTAAACGATACCGATAACGAGTTTTGGACCCAAGATAGTAGAAACGATGTTATTGATAAGATAAATATCCCAGTTCTTTTTGTTGACGGGTGGTATGATTTTTATCTTGACGGAATGTTCTCCATGTGGAAAAGAATGTCCGATGCTCAAAAAAGCATTTCCTCATTTATTGTCGGACCTTGGGGACACGCAACACAGATGACGTCTGAAGCGGAGTATCATTTTGAAAACGGAAATATCCCGTTTGATTATGCGGCTGAATGGTTTAACAGCATCAGAGAGAACAGACCCTTTAAGTATGCACGGAAAGGAAAACTTAAATATTATTCGATAGGATCGAGTGAATGGAAAGAAACTGAATATCCGACAGAACTTAGAAAAAATATAAAGCTGTACTTCAACGATGAGAATATGTTGACCTCTTTTCCATCTAATGATAATAAAACAATATCGTATAAATTTGACCCCGATAATCCGATTAAATGTTTTAGACATCACAATATATTTATAGCGCATGAAATAAACAGCGTAGACGGCGTCGTTTCATTTCAGACAGAAGAATTTGATTCAAATACGACTGTCTTAGGCAATATACGCTGGCATTTGAAAGTTTCATCAGACTGTGATGATACTGCGTTTTTTATTAGGATCTATTTTGTAGAAGATGGTAAAGCATACAACCTTACAGAGGATATCACAACGTTATCTTACGTATTAAGTGAATGCTCTGCAGGACAAATAATAACTATAGATCTTGAAACTCCTCCGATTGCTTTTGAAATAAAAAAAGGCAACCGTATAAGAGTTGATATTTCTTCAAATTGCGGTGTATACGTCCCTCATTCCAACGTAAAAGGGCATTGGGCTGAGGTTGAAGAAAGCAAGGTAGCAAACAACACCGTATATCTTCAGGATTCATATATAGAAATACCTATAGAATAAAAGAAAGAGCAAACGTTTTTCGTTTGCTCTTTCGATGTTAAACTGAAAGCTCGGTTCTTGCGATTACTGTATCCTGCATCTGCTTGGAGAGACGAACGAAATATTCGCTGAATCCGCCAATACGAATTATGAGATCCTGATATTCGTGGGGAGCTTTCTGTGCAGCAAGAAGTATCTCTTTATCTACGCAGGTTATCTGAACCTGAAGTCCGCCACGTTCAAAGTAAGTTTGGATAAGCTTTATGAAGTTAGCTCTTCCTTCGGGTTCAAGAAGCAGGCTCTTTTGGAATCTAAGATTAAGCACAGGAGTTCCAAATGCTTTGGTAAGCGGAAGCTTAAGAACTGAATTAAGATGAGCAGTAGGTCCGTTTACGTCACATCCGGGGCAAGCACCTACGCAGTCATTAAGTGCTGTATAAGCATATCTTCCGTTAGGTGTTGCGCCTACGAAGCTTCCTGTCCATTCAAAGGTAGAGAATATAATTACGGACGGAACAAATATACCGTTGCCTCTGTGAGTTTTATGATCAAGCATAATTGACCAAGTGTAATCAAAGAGATCCACAGCAATATCATCAACGTAAGGATCGTCGTTTCCGAATTTAGGTCCTGAAGCAAGCATAAGTCTTACGGACTCATCCTCAAAGTTATTTTCAATAGCTGTAATAAGCTGTTTAGGTGTCAGCTTCTTTTCATCGTAAACAAACTTTTTAACTGCAGCCAGGCTGTCTGTAACAACCGAAGGTCCATCATACGAAAGATCTGTCCAGTTATATTTAGCTCCGCCTGCCTCAAAGGATTTGCGGTTTTCGATACATCCTCTTGTAAAGAGGGAACGCATGATTCTGGGATCTCCGGAGATCTTTCTCTGATCAATGCAGTTATTGATAACAGTAGTTATGTGCTCCGTGAAGAATTTGATCTGCTCTTTAAATGCATTATAGAACTTATCAAATGTATCAAAATCCTCGAATTTGCCGGTATGAGGTCCGAACTGTGTATGTTCCTTCATATCCATGCCGTCAAACATAGCATATTCAAGAATCTTAGGTAGATTGATCTGGAAAGCAAGGCTTTCGCAGTTGGACATACCTGTAATCATTGCTTCAGAGCATCCGCCAAGACCGTACATTACTGCATCCTCATACGTAAGCTCGGGAATATACTTCATGAGCGTTTCAATATAAAGGTCATCGTTGTATATCGCCGGCTTACCTGTACCTGCAGCAACACATTCCATTATAAGATCAAGAATGTGAGGAGGAGTTATCTTTGTCATCTTAAATGAAAGATTAGGACGAATAATCTTGGTATTTCTTAAATTTGTACGAAGTATTTCTTCGGTAAGCATATTACATGCGCAGGATCCGTCGGGATTATAGCCACCTATCTGCATATTCCAACCGTGCATACGCGCAAAGTTATTGAAGAGCTCATCAAGGAGCTTTCTTGCAAGCTCGATCGGAAGAGCGCCGCTCTTAATATCCTTTTCATAAAGGGCTCCGAGAGCATAGTCAATTCTTCCTATACCGTCACATCCGTCAAGCATCCAGATAAGGCTTGCATCGAGAAGACCTTCAATAAAGCTTTCAGCAGGGCGGTGGAAGAAGTTGCGGGAGGCGTTATAAACGTATTCAAGATCTTCACGGTACTGACCCTCAGCATTTTCATATGCATCAGCAATTGCTTTTTTAATAGTTTCAACGTATGCATCTATTCCTTCGGCATAATCCTGCATAGCAAGAAGGAAGTTTGTTTCTTCTTCGTTTTCAGCTTTTGCAAGAGAATCCGTTATCTCCTGCTTCATATAATCAAAACCGTGATTGATTACTGTAAGAGTATCAACGTTTGAGTGAGTATACTGAAGATGAACTACGGTCTTTACGAAATCATTATAAAGCCATTCTATATCCTCAGCGTACAGAGGATATTTTTCCTTCTTTATATCAGCAATATTTCTTAAAGCTTCAAGACCGGTGCTATGGAACAGGTTAACAACGCTGTTTGCGCAGTGATGCTCGCCATCGTACCAATCACGACCGTTATACAGAGCCTCGCAGGGAACGATAAGTCTACCTTCAATTACTCTGACCGGCATCATTTCATAAAGACGTCTGTATGCAAGACCGTAATTTCTCGGCCAGGGAAGTCCCTGCTGCTGTGCTTCATAATAGCCGTAAGCAGCATATTCTTCTATCTCTTTAAGTACCTTTAAATCTATCATTAAAATCTCCTTATAATATAATCAATATTATCCTATGTTTGAATGATATCACACTAAAAAAACAATGTCAATACTATATATAGTAATTTAGAACTTTATGTTAAATGCTTTCTTATTATATCAGCTGAACGCCTCGTTAGCAGTATCTATCTCTGAAATAACGCTCTTGTGTAATCTTCTGTATGTAGACGCAAAAGCATTTGTTCCGGTGCTTATCTGTCCGTAAATATCAAACATAAGACCGCCGAAGGCATTTGAAAAGCCAATATCGTATTTTCTTTTTGGAATTATATATTCAGTTATCATTTCATAAGATTCAGCATCTCTTGTATTTTTACCCTCAAGAACTCTGCTGTAATAAGAGGGAAGAACTGAATCAGTACTCAAAAAAGACATATATTCCATCATGATTGCTGTTTTTTGCAGATCAGGTGCTGTAATCGGAATTCCAAACGCTGTTCCTACGTATTGATGCAAGAATGAGCTGTATTCTTCTTTTTCTGAATATTTAGGATGAGGTATTATACCGAAATCTGACTCCATATCTCTGAAAACCTCCATAGTTGAAAGGCATTCAGAGAAAAACAGTGCTCTGTTTTCTTTAAATATATTTATATGCGCACCTGTTCCTTGGTCTGTAGCAAAGTGATCTGCGGCATCAATATTATACGTAAGGGAAGGAGAGAGAGCTTTGCCGAGCTTTGTAAGAACATCATTCGTATAATCGGTCAAATCACAAAATTCAAGAAAATCATCAGCATCCTTTTGTGTAATAATAACTCCTGCACAGCTCATAAAACCAATAATTGAAGATCCGTTACCGGAGAGAGCATATTGATCGTCTGCTGTCATAAGGCTATCTTGATTCAGATCCTTGGTAAACCCTTTGGCAAGAGCATAGTACTGATCTATAGTCCATTTACCGTCTCTTACTAAATTATAAATATAATCGTTATCATAGCCCATATCAGTTATAAGCTTCTGATTGTACGCTAAAACCCACGTTCCTTTGACGGCGCTTACGTTTGCATCACCGATAGCATAAAACTGCTTGCCGCCAATTGAACAGTCTTCATTTATCTGCTTATCCCACCATGGATTATTTAGATCAAGATATTCAATATCGTTGAGATCAAGCAATAAACCGTTGGAGGCTGCGGTATAGGTCTGAAGAAAATTGATATCTACCATATCAAAATCCTTTTCGTTTGAAGCAACACTGTTGTAGAGTCTTTGATCTACCTCCTGATCGCTTGCCCATACCTCTCTTATGGTAAGTCCGTATTTATCTTCAATTACCATATTTCTTTGATATACAGCTTCTTTCAAGGAGTCGCCCGAGTCAACCTCAGCGTAAATATCGTCGCATCCACTTCCGTTGTTGTTACGCACAAGAACTGTAAAAAACTGATTATCATATCTGTTGTCCGGAAGAGAGGGAGCAGGATAAGTTGTTGCCTTTTCAGTTTCTTTTTCTGTGTTTTCAGATATAACGTCGCCAGAATTCACATCATTCTTTTCACCGTCAGTATTGTTACACGAAGAAAAGATGAGCCCAAGAATTATAACGCCGGCAAGTAATAAAACAGAAAATATTTTTTTCATATTTTTTCTCCTTAGCTATAATTTTTACATTTTAATTATACTTAATGATCGGAGTTTTTTCAATATGATTGAAATCAAAACTGAACGTTATGTTAAAATCACCGCATTTGAGTATTGTTTACTTTTCTATTATAAATTCTACACCGTACTTTTTGTTAAATACATTTTATTCGATAAAAAAAGAACCTGCTATACAGGTTCTTTTATATCGTAAATATTTTATTAGCCAAGCTTAGAATAGTTAACCTTGATACCGGGGCCCATTGTAGAAGCGATAACCATGCTACGGATGTACTGACCCTTAACTGCGGCAGGTCTTGCCTTGATAATAGCACCAACGAGTGTATCGAAGTTTTCAGCAAGCTTATCGGGGCCGAAGGAAGCCTTACCGATGGGGCAGTGGATGATGTTTGTCTTATCAAGACGGTATTCGATCTTACCTGCCTTAGCATCTGTAACAGCCTTAGCAACATCCATTGTTACTGTACCTGCCTTCGGGTTAGGCATAAGTCCCTTAGGACCGAGAACCTTACCGAGACGACCGATGAGACCCATGCAGTCGGGAGTAGCAATGATTACATCAAATTCAAACCAGTTTTCTTTCTGGATCTTTTCAATGTATTCTTCAGCGCCTGCATAATCAGCGCCCGCAGAAAGTGCTTCATTAGCCTTGTCACCCTTAGCGATAACGAGAACACGAGTTGTTCTACCTGTACCGTTGGGAAGTACTACAGCACCACGAACCTGCTGGTCAGCGTGACGGGAGTCAACACCGAGCTTAACGTGAATTTCTATTGTTTCGTCAAACTTTGCCTTAGCAGTCTGACATACGAGAGCAAGAGCCTCGTTTGCATCATAAAGTTTTGTCTTTTCAAAAAGCTTTACGCTTTCTGCATATTTCTTACCCATCTTCATTATCTATTTACCTCCCAGACTCAGTCTTCAACTGTTATGCCCATGCTGCGTGCTGTTCCGGCAACCATGCTCATTGCAGCTTCAAGACTTGCTGCGTTGAGGTCGGGCATCTTTGTTTCTGCTATCTGCTTAACCTGATCTTTGGTAAGCTTAGCGACTTTAGTCTTATTCGGTGTAGCAGATGCGGTTTCAATTCCGCATGCCTTCTTTATAAGAACGGGTGCGGGAGGAGTCTTTGTAATGAAAGAGAATGAACGGTCAGCATATACTGTGATAACAACAGGTATAATAAGACCCATCTGATTCTTTGTACGTTCATTGAATTCCTTTGTAAAGTTAGGAATGGAAACGCCGTACTGACCGAGAGCCGGACCTACCGGCGGCTGAGGTGTTGCTTTACCTGCAGCGAGCTGAAGTTTAATATAACCTTGAATTTTCTTAGCCATTTTAATTACCTCCTGATGTGGTTAATATACGGGAGAATTAAGTAAAATATTTTCTCCCTCCCACGAGATACTCAGACTTCGAGAAGCTGTACGCTATCGGAATCGAGTTCGACGGGTGTCTCACGCCCAAACATAGAGACAAGAACTTTGATTTTCTTTTTATCCGGTGAAATATCTTCAACGGAACCGATGAAACCGGAAAGGGGACCAACTGTAACCTTAACGCTGTCGCCAACATTGTAAGAGAGTTCAAATACTCTTGTTTCAATACCTATCGATGCAACCTCGTCGTCAGTTAAAGGAGTGGGTTTGGATCCGGGTCCAACGAAGCCTGTTACGCCGCTTATGTTTCTAACGATATGCCAACTTTCGTCAGTCATAACCATTTTAACAAGGACGTAACTGGGGAAGATCTTATTTTCGATTTCCTTTTCTTCAACCTTGTCGCCGTTCGTAACCTTTTCTACAACTGTTTCAACAGGAACCTGAACATCCATTATAAGATGCTGAAGTCCACGGTTTTCAACGATCTTTTCGATATTTGTTTTGACTTTGTTTTCGTAACCGGAGTAGGTATGAGCTACATACCATCTTGCCTCGGCTACTGCGTCACTGAAATTACTCATCAGATTATAAGCCTCTTTTCGGAAATATAACGGTAATCAAGCGCGACCGAACTGTTTTATTCAGAAACGGAAGCGATTATACAAGCTCTGCGATTAACTTCAATACGTTAGAGAACGCGTAATCGAACAAGCTTATAAAAATAGCTGAAACAACGATAGCAACGATAACGACAAGTGTGCTCACAACTGTCTGCTTACGGCTGAACCATACTATTTTCTTGAGTTCACTTTTGCATTCCTTAAAAAACTTAAGCACATTACTAAAAAGGGAATCTTTCTTTTTCTTAGGTTCCGGCTTTTTATCGGCTGTAGCTTCTACGGAAGTGTTTTTGTTTTCTAAATCTGCCATTGTCGGACCTCCTTATTTAGTTTCCTTGTGAAGAGTGTGCTTGCGGCAGAAGCGGCAGTACTTGTTCATCTCAAGTCTGTCAGGATCATTTTTCTTGTTTTTCTTAGTGTCATAGTTTCTTTGCTTGCATTCGCTGCATGCCAATGTGACTTTAACTCTCATTTTGGCACCTCCCGATATTTAGAATTTAATAATATCTCCCTCAGTTAACAAAGGCCTTTATTTTAACGGTTTAGTTAAAATTGAGCACGAAAAAAAAGCCTCTACCAACGAGGTATTTACAGTATAACATAACTTTTCCTGTTTGTCAACAAAAATATCAAATATTTTATCAATAATTATTAAATAATATCAGCATTTAGTCTTTACTTTTTTTTACACATTTGGTATACTAATTATAATATTTGATATTTTTTGAGGTAATTTTAATGGATACGGTTAAACTTAACGAATTATATGATGATATCGTAGCTGATTGCCGTGATATCTTCAGAAAAAAATTGCTTGATTACGGTCCGACCTGGCTTTTATTCAGATATGTATCTATGGTAGATCAGCTTTGGATAAAAATAAAAAGAATCAGAACTCTCGAAGAGATGGACGAAGCTCCGCTTATTGACGAAGGCAAAGAGGCTGAATATAAAGGCATAATAAACTATGCAGTAATAACGCTTTTGAAGCTTTCGGAATCGGAAGAGTTTCCGTCATCTGAAAAGGTTGTTGAAGATCCCGATATAATATCCGGCTTCAGCATAGATAAAGCGCTTGAAGCATACGATTCAATGACTGACAATACCAAGAAGCTGATGCAGGAAAAGAACCATGATTACGGAAACGCATGGGAGAGCATGGACATAAAATCCATTACAGATCAGATAATAATCAAGCTGTTCAGAATAAAGAATATCCTTGCAAACGGTGGAAAGCTTCTTATATCCGAAAATATAGATGCACAGCTCAACGATATAATCAACTACTGTGTATTTGCACTTATAAAGCTGAGGTGAGAATATGAAGCATATTAAAACACTGTGGTTTGCAATTCTTGCCGGAATTGCTATAGGAATTGGTGGCACGGTCAATCTGTCTTCCGGAAACAAAATAATAGGCGCATTTATGTTTTCCATCGGACTTTTGATAATAGTAACTTCAAAGCTGAATTTATTTACAGGCAAAATAGGTTATCTTTTAGAAAACAAATTATCGTATATAATTGATCTTATTATAATTTGGATAGGTAATTTTATCGGAACGTGGCTTGTTGCATTTTCTGTAAGGGTGGCAAACCTTAATATTTCAGCAGATGCATTATCCGAAGCAAAATTAAACAATTCCTGGCTGAACGTATTTATATTATCGATTTTCTGCGGAATACTGATGTACTTAGCGGTCAACAGCTACAAAGAGATTTCAGATCCGCTTGGCAAATACATACTTGTTATTCTACCTATTGCAGTATTTATAATCAGCGGATTCGAGCACTGCATAGCAAATATGTTCTATTTCTCGCTTGCAAATGTATGGAGCCTAAAGGCTGTCGGATATATACTTATAATGACACTTGGAAATGCAATCGGGAGTTGGATATTTGCAGTTCATAAGAAATTTATTAAAGAATAAAAATTTTGGGAAAAGAGTCCGCTGGTTCAAATCCAGTCACTCCGGCCGTGGAAAGCCTTGTAAACATTGTGTTTACGAGGCTTTTTGTTTTGCTGTAGGAAGAGCCTGACCATAGACAGATTTCCTATATCAAACTCTTGTATTTTTGCGTATTCTATAGTATACTGAAAGTACACATAATTCGCAGGAGGTTGACATGAACGCATTATTTTCCCTTTGGAAAAAGAATGGACGCGTTTTTCACAAAAATATTATATCAGCGATATTGTTAAGTATAATCTTATTCACTTCATGTACTCCAAATGCGGAAATACCTTTGGACCTGGAAAAGTACACTGAACCACAAGAAACTCTCTCCGATAAAGCATACCTGGATTCCATAGGCAGTACATGGCTTACCCCAGAAACTCAGTACAACCTTGACACTTCAAACGACTCAATCGATGGAATTCAAAGACTGAATGCCGGAAATCTGGGCATGAATCTTACATATCACAATACACTTTTTTTCACAACCGCAGGCGAACACGGGACGCTGTATATGTATCTCGACTCTACTACCGGAGAAGTTTTTTATTTGTGTCCCGACCCTCTATGTAGTCACACAGAGCGCGACAAATGCCCGTACATGACGATAGACCATGTGATTCCAGATAATTCAACGGAATTTGGAAAACTATTTGTTTCGAGCACTATACTTTCTGATGAAGGTCATCCCCTTTATGATGCGATTTCCGAGTACACAAATGACGGTGTTCTAAAACGAATATATGGAAAACCTAATCAAAAAACAGAGGAAGGGTATTCCGTACATAACAGCTTTCATTATTTCTGTGTGTATAACAACTACATCTGTTTCGTTGAACGATACGATTATACTTCCAGCGGAAAAACGGTGGAAACACAGGAATTTTTCAGGGTAATAGACGGCACTACGGGCGAGGTTTTCTACACCTGTGATTACGAGGATATAAACGGTCAGCTTATCAACATCACTGATTCCAATATGTTGTTTGCCGATTATACCAATAAATGCTACTATATCACCGATCTGCATATGAAAAATCCCAGAACAATTTTCACATACACAGAGTCAGCTTCTATTACTTATGATTCAAACACAGAAGAGTATTTTGTTTATACCACCGAACCAGATGATTCGGGCAATACCATCGGCAGTATTTATGTATACGACAAAAACTGGAACGGTTACAAACTCGAAATGCCGTCCTCACAGATCACATATGCTGTCATTACCCAGAATTATATCTATTATGTGAAACTTCATGATCCTGTTATTTTTGGAACAAGTATCCGATCCGGTTCACAAACGATGGATACAACCGGAGGAAAGATATTCCGTGTAAAAAGAATCAACGGTGAAAAGACAACAGTTTCAGAGGAAGAACTGGTTTTCGACGGCTACGGTGAAATATTCCATAACGGATTCAATGTCATCGGAGATTACTTATACCTGAAATTCAAGGATCTTCATTATGAAGGTGATTACGTATGGTGGCGTCTTACCGGTGATATTGCGCGTATTCATTTAACCGAAAACACCATAAAGTGGATTAATCTTCAATAATCAAAAAAAACGAGGAGGAGTATTATGTTTCCAGCAGAATTAAAAAAACACTTTGGAAAATTCCAGATCATAGTACTCCTTGTACTGTTTCTCGGAAATATCCTGATTCCGATTATCACATATCAGGAACACTTTACAGACAAACATGAAGAAATCCGAACTCAAAAATCTGAACTTCTGGAATTGGCTCTGAATAATCCTGAGCAGTATGAAACGATTCTGGAAAGCCATACAACCAATAAAAAGCAGTATGATCATGAGAGGACAATATCCATCTTGCTTCATGACGGAAGAACTGATGTCACCTTTCCAAATCAATATCTCTTTTATCCGGATTACGGAGACATCCAGCTTTTCAATGATACAGAAGAAATCCTTCACGCATCGGATACATACCGTACTGCCATTGCAGGTGTAATGCGTGATACGGCTTTACGACTCAAGAGCAACCAGGATACTAATACCTATATGTATCAGTATTATACACAGCTGATCAGGGTATACGATCCGTTCTTTGAATCCAGTCTTCCTGTATCGATGATTGAAGGATGGAATGAATTTTTCTCACTGAAAACACCGTTGGTTTTTACTTTGCTTTCTTCTTTGGTTATGTTTGCCGGTATTTTTCCTCTGGAATACAAAACCGGCATGCATAATCTTCTTGCGGTATCAAAGCATGGACGCAGAAAACTATCGCTTGTAAAAATGTGTACTGTCATGGCCGGAAGTACCTGCCTGACAGCTGTGTTCACACTTTCTCCCTTGCTTGTTTTTATGGCATCATCCGGTTTGTCAGATATATCGGCTCCTGTGCAACTTCTGGAAGGATTTACTTACTGTTGGTTTGATTGGAGTATCGGTGAATATCTGTTTTTCCTGACAGCGTTTCGCATACTGTTTTTCTGTACATTCTGTATTGCTCTCACAGTAATCGGTCAATACTGGCGCAGTGAACTTTCAAGCGTATTTTTCACGGCAGTCGGCATGTTTTCGGGAATTGTAATGCAACGAATTTTACCGGATTCACCCTTGTATTTCCTCCAGAAATTCAGCCCGACACTGTTGGCGGATGGGCAGATATTATTCACAAAATATTACGGTGTGAACCTGTTTTCCCGGTGCATCGGCTACACAACATTTACCGTTTTATGTCTTGCGTTGCTCTTGGTGGCTCTGTTCAGCATATCCTTGCTTCAGAAATATCCTTTGCCTCTGCAGAAGAATAGAGAAAAGAAAAAAGGTTCTGCCGGCGGATATTTCTGGTCACTGTACTGGACAGAGTTGTATAAAATGATGATCTGCCGTAAAGGATTGATCTTTCTGCTTACTGCTTTGGCACTCAGAGGAATCTGGTCATGGACTTACTTTACGCCGGATACAAGCATGACGGAAATCTTTTATAAAAACTACATGACCACCCTGGAAGGAGAAATAACCGACGAAAAGATCAGCTGGATTGCAGTTGAAGGCGAAGAAATGCAGAACATACTGGATTCCTATGCTGAAATGAATAGCAAGCGTAACAACAACCTGATTTCGGAGGAAGAATATAAAGTTTACGAAAGCCAGTATACCACGGCAACATACAGTGATGAGGCCTATAAAGAACTGTGTAAACGCAGGGATTATCTGATTCGCGCCAATGAGAATTATGACAATATCAAATTTTTATATGATGAGGGAATCACCCGCTATCTGAACCGGCCATATGATGTGATATCCATACTGGTGATCCTGTTTTTCTCCTATATACTGTTCCCGGCAGAAAACGATGCGAAAATCGCACCGATTATTGCATGTACCAAATATGGAAGACGAAAACTGACCGCAACAAAATTCCTGTGTGTTATGTCCATGGCGGTTCTGCTGATGCTTTGTACAGCATCAATCGATATCTATTCTATGAAGTCGAACTATGCGTTCATAGATATGACCGCATCGATCCAGAGTATTCCGTTATTTGAATCCGTAAAAACAGAGCTGAGCATCAAACAATATCTGATCTTATATCAGTGTACAGCAATACTGGGATACATTGTTTGCTGGATTACGT
>JAZSMJ010000035.1:0-75908 GCA_045535815.1 Eubacteriales bacterium
AACGTTCTCGATGGAAATGTGCATGAGCGCGATATTATGGAAATTATAAAGGATTATGCTCCGTAAAAGATATGAAGAAAATTATAGTTATAGGTTGCCCTGGAAGTGGCAAAAGCACGGTTTCGCGGGCGTTACATAATAAGACAGGCATTCCGCTGTATCACCTCGATATGATGTATTGGAACGCCGACAAGACCACGGTAGAAAAGAGCGTGTTCCTTGAACGGTTGTCAGCTGTGCTTGAAAAGGACGAGTGGATCATTGACGGCAATTACGGCTCTACGATGGAGCTGCGAATGGCGGCGTGCGATACGGTGTTTTTTCTCGATTATCCGCTTGACGTTTGCCTCAACGGCATCAAAGAGAGACGCGGAAAGCCGCGAAGTGATATGCCGTGGATTGAAACCGAGGAAGATGCGGAATTCATCGAATTTATCAAAAGCTATAACGAGCAACAAATGCCAAAGGTGATTGAATTGCTTGAAAAATACAGTGATAAAAACATTATCATTTTGGAGAGCAGAGAACAAGCGGATGCGTTCTTAAATGGAGAAAACCTATGATAAAAGAACTAATGCACGATCCCATCTTCCTTGCAGGGAAGTCTGAGGTCGCAACAAAAGAAGATTTTCAGGTCGCACAGGATTTGCTTGATACGCTGATGTCGCACAGAGAATGTTGTGTTGGCATGGCTGCCAACATGATAGGTGTGCGTAAGCGCATTATCGCCTTTCTCGACGAGAGTGGACGAGCTCCTACATACACCGTGATGCTCAATCCAGAAATCATCAAGAAGGACGGCGCATACGATACCGAGGAGGGCTGTCTATCACTTCTCGGCGGTCCCCGTAAGTGCAAGCGCTATAAGACTATCAAGGTGCAGTATCAGACCTTGAAAATGCAAACACGCATGAAAACCTATACTGGATGGACGGCACAGATTATTCAGCATGAATTTGATCATTGTAATGGAGTGTTGATTTAAAAACTATGAGCATGGAAGCATAAACAGCTTGAATGGAGTTGCTATAGTGCATCTCCAAAGCGCAGTACAAAAAATAGCAGACGAATTTGCTCCCAAACAGCTGAATATTAAGTAAATACAGGCAAAAAAATATAGAGTGTTCATCACTTTCGTTATGAACACTCGATATGGTCTGAGTGACACGACTTGAACGTGCGGCCTCTACCACCCCAAGGTAGCGCGCTACCAACTGCGCCACACCCAGATTCCATTGCGGGTTTTATTATACCACAAGCTTTCAATTAAGTCAATAGAAAACTTATATTTTTATTTTTTTTATTAATTTTTGTGCTTTTCTGGAAATATAATCTCGTTTTTTTATACAATCTTATAAAAATTTATAGAGAATTAAGTGTTTGAGATTTTATAAGATGAGAAATATCATCAATCACTTCAACACCGCATTGAAAAAGCGATTCCTTGCTTTGATGTCCACCTGCAACAAGAATGCAATCGATATTTGCGGCTGATGCGCATTCATAATCATGAACAGTATCACCAACTGCAAGTGCTTTAGCATTCGGGTTGGACATAGCCCACTGCCTTACAAGCTCAGCTTTACTGTGCGCATAAATATCACCAAGTCCGAAGAAACCGTCAATATATTTATCTATACCAAGATTTAATATTTGTTTTTCAAGCATATCACTTTCCGTAGCGGATAATATTATCTGCGCATATCCCATTTGCTTCAATTTTTTCATAGTAGATTCAACTCCGGGATAAAGCTCCGACGTACTGCTATTTTTGATATATTGCTCAACCCATTCTACTGCAAGCTCATCATACGGATACTTTTCAAAATCAAATCCGAGGCTTTCATAATATTTACTTATCGGGAAGGTAAATTTACTGTGATAATATTCTATATTGTCAACCGTTTTAAGACCTCTTTTTGAAAGCAGATAATTTATACTTTTAATTCCTGCTTCGACGTCATTCAGTATAGTTCCGTTAAAATCCCATATTATATGACTGTATTTCATTTTAACTCCTTGATATACAATTTATATAATTATATCAAAATATTATATATTATTCAATAAAAAATGCATTGAGATTTTATTCTCAATGCATTTTTTATTATATCTTATTCATTATCTGTTTGCTGAGACTCAATTTTTGCCTTCTTAGCGACTCTTTTCTTTTTTGCGTGTCTAACAATAGCAATGCAGATAGCGAAAGCACAAGCAAAAAATACAGCCACTGTAAGTAAAGATGGAATTGAGTACACAATATCTACACAGAAGTTTTTAAACGAGCTTGCAAAATCCGACCATGAATCGGAAAACGCCTGAGAAATTCTCTCACCGAACGTTTTCGGAGCTTCAGTTACCGTTTTGTATTCAACAACCTCTTCAAGAGTAATGTTGATATAAGACATTGCAACCTGATTATCATACGTTATAAGACGTGAATTATAAGAATCAAGCTGATATCTTATATCTGCAAGCTTATCCTCTATCTGAATGATATATTCAAGCTCAGTAGCAGTTTTCAGCATTTCAAGAAGACGCTCTTGCTGAATCTCAAGCGATTCAACTCTTGATGATATATCGGAATAGGTATCGGTTATATCGTTTGAAGATTGATTTACCGAAACTACGTTGTATCTGTCGCTTATGGTGTTAACGCATCCGTCGATAGAATCTGCGGGGACTCTGAGAACGAATGTTGCGTAACGTCTGGAATAATCCTGTGAAGAGTAGAGGCTTGTGCCGCCGATATAAGAGTTTTCAATATATCCTCCGATATTCAGAGCTATGTTCTGTATATCGATAACGGCATTGTCAAAATTTTTGGTTTCAAGATCAAGCGAAACAGTTTTAATGATCTTCCTGTTTGCATTTATATTATTATTTATTTGCGATGAAGGATAGGTTATAGCAGATCCTGTCCCGGAAACGACCTTATCCTCAGCATAAGCGTACTCAGACTCCTCCTCCATAACCACGTCATATGCAATATCACCGTCTGCATAATACGATTGGGTAGGGGTTGTGTATTGAGAATAGAAATCGACTGACCCTTTGTTTTTTACGTCATAACTGTCTTCGGTTGCTCTTGCCGAACATGCAACGAAGCAAAGAGCAGTTAAAACAACAACCATCATCCAAGAAATAATACGAAGTGCAGTTTTTTTCAAGAAAATCACTCCTTAAAATTAAATTTATTGCGGGATGTTATCCATCGCAAGTTCAATTCCGTTGAGCTTGTCCCTGTACTTTCTCAGTTTTTCACGTTCGCCCTCAATTACCGCAGCAGGTGCTTTGGCAACGAATCCTTCATTTGAAAGCTTCTTTTCAAGGCGTTCGATTTCACCGATCGTATCCTGTTTTTCTTTGGTAAGACGCTGAAGCTCCTTCTCAAAGTCAATGATATCCGCAAGAGGAATATAGATCGTTGCGGAATCAGTTACTATCTGAACAGCATTCTTTCCTTCAAAGCTATCCGATACGTCAACCTCAGATGCGCTTGCAAGCTTTTCAAAGAATACTGCAACATCCGCACTAAAGGTTGTTTTATCAGCAGTTACAATGTGAACAGATGCCTTCTTTGACGGAGGAACGTTCATTTCTGCACGTCTGTTTCTGATAGCTCTTATCGCTTCAATTATCTTTTCCATTGAAGCCTCTTCCGCATCAAACACAAATTCTTCGGACACTGTCGGCCATTCGCTGACCATTATACTGTCACCGACGTGGGGAAGAGACTGCCATATTTCCTCGGTAATAAAAGGCATAAACGGATGAAGAAGCTTTAAGGTGTTGGAGAGAACGTATGCAATAATGTTCTGCGCGTCTGTATCTCCTGCAAAAAGTCTCGGCTTCATAAGCTCGATATACCAGTCGCAGAAAATATCCCATATAAAGTCATAAAGCTTTGCAAGAGCAATACCGAGCTCGTAGTTCTCGATATTTGCAGTTACTTCTCCGATAAGCTTATTGTAAAGGGAAAGAATCCATTTGTCCTCGATATGAAGCTTATCTGCAGCGGGAAGCTCGATTGAATCGATGGTAAGATTCATAAGAACAAAGCGTGCAGCATTCCATATCTTATTATTGAAGTTACGCGCAGACTCGATTTTTTCGTCTGAGAAGCGCATATCGTTTCCGGGTGAGTTACCGGTCGCAAGTGCGAATCTGAGGGCGTCTGCACCGTATTTTTCGATAATATCGAGCGGATCTATTCCGTTTCCGAGGGATTTTGACATTTTTCTTCCTTGAGCGTCTCTGACAAGCCCATGTATAAAGACGTTGGGGAAGGGGATTTGTTCCATATTTTCAATTCCCATGAATATCATTTTTGATACCCAGAAGGTTATTATATCGTATGCAGTAACGAGAACGCTTGTAGGATAGTACTTCTTAAGCTCCTCTGTGTCATTGGGCCAACCAAGTGTAGAGAAGGGCCAAAGAGCAGATGAGAACCAGGTATCAAGAACGTCGTCATCCTGTCTGATATTTGCGCTTGAGCACTTAGGGCAAGTCTTAACGTCTGTTTCAGATACTGTCATTTCTCCGCAGTCATCACAGTAGTAAGCAGGTATACGGTGACCCCACCAAAGCTGACGAGAAATACACCAGTCGTGAATATTTTCCATCCAGTTAAGATATATCTTGCTGAATCTGTCGGGAATATACTTTATCTCTCCTGATTTTACTACGTCAATAGCAGGCTTTGCGAGAGGGGGCATCTTAACGAACCACTGCTTTGATGCAAGGGGCTCAACAATATTTCCGCAACGATAGCAATGACCAACGTTGTGAGAATAATCTTCAATCTTAACGAGAAGTCCGAGCTTATCAAGATCTTCAACAACACGCTTTCTTGCCTGCGCTCTTGTAAGTCCCTTATATTCACCGCAGTTTTCATTCAGAAGCTCTGCTTTATCATCATATACGTTAATAAGGGGAAGGTTATGACGCATTCCGACCTCAAAGTCGTTCGGGTCATGGCAGGGTGTAATCTTAACGCATCCTGTTCCGAAATCCTTTTCAACGTATTCGTCCGCAATAATCGGAATCTCTTTATTGAGAAGCGGAAGAATAAGAGTTTTGCCAACGAGATCCTTATATCTTTCGTCTTCGGGGTTTACAGCAACAGCAGTATCACCGAACATGGTCTCAGGACGTGTAGTTGCAACAACAAGATATCCGTCAGAATCCTTTATCGGATATTTAATATGCCAGAAGTGACTGGGAACGTCAACGTGCTCGATTTCAGCATCGCTAAGTGCCGTAAGACAGTTAGGGCACCAGTTGATTATACGAAGTCCTCGATAGATTAGCCCCTTATCATAAAGATTTACGAAGGTCTTTTTAACGGCTGCAGAAAGATTCGCATCCATAGTAAAGCGCTCTCTCGACCAATCGCATGAAGAGCCAAGCTTTTTAAGCTGATTGATTATTCTTGAACCGTACTGTGCCTTCCAATCCCACACAAGCTCAAGAAACCTTTCACGACCTATATCGTGTCTTGTTAAGCCTTTTTCAAGGCGAAGATTTTCTTCAACCTTTATCTGAGTTGCAATTCCGGCATGGTCAGTTCCGGGGATCCAAAGAGTGCTGTATCCCTGCATTCTCTTGGTACGTACTATAATATCCTGAAGGGTATTGTTAAGTGCATGTCCCATGTGAAGCTTACCCGTTACGTTGGGTGGCGGAATTACGATAGAAAAGGGCTTAGCGTCCTTATCTTCGTTTGGCTTGAAATAGCCGTTTTCATTCCAGAATGAATAAAGTCTGTCCTCTATCTCCGCAGGAGAATAGGTTTTTGCAAGTTCTTTTGACAAAATGATCGCTCCTTTAAATAGTTATATATTATTTATTTTTGTTTTTGCAATAAAAAAGCCTTATGACTCCTTAACAGGACGCCATAAGGACGCGGTACCACCTGATTTCGTCTTAAAAAGACGCACTCACTCGATCAATAAATCGATATACTTTAACGCAGTATCTACGGCAGAACGCAGCTCACGGACGACTTCGAAAAACATCTTATGCGATACTCACACCATAATATCGCTCTCTGTGATAAGAGAGGTGATTCTACTACTTCCGATCAATGCTTTTATTCAGTATAACACATCAAAAAATATATGTCAATAACAAAATCAAAAGGAAAATCGCAAATAATTGAAATAAATTGTATTAACTTGAAATAGTTAGTACTTGTAAAAAGTATATTTATGTGATAAAATTATAATGTAAAAAAATCGAAAGAGGATTTATCATGCCTAAAGTAATGCTTGTGTTCGGTACAAGACCCGAGGCAATAAAAATGTGTCCGCTTGTAAACGAACTTAAAAAGCGTAAAAATATTGATACAGTTGTTTGTGTGACCGGACAGCACAGAGAAATGCTTGATATGGTTCTGAAAACGTTTGACGTTGTTCCGGATTACGATTTGTCAATTATGAAAGCCAATCAGTCTCTGTTTGACGTTACCGAATCGGTGCTTAACGGATTGCGTGAGGTTTTAGCAAAGGAAAAGCCCGATATCGTTCTCGTGCACGGTGATACAACAACAACCTTTGCTGCGGCTCTTACCTGTTTCTATATGCAGATACCCGTAGGTCACGTTGAGGCTGGCCTTCGCACGTATAACATTGACAGTCCGTATCCCGAAGAATTCAACCGTCAAGCAGTAGGCATAGTTTCAAAATACAACTTTTCACCTACCGAAAGAGCTAAAGACTGTCTGATACAAGAAGGAAAAGATCCAGACAGCATCTTCATTACCGGAAACACTGCAATTGATGCACTTAAAACTACAGTAAAAACAGGATATACTCATTCTGAGCTTGATTGGGCGTCCGACAGCAGACTTATACTTATAACTGCTCACAGACGTGAAAATCTAGGCGAGCCTATGAAGCATATGTTCAGAGCCATACGCCGTATAATCGACGAATATCCCGATATAAAGGCAATATATCCGATTCATATGAATCCAACTGTAAGAAGCATAGCAAATCAAGAGCTTGGCGGATGCGACAGAATAAAGATAATTGAACCGCTTGACGTTTTTGACTTTCACAACTTTATGGCTCAAAGCTATCTGATTCTCACCGACAGCGGTGGAATTCAAGAAGAAGCTCCTTCACTTGGTAAACCGGTTCTTGTTATGAGAGATACCACCGAGAGACCCGAGGGAATAGATGCCGGCACACTCAAGTTGGTCGGCACCGAAGAAGAAACAATATACAGAAATTTCAAGCTTTTGCTTGATGATAAATCTGAATACGAGAAAATGAGTCACGCATCCAATCCATACGGAGATGGAACGGCGTGCAAGCAAATAGCAGATATAATAGAGGAAAGATTGGGGTAAAATAATATGTCAAAAGTACTACTTACCGGCGGTGCCGGTTATATCGGATCGCATACAGCGGTAGAAATGATAAACGCAGGATATGACGTGGTTTTCGTTGATAACTTATCAAACTCCTGCATTGAAGCAGTTAAAAGAGTTGAGCAGATTACCGGAAAGAATATTGTTTTTTATGAAAACGACATCTGCGACAAAGCTGCAGTTGATAGAATTTTTGAAGAAAACGATATTGATTCGGTCGTTCATTTTGCAGGTCTTAAGGCTGTTGGAGAGTCAGTAAAGATTCCGCTTAAATATTACAGAAACAATATTGACGGAACGCTTTCTCTTATGGAATCCATGGCTGAGCATAAAGTAAAAAACATCGTTTTTTCATCGTCTGCAACCGTTTACGGTAAGCCCGAGAGAGTTCCGATAGACGAAGGAATGCCTACGGGCTGTACCAATCCATACGGCTGGACAAAATATATGATCGAGCAGATAATACAGGATGCACACGTTGCCGACAATGACCTGAGCGCAGTTCTTCTCAGATATTTTAATCCTGTAGGAGCGCACGAGAGCGGTCTTATCGGTGAATCACCTAACGGTATCCCTAATAACCTTATGCCGTATATTTCTCAGGTTGCGGTAGGAAAGCTTGAGCATCTTAACGTATTCGGAAACGACTATGATACGCACGACGGAACCGGTGTAAGAGACTACATTCACGTTACTGACCTTGCAAAGGGACACGTTGCAGCAATTGACTACCTTTTAAAGAACAAGGGAATAGAGGTCGTTAACCTCGGAACCGGTGTTGGATATAGCGTTCTTGATATGGTAAAGGCTTTTGAAGAGGCAAGCGGTGTGAAGATACCTTATAAGATTGCTCCGAGAAGAGCAGGGGATATAGCCACCTGCTATGCAGATCCTGAAAAAGCAACTAAAGTCCTTGGATGGCGTGCTGAAAAGAATCTTTCGGACATGTGCAAGGATACGTGGAATTGGCAAAAAAACAATCCTAACGGATACGATAATTGATAAAAAACTTGCTTTAAAATATTTTAAAGCAAGTTTTTTTATTTTATGTTGACAAATAATATAAGTTGTGATATTTTAAAATAAAACACAGAAAGAAAGGAACATTGTATGAAAGCCAATAATTTGTGGAGCTTCAAGCATTATCTTCCGTTTGATCTGAATAAAAGATTAAATTCTCCCTACATATGCAGAATAGAACCTGGAGAATCTGATTTTTCATTTGATTTTTATGATATAAATTCATCTGGCATATCCTATGTTTTGTATTGGAATAAAAGAAATTCAGAATGTATAAATGCAGTGAATCTATCGGGTACTACAGGTTATATAAACGGTCTTGAACCGAATACAGAGTATGTTTTCAGAGTTGAATCCTCAGATGGAAGATCTTCAACGCAAAGGATCGTAAAAACAGGTTATGCACCGGGTAAAATAATCAACTATCTCCACCCGGAAGATACAGAGTACGATTTTTCGGGCAAATATTTGTGCTCCCCTTCTATAATAAGGCTTCCAAATGGAACTCTGCTGGCTTCAATGGATCTGTTTAATTACGGAACCCCACAAAACCTTTCAATTATATATCAATCTAAAGACAACGGCAAGACTTGGACTCATCTTACCGAGCTTTATCCTCTCTTCTGGGGAAAGATGTTTATATGCAACGGCAAACTATATATGATAGGTTGCTCTACAGAATACGGAGATCTTATTATAGGAAGATCAGATGACAACGGAGAAACCTGGACTTCTCCAACAGTTATTTTTAGAGGAGCGTGTCATTCAAGAGAGTGCGGCTGGCACAAGGCGCCTAACCCCGTCCTAATTCACAACGGACGTGTTATGATTGACGTTCAATACGGCACATGGGCAAAGCCTATTTTCTGTAATGCAGTCATCTCTGCTCCTGCAGACAGCGATCTTCTTAATACTTCGAATTGGGTTTGTACAGATCTTCTTGATCCACCAAAGCATATAGAAAAACGCCCCGAGGGGGTATGGTGTGCTATAGAAGGATCCTTGGTAGTAGCGCCGGATGGAAGTATAGTTAATATTCTTCGGTCAAGCGATAGAATATTAATGCAATTAAATTATGACCCAAACAATCCCGAAAAAAGAATGTGTTTGAGATCGTTTACAAGCTATCCAGGTAACGCATCAAAATTTAACGTTATATTCGATGAATTCTCTAAAAAATATTTGGCAATAATATCCTGGTCTCTGGACCACCCCAAAACGTTAAGAAACCTTCTTTCGCTTGTTGAATCTGATGACCTGGTTGAATGGAAGCTCGTTAAACATCTTATAGACTATCGTGACTCAGATCCTCAGAAGGTTGGTTTTCAATACGTTGACTTTATTATTGACGGAGATGATATTCTCTACCTTACCCGCGCTTCATTAAATGGCGCGAATAACTTTCACGACGCAAATTATACGCTATTCAACCGAATAAATAACTTCAGAGAACTTCTCTAATCCTAAAATTATATAAAAGGAGCAAAAAAATGATACCAAGACATGAGCATCCCAATCCACAGTGGGAAAGACAAAATTGGAAAAATCTCAACGGAGAATGGGAATTTGATTTTGACTTTGGTGTAAGTGCCAGAGAAAGAAAGCTTTACAAAAACTCTTCGCTTGCCAAGAAAATTACCGTTCCTTTTTGCCCTGAAAGCAAGCTTTCGGGAATAGGATATACTGACTTTATTCCTTCGGTATGCTACAGGAAAGCTGTAGAATTATCTGAAGAAGAAATATCGGGAAGGGTTTTTCTTCACTTTGGCGCTGTTGACTTTCATTCTTATATTTATATAAACGGAAAGCTTGCAGACCAACATATCGGTGGCTATTCTTCCTTCAAAACAGATATAACAGATTTTGTTTTGGCAGGTGAAAACGTCATATTCGTAATTGCCGAGGATGATCTCAGAAGTGGCGAGCAGCCTTCAGGAAAGCAATCCCATGAATATGCTTCTCACGGATGTGATTATACAAGAACAACCGGTATATGGCAGACTGTATGGCTTGAATTTACACCTAAATCATACATAAAGGGATGCAAATATTACCCCGATATAGAAAACGGCATTTTAAACGTTTCTGGTGAGGTTGTTGGAAGCGGTGAAATAGAGCTCATATCCTCATACAACGGAAAAGAGACGGGAAGAGTTAGTACAGTTTCAAATAACGGATTCTTCACAGCACAAATCAAGCTTTCAGAGCTATATTTATGGGAAATAGGCAACGGCAGACTTTATGATCTTGATATCAAATTTGGTGACGATACCGTTAAAAGCTATTTCGGTATGAGAGAGGTTTCCATAAAAGATAACAAGTTTATGCTGAACAACAGGCCTGTTTTCTTGCGCAATGTTTTGGATCAAGGATTCTATCCTGACGGAATTTATACTGCGAGGGATGATGAAACCCTAAAAAATGATATACTTCTCTCGAAGGCATTCGGCTTCAACGGCGCAAGACTTCATCAGAAGGTGTTTGAAAAGCGTTTTATATACCACTGTGATAAAGAAGGATATATTATTTGGGGCGAGCATGCAAACTGGGGAATGGATTACAGAAATGCATTTGCACACGATAACTTCATATGTGAGTGGACCGAGATAATAGAACGTGATTTCAACAGCCCGGCTATCATAGGATGGTGTCCCTTCAATGAAACATGGGGCTATGTTGAAAAAAGAGAAAAATTCAGGCTTTTGGAATCGGTATATAAGTTAACTAAGCTTTACGATCAGACCAGACCTTGCATAGATACGAGCGGAAACTATCATCTTGACAAAAAAGAGATACACGACATTCACGATTACGAGCAGGATCCCCAAAAGTTCGAAGAATATTATGCACACATCGGGGAGGGAATCGTAAACGATCAAATAAGACGCAAAGAAAAGGATATTCAACCGTATTTTGGAGAGCCTGTCTTTGTAAGCGAATACGGCGGAATTAAATGGCCTCCGGAGGATTCATCGGGTTGGGGATACGGAAAGAGCACAGAAAACCTTGACGAATTTATTCACAGATATACCTCTCTGACCGAAACGCTGCTCTCAAATCCGTACATAATGGGACTTTGTTATACACAGCTTTATGATGTTGAGCAAGAAAAGAACGGACTCTATTATTACGACAGAACAGATAAATTCGATAAAGAGACAATAGAAAAGCTCCGAGCAGCAATGATCAAAACAGCAGAAATTGAAAAATAAAAAATCAAGGATGAACGAAGTGTTCATCCTTGATTTTTTATTTGATTTTTTCTATCAGTTCAGATAATATAGGTTCAAATTTAACACCGTACCAATGAGATGCATCGCCTGCTGTATTCTCGATACATCTGACAGTGTAATCAGCCGCTATCTTAGCTGACTCATATGCAGATTTATCATTCATAAATGCGCCAACGAAAGAAGAAGCATACACGTCTCCCGTGCCGTGACATCCGTTAGCAAGCTTTTTATGTTCATAATACTTAAATTCGTTGTTTTCATAAACAACAACACCGGTTGTATCTGCCGAATAGCTTACACCAGTAAGAATTATGTTTTTAACACCGATAGATAGAAGCTTATCTATCAGACATCTTATATAATTCTCGTCATATTCGGTCTTAAACTCCGAATCAGTAAGAAAGCACGCTTCGGTTATGTTTGGAATAATATAGTCAGCCTCTGCACAGAGCTTTTTCATAGCAGAAACAAACTCAAGATCAAAACCGGGATAAAGCTTACCGTTATCCGCCATAGCGGGATCTACAACATTGACGCAGCTTGCGTTTCCTAGGCTCTTAAAAATATCTGAAACATATTCTATCTGCTTGGTGCTTCCGAGATATCCGGTGTAAACAGCATCAAATCTTATATTCTCATTAATCCAGTGATTTTTAATCTCCGGAATATCGTCTGTCAGATCTCGGAAAGTATAGCCCTTAAATCCGGCTGTATGAGTTGAAAGAACTGCTGACGGAATAATTGCAGTTTCCATGCCGCAAGCCGAAAGAATGGGCAATGCAACGGTTAAAGAACACTGACCAACGCAAGATATGTCCTGTATCGTCAGAATCTTCTTGTATGCCACAGGTATCACCTCTTTAAAAAATATGAGAAAATTATACTACTAAAAATATATAATTGTCAAGAGCATTCTATAAAATCATCAAAATGCCCAATTACCGTCCTTAAATATCTGAATTTTTTTACCGTCATGTGTTATTGCGGTTATTGAAAGATCTTTTGTACCTATCATAAAGTCCTCATGGATAATGGAATCGTTAACTCCCATTTGCTGACATTCCTCAAGAGTATATTTGTCGTAATCCTTTACGCTATTTGAATATCCCATACCAAGAGCAAGATGACAAGCAGCATTTTCATCAAACAAAGTATTAAAAAATGTTATTTCTGAATTTCTTATTGGAGAATCATACGGAACAAGCGCACATTCTCCAAGATATGCGGCACCCTCATCCATAGATATCATCTGCTTGAGAAGCTCCTCATTCTTTTCGGCATGAACCTCAACTGCTTTACCGCCCTCAAATCTTATTGAGAAGTTTTCTATAAGCTGTCCTCTGTATGAAAGAGGCTTTGATGAGTATACAATACCTTCTGCGTCCCCCTTTTTAGGTGTTATAAATACTTCCTCTGTGGGGATATTGGGATTGAAAAACTCGCCGGAAATAGTATATTCTCCACCACCTAAGAAAAGGCTGTTATCCATCATGCCGACACGAAGGTCAGTTCCGTTTGATGCCTTATATTCAAGCGCCTTGATTCCAAGACAATTAAGATATTCGCATCTCTTGGCAAGATCAGCATTGTGTTCTTCCCAGGCTTTTATAGGGTCGTCTGTAGCTCTGGATGTATAAAGTATTGCTTCCCAAAGCTTTTCAACAGCTCTGTGCTTGCTTTCCTTAGGAAATACCTTCTTTGCCCAATCAACACCCGGAACTGCGGCAATTACCCATTTATACTTATTTTCCATAGCATCACGTATAGGCTTGATTACCTTATATCTTGCCTGCATGGCTTTTGCATACTTTTCCTGGTTAATACCTACAAGACCGTCCGGATCCTCGGAAATCACGTGAATCATAACAGGAAGATTATCTCTTCTGTGCTCAAGCTTTTTAATCTCCCAGTCCTCAAGCTTAGACAGAACAGAAAGAGAACGGTGTCTTACGTGTAATTTTTCAAGGGGCTGGTAGTGAAAATCAACGTTAACCTTTTTTGCACCGGCCTTATAGCATTCGTCTACAAGATAGTATATAAAATCGGGCTGATCAGTCTCCGCGTTAATAAGAACTTCATCTCCACGTCGAACGTTAGCTCCTACCTTAGCTATTAATTTTGCATAGTTTTTTAAAACGGTCTTTTTCATCTTAATACCTCATTCAAACGTTGTATTTTTTAGGCTCTGCATCGGGCTGATGCATATAGTACAGCTCCTCGGTTGCAAGGGCTATTTTTGTTATAGAAACGTCTTTGTCCAATGGGAATACAAAATATGTATCGTCAAGTGTGCTGAGATCTATACAGTCACCGTCAATATCGTGTCTGTATTCATTTTCTATATGGCACGAATACATCTGCCAAACAGGTCTTTCGAGCTCAAAATCACCGTAAACGCCCGTTCCTTTAAGCACGAAGCCTCTTTCAGCATCGTGTGAAAGCGTTCCGGTACCGTAATCAAGAAATCCGTGAGAATTAGGGATGGATTCAACTCTGACGTTGCAGAAAAGCTTATACTTTCCGGATCTTACTTCCTCTCTTACCTGAGCACGTTCCCATTCGTACCAATCGGGAATATGAGAAAATTCGGTATGTCCTTCATCAGCAGAAAGCTCACCGTAAACGGACATAGTCCAGCTCTTACCGCATCCCGTACAGAATATCTTATCACCTTTTGAATCCATTCTATGTTCTGTTTTGCAGTTTGGACACTGATAGAGCGTCTTGTGAAGACCTTCCGCTCTGTCAGCATGCTTAGCTTCTATTTTATTTTCCTTTTGCCATTTGAAATCATCATAATAAAACGCTTCCCAAAGCTTGTCGTTTATCTCATCAACAGAAAGGGCCTCAAGCTCCTCCGGTGTAAATAGCTTTGTAACGTAAGCTGTCGTCGGAAGATGTCTGTCCTTGGGATTCCATACAGGCTGCGTTATATGGTTGCCGTGCATCATAAGCATAACAACCGGAACATTCAGCTTTTTAATAAGCTTTCCAAGTGATTTAGGAAGAACAGCGGTAGTACCGCAAAGAGAATACCTTGCCTCAGGATAAAAAGCCGCAACGTCACCGTTTTTTATTATTTTCATTATGTGCTTAACGTTTGTTATATCGCTATTGGTAAATTTACGCTTCGGAACACATCCTACCCTTCTCATAAGCCATTCCATATGAGTGAATGCGTCAACGGCAACAATAAAATTAGCTCTGTGTGGGAAAAGTGCAACTTCCATTACCATAAAATCATAAAAGGAATTGTGATTACAAAGCATAATATACGGTGGCTTCAGGTCTTCAACATCGATCTTATATATTTTCGTTCTGTGCCATATAACGAAAAATTTACTTATAAGCCATGCAACACATTTAATAAACTGCCCCTGTCTGTTGGGGGTCTTCTTCATATCAAATCTCTTTTTTATAACCTTCATTAGCCTAAAATAATCCTTTCATATTTTTTATGGGGGAACTTAAGACTATATGATATTCATTACAATTATATAATAATATAAATTATTTGTCAAATTTTATATAGCGGTATTATTTTTAACTAAGTTGTATTTTTTTTAATAAAAATAACTCAAAATGCAAATGATGTATATGAAAGCTCTGTGCTTTAAAATTCAAAAGCCGAAAGGATTATTTTTATGAAAAAAATCATACTGACGTTAGTAATTACATTATCAATGATTTTAACCTTATCTTGTGGTAACAACAATGCTTCAGGAGAAGAAAACAATCAAGATCAGAGCATGTCTGACATTGGAACTGAAGGCGATGAAAGCTTAAACAGTGATACAACCAACAGTACAGGCAAGCTTGGTCTTGGAGTAATATCCGATAAAAGCAGCTCACACACAGGAAAAGCAAGCATATATCACACAGCTGCAGCTGTTATGCTTGACAGCGACGGAAAGATACAAAAATGCAGAATTGACAGCACGGAAAACAATCTGAACATCACCGACGGTAAATTACCTCAAAACAATGAAGAAACTTCTTTTCTGAGCAAGCGTGAGCTTGGCGATAATTATAATATGAAGAGTGCGTCAACAATTGACAAAGAGTGGTATGAGCAGGTTGATTTTTTTGAAGACTATATTGTTGGAATGACTGCAAAGGAGGTTAGCGCTATTTCGGTCAACACCGATCAGGAAGGGAACAGATATGCTTCGGACGAGGTCTTATATGCGGGATGTACTATAAGTATAGGTAATTTTATAAACGCTGTCGAAAAAGCATGCGAGGATACACAGTCATATTCATTCGGATATTCCGATACCGATGAAATTAAAATCGGTCTCTCGATGACCTCATATCTCGATTCAAGCTCATCAGACGCTACCGCCGTAACAGACGGAAAGGCCTCAATATACACCGATTTCGGCGCAGTGATAACCGATAACGACGGAAAAACAATTGCTTCTGTTATAGACTTAATTCAGCCTTCTGTAAATTTTGATCAGAGCGGAGAAATAATATCAAATGATAACGGTACGGTCAAAACCAAACGAGAGCTTGGCGAAGACTACGGACTTAAAGAGTATTCTTCTATAGGCAAAGAATGGTATGAGCAAGCGAGAAGCTTTTGCGATTACACAGTCGGAAAAACCTCTGTAGATATAAACAGCATAATGACAGAAGAAAAAGACGGGCACAACGTTGCATCCGATGAAATACTGTACGCAGGATGTACCATAGGTATCGACGACTTTAAGGAGATAGTATCAAAAGCAATAGATAATGCAAAATAAAAAACTATTGTACAAAATCGCAGTTTTTATTGTTTTAATAATTCTTTTAACAGTTGTATCGTGTTCTCAAGCGACAAAGGAAAGGTTTATTAAAACATTTTTTAATTATTTTGACACCGTTACGACTGTTGTAGGTTATGATATATCCGAAAAAAGCTTCGATGAAAACTGCAAATTAATATTGAATGAATTAAATGAATACCATAAATTATACGATATTTACAATGAATATGACGGTATAAACAATCTTTGTACGGTAAACAAAAACGCAGGAGAAGCGCCCATAAAAGTGGACGGCAAAATAATTGACCTTCTGGAATTTTCAAGGGAAATGCACAGCAAAACAAACGGATACGTTAATATTGCCATGGGCAGTGTTACAAGTCTATGGCATAAATTCAGAGATGAAGCAAATAAAGGGTCTGCAAGTGCTTCTATACCGTCAATAGCGTCTCTTGAGGAGGCATCTTCGCATTGCAATATAGATTGCGTTGTAATTGATAAAGATGCCTCTACAGTCTTTTTATCCGACTCTGAAATGACTCTTGACGTTGGAGCTATTGCCAAAGGATATGCAACCGAAAGAATTGCAGTAATGCTTGAAAGAGCAGGCATTGACAATTATACAATAAACGTAGGCGGAAACATTCGTGCAATAGGGGACAAAGCTGATAATACTCCCTGGGTAGCAGGAATTCAAAATCCCAACCTTTCAGACGATAACAGATACGTTGCAACCGTTGGTCTATGTGACTGTGCGCTCGTTACAAGCGGAGATTATCATCGGTACTATACGGTTGACGAAAAAAAATATTCGCATATAATTCACCCGAAAACACTTATGCCTTCCGATTTATACTCTTCGGTTTCTGTAATCTCATATGATTCGGGAATTGCCGATGCATTATCAACCGCACTTTTCAATATGTCATATGAAGACGGACTTTCACTTTTAAGCTCAATAGAAAACACCGAAGCTATGTGGATAACCACGGAAAATAATATGCTTTTTTCAGATAAGTTCCAAAGCTATATAAATCAATAAAAGCTTGATTTCGCATGAAATCAAGCTTTTATTGATTATTGAATTCCGTATATGAATGTATTACGTCACACGGACATACATCCACACATTCACCGCATCCCGTGCACTTATCGTAATCGATTTCCGCAAGATTATCTTTAACCTTTACTGCGTCATAATCACAAGCCTTCTCACATTTTTTACATGCAATACAGCCTACGTCACATATCTGCCTTGTCGTTTTACCGCTATCGTGACTTGAGCATTTTATGACTGCAACCTGATTTCTTAAAACGATCTTAATAATATTATTAGGACATTTTCCGACGCATATACCACATCCTACACATTTTTTCAAATCAACTCTTGCAAGACCGTCTGAGACGTCTATTGCGTTGAACGGACACGACGCAGCACAGTCTCCGAAGCCAAGACAACCATATATGCAATCCCAATTACCCTCGAACAGCATTTTAGCTGCAGCGCATGTCTGAACACCTTGGTAATCGTATTTCCTACCCGTATGCTGACAGCTTCCGTTGCAGCAAATAAAAGCTTTTCTGTCCGTTGTTTCTTCACTTTCTCTGCCAAGAATATCCGAAATCTTTTTTGTAACCTCGGACGATCCGGGGATACATAGATTCGACTTTACGTCATCTCCGTTTATCAAAGCCTCAGCATAATCGTCGCACCCCCTGTATCCGCATGCTCCGCAGTTCGCCCCGGGAAGTACGCTTCTTATATCCGATATTCTTTCATCGGTTTTTACATGCATATATTTATATGCAAGAGTTAACATCAGCGCTGCCAAAATGCCTATTGGAACAATTATAAAAACAGGTAAAACTATATCGCTTATCATTATTCCTCCGAGTTTTATGAAAACATTGAATCGGCAACGCCTGCAAATCCGATAAATGCAAGTGAAACAAATGAAGCGGATATAAGCGTTATAGGTAATCCCTTGAAGCATTCGGGAGCATCACAGCATTCAAGTCTTGATCTGACTCCGGAGAAAAGCACAAGTGCTAACAGAAAGCCAAGACCGCATCCAAGAGAGCTTACTATCGATTCAATATAGTTGTATCCATCGGTAATATTGTTTATTGTTACACCGAGAACGGCACAGTTTGTGGTTATCAGAGGTAAATATACACCCAGTGAATTCTGAATAGACGGAAAATATTTTTTTAAAACCATTTCCACCAGCTGAACAAGCGATGCAATTACCAAAATAAATATTATCGTTCTCAGGTAATCAAGCCCATACGGTGAGAGCAGATAATTTTGTATAGGCCACGTTACAACAGAAGCCATAAGCATAACGAATATAACCGAAAGCCCCATTCCGTTTGCTTGATCTAACTTTTTTGAAACACCTAAAAAAGGACATATTCCAAGAAAACGGCTTAATACATAATTATCTACTAAAACATTGGTCATAAGTATTGCAATCAAGTTTTTTGTCATGAAATACATCCCTCTTCCGACCTATTTACGCAGGAATCTGCTGACGGACAGCCTTTGCAACCTACGGCTTCCGCCTTTTGTTTTGTAATCTTATTAACAAGTGCTATAAGCAGACCAAACACAAAAAATCCGCCCGGTGCTGCAGTAAATGCTGTAATTTTATAGTCATTTAAAAATGATATATCATATCCGAACACTGTTGCAGACCCCAATATTTCTCTGATTAACGCCATTGAGATTAAGGCAAAGGTAAAGCCTGCTCCCATTCCTATTCCGTCAACAGCAGAGTCAAAAACTGTGTTCTTTCTTGCAAAAAGCTCAGCTCTTCCCAAAATTATACAATTAACTATTATAAGGGCAAGATAAACCCCAAGCATATCGTATATCTGTGGCAGATATGCATGTAAAAAAAGTTGAACTATCGTTACAAATGCGGCTATAATCACAATATACGAAGGAATTCTGACTCTGTCGGGTATAATATTCCTCAAAAGCGATATTGTAATATTTGAGCATACAAGAACTATTGTTGCTGATATTCCCATTCCTATTGCGCTTACAAGATTTTGTGTAACAGCGAGAGTAGGGCAGGTCCCTAAAATCAATACAAAAACAGGATTTTCAAACAACAGTCCTTTTAAAAAAATGGATGTTTTTTTCATTATTTAATCTGCCTCCGTTAAGATTGAAAAGGCCTCCAATGCATCATAAACAGCAAGCTTGTACGCATTGGAGGTTGCTGTTGCACCTGAAATTGCATCGACTGACTTTATGCTGTCTATGTTAATTCCTTTATACTGCTCTGTATACCACTCCTCAGACGCTTTTTGTCCGTATCCCGGGCTTTCATTGTTTTCAACTGTAACGCACCCCGTTATAAGTCCATCGTTATCGATACCGCATATTATCTTAAGCCCGGGATTAAATCCGGTGGTTTCCATTTGAAATACATATCCTATACCGCTTTGTTCTTTATATACAGCAGTAATTGTTTCGGAAAGTCCCGTATAAGACATCTCTTCAAATCCACTTGCATCATGCATTACCCGGTAAAGTGCCGCTTGTGATTCAGACATATTTGCATTCTCTATTATTGGAGAAGTAATATAGTTTACAAAAGAAACAGAAACAGATACAACGAGACATATCACGGTCAGAACAATAATACTTTTTATCGTTTCATTCATTTTACTACTCCAAAAATCCTTCTGCGTGTAAATTTGTTTATAAACGGTGTCAGTATATTCATAAACAGTATTGCGAACGATACACCTTCCGGATAGCTTCCCCATACCCTTATAATCATAGTTATAATACCGCACCCTATTCCGAATACTATTTTGCCCATAGGAGTAAACGGGGTAGTTGAATAATCGGTAGCCATATATATAGCACCGATAAACAAACCGCCTGACATTATCTGATATACCGGATATGTACTATCCATACCGGTAAAATATCCTATAATTATACTCAGAATAAATACAGTTCCAATATAAAATACAGGCGTATGCCATGATATAACGCCTCTGAAGATAAGGTATATACCGCCGATCAGAAGCGCAAGAATGCACGTTTCTCCTATAGCACCGCCTCTTAATCCGAAAAACATATCGGCAAGAGAGGGAAGAGTACCCTCACCTGATGAAAAAATGCTTAGCGGAGTTGAGCTTGATACCGTGTCAACTATGTCGGGAATAACTATAACACCCGTTGAGCTAAACGATATCAGCATTATTATTCTTGCTGTAATTGCAGGATTTGCAAAATTCTGTCCGATGCCCCCAAACAGGCACTTTACTGCAATAATAGCAACAAACGCACCAAAAACCACCTGCCACAGCGGAACTGAAGCAGGAAGATTCAAGGCTAAAAGGAGCGCAGTCACAATTGCAGAAAGATCGCCTATCGTATTTTTTCTTTTACATATCCGATTGAAAATATATTCAGAGAGTACTGCCGACACGATACACGCCAAAATAATATACAGGCTTTTAAGTCCGAATAAAATAACAGAAGCAACGGAAGCAGGTATAAGAGCAATAATCACGTCAAGCATTATTTTTGCCGTAGTTGCGTCTGAGTTTATATGCGGTGATACAGAAACGACCATTTTGTTCATTTAAAAGTTTATCCGCCTTTATTTTTCTGTTTTTTATATTTGTTGAGCAAATCCTTTGCCATTTTATGCTTTTGAACAAGCTTTTTCTTTGCAGGGCAAACATATGCACAACTTCCGCATTCCATGCAAAGATTAACAGCCAAAGCTTCAAGCTCATCAAAATTCTGAAGTGCGCAGGCTGTTGCAAAAGCAGGTGGATCCAAACCAAAAGGGCACTGCCTGATACATCTTCCGCATCTTATGCATGCAGTTTCCTCGGGTACTTGCGATTCTTTTTCATCAAGAGCAATAATTGCATTCGTGTTTTTTAATATCGGTAGCTCCGAGCTGTAAACGGATATGCCCATCATAGGTCCACCGTACAAAATTTTATACGGTTGACTTTTCAATTCGACACACTCTTCGAGTATATATTTAATGCTGGTTCCTATAGGAACTATTAGGTTCCGAGGCTTTTTTACAGCCGAACCGTCTACCGTTATGCATTTTTCGATAAGCGGTATACCTGTTTTAACATATTGGGCAATTGTTGCAAGAGTTGTAACGTTGATAACCAAGACACCCGAATGAATAGGAAGCTTTCCTTTAGGCACTTCTATTCCGCAAACGTTATATATGAGCACCTTTTCAGCGCCCTGAGGATATACCGAGTGAAGCTTTTTAGTACTTACATACTTCAATTTTCTGCTAATATCATTCATTCTTTTTATGCACTCGACATTACTGTCTTCTATGGCAATAACTATATCGTTTGCATTAAGATATTTATTTAGCAAAATACATCCCTCTTCAATAAGGTCGCTCTTATCTATCATTGTCCTTGTATCGGATGTAATGTAAGGTTCACATTCAGCACCGTTTATTATTACTGTTTTGAGATTGCCTTTCTCTTTTATATCAAGCTTGACGTGGGTAGGAAATCCTGCGCCCCCAAGACCGACAACTCCGCTGTTTTTAACTGCTTCTATAAAAGAACGGTAATCGTTTACTGTTGGCTGTGATATTTCTTCCGACAACGTCATATTACCATCCGATTCGATAATAAACGCCTGAGTTTTCATTTCATTTGAAAGAATAATATCCTCAAGCCTTTTAACCGTTCCTGATACCGAAGAATGTATCTTTGAGCTTATATCTGTATCTGTATCGGCTATCAGCTGACCCACCTTAACATAATCCCCGACAGAAACAACCGGAGTGGCGCTTTTTCCTATATGCATTGAAAGCGGAATTGTCACGACTGATGGGCATGGTATTTTTTGAGGAACGGATAAAGCTGTATTTTTATTTTGAGGTATTCTAATTCCTTTAAGACGAAACATCACACGCCTCCATACGTTTACTGCGATTATTATTTACTTCTTCCTTTAATATGATACGGCAAAAAGTATTTTCATAGAAAAAAGCACCGGAATCAACCGATGCTTTCATTCTATAGGTTATATTCAGTTTAATTTCCATCCGAAATCATTATGATAAATCATCTGCTTGGTCATTCCGCCGTCCACTGTAATATCCTCTCCGTTTATAAAAGAATTTCTTTCATCACAGAGGAAAAGCACCGCATTGGCAATATCGTCGGGATTTCCTATTCTTCTGCTTGGATGCTGTGTAATATCTTCTTTTTCATATTGAGGCTGATAACTATCGTCCTTTTGATATGCGCCCGTATCTATCCATCCGGGACTTATAGAATTTACTCTTGCCTTTCCGGCAAGAGTAATACTCATTGCACGTGTAAGAGCCGATATACCACCTTTTGCGGCAGTATAGCATTCGGTATTATACTGTGACATAAACGCCCTTGTAGACGAAATATTTATAACTGAGGCGCAGGAAGAGAAATGCTCCATAAACAGCTTAGTAAGATAAAACGGAGCCGCTGTGCCGATTTTAAACACCCTACAGAAGTCTTCATATGAAGCGTCCATAAGTCCGCCGAGTCCGATACAGGCGTTATTTACAACAATGTCTATTTTGTCCACTCTTGACAGACATTCTTTTGCAAATATCTCAAGCGTAGCTTTATCAGCTATATCTCCCTGAAAGAAAAACAGCTGTGACTCAGAATATTCTTCCGAAAGCCTTTTTCCGCTCTCACCGTCTATATCAATTACGCATACGAAATATCCTTTTTCAATAAGCCTCTGCGTTATGCATCTGCCTATACCGTTTGCTCCACCCGTTACTATACAGTTCTTCATTTCGTCCTTCTCCTGTGTGAGTTGTTTTTCTTTTTGACTGCAGAAAAACCAAAGCTGCCTATCTTTTTTCCCAACTCAAAATATTCACCGTGAGCAAATGCAGCCAAATTAGCTTTTTCAATACAAAGTTTACCATTTTTGTCTAACAAGTCTTCATCTACGTTTACTGCAACGATATCGGCAATAAACATATCGTGCGATCCCATCGGTACAATATCCGTAACCTTGCATTCAAGAGATATTGGTGCCTGAGCTATAATCGGACAGCTTATCTGTGATGCCTCCTGCTTATCAAAATTACATCTTTTGAATTTATCAACCTTTTTTCCTGTATACATTCCGCAAAAATCTGCTGATTTTATATCCTTTGCACTCGTAAGATTTATAGCAAACTCTCTTGTTTCCTTGATTATGTCATAAGAAAATCTGTTGGGTCTTACCGATATATATGTTTTAGGCGGAATTGTATTAAGTATACCGCTCCACGCTATAGTTATTATATTTGCTTTTTCCATCGTTCCGCACGAAACCATAACCGGTGGAACGGGTGCAAGAAGTGCTCCGCCTCTCCAAACTATTTTACTCATTTTAATCCTCGATAATATTGAAATATTCTTTTATTTCTTTTTCCGTTGATTTAAGAGAGCCTTGAATCATAGAAGAAGAGCCGCCACCTCTACCGTTAAGCGTAGCATTTATCTCCTTGGCCTTTGCAGACAGATCGATATTATTACTGCCCATGATATACGAATATCCGCTTTTATCGTTACCGCAAAATACCGCACATATGCCTTTACACAATGGAAGCGCTTCATTTACAAGGTTTCTTAAAGCATTTATGTTATTTCCGTCATCAAATATACAAATGTTGCCATCGGTTTCTTTGAGTGATGCAAGTCTGAGCGCAATAATCTTTTTATTCAATGCAGATACATTCTGCTTAAGCTCTTCCTTTTCAGAAGACAGACGTTCGATTGCAGAGCAAACGTCAGACTGCTTTACAGAAAGCTCACAGGCAATACGGTAGATGCTGTTAAACTTTTCCTTATAATCCTCAAGAGCATAAAAACCGCATTTAACTCTTATACGCATTCCGCCCTTATAATTAACTGCCTCAAGAATCTTTATCAATCCAATCTGTCCACTTGACGACACGTGGGGAGCACAGCAAGCACAAACGTCATATCCGTTTACATCAACGATACGAACGTTCTCCTCAAGATCAAGCTTACTTCTATAGGTCAATAATTTTAACTGCTCGGGCTCAGGATAGGATGCAGTAACCTTTACGTTCTCAAAAACTGCAACGTTGGCAAGATTCTCTATCCTATCAAGCTGATTTTGCGAAAGAATACCGTCAATATCTATCGTTACCTCTGAATCGTTTAAATGAAAGCCAACGTTATTAAGGCCATATTCTCTGTAAATAAGACCGGAAACGATGTGCTCTCCGGTATGGTTTTGCATTCGTCTGAAGCGCTTATCCCAATCTATCTTACCGAAAACCTGTCCAACAAGTGGTTTATCAACAATATGATAAATAATACCGTCCTTTATCTGTACATCCGATACGACAGAATCGGATAATATTCCGGTATCACAGTACTGTCCGCCTTCCTGGGGAAAAAATGCCGTTTGGTCAAGTATTACCGAATAGCCATCATTTATTTTATCGCAAGATATGACGTTTGCCTCAAACTCAGTCATATATGCATCTTCATCAAATAATTTACGAGTAATCAAAACAGAACCTCATCTCATAACAGTTAATCAAAAACGGACAGGGAACTGTCCGTTTGCTGATATTTATTTAATAACGTTTATCCATCCTTCAGGTGCAGGTATTCTGCCCATCTGAATTCCCGTAAGTGTTTCGTAAAGCTTCTTGGTAATCGGTCCCATTTCGCTCATACCGCTGGGGAAGCAAATTTCCTTGCCGTGATCAACAATTTTTCCAACGGGGGAAATTACTGCCGCTGTTCCGCAAAGTCCGCACTCTGCAAAATCAGCAAGCTCCGAAACTTTGATCTCTCTTTCTTCCGCTTCAAGACCAAGATAATCCTTTGCAACCTGGACAAGAGATCTGCGTGTGATAGAGGGAAGAATGCTGTCGGATTTAGGTGTAACAACCTTATTGTCCTTCGTTACGAAAAGTATATTAGCGCCGCCCGTTTCCTCAATCTTTGTGTGTGTAGCAGCATCGAGATATACGTTTTCATCAAATCCCTTTTCATGAGCATCAACGATAGCATAAAGGCTCATAGCATAGTTAAGACCTGCCTTTATATGACCGGTTCCTCTGGGGGCCGCACGGTCATAATCACTTATGCGGAGTGTAAGCGGACGAACACCACCCTTGAAATATGGTCCAACAGGTGTACAGAATATTCTGAATTGATATTCTGAAGCCGGCTTAACGCCTATAACGGGATTGCTTCCAAACATAAATGGTCTGAGATAAAGCGATGCACCGGAGCCGTAAGGGGGAACAAAAGCTTCATTGGCCGCAACAACCTGTCTTACCGCATCAATAAACTGCTCTACGGGAAGAGGGGGCATACGAAGTCTTACCGCTGAATCGTGCATACGCTGTGCGTTAAGATCAGGGCGGAATGTAACAATATGTCCGTCCTCGGTAGTATATGCCTTAAGTCCCTCGAAAACAGTCTGCGCATACTGAAGAACGCAGGCGCTTTCGTTAAGCACAACGTTGGAATCAGAGGTTAACGTTCCGTTATCCCATGCGCCGTCCTTATAGTTAGCAACGTATCTCATATCGGTCTGCACGTATGCAAAACCAAGATTTTCCCATTGAATGTCTTTCTTTTCCATAATTATATCCTTTCGTTTATGTAACACATGATATTCTTTAGCATTTTAAATCATTATATTGAGATTATAACACTTTTTGTGCTATAAATCAATATTGTTTTTTAAAAAACAATAAAATAAAAAATGATTACAAATCAAAATAATATTGCAAACAATAATTACCTATGATATAATATTAAGAAACAATATCTTACGTTATAAATGATGAAAGGAGGAGAATGCAATGTACAATAACAGACAGTCCCCAAAAAGATACAAAGCAGTAAATACACAGAATAAGACTACTCGTTCAGTAAATAATCGAACAGTTCAGACTCATACAATAAATAACACCGTACAGCGTCCCTCTCCTCCAAGACAAAAAATGACAAAAAAGCAGATCAGCTCTGCTCAGCTCAACCAAAAGCTTGTAAATCAGACACCTAACCGCAGAAAGCAAACCGTTACAAACAAACGGATCGATTCAAGAAAATTTGAGGTTCAAAAAAGAAGATCAGAGGAGTACCGTTTTTATATTAAAAACAAAAGACATAATTCCTTTCGGCTTTTTATGTCCAGATTTATAATCTTTTGTTTTGTATTTGCGGTATTATTTTCAGTTTCCGCTGCTACATTTTATATTTCGTTATATATTCATCCTACAGTTGACAGATCGGATTACTATTACTACATCGGAGATGACCAAACGCAAGATAAATCCGTACGCACCGTTTCTTATGAAAACGTTTTCAGAAACAATACCTATTATATAAACTTTACTGCTCTTGCAGAGTATTTTGATATGGTCATTACAGGGAACAGTGATACAGTAAGATTTATGTTTTCAAATCAGACGAAGGATAATTCTTATCTGAAAATCGGAACGAATACCGTGATGATCAACGGTGAGCTATTAAGCTTGGATGCACCTGTTTTTGCAGACGGAGATTACGTTTACGTACCGATAAGCTTTGTTAAAAACTATATAAACGGCGTAAATGTCTCGGTAGACGAGCAAGACCGCACCATATCAATAAAGAGAATTGAAACGCTCTCAAGCACTGAAGATATACTAAGCACGGTATATCAGGATTTGTCTTTTACAGTGAGAGCCACCGAGAAAAGCGACAGTATTGACTATGATTCGCTTGATGATAAAATCAAACGCTTAGTCAGGTATCCTAAGCCTCCCAAAGACGACGAAACGCCGCCGGACAGCGGTGATACAGACTTAGGTGAACAGCCCACTGAATAACATTCCAAAGAGGTTAATTAATGAACAATCAACAGCCTACACCAAATAATCATCGTCGGCCTCCAAATTCCGCTCCGCAAAGAAATATCAGACCGGAACAGTATAAAAGTGATCCGAGATATATCAAATACAGAAGAAAAAAGTTAGCAATAAAGTACGCTATTATTTCCGGATTCTATCTATTCCTTGCCATAATCTTGCTCGGTATCTGTCTTATCGTTTGGAAGTGTTCTGCTGATGATCCGAACGATAATAACGTTTCTGATCAAGAGGTTGATCTTCCGGTACAGGACGTCGAATCTAATGCAAATTCAACCGAATCTGATAATACCGAAAACGAATCTGATTTAAACAATGAAACAGATGAACAAACAGAGCAAGAGTCCGAGAGTGAATCAGAAACTACGGAGATTGAAGAAAGTAATTATGAATACGCAACCGATCTTTCGGAATATTTGCAGTATATAGCTCCTGAAGATCCCGAGGAATATCTGATTCTGATAAATTACGAAAATTATCTTGATAAGGATTATGCTCCTACAGATCTCATTGACGTTATAGACACGCGAAAGGACCGTGCTCCGGTAAAGCTGCGTGAATACGCCGCTAAGGCACTTGAAGCCTTATTTATAGATGCCCGCGAGCTTGGATATGATTTCAGCGTTACAAGCGCATACAGAGATTACGCAACGCAAAATTATCTGTTTAACAATAAAGTTAACGAGTATTCATATCTTGGTGATGCGGCAAGGGAAGAGGCAGCAAAGATAGTTGCAATCCCCGGAACAAGTGAGCATCAATCCGGACTTTGTATCGATATGCATAATCTTCCGACAGCTGATGTCAGTTTTGCTGAAAAGGAAGAAGCAAAATGGCTTGCTGAAAACTCATATAAATACGGATTCATTCTAAGATTTCCGGAGGATAAGCAGGATATAACAAAAATATCCTATGAACCGTGGCACTTCAGATTCGTAGGAAGAGAAGCAGCAACAGAAATGTACGACCTTGGAATGTGCCTCGAAGAATATATTGAGTATCTTAACGGGGAATCCGCAACAGAATGAATTCATAAAAAATTCATAAAAAAAGTTTTAATAGTTATTGCAAAAACAGAAATTATATGTTATAATACCATTGCTTCGTCAGAGACGGAGCATAAGGCCTGTTGGTCAAGAGGCTAAGACGTCGCCCTCTCACGGCGAAAACAGGGGTTCGATTCCCCTACGGGTCACCATAAAAACCGAACTGAAATCAGTTCGGTTTTTTGTTTTTGAAATATTCGTCTGTTGATTGTTTTACTTTATCAAAAAGAAGTAAAACCGCAAACATATTGATAAAAGTCATAAGAGATACAGAAAGATCAGCAAGCTCCCATATCAACGCAGAAGACGCTACCGAACCGTATATTGCAGTCAGACTATAGACTATATTATAAATCTTCAAAAGTATTTTTTTATCTGAAATAAACTTAATGCACTCAGATGCGTAATGAGACCAGCAAATAATTGATGCAAAAGCAAACAGAAATACAGAAACAGCCATAAAATACGATGCAAAATCACCAAGGTAATATTCATATGCTTTTATTGCAAGTAACATTCCGTCGTAAGTACATATCTCATTGTAGGGTAAAAGTATAACTATTGCCGTAACAGAGCAGAGAAGTATAGTGTCAACAAAAACTTCGAAAATTCCCCAAAAACCTTGCTCAACCGGTGATTTATTTTCAGCTGATGCGTGAGCAAACGGTGCTGTTCCGCATCCTGCCTCATTTGAAAATATCCCTCTTGAAACACCAAATCTGATTGATTTCATAGTTAAAAATCCAATAAATCCGCCTGATACAGACTTCATATCAAAGGCATCGTATACTATATTTTTTAATACCAAAGCAACATCGGAGAAATTAGTAAATATAATATACAGTGATATTGCCAGATATGTTACAGAAAGGAAGGGAATAAGCCTTACCGTTACGTCGGAAATGCTTTTGACTCCTCCGCTTATAACAACAAAGGTAAGAATACACAAAATAGCTCCGCATAATATATTATCAAGTGCAAAACAGTTTGACACCGCATCAGCAGCAGATTTCACCTGAACTATATTTCCTAAGGAAAATGAAGCAAAAATACATATAATTGCAAATATCACAGAGAGGACCTTTGAGCCAATCCCTTTTTTTATGTAGTATATTGCGCCGCCATAGCTTATACAGTTCTTTTTTTCTTTAAAAAGCATTGCAAGAACTATCTCGCTGTACTTTATTATAAGGGATATAAAAGCAGACACAATCATCCAAAACACCGCACCCGGCCCACCGGCTGTAACTGCTGTAGCAACTCCGGCTATATTTCCAACGCCAAGAGTTCCCGCAAGAGCAAGAGTAACGGCTTTAAACGGTGATATTCCTTTGTCGCTTCTTTCATATCCAAACAATGATTTTATTACGGTAAGAGGCTTGAATATAACATTGATTTTTCCCAATTTTATACTGAACAAGAGACCGCAAAGCAGCAAAAATAACGGTAACGACGGACCGAAAATCATACTGTTAGCCAATGTTAAAATATTCAAGTTGCACCCTCCGTTCAAGATAAGGATAATCAGTATAATTTACTTTAAAATTGGTAAAAATATTCTAAATTGTAATTTTCTTTTTTAAATGTTAAATAAATGTAAATAAACACATTATCTATTGATTTTTAAATAGAACTTGTGTAGAATTATACTGTATTTAGCACTCATTATAACAGAGTGCTAATAGCATAGTAAAAAACATTTTAACATAAATAATCAGGAGGAATTGATTTATGAATATCAAACCACTTGCAGACAGAGTTCTTATAAAGTCTGTTGAAGCTGAAGAAACTACAAAGAGCGGAATTATCCTTGCAGGTACTGCTAAGGAAAAGCCCCAGATTGCTGAAGTTATCGCAGTCGGCCCCGGCGGAAACGTTGACGGTAAAGACGTTGTTATGATAGTTAAGCCCGGTGATAAGGTTATCACAAGCAAGTATTCAGGAACAGAAGTAAAGTGCGATGACACTGAATACACCATCGTAAGACAGAGTGATATCCTCGCTATCGTTGACTGATTAAATTTTTAAAGGAGATATATTAGAAATGGCAAAAGAAATACTTTACGGTACTGATGCAAGAAATGCTTTGCTTGCAGGTATAGATAAGCTCGCAAATACAGTTAAGATTACACTTGGTCCTAAGGGAAGAAACGTTGTTCTTGATAAGAAATACGGCTCTCCTCTAATAATAAACGACGGTGTATCCATTGCTAAGGAAATCGAGCTTGACGATCCTATGGAAAATATGGGTGCTCAGATCATCAAGGAAGTTGCTACAAAAACAAACGATGCAGCCGGTGACGGAACAACAACTGCAACTCTTCTCGCTCAGATCCTTATTCACGAGGGTATGAAGAATGTTACCGCAGGCGCTAATCCTATGGTTATACGTAAGGGTATCCAGAAGGCAGTTGATAAGGCTGTTGAAGAGCTTGTAGGAATGTCCAAGAAGGTTAACGGATCTGCTGATATCGCACGTGTAGGTACCATTTCTGCAGACGATCCGGTTATCGGAACACTTATTGCAGACGCTATGGAAAAGGTTACCTCCGACGGTGTTATCACAGTTGAGGAATCCAAATCTGCTGAAACATACTGCGAAGTTGTTGAAGGTATGCAGTTTGACAGAGGTTACCTCTCTCCCTATATGGTAACAGATACAGAAAAGATGGAAGCTGTTATCGATGACGCCTTCATTCTTATTACAGATAAGAAGATCTCCAACATTCAGGAAATTCTTCCTGTTCTTGAGCAGATCGTTCAGTCCGGAAGAAAGCTTGTAATTATCGCTGAGGACGTTGAAGGCGAAGCTCTTACAACTCTTATCCTCAACAAGCTCAAGGGAACATTCACATGCGTTGCAGTTAAGGCTCCCGGATTTGGTGACAGAAGAAAAGAAATGCTCCGTGATATCGCAATTCTTACAGGCGGTACAGTAATTTCAAGCGAGATCGGTCTTGAACTCAAGGATGCAACAGTTGAACAGCTTGGAAGAGCAAGACAGGTTAAGATAGACAAAGAAAACACTATCATCGTTGACGGCGCAGGAAATCCTGCAGATATCAAGGGCAGAATAGCTCAGATCAAGTCCGGCATCGAAACAACAACCTCTGATTTTGACAGAGAAAAGCTTCAGGAAAGACTTGCAAAGCTTTCCGGCGGTGTTGCAGTTATCAAGGTTGGTGCTGCTACAGAAACAGAAATGAAGGAAAAGAAGCTTCGCATTGAAGATGCGCTCAACGCAACAAAGGCTGCTGTTGAAGAGGGAATCATCCCCGGAGGCGGTGTTGCATACCTCAACGTTATAGACAAGGTAAAAGAAATTGTTGATACAGTTGACGGTGACGAAAAGACAGGCGTTAAAATTGTTGTCAGAGCACTTGAAGAGCCCGTGCGTCAGATTGCTGAAAACGCTGGCTTTGAAGGTTCTGTAATAGTTGACAAGATCATGTCCAAGGGTAAGGCAGGTTATGGCTTCAACGCTGCAACAGAAACCTACGTTGATATGATGAAGGTTGGAATCGTTGATCCTACCAAGGTTACAAGAAGCGCACTTCAGAACGCTGCATCTATTGCTGCTACAGTTCTTACAACAGAAGCAGTTGTTGCAGACAAGAAGGAAGAAAATCCCGCACCCGCAGCTGCTGCCGGCATGGGCGGAATGGGCGGAATGTATTAATAATTAAGTCAAACAAAAAATCCGTAAGCATAAAAGCTTACGGATTTTTTATATAAATTCATATATTATCAAGCGCTTGCTTAATATCTGCAATTATATCTTCAACGTCCTCTATGCCAACAGAAAATCTTACAAGATCGGGGCTTATACCGCATTCCTCAAGCTGCTTATCTGTAAGCTGACGGTGAGTTGTACTTGCAGGATGCAAAACGCAGGTTCTTGCATCTGCCACGTGTGTAACAACGGCAGCAAGCTTTAAGCTGTCCATAAACTTGGTAGCAGCCTCACGTCCGCCTTTAATACCGAATGATATAACTCCGGACGTTCCGTTTGGCATATACTTTTTGGCAAGCTCATAATACTTATTTCCTTCAAGCAAGGGATAGTTGACCCACGTTATTCTGCTGTCACGGCTTAAAAATTCGGCTATAGCCTGGGCATTTTCACAATGTCTCTTAACTCTTAAGGCGAGAGTTTCAAGTCCGAGATTGATTAAAAATGCATTCTGCGGAGACTGGATAGATCCGAGGTCTCTCATAAGCTGTACGGTCGCTTTAGTTATATACGCAAGCTCTTTAAAGCTTTCGGTATAGGTAAGACCGTGATAAGAATCATCGGGCTGTGTAAGTCCCGGGAACTTATCTGCGTTAGCATTCCAGTCAAATTTTCCGCTATCTACTATAACGCCGCCTATGGTGGATGCATGTCCGTCCATATATTTGGTAGTAGAATGTGTTACGATATCTGCCCCGAATTCAAATGGACGCAGATTAATGGGAGTAGGGAAGGTGTTATCAACTATAAGCGGAACGCCGTGATCGTGTGCTATTTTTGCAAATTTTTCAATATCAAGCACGTCAAGAGAAGGATTTGAAAGCGTTTCTGCAAAAACAAGCTTAGTGTTGGGCTTGAACTTTGACGCAATCTCTTCTTCAGAAGCATCGGGACGAACAAAGGTTGCGTCTATCCCAAGCTTTTTCATGGTAACTGAGATGAGATTATACGTTCCGCCGTAAATTGCAGCTGAGCTTATAATGTGATCTCCTGCGCCACATATATTGAACATAGCATAAAAGTTTGCTGCCTGTCCGGATGAAGTAAGCATAGCGGCAACTCCGCCTTCGAGATCTGCAATCTTTGCTGCAACCGCATCATTGGTAGGATTCTGCAATCTTGAATAAAAATATCCGGATTCCTTCAAATCAAACAGATTACCCATCTGCTCGCTTGACTCGTACTTAAACGTTGTGCTTTGGTATATCGGAAGCACTCTCGGCTCTCCGTTTTTGGGAGTGTAGCCGGACTGCACGCATTTTGTGTTTATTTTATAGCTTGACATTTAGGTTCTCCTTATTACTGACTTTGCTTGGGAAAGCTATCCTTGAGTGTTACTATTCTATTGAACGTGCCGGGATTTTTGGAATCAATGGTGAAATATCCGTTTCGAACAAACTGGAATTTTTCACCCACCTCAGCAGAAGTCAATGACTGTTCTATCTTACATCCCGAAAGCTTTTTAACAGAATCGTGATTAAGAAAATCGTCGTAGTCCTTATCTTCGGGAATATCATTAAGATTGGGAATGGTAAACAACTTATCGTAAAGCATAATATCAGCATCCGAGCAATTGGAGCAGGAAAGCCAATGTATAGTTCCTTTTATCTTTCTGCCGTCAGCAGGATTTCCGTTTGCAGTTTCAAGATCTGCAGTACAGTGTATCTCAACTATATTGCCTTCGTTATCCTTTATGATCTCGTTACACTTAACGATATAAGCTCCCATAAGTCTTACTTCGCCTTCTGGCTTCATTCTGAAAAACTTAGGCGGAGGAACTTCAGCAAAATCACTGCTTTCGATATATACCTCACGAGTGAAGGGAACTGCTCTCGTTCCTGCTTCGGGATCGCCGGGATTATTGGGAAGATCGAAATATTCAACCTTATCCTCAGGATAATTGGTAATAACTACCTTTATAGGATCAAGAACAGCAATGCGTCTTTGTGCCTTTAGGTTGAGCTCTTCTCTTATGCAATGCTCAAGCAGCTCAATATCAACTATACTGTAAGCCTTTGCTATACCCGCACGCTTTACAAAATCAAATATAGAATCAGGAGTATAGCCTCTTCTTCTGAGTCCGCAGATAGTAGGCATTCTCGGGTCATCCCAGCCGTCAGCAATACCTGTTTCAACAAGCTTGCGAAGGTATCTCTTACTCATAACCGTATAGGTTACGTTAAGTCTTGCAAACTCATACTGGTGAGGACGAGGATCGAATCCGCCTATATTTTCTATTACCCAATCGTAAAGAGGTCTATGATTCTCAAACTCAAGCGAGCATAAGGAATAAGTGATGCCCTCAAGAGCGTTCTGTATCGGATGAGCATAATCGTAGAGCGGATAAATACACCATTTATCACCCTGGCGGTGATGATGAGCTCTTAATATACGGTATATAGCCGGATCTCTCATATTTATATTAGGAGATGCCATATCAATCTTTGCTCTGAGAGTCTTTGATCCGTCTTCAAACTCACCGTTTTTCATTCTCTCAAAAAGATCGAGGTTTTCTTCAACAGATCTGTCTCTGTAAGGACTGTTTTTTCCGGGCTCTGTAAGAGTTCCTCTGTATTCACGCATCTCGTCTGCAGAAAGATCGCACACGTAAGCCTTACCGTCTTTGATAAGCTTTACAGCAAATTCATAGCACTTATCAAAATAATCCGAACCGTAAAAAATACCACCGGTAGGCTCAGCTCCAAGCCATTTAAGATCCTGCAAAATAGAATCTACGTATTCCGTATCTTCCTTTGAAGGATTAGTATCGTCATAACGAAGATTGAACAAACCGCCGTATTTTTTTGCAGTAGAGCTATTGATATATATCGCCTTTGCGCTTCCTATATGGAGATATCCGTTAGGCTCGGGAGGAAAGCGTGTATGCACGGTATTATTAACGCCTTCTGCAAGATCCTTATCTATTATTTCATGTATAAAGTTGGATGAAATTTCTTCTGACATTTTTATTTCCTCTTTTCAATTAAGGGTGTTTATCATATTTTTGATTCTACTAAGTGACTTTTCTTTTCCAAGTATATGCATTACTTCATAAAGGTCGGGAGAATTAAGCTTGCCAGTAACAGCAATTCTTATAAACATACTAACGTCGCCAACGTGACCTTTATAGGCATCCGGGTCATTTTTATAAAGCTTAACCTCGGGTGCATAACCAATTTTCTCAGCTATAATCTTTACTTTATTAAACCATTCTTCAGCACTGTCAGCCTCATCATATACGCAAATGAATTCGGTCAATGCAGATTTAACGTCGGCTTTATCAAAATTATCGGGAATAGCGTCCTCCATCTTGAAATAATCATCGTAGAAGAAGCTCATATACTGCTTTGTTTCAGACCATATTGCATAATCTTTTCTGGGCTTTTTACCGCCTCTTCCGATAGAAAGAATCTTTATAGCAAAATCCTTATCGCCCGAAAGCTTTTCAGCAAAGTCTGCATCAAATTCAGATGCCCATTCAATAACCTTATCATAAACCGTTTCGGCTGTCATCTTTGATATTACATTCTTTGATACGTCGCAAAGCTTCATATAATCAAAGAGTGAGCCTGCAGGATTCATTTTCTTGTACGAGAACTTGAATGAATCGGCAGGAGCATCAGGATTAGCACGTCTCCAATCCTCGTAATTTGAATTCAGTACCGTAAGTACGTATTCGTACACAGCCTCAACAGGGAAGCCCTCAGCTTTGTAATAAGAGAGCGCAAACTCAGGGTCTTTACGCTTTGAAAGCTTTCTCTTGGATTCTCCGTCCATCTTCATCAGCGGACCAATATGCAGATATTTTGGTATTTTGAATCCAAGGGATTTAAACAACTGAATATGGAACGGAAGAGATGGAAGCCATTCATCACCTCTTACAACGTGCGTTGTGTACATAAGATGATCGTCTACCGCATGAGCAAAGTGATACGTGGGAATTCCGTCAGACTTAAGCAGAATATGGTCCATATCATTTTCGGTGAGTTCAAGATCTCCTTTTATAAGATCTGTAAATTTAATTTTATTTTCTATAGATCCGGTGGAACGGAATCGTAAAACCCAGGGCTGACCGTCATTTAGCTTTTCTTCAATTTCTTCAATGCTACGGTCTCTCCAAATAGCCCATTTTCCGAAGTAACCAAAATTGGCTTTTTCCGCTTTCTGTTTAGCACGGATATCAGAAAGCTCTTCTTCAGTACAGAAGCAAGGGTAAGCCTTACCATCGATGACAAGCTGTTTAGCATATACGTGATATATATCTTTTCTCTGACGCTGTCTGTAAGGCCCGTATTTTCCGACAGAACCGTTTTCAAATTCACCTTCATCAAACTGTACGTTATAGTGTTTGAGTGAATCTATAAGCATTTCAACCGCTCCGAGAACCTCACGCTTAGCGTCTGTATCTTCAACTCTAAGAAAATGAACGCCTCCAGACTGATGAGAAAGACGCTCTGAGGTTATTCCTTGAATCAAGTTGCCAAGGTGAACGAATCCCGTAGGGCTGGGAGCCATTCTTGAAACTATCGCTCCCTCAGGAAGCTCTCTTGCAGGAAATTCTGCTTCAATATCCTCAGGAGTTTTGGTAACGCAAGGAAACAAAAGTTCAGCTAATTTTAAAGTATCCATTGATTGTACATCCTTTTATATAGTATAATAATTATAAATAACAATTTAAATACGGATTTGTCTTCTTTTCAAAATCAAGAGTAGAGCAATCTCCGTGAGCCGGAAGGATTTTGTAGTCACCCTCGAGAGAAGCAAACCATTTCATAGACTCTCTGAGCTGTTTAAGATTTCCGCTATAAAGGTCATATCTGCCGGTAGCACCCTTAAACAAGGTATCACCGGAGAAAATATTATCCTCAATTATATAGCAAACAGAACCGGCTGTATGTCCAGGTGTATGGACAGCAGTGATAAAATATTCACCAAAAGGAATGTTTTCTCCACCCGAAATAAGAACCTCGGCAGTACGGCAGGGAACATCTGATCCTCCGTACTGATACACGTAACTCTTTCTAGGATCGGTTATAAGCTCGTTGTCCTGTAATCCTACAAATAATTTAGCTCCGGTCAAATCTCGAATTTCTTCAAGTGCCATAATATGATCGAAATGGCCGTGAGTTAAAAAAATATATTTTATATTCAAAGAATAATCTTCAATCGTTTTTATAATTTTTTCCGCCTCGTATGCTGGATCAAAAATAACAGCATCCTTTGAGGATTCATCATAAACGATATAACAGTTTGTAGGCATAGGGCCAAGCGAAAGACTAATTATATTTAACATTATAAAACTCACCAAAATAAACGAATCAAAATAATTTGCAAAGTATAAAATAACTATTCAAATTATTATATCATATATTTCAGTAAAATAAAAGGAATTTTTCAAATATTTTCAAAAATATATTACGGGGAAGAAACATCCCTGCCAATCCTTTGATGCATCTTATTGTACAAAATATAAATTTTGTATAGTTGAGGGAACGGTTTTATATACCTTAAGGTTACACTATATATAAAACGTTAGGAATTAGTCTCTCTTTAATTCTGTATAAGCTCTTAAATTCCTTGACAGCATTGGTTGCTCGGTGATATAATATTTAAGTAATATTTTTAATTTATATTTTTTATTTAAATTTATTTAATTGGTATCATTGATGTCAACATTTTCTAATTGTAATTTATGTCCTCATAGATGTTTGGTTGATCGGAATAATTCTGTTGGATTCTGCAGATCAAAAAATTCTGCTCGTGTAGCTCGCTATGCGCTTCATTTTGGCGAGGAGCCTTGTATATCTGGAAAAAACGGAAGCGGAACGATTTTTTTCAGCGGATGCACGCTAAGGTGCGTTTACTGTCAAAATTATCAGATCAGTCGTGATAATATCGGGTGCGATATATCTGATGAAAGTCTTGCTGAACTAATTTTAAATCTACAAGCACAAGGCGCTGAGAATATAAACTTCGTCACTCCTTCACAGTTTGTTCACAATATTATAAACGCACTTAATTTAGTCAAATCAGATATAAATATTCCTATCGTTTATAACTGTGGCGGATATGAATCTATTGATACATTAAAAATCCTTGAAGGCTATGTTGACATATATTTAACAGATATAAAATATATGAGCTCAGCTTTATCAAAAAGGTATTCAAATGCATCGGATTATTTTGAGTACGCTTCGAGTGCAACGAAATATATGATCAGCCAGGCTGGCTCGCCTGTTTTTGAAGGAGATCTTTTAAAGCGAGGTGTTATAATTCGTCATCTCGTTTTGCCGGGTTGCAGGAAAGATTCCTTAGATATTCTTGATTGGATAGCAAATAATCTTGAAAAGGATTCGTTTTTGCTCAGTATTATGAGTCAATATACGCCCGTCTCAATATCAGACGAATACAGCGAAATTAACAGAAGAATCACAACGTTTGAATATAAGTCCGTTTTAGATCATGCTAAAAAAATCGGGTTATACTCCGGTTATATGCAGGATATTTCAAGCGCACAGGAAATTTACATCCCTCCGTTTTCTTCGGAGATATAAAAATCGAAAGGAGTTCGCATTTTAGCGAATAAATACATTATGAATATTTCAGTTATAGGAACAGGTAGATGGGGTTCTTTTTTAGCATGGTATAACGACCACATTGGAAATACGGTAACTCATTACGGATTAGAATCTGCGCCTGATTACCAACAGCTAAAAGCTACTCGATCAAACGGAATGGTCACCCTTCCCGACTCTGTTACACTTACGTCTGATATACACGAGACTCTTAAATCAGAAATAATTATTATATCTATCGGATCGCAAAATCTGAGATCGTTAATGAAGCAGATCACAGATATAGGAGTATCCGGAAAAACCTTCGTTCTTTGTATGAAAGGTATAGAGATAGAAAGCGGAAATCGCCTTACTCAGATCGTAAAGGAATACATAGACAGTTCTTGTCACGTTGCAGTTTGGATAGGTCCCGGTCACGTTCAGGAATTTGTCAGAGGCGTTCCTAACTGTATGGTTATAGATTCGGAGGAAAGCGATGTAAAAGAACGTCTTATTTCTGTTTTCTCCAGCAATCTTATTCGTTTTTACTATGGTAATGATTTGATAGGAAACGAGATCGGTGCAGCTGCAAAAAACGTTATAGGTATAGCCTCAGGTGTTCTTGACGCACTTAATTTATCCGCCCTCAAGGGTGCGCTTATGTCACGAGGCACAAGAGAAATCTCACGTCTTATTAAAGCTATGGGCGGAAATGAATTATCTGCCTACGGCCTTTGTCATCTTGGCGATTACGAAGCAACTGTTTTTTCTAAATTCAGCCACAACAGGCAGTTCGGCGAGTCATACGTAAAAGGTGAAGCTTATACAAAGCTTGCCGAAGGATATTATACTGCTGCCGCCATCAAAAAGCTTGCTGATAAATACGGCGTTGAGCTTCCGATTTGCACTGCAGTATATGATATGCTTTATGACGATCTTGATGCCAATGAAGCAGTACAGGCGCTTTTCTTGCGCAGCTTAAAAATGGAAATATAAAACAATCCGGAGCCGATCGGACTCCGGATTGCAATTTATTTAATTATAATATCCAAAAAACTGAGTTTTCTTTAATTGGCTCACGACCGCTATCCGCAGGATATCCTAAAGCACAAACTCCGTATACAGCATAATCTTCAGGCATATTTATTTTGTTTAAAGCAGATCTGAATTCAGGCTTGTCGCAATTCCCTTTAAACTGATTTATCCAAACCGTTCCGATACCGAGAGAATGTGCAACTAGAAACATATTCTGAAGCGAGCACGCACAGTCTTCCGTAGCATTAGAATTTGTTTTTTTGTTAGCAACAAGAATCAGAGCATCAGGATTATAAAAATTATACTGAGGTCTGTCAAATTCGTTGCCTATGATACAAGCAAACTCTTTGATAATCTCTTTATTCTGAATAACGTAAAACTGCCTGTCCTGGTTATTCATTGCGCTCGGCGCATATCGAGCACACTCTATTATCTGCTCAAGCAGTTCCCTTTCTACCTTTTTATCCGAGAATGCACGTATACTGCGTCGTGTAATTATATTATTAAAAATTTCGTTCATAGCTCTTCCCTTTCTTAATAAGCCTTATATTACGATTATATCAGCAAGATTATTTTTTGTCAATTTTATTCGTTTTCAGGTGTCATTATGTATATTTTCAAGAACAGACCTCTATGCCTTATATGTTCGTCTTTTCTTTTGACGTCTGCTTTATCATATTTTATATCAGGGATAATAAAACTTACAGCATTATTTATATTAACATTAGTCGCAGTATTATTTGCAATTTTATCCCATTTCATTAACTTAAGGATTAAAAGATCTGATAAATTTATTATTATATTAGCAATCCTTTCCTCTTGCATAGCTCTTATTATATCATTCTTATATTTTGATATTCATTATAAAAGCATAACCGAGTATTATGATACAACGTGTGATATTGAAGGCGTTGTAATACAGAAAACGTCAAACGAAAGCTATTATAATGCCTATGATATTAAGGTCACATCTGTGAACGGTAGGAAAGAAGATTTCAAGCTCAAGCTTACGCTGAATTATTCAAGTGATCTTGAAAAAGATGATATATTCACCTTAAAGGTTTTGTTTTCTCAGCCCCAGGAATCTCTTAACGGCTTTAAGCTCAGGCGTTATTATAAATCTATTGATTACTTTATCTGTGCAGAAAACGCAGAAGGCTGTTACGACGAAAAAACTGGTAATGTATTTTCTATCACCGGTTTATTCAGCGAAATAAATCAGAAAGCAAGAAAAATATTGTTTTCGAACATTAATAAAAGCTCAGCATCTTTTATATCAGGTATACTTCTCGGCAACAGAGATGACGTATCACCTTATATCAAAAAGGATTTTTCAAAGCTTGGTCTGTCACACATTCTCTCTGTAAGTGGATTGCACCTAACGGTTGTTGCAGGCGGAGTTTATCTCATATTAAAATTTGTTACCTTACCCAAAAAGCTCTCATACTTTATACTGCTTTTTGTTGTTTTGTTTTTTATTGGAATAACCGGTTTTTCGTATTCTACAATCAGAGCAGGCTTAATGCTGATTTTATTTTACACATCATATCTTTTCGGAAAGCAAAAGGACCCCATCACTTCCCTGCTTTTATCCGTAACTATAATATGTATCATAAATCCAACGGCAATAATTAATCCTTCGCTATTAATGTCATTTTCAGCTACAGCAGGTATAATATTACTCGGATCACCTGCTATGGCATTAATTCAGAAGATTGGCAAAAACGCTAAGCACAAGATCATATTCAAGCCTATAAAGTATGTACTTACAGCTGTTACGCTTACTCTGTCAGCTACGGTTTTTACACTTCCGATCATCTGGATATTCTTTGGTGAGACGTCGATAATATCTCCGATTGCAAATATTGTATTTGTTCCTTTGACAACACTTTTGCTTTATATATCTGCAATATTTGTCGTTTTATCAATTGTTCCAATTATATCCACGGTGCTGATAATTGTTCTCAATTTTATCTGCTCCGCTGTAATAAACCTTTCAAGCTTTTCAGCCGGCATTGCGCCGGATATGATATCGCTTAAATATCCTTTTGTTAAATATATCTTCATTCTGTTTATTGTTGGAATCTTACTACTTATTTTACTGTTTAAAATAAAAAATCCGTTGTGGCTTTTGATACCGTTTGCCTGCTGTGTGATCGTATATACAATATGCTGGTCAGTATATTCAGAATATGAAAACACTCAAGACAGGGTTGTCTTTCTTTCGGAACAAAAGAATGAGGGATTTATCGTAAGATCCGAAAGTCAGACTTTAGTTTGTGATATGACAAGTGGAATGTACGGACTGCAAACACTTATGTTCAACTCATTTTCGGATTTATTTTATGATACGGAAGCTGACGTTTATATGTTGACACATTACCACAAAAGACATGCAACGTCTATCTCAAAGCTTCTTCAGAATTATTACATAGATTCCATAGTTATACCAACACCTCAAAATGAAGATGAGTGGCACGTTGCAAAAGCTATCGAAGATATAGCTCATGAAAAAAATATCGAATTATCGTATTATGACAACTCATATACCCTTGGTTCGATAAACATTGAATTCAAGCGAAGCTATATAAAACGGTCAACTCATCCTATACTCAATGCAAAAATAACAAACGACTACACATCCTTGGTATACATCGGATCATCGGCATATGACAGTATTGATAATAATTTTATAATCGATACAAGCGATGCTGACGTTATAATTTTCGGCATGCACGGTCCTATAGCCAAAAACAAAATCAATTATTTAAACGTTAAATCCAATATAAGTGAGATAATTTTCGCAAACTCTTCACTTTATGATATTTACGAAATATCCATTCCCGAAAACATACCGTACGTTACCGACACAAATTTAAAAGAATTTATATTTACAAAAACTTATGCATATTAGGAGAAATAATATGAAAATTGAAAGAAAAATATTAAAAAATAATATTGCTCTCAATATTATCGAAACTTCAAAATTCAAAACAAACTATTTTTCGGTAAATTTTCTTGTTCCTCTTGATAAAAACACTGCGCCGTATAATGCCCTCATCCCCAATGTTTTGCTAAGAGGATCTAGGAATCATAGCAAAATGATGGATATAAACAAAAGGCTTGATGAACTCTACCGAGGACGGATTTTTTACAAAAATCAGCGCTGTGGTGAAGTTCAGGTGTTTGGTCTCGGATGTGAATTTCTTGATAACTCGTACGCTCTTGACGGATTGGATATCTTAAAAGAAACAATGTCGCTTTTCGGCGAGGTTTTGACTACACCTTACACTGAAAACGGAGTTTTTTCCGTAAACTACGTTGAATCTGAAAAAAGAAATCTCATTGACGCCATAAACGCCAAAATCAACAATAAAACCAGATATGCAATCGAAAGATGCATAGAGGAAATGTGCATAAACGAGCGCTTCGGTATATCTGCATTGGGAAAAATTCAGGATATAGAAGCGATCAGCGCTCAATCTCTGTATTCTCATTATAACCGTGTGTTGACTGAATCAAGAGTCGAGATATATTTTATTGGCTCAGCAAGTTCCGATAAAATAGAAAAGCTCGTACAGACATATCTGAGCGAGAAATTGAGATCATTGAACAGTCCACTTGAAACCGAAATAATAAAAGGCGTTTCCGATATAAAGGAGATTGAAGAGCCGTTCCCTGTTAAGCAAAGTAAGCTTGCTCTGGGATTCAGAACGGGTACCCTTTTGAGCGATGAAAATTTTATAGATTTTGCTATGTTTAATAAAATATACGGTTCATCGCCAACAAGCAAGCTTTTTATGAACGTAAGAGAAAAATTAAGCCTCTGCTATTACTGCCATGCTATACCTGAATCACAAAAGGGAGTAATGATAGTCACCTGCGGTATAGAAACTCAGAACAAGCAAAAGACTATGGATGAAATACTCAAGCAGTTAAAAGAGGTCGCATGCGGTAATATATCTGACGAAGAATTTGACTCAGCCGTCAAATCCCTGAAGAATTCATACACGGAGATATATGACAGTGCGTCACTTATTGAATCTTGGTATTTGAGACGTATGCTCTGCGGAAGAAACGATTCACCTGAGGAGGCTATCGAAAGCATTTCATCCGTTACAAAAGATAAGATTGCACGTGTAGCGTCAAAGATCACACTCGATACAGTTTATTTTTTAAAGGGCATATCCGAGGAGTAATATAAAATATGAATATTATAACTAAAGAAAATAAATTTCTGAGAGAAAAATATTATTATATAAAGCATACGTCCGGACTTGATATTTATATTGTCCCAAAGGAGTTGTCTTCATCATACGCTATAATCGGTACACGTTACGGATCACTTAATAACCGATTCAGACTTTCTTCAGATTCTGAATTTATAAACGTTCCCGAGGGTATTGCTCATTTTCTTGAACATAAAATGTTTGAGAATGAGGACGGCGAAGACTCCTTTTATAAATTCTCAAAATACGGAGCTGAGGCAAACGCATATACTTCGTTTGATAAAACAGCATATCTTTTTTCGACAACCGGATCATTTTATGAATCTCTTGAAATTTTGCTCGATATGGTAACTCATCCATATTTTACAAAGGAAACGGTTGACAAAGAGCAAGGAATTATTTCCCAAGAAATAAGGATGGGAGAGGATAATCCCGATAGAGCACTATTATTTGATACATTCAGGTCAATGTACAAAGATCATCCCGTCAAAATAGATATAGCAGGCACTGTTGAATCCATTTCTCACATAACTCCCGAGCTGTTATACAAGTGTCACCAAGCTTTTTATAACCTCAACAATATGACACTGTGCATAAGCGGAAACGTTGACACTCAAAAAATCATTTCAATTTGCGATAAATGCCTTGAGCCTTCAGCTCAGTTTGAAGTTGAAACGGTATATCCGTTTGAGCCTGCCGAAATTAACAGAAGCTATTTCAGTCGAAATATGGACGTATCAAAGCCTCTCTTTTCTATAGGTATAAAGGATAATGATATAAGCGATGATGATGCTCTGCGTATAAAGAAAAGCATAGCAATATCAATTCTTACCGATATGCTCTTCAGCCGATGCAGCACTTTTTACAATGAGCTTTATGAGGAAGGAATTATCTCATCGTCATTCGATTGTTGGTCTGAGCACTCAAGGAATTTTTCATTTACAATAATATCAGGTGAATCCGACCGCTCATCCGATGTATATAAAAGATTTAAAGAGCATATAGAATCAATTAAAGCAAGCGGATTGTCTGCCGAAGACTTTGATAGGTGTAAAAATGCAGTTTATGCTGACATCGTCAAAAGCTTTGACAGCACCGACGATATTGCAAATAATTTTCTTTCCTATATTTTTGAAGGCGGAGATATTTTAGATCTTCCGGACATAGTCAAAACAGTCACACTCGAATACACATCCGAAGTCTTCAGAGATATATTTAAGCAAGAGCATTTTACGTTTAACGAAATCTTTCCGATGAAGGAGGATAAATAAAATGAGTTCATTATCTTTTCCCGGATTGGGAATTTCAGAATTCTCTTTAAACTCTACTGCTTTTTCAATTTTTGGACGTGATATCGCATGGTACGGTATAATTATCACGCTTGGAATAATTGCAGGATACCTTTATACTCAATTCAGAGGTAATTATGAAGGAATCAAAACGGAAGATATAATGGATTATACTATAATAACCGTTATATCGGCTATTCTGGGAGCAAGATTATATTACGTACTTACCAATCTCGATAGGTATGACACTTTTATGGAAGCTATTGCCATTTGGGAAGGCGGACTTGCGATATACGGAGGTATCATTGCAGGTGCAATAGCCGTTTTCTGCGTTTCAAAATTCAAAAGGATCAGCTTTTTTAAAATGGCTGACGCTGTTACACCCGGCGTTATGCTCGGTCAGATAATCGGCAGATGGGGTAACTTTTTTAACATTGAGGCCTTCGGAGGTCCAACCACTCTTCCCTGGCGTATGTGCTCACCGGTTATTGCATCAGATTTCAGCAAAAAAGGATTGGTTGACGATACAGGCTTCCTCCAGGTGCTTGAGGGAACGTTAGGAGCGCATCCAACCTTTATATATGAATCTGTTTGGAATATTATCGGATTTATTCTTATCAATATATTCTATAAAAAGAAAAAATATAACGGTCAGATTGCATTAATGTATTTTACATGGTACGGACTTGGACGTATGTTTATAGAAGGATTAAGAACGGACAGTCTTTACGTTGGCCCTTTCAGAATATCTCAGATAGTAGGTTTCGCAACGTTCTTACTCGGCGCTGTTACTCTTTTGGTTTTACAAATAAAGAAATTTAGTAATCTGACAAAAAAAGAAGCAACCGAGAGTTTTGAGTAAAATGCAATAAATAAATATTGTAAAATTTGTTAAAATTGTATTGACTTATATCACATTGTATGATATAATATGTTGCCGCATAATTTACAGGTATTCAAAGTCCCATACGGGCACCTGTATTAGCGAGTCTTATTTGAAAGTGAGGTGCTTTTCGTGTTTGCTATTATCGAAACAGGCGGAAAGCAGTACAAGGTTAACGAAGGTGACATCATTTTTGTTGAGAAACTCGATGTTGCTGACGGTGACTCCGTAACATTTGATCGTGTGCTTGCCATTTCATCAGATTCCGGTCTCTCGGTAGGTGCTCCTTATCTTGCTGAAGCTACAGTAACAGCTAATGTTATCAAGAACGGCAAGGGTAAGAAGATTCACATTCTTAGATACAAGCCTAAGAAGAATGAAAAGAAGAAGATCGGTCACAGACAGCCCTATACAAAGGTTCAGATCACAAAGATCGCTGGCTGATTATGACAAAAGTTACTTTTTTCAAGCGTGACGGTATTTATTTCGGATTCGAAGAATCCGGACATGCTGGTTTTGCTGAGGCCGGAGAAGATATAATCTGCTCTGCTATATCTGCAATGACTATGCTGATCATTAATACCGTAGAAGTATCATATGCATCTGACGTTGAATACAGCATCGACGAAGAAACGACCAATATCAAAGTTACTGTTTTGGGCGCTCTTCCCGATTATGAGGTAGACGAAAAGAAGAGATATGCTATTTCCGGGCTGATACAGGGTTATTTCCTTCAGCTGAATGATATGCTTGAAGACTATTACGACTATCTCGATGTCTGCGAGATAGAAGCGTAAGTTTCTACAGACAAATCTGTTAATGGAGGTTGCATAATCATTATGTTAAAGCTTAGTTTACAGTTCTTTGCTCATAAGAAGGGTGTTGGTTCTACCAAGAACGGCCGTGATAGTGAGTCTAAGAGACTTGGTGTGAAAAAAGCCGACGGACAGCCTGTCGTTGCCGGCAACATTATCGTTAGACAGAGAGGAACACACATCAGACCCGGTAACAACGTTGGCCGTGGCTCCGATGATACACTTTTTGCTCTCATCGACGGTAAGGTAAAGTTTGAGCGTATTTCTCGCGACAAGAAATGCGTAAGCGTTTATGCAGCAGAATAATTGCTCACAAATAAGAAATTAAAGTATAAAATGGACACTTTATAAAGTGTCCATTTTGCTTTTATAATAAAGATTTATTCTTCAATATAGGTAAAACGTTTAACATTATTACCGTTATATTCGACGGTTTCATTCCACATTGAAATCGGTCTTACCCATATATCGCTATTTCCGTATAAAGCACGGTATACGACCATCTCCTCAAGCGTTTCCGAGTGCTTGGCTATCCCGATAACCTCATATTCATTACCTTTAAAGTGGCGGTACTTCCCTGTTTTAATTTCCATTATCTCATATCCTCAAAATACAATATTAACTCTGCATCTGTTACCGCATTTAGGGCATACAGCTATGTTTTTTCCTTTTTTAATAGGAAGGCGTAAAACAGCCTTGCAGTTCTTGCATTTTCTGTATCTGTATTTCTTTATATCGTGTATTCTGTTATATTGCAAAACAAAGAATGATTTAATTTTTGCTAAGATATTGCATACAAACGCATTTTCTTTTTGTCTTGCAAATATATTTTTTGAAAAAGCTCTGAAAACCCAGTAAACTATTATTCCAACGGATAACAATGAAACAATTATTGAACGAAGAAAAATATTGATAAACCACAATATAAAGTATATTATAATAAGAAGATAGCCGAGCTTATCATTTCCGTATCTTCCATACATAAAACGAGTCAAACGCTCACGAATACGCCACATTTTAAACCTCCGCAAAAGATAATTACATAAGATATAAAATCAGCCATGCAACCTTAAAAAGATTGCATGACTGATATCTTTTTAGTTGTTATACAAAGCACTCAAAAACAATTTAACAATGATGTCCGTTATGAATATTGTTTAATTGTTTATAAGAAGGCGGACAGAACTCATGCACCGGGAAATCCATTTTTTCAAAAATAGAGCACGGTGTATCAGATTCTGAGCATACGCATTCTTTGTCCGGAACACAATATTCAGACGCATTAATGATATACTGTGAAGGTCTCTCCAGTCTTATTACAGAGAAGAAACCAAGAGAAACATAAAGACGTTTGTCATCATCAGAACTGTCAACAAGAGCACCGTTTACAAAACAGCAAACGTTCTCAGGTATCTCATCAACAGTACAGCAACAACATACTTTATTGCAATCTCTTTCTTTTATCTGTACATCAAGGACTATAGGGCTTGCAACCTCACACACAGCAACGGGAAGGTTGGTTTGAATATCCTTGACGTCAGGTATTCTTGCACAGAAATTATCATTAAGCGGATCACTCTTGAATATACTAACAGAGCCCTCGCTTCCGTAAAGAATAACCTTTTTCTCACAGACCGCCAATCCATCTATTTCCTGTGATCTGCCGGGACAAACACATGCTTCAAAAACTATCTTTACATAAAACCTGACGTAGATCTGATAAAAGCCTCTGTTGAACTGTACAGGGTTGACTGAAATATTAGTCCATATTATTTTTGCGCTTTTAACTCTGATACTACCTGTCTTATCAATAATTTCCTGTCCAAAATCTGTAAGGAAAACTCGAACATTTTCAAAGCAATCTTTATCTCTGCAGCTGTCATAGATTTTATTGCAGTCTATACAAACGGATTCCTTGGATGCTCCGTTGTTAGCTATAGTTGTTCCGTGGCAACAGCTTTTGATATCTGCCATTTGAGCATATTCCTCCTAATATAGTTACTTAGATACTACCTTTTATGTATGACAGTATCTTCGTTACTATATTATGCAAAAGGAGTAAAATATGTTTTTAACAGATTAGTGAGAGATCATAAATTTCTTAAGATCTTCAGTGATATTTTCCTCGCTCATAGATGCGGTAATTGTAACGTTTATATCAAGACTGTCGACGAGCGCAGAGATCTTTGTAGCAAAGCTTGTGAAATTGTCAACATCATTTTCACATATTTTAAGAGCGGAATCAATAAAAATATCCGTAATATCGTGATTGCTTGCATAAATTCCGGCAATAAAACCGTAAAGAGCATCGGCATTATTTATTTTAAACTCATCAGTATCAATAAGTCTTGCCTGATAACTGATTGCATGAATGAGCTTATCACCCTTTTCAACGCATACAACCGATCCGTTAGAAACCTTGAGAGCCTCTTCCACGAGATTGATAAGAGTTTTTGTCTTGCCAGTGCCTTTTACGCCAACAATTAATTTTAACATTTGATGTCCTCCGAAATATATATAATTTATTTTAATTCAGCTTTTTTGAAAGCTCTTTCCTTTTCAGATCGTGTTCTTCGCCCGGTTTACCAAGCAAAGCATACATATTATTTTTATAATCTTCAACGCCAGGTTGATCAAACGGGTTTACGTTAAGTATATAACCCGATATAGCACACGCAAGCTCAAAGAAATAAACAAGGTATCCAAAATTCTCTGCATTTCTTTCATCAAGCTCGAGAATAATATTAGGAACGTTTCCGTCAACGTGAGCCAATACAGTTGCTATAAATGCTGTGCGATTAACCTCATGGAGAGATTTTTCAGCTACAAAGTTCAGACCGTCACCGTTCTTTTCGTCATAAGGGATAAGAATATCATCCTTTGATTTTTTAAGATCGATAACCGTTTCAAAAAGATTTCTTTCACCCTGCTGTACAAGCTGCCCGAGTGAATGAAGGTCAGTTGAGAATATAACTGATGCAGGGAAAATTCCCTTCCCGTCTTTACCTTCACTTTCTCCGTAAAGCTGTTTCCACCATTCAGCAGTAAGCTGAATGCCGCTGTCATACGCAGCGAGAACTTCTATCTTTTTGCCACCGTTATAAAGAATATTTCTTATAACGGCGTATTTATAACAGTCATTTTTTTCAATATCACATTCTGTAAAATCAGACTTAGCAAGCTGTGCGCCATGCATCATATCATCTATGTCTATACCTGCGACAGCTATAGGAAGCAGTCCGACTGCGGTAAGAACAGAATATCTGCCGCCGACATTATCCGGAACGACAAAGGTCTCATAGCCCTTTTCATTAGAAAGCTCTTTAAGAGTTCCTCTGCATTTGTCGGTAGTAACAAAGATTCTTTCTTTAGCGCCATCCTCTCCGTATTTTTCTTCAAGAAGCTGTCTGAAGATTCTGAACGCAATAGCAGGCTCAGTAGTTTTACCTGATTTTGAAATAACGTTTATGCATATATCCTTGCCACTGTTTTTGCAGATATCGATAAGCTCCGTCATAGCAGAGGGAGAAATGCTGTTACCTGCAAAATATATATCAGGCGTGTCTTTGGATATTGCATTATAATTAGGAGATTTGCAGAATTCAATTGCAGCTCGTGCTCCAAGATATGAACCGCCTATTCCGATAACGATAAAAATGCCACAGCTCTTTTTTATCTTTTCGGCAGTAACCTTTATTCTTTCAAATTCTTCCTTATCATAATTTAAAGGAAGATCTTTCCAGCCAAGAAAGTCACTGCCCTTTCCGTTTTCATTAACTACGTAATTATGCGCATCACAAAGCCTTGATTCAAAGCTCTTATAATCTTCACATGAAATAAAATTATCAAGATATTTGCTATTTAATTTGATCCCCATGATTATACCTCTTTTCTTTATATATATTTTACTATATTTGTCTTATCTTTGCAAGGTCTTTTGCTTAATTCTGAAAATTTTTTTTAATTATTTCATTTATTATTCCAAAATAACCGATTTTTTCGACAGATTGTGACGCTTTAATATCTACAGATCCGATTATTTCACCGTCAAGCAGGTATTCTACCTTGCCTACAATATCTCCTTCTTTTATCGGAGCAGCTATATTCTCGGGCAAAATGAAATTCTTTTCAATATCTTTTTCCTTTCCCTTATCAACTACGCACGAAAAATCATCGTATGTAATATCACAGACGAGGTCAATTCCTCCGATCACAGTAATAGGCTCAAGATCCTCTTTTTCAAATAATGCATAGCAGTAATTTGAAAAACCGAAGTCCAAAAGCTTTTTTGCCGCTTCATTTCTGATATCCTTCGTTTCTGACCCCATTATTACAGCTATAAGCTGCATATTGTCTCTTTTAGCACTTGCGCTAATACAGAACTTTGCTTTGGACGTAGAGCCTGTTTTAAGCCCGTTAGCACCGTTGTAAAATCTGATTAATTTATTTGTGTTGGAAAGCGTAAACTCTCCGTTTCGCACCGTATCCATCCATATGGATGAGTATTCCAATATCTTGGGATGGTTAACAATTAACTCCCGAGACATTATAGCTATATCACGTGCACTTGTAACGTGATTTACAGTATCGTCATCAAGTCCGTTGGTATTTTCAAAATTTGTATTATTCATTTCAAGCTCTCGGGCTTTTTCATTCATCATCTGAATAAAAGCCTCTTCACTTCCGCAAAGATGCTCTGCCAAAGCTACTGCGGCATCATTTGCACTTGAAATTACGACTGCTTTCAGCATATCTTCAACAGACATAGTTTCACCTGCTTCAAGATATATTTGAGATCCGCCCATATTTGCAGCGTTTTCGCTGACGCAGACGCTGTCGCTGAGTGAAATTTTACCGCTGTCTATAGCTTCCATTATAAGAAGCATTGTCATTACCTTAGTAACTGAGGCAGGCGGAAGTGCTTGATCGGCATTATTTTCAAAAAGCACCCTGCCCGTTTGCGCCTCAATCAGGATAGAGCCCTTGGCATCGATCTGCAATTCATATGCATATACAAGATTTGTTAAAAGCATCATTATAACGACTATTACCGATACATATTTTAATATTATCTTTTTATTCATATATAGAATCCTCCGAACAAGCATTTTAATATAAAATATGCCTGTAAATCATTTTGTATGCGAACGGAGTTTTTATCATAAAAAAATAAGTGTAATGCGACGGATACACCGACGTATTACACTTACAATTTTTATTTGATTGTTATTTAACGATAAACTTGTCAAGATCTGCAAAGAGCTTATCACAATCATCTGAATGTGCTGTGAGTGTGATAGTCTGAAGGAGATCAAGACTGAAAATACCCATTATAGACTTTGCATCAACAACATATCTGCCAGAAGCAAGGTCTATGTCTATATCATATTTACATACCGTTTCAACAAAATCTCTTACATCCTGAATGGACGAAAGCTTTATTCCTACTGTTTTCATAAATATCGAACCTCCAATTAAATATTATTACAAATATATTATACAGTCTAAAAAAAGGTTTGTCAATAGAAACTGATATCAAAAAACGGAACAGAAAAACTGTTCCGTTTAAATTTTATTCTTCGTCCTCGCTGAGCTCATCCTCTTCAAGGAAATCGCTCAAATCAATTGATTCTTCCTCTGTTTCTGTCTCTGCAGCAGCAAGAGATTCAGATTCAGCTGCTTCAGATTCAGCAAGGTCAGCAAGCTCTTCTTCGTCAAGTGTGAAGAACTCGATAAGGGAGTTGTCGTTTACGTAAGACTCTGTTGCAGGATCATATATCATAAACGTATATTCGATAGTATCACCGGTAACAACAGTATTGGTGTTAGCTCTTCCGGTTTCAGGAAGAACACCGTTTATGGTATATTCCCAATAGTATGTAAGACCGTCAATCTCAGTTCTGTAGTAATAGCTTGCTTTTTCAACAGACGTATTCTGACTGTCAAGCGTTGCTCTGAGACCGTACATCATGATAGCTTCGTTTACAACGTCGATAACTGTGGGGTTTGCACCGTCAATAATAACTTCGGAATTAAAAACTTCGTCATTGCCGGCAATGAACTTAAGGTTAACGGTTGAAGTTACGTCGGGTCCGCCGCAAGATACCATAACGGATGCTACTAAGATAATTGAAAATACTAAGCACAAAATCTTTTTCATAATTAGTTTTCCTTTCAAAAAAACATAAATGCTGTATGATATATTATATATTCCGGAACCGCTTATGTCAAGCGGTTCACGGAATTTTTATCACCATATATACCCATCCGGTGCAGATGATCCGCCATCTCTGTCGTTTTCTTCATCCTCGTAATCATCATCGTCCGAATTATTCAATATTGCTCCGGACATAGTCATTCCCGGCAGGCAGTGACTCTGACATATTCTGTTATATTGCTGAGCAACGTTTGACGTTCCTGCATAGGTTCCCTCCGGAAGCTCATTTGCAAAGAACGCATTGTTGGGATCCGTGCACAGCACCGTGTATGCACTTACATCCCTGTATACATATTGAGCATCAGTAACGTATATCGGGAATTTAAAGCTTCTGTCAGTTATATTCAAAAGTCCAACCTTTTGAGTACCGGAGCATTTTGAGGTTGCAATACCGCCATGCGTAACGTCATAGTCTACAAGCACATGACAATCGCAGTACTGCGTAGGAACCGTTGATTTGGTAAAATATCCCGTTTCGGCGCGGCTTCCTCTCGGATCGGCCTTGCAGGCATCTGTGAGAAGTTTACCCGAGTCCTTGCAATACGTTGCACTGACAAGGTCTGAATAATCGAATTTCTCAAGCGGAATTCCGGTAAGCTCCGATTCGTTTATAATCTCCTCGTGAATACGGGTCATTACTATATCCCATATCTTTACCGCAGGGCTTACAGATGCGGAAAAGCTGCTGAGACTCTTGGGCATTTCATATCCGAACCACACTCCACCAATATAATACGGAGTATATCCAACGAACCATCTGTCGTTGTCGTCAGACGTCGTACCTGTTTTGCCCGCTACGTCAATTTGGCTTTTAAGAGTTATAGAGCTTGCAGTACCGCTTGTAACAACGTTTTGCATAAGCTTTGTCATAACAGAAGCAGTCTGACCGCTTATTACTATTCTGCTGTCTGATTCGTTATCGACTATTACGTTTCCTTCGCTGTCAAGGATTTTTAAAACGATCTTCGGGGAGCTGTATATACCGTCGTTTTGGAAAATTGAGTATGCAGCAGTTAGCTCAAGCACCGTAACACCGTAGTTCATACCGCCAAGTGCAAGAGCCGAATAGTCCTTGTCAGTAATAACAGAACCGCCTGTCAGCTCCATTCGTTCAATAAAGCTATTCATGCCGAGCTTGTTTTTAACGAAATCAAAGGAGTAATCAAGCCCAACCTTATCAAGAACCTTATAGGCTACCGTATTAAGCGACTGAGAAACCGCATAGTTTACGTTTACAAGTCCTGCATATTTGTTTGAATAGTTCTTTGGATATCCGTCAGGACGAGAATAGGTAATCGAGCCGTCTTCGTTCTCAGTTTCCACTCCAAAGGTTGCAGGCGTATCATCTATTACCGTTCCGTAATTAATATAGCCAAGGTCGATAGCAGGTGCATACACAGACAAAGGCTTGATTGAAGAACCGGGAGAACGTGTAGTCTGTGTTGCATAATTCAGAATTCTGTTTGATGTTTTTTCGCCTCTACCGCCTACGAGCCCCAAAACGTCGCCTGTATATGGGTCTATAACAGTCATAGAACACTGAGGCTGAACTGCAGAATCATCTACCTTCTGGAAGTTTTCTTCATTTGCAAATTCTTCCTCGAGAATAGCTTGTATCTTCGGGTCCATAGCAGTGTATATCTGAAGTCCGCTGGTATATATCATATTCTCGGCAACTTCTTCGGAATATCCGTATTCTTCCATAAGAAGATCTATTGTTTCTTCTATAACAGCATCCTTATACCATGAATTCGTTGAATTAACGAGAGTCTCGGTCTGTACGTTAAGCTCAAGCTCCTGACCGTATGCTGATATATATTCCTGATAAGTTATCTTACCAAGCTCGTACATTCTGTTAAGAATTACGTCTCTTCTGTATGCATTGTTTTCAGGATTAATTATAGGATCCCACTTTGTAGGTGCCTGAGTTATTCCTGCTATAGCCGCACACTCTATAAGAGTAAGCTCACTTACGTCTTTGCCGAAATAAGTATATGCGGCAGACTGCACACCGTAGCATCCTTGACTCAGATATATCAGATTAAGATACATTTCAAGAATCTCAGTTTTATCCTTTTCCTTTTCAAGCTGAAGTGCTCTTAAGATCTCCTGTATCTTTCTCTGGATCGTAACGTCATCATCACCGGTTGCATTTTTAATAAGCTGCTGTGTAATAGTTGAGCCGCCATACATATCTTGACCGGTGAAAAACTGCTTGGCAGCACCAACGGTTCTAATCCAGTCAACACCCTTGTGATTGGGAAATCTATGGTCTTCTATTGAAATAAATGCGTCTATCAAATATGTGGGGATATCGTTATACGATACGTAAAGTCTGTTTTCCTTGGCGTAAATACGGTAATCTTCAATTTCAACCGGAGTTCCTATTCTGTTTTCACGGTCGGTGTAGTCCATGTAGTAGATCTTGGTAGTCATATCCTGACTTCCGATCATAGCATCGATCTCGTCAATGCTGTAATCAATATTATTTCTGACGTAAACAGCAAAAACGCTTCCAACGATTGCACCGGTTATAAGACCGATAAGCATTACGGTCAAAACGATGCTCAAAATCACGGAAATGATCTTACCGAATATCTTTCCCGCAAGCTTGAATGAAGAACCTATTTCATGCGCCAGTCCCGAATTATTCCCTTTAGAGTTTTTCATTTCTATACGCTGACCGTACCTTTCTTTTCAGTAATAATATACTAAAATAATTATAATGTTTATATTTGAATACATTGTGAATATTTGGATAATAATACAAATGCAAACACAAACAGGATGGTAAAAAATATGTTAAAAAGAATTGTATTTGCTGTACTTGCAACAATATCAATCAATGCCGTAATAATATCAGATTCACTCACTTACAATATGTCCGAAAACATACAGTCTGAAACCGACCATATTGAAGCACTTGAAGAAGTGACTGATGAAAATACACCTATATATTATCTGTCCGAATACGATGGAAGGATAGGGGTATATTCAAGCAATATGGATACAGTTGTCAAAATAATAAATCAAAATATTCAAGCTCTTCCCGAGCGCGACCGTGAATATCTTGAGGAAGGAATTCCGGTCTATTCAGCATACGAGCTTCAGAGCATTATTGACTGTTATACAAGCTGATACTATTTTACAACGACCGAATCATTTCCAGCTATCGACCTTAGTTCATTTAATACAGTATCGTTTAAAACAATACCGCCCGACAGCTTAAAATATTTAGACGTCTTCATATCGTAAACTATTAGCGGAGTATAGCCATCAAAAATCTCTGCAAGATTTTCTATCTTTAAAAATTCCTTTGATTCTATACTGCTTACTTTGACGTAAATCTTATGTTCTTTGTTCCTTTGTATATCATCGTTTGATTTATCTTCCCGTGCATTTTGAGCCTCAGACTGCTCGGTTTTCTTATACGGTATGTACTTTTCATTTGCAATCAACGGATATACACCTTGAGCTATAAATGAAACGTCATCCGAATTACGGTAGGAAACTGTTGCGGTAATGCATACCGGAGCATCCTTTAACAAAAAATGCATTGATGATTCCAATGCCTTGCTGAAGAAAACGATTTCTATTTGAGATGATCTGTCTTCGATAGAAACAAAGGCCATTTTTTCACCGTTACGGGTAGTTTTAGCAGTGACATCCGTAATTATACCGCACACCAATATTTGCTGTCTGTCCGCAAAAATGCGACCTTCAGACTCTTTGTCAGCAAGTGCAGAGAGAACGCTGAGCGAAACAGGAGAAATATCTGCAATATGCTTTGAATAATCGTCTATCATATGGCCGGAAAAATAAAATCCGGCTATTTCTTTTTCATAGGACAGCTTTTCCTTAACGGAAAGCTCCGGCATATCGGGATAGTCAATTTCATACGGCGCAACACTTCCGCCATCATCTGTAATTGAAAACAGATCAAGCTGTCCGCTAAGATTCGAATGATCTCTTGCCGACACAGAATCAGCAAGACTCTCATATACGGACAGAAGCGAGCTTCTGTTAATGCCAAAGCAGTCAACGGCGCCAGATTTTATCAATGCCTCAAGCTGTCGTTTGGTAATTCCCGAATCAGACATTCTGTAAACGAAATCCGAAAACGAGCTATACGGTGAAACGCTTCTGTTTTTTATTATATTAGCAGACAGTCCCTCTCCAAGTGACTTTAATCCGCTAAGTCCAAATCGGATAGATTTACCGTCAGCTGATGCATGAAAATCAGCCATGCTTTCGTTTACGTCAGGTTGAAGAACGTCTATTCCAAGCTCATGACATTCAGATATATACTCCGACATTTTAGGAGTATTATCAAGAACGGAGGTCAAAAGTGATGACATATAGTACGCAGGATAATTGGCCTTAAGGTACGCTGCTCTGTACGAAAGTATGCTATACGCCGCTGCATGACTTTTCTTAAAACCGTAGTTTGCAAAATCAGTCATACTTTCAAACAGCTCTGAGGCATCCTGCTCAGCTATTCCGTGCTCCTTTGCACCCAATATGAAATTATCTCTTTCCTGCTCAATTACTCCGAATTTTTTCTTGGAAATTGCTCTTCTGACGATATCGGCTTTGCCGTATGAATAGCCGGCAATAGTTCTGAATATCTGCATTACCTGTTCCTGATATACGATACATCCCCACGTTTCATCAAGGATATCAGACAGCTGAGGGATATTATACGAAAGCGTAAGGATACCACCTTTAACGCCTCTTCTGTTTTCAATCAGCTTCGGAATAGAATCCATAGGGCCGGGACGGTACATAGCAATCGCAAGCATAATATCGTTTATATTTTCTGGCTGGAAATCGGCAAGCATATATCTCATCCCGGATGATTCAAGCTGAAAAACTCCGTTAGTAGCTCCGTTTGATATCATATCAAAGGTCTTTTTATCATCGAGCGGAATTTTATTAATATCAAATCCCGGGTTATTTTCTTTTATCTGCTTTTCGGTATCGGATATTATTGTAAGATATCTTATAGCAAGAAAATCAAACTTCAAAAGCCCGAGAGATGCTATAGTATCCATATCAAATTGGGTAACTCTTACACCGTTTCTTACAGCAACCGGTACGTAATCATACAAAGGCTTGTCCGTAATTACTACGCCTGCTGCATGAACGGATGTATTACGAGGCATACCCTCAATAGCCATAGATATATCTATAAGCTTTTTGATTTGCGGATCGGAATTATACAGCTCTTTTATTTTTTTAGATTCCAAGCACTGCGAAAGCGATTCCTTTGATGATATCTGCTTTGTAATAGCTTCTGTATCTCGGTAAGACATACCAAGCGCCCTGCCAACATCGAGAATAGCTGCCTTGGATGCAAGAGTACCAAATGTTATGATCTGAGAAACGTGGTCACTACCGTACTTTTCAGATACATAGTCAATAACCTCTCCACGTCTTTCATAGCAAAAATCTATATCAAAGTCAGGCATACTGATCCTTTCGGGATTAAGAAATGCCTCGAACAAAAGGTCAAACTTTATAGGATCAATATCGGTTATTCTTGTAAGGTATGCAACGAGACTTCCTGCTCCTGATCCTCTGCCGGGGCCTGTCGGTATACCGTGATTTTTTGCAAAATTTACAAAATCAGCTACGATAAGAAAATAATCGGAATATCCCATTGAGCTTATAACCGAAAGCTCATATTCAATACGGTCTTTATATTGCTGTGAAGCTTCGTCATCGTTTAGCTTTATCTCACCCTGCATTATCTTTTTGGCGAAGCCTTCATTTGTAAGCCGTCTCAGCTTTTCAGATGGAGAAATACCGTTTTCTGTTTTAAATGAAGGTGTATGTATTTTGGAAAAATCAAAATCAAAATTGCAGATATCCGCTATTTTGACTGTATTTTCAATTGCTCTGCTGAATTTAGAAAATATCAATGACATTTCCTGCGTGCTTTTATAATAATACTCCGAAGATTCTATTTCATCAGGCATATAGTCGGAAACAACGCTTTTATTCTGTATACAATACAGTATTTTTCTGATATACGCATCGTTTTTTTCAATATAATGAACGTCGTTGCACGCAACCAATTCGATACCGGTGCTTGCAGAAATCAGAGCAAGCTCCCTGTTTATCAGATCATCCTCATCGGTTCCATGATCTTGAAGCTCAAGATAAAAATTTCCGTCGCCAAAAATCTCATTTAGCCGAAGAGCGTATTTTTTCGCTACTTCGGCTTCTCTGTTAATTATTGATTTTGAAATATACCCCTTTTTTCCTCCCGAAAGAGCTACAAGCCCTTCAGCATATTCACTGAGTAATTTTGTATCAATATGAGGTTTTTGAGTTTCGATTTCGTTAAAGCTTTTTGAAACAAGATACAGCAAATTCTTATATCCCGTCTCATTTTTCACCAAAAGAACAAGGCTGTGGTAATCATCCTCATTTTTTGAGGTATATCCTTCGTCTTCCTTTTCGGAAACGAACATCTCACATCCTATAATCGGCTTTATGCCTTCATTTTTACAAGCACGGTAAAAATGAACGGCTCCGTACATAGCACCATAGTCCGTCAGCGCAACGGCAGAATGTCCGTTGCTTTTCGCCGCTTTAGCTATATCAGATATACGGCAAGCACCGTCCAAAAGACTGTATTCACTATGAAGATGCAAATGTACAAAATCCTGCATACTGAAGTCCTTTCAGCAATTTTTTGAAAATTCTATAATTTTTTTAAGTCTGTGATTAAGACCGGATTTGGATATCGGCGGTTCGTGAAGCTTTGCAAGCTCAGATAACGGTGCGTCTGAATACTGTATGCGAAGCTGAGCAGTTTTTTTAAGTTCATCCGGAAGCAAATGCATTTTCTTATTTGACCTGATCAAATTTATTGCATTGATAACGTTTTGAGCCGCTGAAACAGTTTTATCAATGTTTGCCGCATCGCAATTAGCAAGTCGATTGGCATTATTTCTCAAATCCTTTAAAATTTTGGTATTCATAACGTCGAATGCCGTTTTTTGCGCACCAATATAATTCAGAAAATCCTCAAGCAACTCACTGTCTTTATAATAAAGTATTATTTGATTTCTTCTGACCTGGAATTTAGGAGGCATATCAAGAGATTCAAGAATATCCATAAGAGGTCCTATAAGCTGTCTGTCAGGTAAAATAAGCTCGAGATTATATGCATGATCGGGATTTGTTATCGTACCGCAAGCAATAAATACTCCCTTTAAAAAGTTGCTTTTACAGCTTGTACACTTAAAAATCGAATCGTTTATAATAGCGTCTTCATCAAATAACGTCTCGCTGTCATTTATAAGCTCGAAAAGCTTTTTCTTTGATTTCTCGGAAGGCTTCAGCTTCTGAATAAATTCATCGATTTTCTCTCTTTCATATGGATCCTGAAAGCGTGAGAAATGCTCCTCGTCATTTTTCAGAAAAAGCTCTATTCCATATTTGAGAGAAGCTTTGCAGCAAGCATTTTTAGGGATAGTATCGATCAAATGCATACGAGTCTGCGAAGAAAATGTTGTAGCTGAGCTCATAATATTATCTCATTTCTGATAATCTCTGTGTACGATAAACACGTTCTCTTTTTTGTCTCTGAGGTAAGTACCCAATTTTTCTGCAATAGCAACAGATCTATGCTTTCCACCCGTACAGCCTATCGCAACTGTAAGCTGGGTCTTCCCTTCGTTAACGTATAAAGGAATTAAAAAATCGACCATATCTTTAAGCTTTTTTACAAACTCGTTAGTTTCATCGAATGAAAAAACATAATCTCTGACAGGCTTTTCAAGGCCTGTTTTATGCTTAAGGCTGTCAATATAGTAAGGATTGGGAAAGCATCTGACGTCGAAAACAAGATCGGCATCTGTAGGAATTCCGTATTTAAATCCGAACGACATACAAGATATAAGCATACTCTCATGCTGCTGTGTAGTAAAGATAGCATAAAGCTTTTCTCTGAGCTGCGCAGGCTTTAAAGTAGACGTGTCGATTACGTAATCTGCACGATTTTTTACAACCGAAAGCATCTCTCTTTCCTGATCGATAGCTTCATTCATAGTAACGTTATTCAGAACAGTAAGAGGGTGTATTCTTCGTGTTTCTTTAAATCTGCCAATAAGCGTCTTTGTATCACAATCGATAAACAGAACCTTGGTATCATATCCGTTTGACTTAAGGTTATCAAGCTCATCCAAAAGTGATCTGAATTCGATTGCACCTCTGACGTCTATTATAAATGCAACGTTCGTTTCTTTTCCGGGTATATTCTTGTAGAGCTCGACAAACTTAGGTATCAATGGAACCGGCATATTATCAACACAATAATATCCAAGGTCCTCAAGTGTATTTGATGCCTGGGTTTTACCTGCCCCTGACATACCGGTAAGGATTATAAAATCCATATGCTTCTCCTGATTAAATATATCTGATCTCTGTTTCTATATTAATATTGTAAGCCTTGTAAATAGTTTCTTTTATATGATCTATAAGCGATAACACATCGCATGCAGTGGCTCCGCCAAGATTTATTATAAATCCGGCGTGCTTTTCAGATACTTGAGCACCGCCTATTCTTTTGCCCTTCAGACCGCACTCTTCAATGATCTTGGCAGTATAGTAGCCCGGATATCTCTTAAAAACGCTTCCTGCGCTTGGATATTCAAGAGGCTGTTTTGAAATTCTGGCAGACATATTGGCATCCATTCTTTCTTTTATAAGAGCAGGATCGTCTTCTTTCATTTTAAAATGTATACTCAATATTATCTTGTTTGAATTTGTATATATACTGTGTCTGTATCCAAAGTCATGCTGTGCAAGAGTAATTATATCAACTGTAGAATTATCCGCATCAAAATAGGTACTCTGCTCGATACAGTCCTTTATCTCTCCGCCGTACGCACCTGCGTTCATATAAACTGCTCCCCCACAGCTTCCGGGAATTCCGTATGCAAACTCAAGTCCGGAAAGTCCTTTTTTCTGCGCTTCTCTTGCAAGCTGTGTTATAGACATACCTGCATAAGCAGATATAACGTTATCGTAGATCATAAAATTATTCATTTTAACGGTGCTTATTATAGCACCGTTAAAACCGTTATCTGAAAAAAGAATGTTACTGCCCCTTCCGATAACCTCATACGGAATCTCATACTGAATAGCTTTTTTTACTACCTTCTGCAAAGCATCCGTATCAAAGGGATAAATAACGTAATCGGCAATTCCACCGATCTTGAAGGAGGAACATTCAGAAAGAGGCTTTGAATATTCTATATCCAATTTATTCAATTTTGCATATTTTAAGATATCAGCTTCAAAAAAGTCTCTTGATTCTGACATTGTATACCCTCCTCAAGAATCTGAAATGCTTACGCTATTATTTTATAATAAATCTATGATAGATCTTTTTACCCTTCTTAATAATGATGTCTTCGGAGCCAAATCTATCGGATGATACCGTAAGGCCAAAATCCGAAACCTTTTCATTGTTAAGAGAAATTCCGCCCTGCTGAATGAGACGCTTGCCTTCTCCCTTTGAAGGAGCAAGAGTAGCCTTTAACATCATATCGAGAATAGATATTGATCCATCAGTAAAATCATCTGCCGTAAGCTCAGTTGTAGGCATATCTTCAGAAATTCCACCGCCCGCAAACACACTTCTGGCTGTTTCAAGAGCTTTGGTAGCCTCTTCTTCACCGTGAATTATCTTTGTAAGCTCAAAAGCAAGCTTTTCCTTTGCAGTATTGATTCCGTTACCTTCAAGCTTTTCATACTCAGCAATTTCTTCTAAAGACATAAACGTGAGCATCTTCATACATTTTATGACGTCGGCGTCATCAATATTTCTCCAATACTGGAAAAATTCGTAGGGAGAGGTCTTTTCGGGATCAAGCCATATTGCTCCCTTTTCTGTCTTACCCATCTTTTTACCTTCACTATTGGTAAGAAGACTGAACGTAGCACCGTAAGCCTCTACGCCTTCCTTACGTCTTATAAGATCAACACCGCCGAGAATATTTGACCACTGATCGTCACCGCCAAGCTCAAGACGGCAACCGTAATCCTTGTAGAGCTTATAGAAATCGTAGCTCTGCATAAGCATATAGTTGAATTCAAGGAAGGTAAGACCCTTTTCAAGTCTTGTCTTATAGCATTCAGCAGTAAGCATTCTGTTTACAGAGAAGCAAACGCCTATCTCACGAAGGAAATCAATATAATTAAGGTCAAGAAGCCAATCTCCGTTATTTACAAACAGTGCTTTTCCATCGGAAATATCTATAAATTTTGCCATCTGCTTTTTAAAGCATTCGATATTGTGAGCAATGGTCTCTTTGGTCATCATTTTTCTCATATCAGATTTGCCGGTGGGATCGCCTATCATGGCAGTTCCGCCACCGAAAATAGCTATGGGTCTATGACCTGCCTTCTGCATATGTGCCATTATCTTCATCTGAAGAAAATGTCCGATATGAAGGCTGTCTGCCGTAGGGTCAAAGCCTATATAGAAGGTAATCTTTTCATCGCCGTCAATAAGCTTTTTAATTTCTTCCGCATTAGTAGTCTGCGCAAGAAGACCTCTGTCAATAAATTCCTGATACAAACTCATTTTTATTATCTCCTTATGTTGTCATTTATAGTCCTTTTGAAATCTCAAGAAGCTCTTTTGCGGAATCGAGCAAGGTTTCGGTAATCTGACTTCCTCCCATTATGCGAGCGATCTCATAGATTCGTTCGCTGTCGGACAGGTTTTTAACCGTAGTTTGCACTCTTCCGTTTTCTTCTCTTTTTGAGACAAATATATGATTATCGGCAAGTGCCGAAATCTGTGCTGAGTGAGTTACACAAATAACCTGAGCATTTTCAGATATATGCTTAAGCTTTATTCCAGTTTTTTGAGACGTGCTTCCGGATATACCGGTATCGACCTCATCAAATATCAGAGTCTGTGTGTTTTCCTTGAGGTTCATCACACTCTTCAGAGCGAGAGTGATTCGTGATAATTCTCCACCCGATGCAATCGAAGCAAGTGGCTTTAACGGTTCACCCGGGTTGGTTGAAATACAGAAATCAACGTCATCAAGACCTCGAATGTTAAAATCGTCGATAGAGAGGCCGTCACGATGAGAAATATCAACGCTGAACATCACCTTTTCCATATCAAGAAAAGCGAGCTCGTTCATAATGCTTTTTTCAAGAGCAGAGGCTGACAGCGTTCTCTTTCGATATATTTCGTCAGCATACTTTTTAAGAATCGATAACTCCTTATCAAGCTCTGATTTGAGCTCAATTATACGGTCTTCGGCGCTTACAATATTCTCAAGCTCAGCTTGCGATTTATTCTTAAATTCAATTATTGAATCTATATCTGCCCCGTATTTTCTTTGAAGCCTATGAATAAGATCAAGTCTGCTTTCTATCTGATCAAGCAACGCCTCTGGATCACCAGAATCAGCCGATATTGAATCGGAAACCGATATAGCTATATCTTCAATCTCATATCTGGCTTCCCTCAACCGTTCAATATATTCCGGGACACCCTCAAGAACATCCGATATTTTTTCGAGTGCCTCGACAGATTTATCGATCAGCTGACAAGCTGCTACGCCTTTATCGTTTGAGTAAAGCGCACGGTATGAAAAATTAACGGATTTGGATATTTTTTCAATATTTTTGAGCTTGTTTCTTTTAAGTATAAGCTCGTCCTCTTCACCACAGCGCAGCTTTGCAGATTCAATCTCTTTTATCCTGAACCCAAGCATTTCTACAAGGCGGTTCTTTTCCATCTCATCAATGGAAAGAGAGCTTATTTCGGAAACAATACCCTTAACCTTTTCATACTGAATGCGGTAGAATGAAAGATCGCTGTCAAGGTTAGCATATTCATCAAGATAAGTAATGTAATTTGACTGCTGTAAAAGACTTTGATTATCGTGCTGTCCGTGAATGTTAACGAGATTGGCGGCAATATCTTTAAGAATAGATACTGTGCAAGCCTTTCCGTTTACCTTCACCTTGGATTTTCCGTCTGCAGAAACAGACCTTGACAGCAAAATACAACCGTCCTCATCGGATGGATAGCCAAGCTCTGTCAAAGCATCAATATTCTGTTTGGTAAGATCCGAAAAAATAGCTTCAACTAAAGCAAAGCTCTCTCCGCTTCGAATAATATCCTTGTTAACCTTATTTCCAAGAATGATATTTATCGAATCGACAATTATAGATTTCCCCGCTCCGGTTTCACCCGTAAGAACAGTAAATCCATCCGAAAGGTCGAGATCTGTCTGCTTTATTACAGCTATATTCTCAATATGCAATGAAGTAAGCATAAACAGCTCCTATTGTTTACTCAGATCATTTTGAGATCATATCAATAAAAATATTTTTTATTTCATCCGCTGCCTCTGTCGATCTCATTACTATTATAATGTTATCGTCACCGGCAACACATCCTACAACGTTATTAAGGTCCATTCCATCGATGGCTGCAGCTGCTGCCTGAGCCATTCCGGAATAAGTTTTAAGAACGACAATGTTATTGGCACTGTCTGCCTTGATAACAGTATCAGCAACGATGTTGCGATACTTAGATGAAATAATACCGTCATCCTGACCGGATATAGCATATTTGTACGTATTATTCTCCGTGGATATTTTTACAAGCCTAAGCTCCTTTATATCCCTTGAAATGGTTGCCTGAGTTACTTCAAATCCGCTTTCCTTGAGTTTATCGATAAGTTCCTCTTGAGTCTCAACGTTATACTCGCTTATTATTTCAAGGATTTTTTTGTGGCGTCTGAACTTCATAAATAACTCCTTAAATTAATTATATGATCCCGACATTTTTTTAAGCAGAACGTCGGAAAAACTGTCGTTTTTGAGTCTTATAAGCTTTGTGTATCTGGAAGCCTTTGAGATCTTCACAGTATCATTTCTTTGAAGCTTGACGTTTTTATTTCCGTCAACCGTAAGATACAGATCAGCATTTATATCTGACGAGGAAATGACAAGGCCTGATTCACTGCTAAAAATCATAGGCTTTGCACTTACAGAATGGCAACAAATAGGAGTAAGCGCAACACATTCGATGCTTGGATCAATAATAGGTCCTCCTGCAGATAAAGAATATGCGGTTGATCCTGTGGGCGTTGAGAAAATAACGCCGTCGCCTCTATATGTAAGAGATGAAGCATTATTTTCAAAGCTTATTTTAATATCGCATATCTTCGAGACGTTACCTTTGGCTATAACCGCCTCGTTTAAGGCGTACATAGTTTCCTTTCCGCTATCTGAAATATGCTCTATCTTAAGCATCATTCTCTTGTCTATGTTTGTATCATTATTAATTTTAGAATTAATAATAAAATCTCTGAGAACGTCAAGCTCATCGATCTCAAGCTCTGCAAGATATCCCTTTCTGCCAAGATTAATGCCTACAATAGGTATATCAAGCTTCGATGCATAATAAGCAGCCTTTATTATAGTACCGTCTCCGCCGAGGACAACAAAAAGATCAACCTTTTCATAGGCTGTATCGTCATACTGAGCCAAAGATACGTCACAACCGCACTCAAGCAAAAGGTCCTTGACTTTTTCCGTATTAATACCGCTCTCATCCTTGAGTGGATTGGTAATTATTCTGACTGTTTTCATCTTTTTGCTCCGACAATTGAAGATATATATTTTTGATCCACGAAGTCACTTTTTATCTTTTCTCCGAAAACAGCAAGATACTCTACGTTCCCATCGCCACCGCATATGGGTGATCTGATTATACCACCGCATTTCCAGCCGTATGAGAACGCACTGTCAACAACGGTATTAATAATCCTTTCATGAACCTTCAGATCTTTAACTATTCCGTTTTTTCCTATATACTCTCTTCCTGCCTCAAATTGAGGCTTGATAAGAGTAATAAAATAACCGTCTTTGCTGAGTATTGATTTTACGGAAGAATATATTTTGATTTGAGATATAAACGATACGTCCATAACAACGATATCGACTGCCTGAAAATTTTCAAGCACATCTATCGTAATATCCTTTGCATTCAAGCCCTCAAGGGATACGATACGTTTATCATCTCTAAGCTTCGGATGAAGCTGGTCGTGCCCCGAATCTATAGCATACACTAAAGAAGCACCATTTTGAATAAGACAGTCTGTAAAACCGCCCGTGGAAGCACCTATATCAGCACAAACAGCTCCGTGTACGTCTATTTTAAAGCTTTCAAGAGCCGCTTCAAGCTTAAGACCTCCACGACTGACGTACGGCATAACCTCGCCGTTTATAACAATTTTTTGCAAATCGACATTAAACGATGCCTTGCTGACCATCTTTCCGTCGGCAAACACTATGCCGTTTTTGATCATATTTTGTGCCTTTTGTCTGCTTTCCGCAAAACCGTTTTCAACTAAATAAAGATCGATTCTCATCTTAGTTCCAAAGATAATAAAGTCCTATTGCAATCAAAATACCAAGAACAGCACCGACAAGAACTTCTTTTTTTGTATGACCTATAAGCTCTTTAAGCTTTTTCTGAAGGTTTTCGGTTTTTCCCTGAAGAGATTCGTCTATCATCTCGTTCAGTATTCTTGCCTGCTCGCCTACCGCTCTTCTTACACCCGCTGCGTCATACATTACAATAAAAGCAAATATAAATGATAATGCAAATTGAGTTGAATCAAATCCGCAGTAAAGACCAACAGCCGTCGAAAGCGACGTAACAGTTGACGAATGTGAGCTCGGCATACCGCCTGAGCCAACTATTCTTGTCAGGTCTATTTTTTTGTTTTTTATGGTGCATATTATTACTTTCAGTATTTGAGCAACCGCCCATCCTATAAAAGCGATTCCAAGCGCCTCGTTATTAAATATTCCAACAAATGAATGCATAAATCACACTTTTCTTTCCAAAAGATAAATTGATAATTCCGAAAGAGTTTGATTGTTTTGATATTTCGAGATTGCTTCATTTGCTTTGTTTGTAATATTGGAAGCATACTCGTAAGCTTCATCGGGAGTAAGGTAGGTCAAAAACGTAGTCTTTTCCTCACCTTCATCCAGGATATCGTCAATTATCTGAAACGCAAGACCTATATTGCCTGCATACGTTTCTGCATCGTCCAAAACAGTTTTATCTGTTATACCCGCAGCAAGACATCCTAATATGCATGAAGCCTTTATAAGCGCACCGGTCTTAAGGCTGTGCATAAAGACGAGAGTATTCATGTCAAGCTGCTTCTTTTCACCGATAAGATCAAGCTGTTGACCGCCAACCATACCAAAGTGACCTGCCGCTTTTGCAAGCGTTTTTACTGCATTATTTGTAATTTCAGCCGATACGTATTCGTTAGATGCTAACAGCTCAAATGCATAGGTAAGAAGCGCATCTCCGGCAAGCAAAGCATTTGCTTCACCGAACTTACGGTGGCAGGTAAGCTTCCCTCTTCTGTAATCATCATTATCCATACAAGGAAGGTCATCATGTATAAGCGAATACGAATGAATCATCTCAACAGCACACGCAAAAGGTAGTGCAGCTTCACGGCTTCCGCCAAGCATTTCACAAAACGCTAAAGTAAGAAACGGCCTTATCCTTTTTCCGCCTCCGGTCGTGCTGTATCTCATAGCATCAAAAAGGATAGCGTATCTATCGTCGGTTTCTTTAAGATAATCCAATATAGTGTTTTCTAAGAGAGATGCTACTTCAGAAAGCTTACTGCTCAGTTCTTGCAAATTCTTCTTCATTCAAAGAACCGTCCTTTCCTTTTACAAGTATCTTTACCCTTTGTTCTGCGCTGTCAAGCTTATCACTGCAGAATTTAACAAGAGATACTCCCTCTTCAAACATCTGTAAAGAATTGTCAAGATCAGCATTTCCGCTCTCAAGCGCCCTTACGATCTCTTCAAGTCTTGCAAGAGCTGTTTCAAATGTATATTTTGATACGTCATTCATATCTTTCACCTATTCTTTCGTCTTTTCAACTTTATTGACTGTTCCTGTCACGGTACCGTCGGAAAGCCTTAGCTTAACTGTACTTCCTATGCTTGTTTGCTCAACACTGTTAATAACCTTGCCGTCTTCATCAAAAACAGCTGAGTAACCTCTTGATATAATCGACATTGGATTTAACGCTTCCAATTTTGCAGTATTCTTTACAAAATCAGACCGTTTGTTTCCCAATGATATTTTCATTGCGCTGTCAAGTCTGCTTCCAAGCGATAAAACTATCATCTGCTTATCGTCAATTATATTTTTAGGTGACGTAAGTGCTCTGCTTTCTGCACAGTTTTTGACCATGTTTCTCAGAAACTCTGTTTTCTTTGAAATCAGCAATAACATATGTGCCGTAACGTTAGCAAATTTTCGCTTAAGCTCTATAGTATCCGGTACAGAAAGCTCTGCGGCAGCAGATGGAGTAGGTGCTCTTCTGTCTGCTACAAAATCACATATAGTAAAATCGTTTTCATGTCCAACAGCAGATATTACCGGAAGCTCTGATGCGGCAACCGTTCTCGCAAGCTCCTCATTGTTAAATGCCCAAAGATCTTCTATAGACCCTCCGCCTCTGCCCAGAATGATAACGTCAACGTTTTTTGCTTCGTTAAAATATTTCAGACCGTTTATAAGCTGCTCAGCCGCACCGTCACCTTGAACTAAAGAAGGATAAAGCACAAGCTCAGCAAACGGAAAGCGTCTACCGGTGATATTTATTATATCTCTTACTGCGGCTCCCGTAGGCGATGTTATAATTCCTATTCTCGAAGGTATCTTTGGCAGTGCCTTTTTGAGAGAAGCATCAAACAAGCCTTCTTTTTCTAACTTTCGTTTAAGCTGTTCATAGGCAATATATAAAGCTCCGATACCGTCGGGCTCCATAGAATCAATATATAACTGATACTGTCCGTCTCGCACGTATGATGCTATCCTACCGTGCGCTATAACCTTCATTCCGTCCTCAGGCTCAAACATAAGCTTTGAGGCGGATGACTTAAACATTACAGCCCTTATAAGTCCGTTTTCATCCTTAAGCGTAAGATAAAAATGCCCAGTTTTATAGTGATTTGTAAAGTTGGATATTTCTCCCTTTACGTAAACGTTGCCGAGAAGCGGGACCTTGTCGAGAACCATTTTTATATATTCATTTATTTGTGAGACAGTAAAAACGTTAGATTTCTGCTCCAAGATCTATATCTTCCCTTCATGCTTCATTTTACACAATACGGCAATTCCGGCAGCATTATCAGATGAATAATCTGCATGCGCAAAATAAGCGTTGTATCTTTCCATAAAATATTCTCTTATTATACTGCAGCTCATTACTCCGCCGGCAAATAATACCGGCAGATCTCCGTAAGCTGATTTTGCATTATCAAGAACTGCTTCAAGAGATTTTTTTATAAATTCTAAAATATACGCTGAGACCTCCGGCACACTCTTGCCGTCTTTTATCATTTTCTCAGCAATGTTTTCGACACCCGACAAATTAAATTCTGTGCCTTTTACGCTTGTCCTTACCTTCGGAGGTTTATTACCTTGGTTATACCACTCTATTGCGGATTTTTCGATATACTTACCGCTCGGAAAATCAAAGCCCACTCGAGTACCTATGCGGTCAATTATCTGACCTGCATTTAAGTCAAGCGTACCGCCTATTTTTTTAATATTATCGATTCCTTCAACCAAAAGACACTCCGTTGTACCGCCCGATACGTGAAAGGCAATGAATCTGCCACTCAAAAGGTCAAGACGATTTGCGGAATATGCTGCAGCGGCAATATGTCCTGCCTGGTGGGAAAAAAGATATACCGGAATTCCCTTTGCAGATGCAAAAGCGTATGCAGCAGAAACGCCGCTCAAAAAGCACGGCATATACGATCCTGAAGCATCTCTCGGATACGCTGAAACTCCAACAGCGTCAGCATCACATCTTCCAAGCGTCTTAAACAGCTGCGGAAGATTTTTCACGTGCAGAAATACTGCATCACTCTGACGTATTCCGTGATCTCCGTCCTTTACCGTTACCGGTAGCTTAAGATTATGTTCTATACTGTCACCGCATACCGTTGAGATCGATGTCGTATAATTACTTGTATCTATCCCGAGATAAACAGACATTTCAGTTTTTTAAACCCTCTTTTTCTGCTATGTTGTTAAGTATTCCGTTTATAAAAGAAGGTGCAGAATCGTGATCGTATTTTTTTGCGAGCTCAAGCGCTTCATTTATTGCAACCGCAAAAGGAACGTCGTCAACATACAGCATTTCGTATAAAGCAACCTTCATTATTGCAAGTGATATCTTTGACATTCTCTGAGTTTTCCATCCAACCGCAGAGCCACTTATTTTTTGATTGAGCTCGTCATCCTTTTCTACGCATCCGCAAAACGTTGAATAGATATATTCGTCGTCTTCAATAACCTCTGTATCGATTGCAAGTTTATAAATCTCTTCCAATGAGCTGTCTGTATTGAATGATGATTCAAAAACCAAAATAAAAATCGATTCTCTTGCTTGTGTTCTTTTCATTTTCTATCTCCGATTGACATAATTATATCATTATAATATTATACATATATTTATCCAAAAAGTCAACACAATATATAACAATAAATAACATTAAAAAAACGGAGGTTTTATATTGAAGCAATTCGGTATGCTTTTCGTATTATTATTCATTTGCGCTTTATTTCCCTCATCCTGCGAAAAAAGCAATTCCGAGGTTTTTTCGGACAAAAAAGATACAATAAAGTGGGTCGATTTCAATATAACCGCACAGGCGCTGAAGGATGCTTCCAAAGCCGATATTGAGTCATTCAACACCGAAAACCATATAGATTGGATAAAGCTCCTTGCTTTAATTGCGTGCGATAACGGCGGTAATTTTTCATCGTATAAAAGCTCTCATTCTCAGAAATATATTGAACGTATATTATCGGGTGAGGATCCGGATATAATAGGTGCAAATCTCAAGTATTACGACTATTACTGCAGGGCATACGGCGCTGTGCTTTCGGGACTTCTCGGAAGCTTTTACGTTGAAGGCTCTGACGAGAAAAGCTACGGCATTACGGGGTTTTCACCGATAGCATCCGGTTATAGCTACTCTCATTACAAGGATTTCGGCGCAAGCCGTTCTTACGGATATGCGAGAAATCACCTGGGGCATGATTTGATGGGAAGCATAGGAACACCTATAATTGCAGTTGAATCGGGATACGTTGAAGCAGTAGGATGGAATCAGTTTGGCGGATGGCGTATAGGAATACGCAGCTTTGACGGTAAAAGATACTGGTATTACGCACACCTCAGAAAAAATCATCCGTACAACGACATATACGAGGGAAAAATAATAAACGCAGGTGAAGTTATCGGATACCTTGGAATGACGGGTTACAGCGCAAAAGAAAACGTAAACAATATAAATATTCCCCATCTTCATATAGGACTTCAGCTTATATTTGACCCTCTTGAAAAAGATTCGCCAAATCAGATTTGGATAGACCTATATGAAATATCGAAGTTCCTGAGCACACACACGTCAAAGGTATACAAAAACGCTGATAACGGTGAATACTATTCTTACTCAAATCTTATAACAGAAGGAACACCTGAATAATGAGGTAATTTTTTTATTTTCTATGGAAATTTTCTTTTCTTTGTGATATAATCATTTTAAAGTAAAATTCGGAAGGATAGTCTTGTTAATTTTATGACAAGAAAAAAAGATATGGAAAATTTAAAGGCTTTTCTTGCAAAATACATATACCCTGCCTGCGGACTGTATACCGCAATAACTATAGCTCTTGCATTATTTGCAACGTATTCGTATAACCAAGGATATGCACCCTCGCTCAAAACTCTCGTGTGCGTTTTCCTTTTCTCGTTCTTTATAAATATTATAAATAAAATATTCTCTTTGAAAAAATACAGTCTCGCTCTCAGGCTGCTTCTTCATTTTGCAGCGACTGCAACACTTTTCTTTGTGTTATTTTTCGTCATCCTCGGCTCATACGAAAGCGGATATGGCGCCTTATACATAATTCTTGCGTACGCACTGGTCTATGCCCTTGTATCTGCTATAATTCTTACAATAAGACACTTAACGATAAAAGAAGAAAAAAAGGATATAAAATACACAAGCCAATTCAAAAAATAAATCAAGGCAGGTTAAAAACCTGCCTTTTGTTTTTCTTTTATAGCTTCCAGAATTATCTCTTTTTCCGAAAAAGGTATTTTATCTCTGCCTATAAGCTGATAATCTTCATGACCTTTACCGGCAAGAACTATAACGTCTCCGGGAATACTATTTTCAACCGCATAATGTATTGCTTCTTCTCTGTCCGCTATGCATACGTAATTACTTATGGTCATATACGATGCAATTTCCGATATTATCTCATTCGGCTCTTCTCTGCCGGGATTATCGCTGGTTAAAATGCAAAAATCAGAAAATTCCGAAGCAGCCTTTGCCAGCTCTCTGCGCCGTATCTGCGTTCTTTCTCCCACAGATCCGAAAAGACAGACCAAACGCCGTGGCGAATAGCTTTTTACAGTCTGCAACAGATTTGTAAGACTTGCTCCGTTATGCGCATAGTCAATAATAAAAGATACGTCCAAAAGTGCATCTACAAGCTCAAATCTGCCTTTTATTGATACGTTTGATATATGCTCGGATATTCTGCCGTAATCGACTCCGAGGCATTTACATGCACATATCGCAGCAAGAGCGTTATAAACGTTAAATTTGCCCGGCATAACTATGCTGTAATCTTCACTTTGGCAGCTAAACTTAGTACAAAGCTTGTTTGCGTCTCTGTACGCCGTAATCTCTGTCGCTCTGTTATCCGATACGTGATCTATTGAATAAGTTATTGTATCGCCACGTGAAGCATCCAACATACGCTGACCGATAACGTCATCAACATTTATAATACTTATATTTGAGTTTTCAAAAAGCTTTGCTTTGCAATCGATATATTCATCTATATCCGCATGCTCTCCGGGTCCTATATGATCTTCATAAAGATTGGTAAATATTCCTATATCAAAATTTATTCCGTAAACCCTGTCAAGCTTGTACGCCTGTGATGAGACCTCGATGACCGCACATTTTACGTCAAAATCAAGCATCATTGAAAACAGTCTGTGCAATTCATAGCTTTCCGGTGTCGTATTGGCCGTTTTATAATGATTTTCGTCGAAATCGACACCGTTAGTACCTATCATTCCCGTTTTGATGCCTGAATTATTAAGTATATTATATATGAATGACGTAACTGTCGTTTTACCTTTGGTTCCGGTAACTCCGATTATCTTCATTTTGCGAAGAGGATGCTTAAAATACGCTGCAGACATTATTGCAAGAGCTTTTCTCGTATCTGATACGAGAATCTTTTCCGCATCATCGGGAAGCTTTATATCTCTTTCGCATACAAAGCATCTACATCCGTTTTCGTACGCTGACATAGCGTAATCGTGACCGTCTGCTTTAGCTCCGGCAAGACATACGAAGGCCGAGCCAGAAACAGCCTTTGACGAATCGTATACTATATCGGTTATTTCAGAATTGGCTGTGCCGAGATAGCCTTCGCTGAATTCATTTAGCAATTCAGAAATTTTCATTTCAAAAGTCCTTCAAATCCGCATGTTTTCTTTCCGCAAGCAAGTATCGTTTTATATGCCAAAACCTCAAGTGAGTCAACGTATTCTGAACCTAATTTTTCTGCTTTTTTTATCAAGGAAAGCTCTGTACAGCCCAGAATCAATCTGTCACAACCCTTATCCGCCAAATGCTTTGATACTCTTTTGAATTTTTCGATATCGGTAGCCTTGCCAAGCTTGATGTCGTCGTAGATTATCTCCATAAGCATTTTTTGATACTCTTTGTCCGGTATTGCAAAATCAACGCCAAGCTCTGTGCAGGTCTTCTGATATGTTTCGGTCGATACAGTTCCGTCAGTCGCCATTATTCCGACCTTTTCGGCACCTATGTCACGAAGATAAGATACGGTTTCGTATATTATATTGAGAACCGGTATCCCTATCTCTTTATTGACCATATCATAAAAATAATGCGCCGTATTACAAGGAATTGCTATTATCTGAGCGCCGAATTTCTCAAGCTTTTTGGCATCCCTTGCCATATATTCACCCGGATTCTCTCCCTCTCCGGTCATTATAAAATGCGTTCTGTCCGGAGTTGTTGCACGGCTGTTTATTACGATGTCAATATGATCCTGGTCACATTCTACCGCTGTATGATCTATGATCATTTCATAGAAGTATGCCGTAGACATCGGTCCCATACCGCCAAGTATTCCTAACGTTCTTCCATCAGTCATTTGAATGATATTCCTGTTTATTTAAGTATTTTTTGAATTTTTTAATATGATTGAATTCGTGTGCCAATACAAAAAAGCTTCTCTTGAGGTTTCCCTTAAGGTCGTATTTGTATCTCATGGATGAAAAGGCTTTTCCGGCTCTTTTCAGTTCCTTGATTTTTTTCTTGGTGTTATCGTCAACGTAGTTGAAAACTACACCGTCGGGTATATATCTCCAGTATATTTCTTCATCACAGAATTTACACCCCTCAAGCTCTTCGCCGTACACAAAATCCGAAACAACGTATTCTGCGACATTATTGCCCGCAGACGTTACGTAATAATTGCTTCTGCCCTGTCTTACGTTTATTTCAAAGGCTCTGTATGAGCCGTCTCTTTTGTCATATTTGATATCAAAATTTGAAAATCCTACGTAACCTATATCTTCAAGGAAAGCCTTGAATTTCTCCATAAGC
>JAZSMJ010000082.1:0-12270 GCA_045535815.1 Eubacteriales bacterium
AAAACTAAAGCAATAGTTGAGAAACAAGAGATGCGCGTTATTGAAACAACCATGGAAAAATGTTATAATATGCTTGAAAGAAAGGAGTGGATATGATGAATATCGGAAACAACATAAAACAATTAAGGCAACAGAAAAATCTAACCCAAGATCAAGTCGCAGAAAAATTAGGGGTATCTTATCAAGCCGTTTCAAAATGGGAAAACAATGCCAATACGCCGGATATTGCACTACTACCCGAAATTGCGGAGTTGTTTAGAGTTTCTATCGATGCGCTATTTTCGGATAACATTATGGATTATTCAGACATTCACTCTTTTATGAAAGATGATGGTGTCATAAGGATCGTTCAAATGAGAGGAACAAAAGTATTAAAGGTTTCGTCCTCTTTTTCTCCCGATGAGCCTCCGATTGAAATAGCCTTCCCTCACGATTGCAATGACAGAACACAGTATTTCAAGGTAGAGGTTTATGGACACATTATAGCTGACAGCTCCATAAACGGTGATGTTGTTTGTCATCAAAGCATACAAAGCAGTACGATTAACGGAGATGTCAAGTCCGAGGGGAATATTAAAGTGAACGAATTGAACGCTCAAAAAATCACTTGCAACAATATAAATGATTGCTACAAGATTGAAGCCAAGACAGTTGAATGTGCCGGAAATGTAACCGCAGCCATTTTGTCTTGCGACGAAATTATCTATAAGCACAAATAAAAGACACCGCCGAGAGTGACCGAACGGTTGCTCTCGGCGGTATTTTAATTTATAAATCTGCTTTATCGCAGGCACTCGAAAGTGATGTTTTTTTACTTATGCAAGATTAATTATCTCAAGACCGTTTTGATGTGCGTATCTTACCGTATTTCCCGTGCCGCTTCCGCTTCTTGTGAGATATGCGATACAGACAGACGAGCGGTCTACCATATACCTGTTGCGGATCTGCATACAGCCGGGGGCGTAGCTCTTATCTGTAACCAAAACGCTTCCGTCCGCTCTGTCGAGCACACGCTTAAAAAGCGCCTTGTCACGTGCATTCCACATAGCGTTATGATCCTTGCACGGAAGCGCAAGATACAGTCTGAGCTGAGGATACTCCTTCTTCATATTGATAACGGTTATGGCAGCTATCATATCAAATCCGAGAGCCCCGCCTGCATAATAGTCGGTTATACCTATATCGATCAGCCGCTCTACCGTATCCCTTATTTTTGCGCTGAGCTGCTCCGGAGTATACTCATTTATATGTCTGTGACCGGTGAAGCAAGCGCTGCTTTCACGTTTATTCTGAAGATCCAACCTGATTACCTCTTACTGCATCAAATATCAATTGAAACCGCACCCGAGCGAATAATCTCGACCGTATCAAATCTGTCAAATGCGCTGATAGCGTTTTCAAGCGTGATGCCCGAGCCTGCTATCTCTATAACCACCGTTTCCTGTCCCATGCCGACTATCTTGAAATGCATAGCGTCGGCTATCTTGATGGCATCGGTCTTTTCCTCACCGGTGCATCTGAGCTTGATAAACATAAGCTCTCGGGTGACGGAGGGGGTATCCGCCGCATTCCAGACCTCGATAACCTCCATTATTCTTCCGAGCTGATTGGTCAGAAGCTCAAGCTCCTCGTCGGTCGATATAACCGAAATGGTGAGCTGATAAATTGCAGGATCTGCCGTCACGCTGGTTACGAAGCTTTCAATGTTGTAGCCTCTTCGGGTGAACAGCCCCGATATTCTCGATACAACGCCCGGCTTGTTGTCAACACGGGCAACTATTACGTGCTTTTGCGGTGTGTTTTTCATATTCGTTTATCCTTTTCTGTATTTATCCGCATCATATTTAAAATCGGGATTGGTAAGGGAGATTATAAGCTTTATATCGTCCGGCTGAACGCTTGCCTGCGTTGCCGCCTTATTGCGCCTGATATCTCCGCATTTGGTGCATCTGTGTATGATTATATATCCCTTCTTTGGATCGGGCTCGACCGACTTCGGTACCATAAGTCCGCCGCAGTCACTTGCACGGTCGCCCGGATTTACGTCCAGATGAAGCGAGCAAAGGCATCTCGGACAATGGTTTCGGCAGGTGTAGCCGAGTGGCTGTACCTCAAATCCGCAGTTAGCGCATATAAAGCTGTCGTCAATTTTGGTAAATCTTTTAGTTTCCATATCAATTCATTCTTTGTTAATATTGAGTTATTATAAAATTCAAATATAAGTATAATTCTGTCAATATATTTTTGCTATTCTATTAGAAGTATATTTTATACCGATCAAACCAAATACGAAAGGACTAATCCATTATGTCAAAGAAGAGTTTTTTTGCTATCCTTGCAATGGCACTTGTAATAGTAATGATGGCACTCCCCGCTTTTGCTGAAAGCGTAGAAGAAACAGAAGCAGTATCTGAGGTTGAAACAGAAGCAGTATCTGACGTTGAAACAGAGGCTGCTGCCGAAGATGAGGTAGCTCCCGAAACAACGGCTCCTATCGCAGAAGCTGAAAAAGATAACACCGTTTCCGAGATCATCGGTTACGTTGTTGCAGTTGTTATCGCAGTTGCATTCATCGCATTCGTCATCTGGTTCACACGCAAAGACAATGCAGGCAAGAAAAAGAAATAATTGATTTCTTTATAAGCGTCCCATGCGGGACGCTTTTTTATTTGCCTATACAGAATCTGCCGAATATATCGTCCACTATATCGGTGCTGACCTGTCTGCCGTCCGCTTCATTCAGATCTGAAAGAGCAAGCTCAAGATCCAAACCTGCGATATCCTGAGTAAAGCCTCCCTCAAGAGCCGATATTGCGCTTTCAATATGATTCCTTGCGCTGCTGAGCGAAGCGTACATTCTTGCGCTCGCCACTATCTCTCCGTCAGAGGCAGAGGTTATCCTCTCGTCAATATACAGCGCATCTACGGCGCTTATTATATCCTGCATACCGCAAGCGCTGAGTGCAGATATTACCGCCGTATGCTCAAATTCTGCCTTTATGCGCTTGTGGGTTGATGGGCATATACCCTTGTCCGACTTGTTGAGCAGAGCAAGCACCTCAACGTTTGCCGCCTTTATCCTTTCAATAGCGGCAAGATCGTCACCGTCAAGCTCGGCAGAGCCGTCAAAAACGGCTATCGCAAGCTCTGCCTCCTCAAGCTTTGCTATCGAGCGGTCAATACCCATCCTCTCGGCAATATTGTCAGCCTCGTGCAGACCTGCGGTATCACAAAGGCGGAGTATAACTCTGCCAACTGCCGCCGTCTCCTCTATGGTATCACGGGTAGTTCCTGCAATATCGGTAACTATCGCCCTATCCTCTCCCAAAAGAAGATTCATAAGCGAGGATTTGCCGGTATTCGGCTTTCCGCATATAACGGTGCGAATGCCCTCGGATATCGCCTTTCCTGTATGATAGGTGGATGAAAGAGCGCAGATATCGCTTTGTACCGCCCTCAGTCGCTCAAGCGCCTGAGACGGTGAGATGTCGGTAAGATCCTCGTCCGGATAGTCTATATATACGTACATATCGGCAATCAGATGCTTTACCTCGTCCGATATCCTCTCGATACGCTTTGCAAGCGCTCCCTTGGCGTGAGCTGATGCCAGCTTTATCTTTTCCTTGCTCTCGGCGTCTATGAGGTTTATGACAGCCTCGGCTTGCGATAGAGCAAGCTTGCCCGCCATAAAGGCACGCTTTGTAAATTCACCCGGTGCGGCAGGCACGGCTCCTGCAAGGAAGGCGCTCTCTAAAACAAGCTTTGAAAGCAAAACTCCGCCGTGACAGTTTATCTCGACCATATCCTCACCCGTATAGGAGTGCGGAGCATGGAAAACTGCCGCAAGACCGTCGTCTATGACCTCGCCCTCTCGGATGATATCGCCCCTCATAAGCCTCGCCTGAGGCGCATCCTCAAGCGTTTTACCGCCCACGCAGCGAAACATCGCAGAAGCGACCTTCACAGCAGAAGGCCCCGATATTCTTATTACGGCGATACCGCCCTTACCCTGCGGCGTTGAAATAGCCGCTATCGTCTCGTTATTTATCATATGATCTCTCGTCTTTTCAGTAATACATAAATAATAATACCATATTATAACGCTAATTGCAAGTGCGGATATTCACAGCAGGATAATAATAAAAGCTATGTATTTTTGCATAGCTTTACGTTTTATCTTCTGCTGTTCATATAATCTATCATATCATTTATTATTTTCAGCTCATCTGCGCTCAGAAGTGACAGCCTTTCTGCCGTATCACTTGCGGCATCGGAGGTACTTCCCATTAAAATGTAGTCTGCACTGATATTGAGAGCCTCACATATTTTGACCAGATTCTCAGATCTGACAGCCTTTTTGCCGCACTCAAGATTGGATATCATCTGAGTTGACACTTCTACAGTCTCTGCAAGCTGAGCCTGTGTCATTTTCAAGCTTCTTCTCTTTTTATATATTCTCTCGCCTATCTGTTTCAATAAATTAACGTCTGCCAAATCAATGCACCTCTTACAGTTTGTTATCTTTATTATAATAACCATAGGCGATAATATAAATCATCCATAGTTATAATATTATTGGCACAATTATCCTATAGATGATATAATTTGCAAAAAGACAATTCATAAGTGATTATGCAAAGGGATAACTTACCGTAAAATGAAAGATTTGATAAATAAAAGAATCGTTATTGGCGGACGCAGATGTGACCCTTCGGATGAACGTAGAAATTGAGCCGATACCGATTGGGAAGGAAAAGCCTTATTAAAATATCAAAAAAGCTGTGAGATAAAATCTCACAGCTTTTTTAACAAGTAATTATTTCTGGCAGTATTCGGTGCAGGCGTTGATGTAGGCAACTACGTTCTCTATCGGAACGTCGGGCTCTAAAAGATGGGTTGGACATACGAAAAGTCCGCCCTTTTTGCCGGCAATATCAAGATTTTCAAACACCTTTGCTCGCACGTCCGCAGGCGTTCCGCGAGGCATTACGCTTTGCGTACCGATAGTTCCGTGAAACGATATCCGCTCACCGAAGCGATCGTGTATCTCCTTGAATTCCATGCACTCGGGCTGTACGGGATTTAAAACGTCTATCCCTGCGTCTATCAGATGTGGGATGAGCTCGGTCACGTGACCGCACGAGTGATAAAATATCAAAACGTCGGGATTTTCAGCCTTGGCGGCGTCTATCACACGGCGGTGCAAAGGCTGCAGCCATTCGCAATAGAGCGCCTCGCTCATCATAATTGAATGCTGCATACCGATATCGTCACCAAAATATATAACGTCCGCACCTGCTCTCGCAAGAGAGGCTATCTGCTTTTCAGCCATATCGGTAACACGCTCAAACAGCTCGTGAGCGATGGGGTCGTCGGTCATCATATCGCAGAACAGATTTTCCATTCCGCGAAGATACCACGCCTGCTCCCATATCGAGCAGTGAAGCTCACCCATTACCGCCCTGCCCTGCTTGTGATACTCGTCTATCTGAGACTTTCTGTCGGCAGATCCCGCATCGCTGAATATCGGGAAGGGGTATTCCTTTATCTGCTCCACCGAGTCAAAAGCTTCCATAGGATGATGCATATAGGTCATATGAAAAGCCGATGCAGAGCCCGGCTCCTTTGCAACGCCCCAGGCGTTGACCGTCGTACCCGGCTTAAAGCTTTTGTCTGCATAATATCCCGAAAACGCCTCTGGTAGTGCGTTTATCGTATCAAGCGGACCGACTGTAGCAGGCCCCTTGGGAATAAACAGATCGTGCTCCTGCGTATATATACTGAATCGCTTTTCAAGATCGGGGCACATCTTAAGGTGAACGGGCATATACTCATACCCCTGCCTGCGTGCGATCGCAAGGTAATTTTCTCTTTCGGTCATATCGATCCCCCTCGCTGATCTTATTATACAGCATATCTCCCCGATATGCAATATTTTTTATTGACCGCATCGGCACACATATGATATACTGAATATGTAATAAGAGTTCGCATAGATTGAAGTTGATGGGAGATAAATCATATGAAAAATAAAATCTTTAAAATATTACTCATTGCGCTTATTGTAATTAGTGTAGCCCATCCGATTCTGGAAGCTGCTATATGGGGATATGATATACCGGAGCTTTTGTCAGACATATATAATAACGGCGTGATCGTGATTTTGAGTGCGGCAATACTTCGGTTATATAATTCCAAAGATAAAGACGAATAAATCCTACTATATCTGACAGTTCGCATAGCTTGAATTTGAAAGGAAGACCTAACGTAATGAAAAGAAAAGTGAGTATCGGTCAGCTTATTAGTATTATAGGAACCTTGATTTTGTGTGTTGGGCTGTTTTGCAACGGGTTTGAGCTTATTTCAATTACTGCTTTTCGCATCATCATCACCGTCGGCATAATTGCTCAAGTGGTTGCTCTCTTTTTCATTCTTAAAAAGAATGAATTTTGAATACACAATTTTTAATATACGGAGTGTAATTATATGAAGTGCCCATATTGTGATATAGAAATGCTTAACGGTTATTTGAATTGCGGAATAACAATTTGGAGTGAAAGAAAGCATAAAATCAGTCTGCTTCCTAACGGTAAAGAGAAATATGCATTGCATTTAGGAACACCAATCGTGTCACCCCATCACGTTGAAAGTCATTGTTGCCCAAAGTGCAAACGAATCATTATCGATGCAACAAATTACGAACACAATTTAGATTGACAAATCCCAACATATAGAAAAGCGCATACTTATGATATGCTGAAGACGTAAAATAACTCGCATAGCTTGAATTTGACGGGGGTCTGCAATATGATAAAAATTATTGATACATATTCACAGATAGAGACCTTGTTTGATGACAGAACGTTTGACTTCGAAAAATGGGAATCATATATTAATTCTATTTATGATAATTCTGCAAATGTTTTCATAAATGATTTAAAAGAATGTTTGGATAGCGGAAACTACGTTTATGAAAAGGATATTTTGCCGATTCTTAATGATGTCTATGAACATTCCCAATTAGAAACGTTGCATTCTTCATTTTGCAAAGTCACAAGTGGATTAAATAGAAAAGTCATTGACTGTTTTGGTCGTGAACTGAATATTGATATTGTTTTGTATATTGGGCTTTGTAATGCAGCAGGATGGGTAACCAATATAAATGGACGAGATGTAATACTATTGGGAATAGAAAAGATACTCGAGCTGAATTGGTACGATGAATCCTCAATGTATGGATTGATTTATCATGAATTGGGACACTTATATCACAAGCAATACGGTATGTTTCATCAGCAAAGCGACAACAGCAGGCGAAATTTCGTTTGGCAATTATTTACCGAGGGGATAGCAATGTATTTTGAACAAACTCTGGTTAATAATTATAATTATTATCACCAAGACAAAAACGGCTGGCTGGAATGGTGCGACAGTCATTATCAGCAAATATTAACAGACTTTTATAATGATTTGCCAACGATGACAAGATCAAATCAAAACTATTTTGGCGATTGGGTTAGTTATCACGGAAAAGGAGATATAGGATATTATCTCGGATCAAAGTTTGTTCAACAATTATGCGTTAAATATGACTTTAGACAGTTAATAAATATGAATATCGATGTCATTTACCAAGAATACCTTTCCTTTACAGAAACAAACTTGTAACCAATGATTCCCAACATATCAAAAAGCGGAGGCAAAACCTCCGCTTTTACTGTTAAATAGTATCAGAAAAATTCCTTGCCGCGAACTGTTTCAAGCTTTTTCTCAAGAAAGGCACGGTCGTCATCATTTAGCGGCGATTGCAGACATTCATCAATGTGGTCAACAGCAAAGGAGAAGCTGGCAAAATTGCCCGGAGGCACCAGCGTATCAACGCCAAGCGAAAGTGCGTATTTCATGGCGGCAGTACCGAATGCCTCGTCATCCGTATCAATAGGCTTGCACCAGGATTTCGGGAACTTTGAGGCTATTCGCTCATCGTCACACTCCCACTTGCGCTCGATAAACGCCTTCATGCACAAAACGCCCATGCCACGTTCTTTAGCCGCACGGATAAGCCGTGAGCCCATGCCGTGCTCCATATTCATAAACCAGTTGAATGGGAAAAGCACCGTATCGAAATCATACAGCTCAAGGCACCTGAGTGCCACGTCCTCGTCGTGTGCGGAAAAGCCAACGTTCAAAGCAATACCCCGCTGCTTGAGCGTGGATACAAGCTCCATAACGCCACCCGGGCCAAATGCGATATCAACGTCCTGCATGGCGTTCATTCCGTGAAGCTGGTATACGTCAAAATGGTCGGTATGAAGACGGTCAAGCGACCGCATAAGCTCCTTTTCAGCATTCACACAAAGTCTCTCACCCGTCTTGCAGGCAAGGTGCACGTTGTTGCGATAAGGCACGAGAGAATTGCCCAGCTTTTCCTCGGCATCTCCGTAAGAGGGCGCCACGTCAAAGTAGTTGATCCCTCGGTCGATTGCAAAGGAAACATAACGGTCAGACGCAGCCTGCCCGTCCTGCATAGAAACGATACCGCCGTATGCAACGGCGGATATATCAAAACCTGTCCTGCCAAATTTACGGTATTGCATACCCATATCCCCCTAAAACGCTTTGATTTGTTATCTGTTTTTCCATTATACCATACTTGCATCGAAATGACAACAAAAACATCTCAAAAGAAAGCTTTCTTCAGCTGTAGATTGAAAAAACTGCATGCTTATGATATACTGAATATGTAAAAACAGTTCGATAAAACTGAATTTGACAGCATGTAAAGTTTTGTTGCGTAATTGTGAAGTTAACATGGTGGTGTTTAAGAACTTTTTTTGATATAATGTGCATACACCACAATAACAGGAGGTATTGGTATGACATTCTCTGAAAAAATAATTAATCTTAGAAAAGCACACGGGTGGTCGCAAGAAGATTTTGCAGAAAAATTAAACGTTTCGAGGCAGGCAATCAGTCGTTGGGAAAACGATAGTGCTCTCCCCGACGCATTGAATATATTGCAGATTAGTAAGCTGTTCGGTGTTACAACAGATTATCTGCTCAATGATGACTATGAAAGCGACAGCGATATTCCCGTTGTTCAGAGTGCGGCAAAGGAAACAGAGGATTTGCTCTCAAAAAAGAAACGACTGCATTTGATAGCCGCAATTTGTTTTACGGTATCGGTATTTTGCTCGTTGATAGGTGTAGTGAGTAGCATAAACGATATTCAGTTGGGGCTTTCTTGCTTTACATTGACTTTTTGCACAGTAAATGCAGTTGCTCAATTTATCTTGTTTTTTAAGAAAAGATAAACCGCTTGCATAACCAATTCCAATATGTCAAACAGTTGAATAGAGAGGAAGCGGAGGTTTTGTGCCTCCGCTTTTATAGATATGTTGAAAAAACTGCATGCTTATGATATACTGAATATGTAAAATCAATTTACATATCTTGACTTGATTGGAGAGTTAGACCATGGGCATTATCATTGAACGAGCAAGACCTGCAGATGCAGAAGCTATAATTGAATATTTAAAACAAGTTGGCGGAGAAACCGACAACTTAACATTCGGCGCAGAAGGGCTTCCGTTTACTGTAGAGGCAGAAGCTGCGTATCTTACACAGATAGAGCTCTCAAAAGACAGTATTATGCTTGTGGCAAAGGAGCATGGGATAATTATTGGCAATGCAAGTTTAAGTCGCCAGACACGTCGAATGAATCACAGAGGCGATATGGCTATATCCGTATTGAAGGAACATTGGAACCGAGGGATCGGCGGACAGTTAATGACAAGACTTATTGAGTTTGCACGGGATAACGCTTTTGATGTAATTGATTTGCAAGTGAGAAGTGATAATCTTTCTGCAATTCATTTATATGAGAAATACGGATTTAAAAAAATTGGTACACATCCGTATTTTTTCAAAATAGAAAACAAAGATATTTCCGTTGATTATATGTATTTAAAATTGAGATAAAACTGAATTTGACGAAAGGGGTTGATTTTGTGGACAACGAAACAAAGGGAACTGTAATTTCGGTTGCAAAGCAATGGTGGTTAAAGGTGAATACAAAACCTATACGAATGGGTCCTTTGGACGGTGCAACATTTCCGCATATCATTAAAGTGCAGTATGTTGTAGGTGAAAATACTTATACCAAGAGAAAATGGATTGGTGCAGGTAAACCTGTTCCTGCTGTTGGGAGCAATCTGACAGTCCTTTACTGTGCTGACAAACCGAGTAAAGCAAAGGTTCTATAATCATGCCAATTCCAACTTGTCGAACAGTTAAGGAGCAGAGGTTTGAGTATTGACTTTGTCAAACTCGACCTCTGATCCTTAAATAACAAAATCAGGGCATCCGAGAAAATCGGATGCCCTTTGAATGTCGTTATTATTTGAAACATCTATGAGGAAAAACTATCAACAGAGCGACATATTGGAATTTATAGAGTTAGTTTTAAAAGAAGTTTTGATATTCTGTTTGTACAGTCAAACTCTCTTATATCAGGTTTTCGCCAGTCGTTTGACAACGGAAAATACAAACCATCTTTAACCTCTTTTCCCATATCCCATTTTTCATTTTGGCCTTTGTTATTTGTAATCCATTCAACCACAAATTGCAACTGATGTTTAGCGGTTTCATATTCGGCAACTAACTCAATGCACCCAAGATACATACTGGCGTTTTTGCTTGCAAAGTTGTTCGGCAACATACGGATGCATTTATCATAAGTGTAGTATATACCATCCTGTTTATTTATAATGTATTTTAACATTTTACTTTCGGTTTCTCTGTCCAAATAACCATTTATAATTGAAACAATATAAAACTGCACAAAATCAATAAGTCTTCCGCCTTGGGGTTTCATTCCCCATACATCAAGATATGCATTTACGTATTTTTGATGATTATATTCTTCATTTTCAAAAGCAATTGTTATTATATCTGCCCATTTTTTTGCAACACTGTTAGCGACAGGGTTATCCTTTGTAAATCTTCTTATCCAAGTCGCTAACATTAACGAAGTAAAAACATTCCAATCTGCAAGTTTCTCTTGCTTATCTGGAATCTGTTTAACTCCTAATAGGCAATCGTTCATATATGAAACTGCCTTTTGAATGCATTCATCCTCTATTGTATAACCTAGTATTTCAAGTCTTTTTAATGCTTTTTCTGTTGTGTATGGTGATTGACTATCACAAAACAAAGTGTGAAAATATCCCCATTTCCCATCGCTGTCTTGCAATGAAATAATTTGTCTTGCCCACTTTGAATTTTTGTACATTTATACTGTCTCCGTCAAATTCTTATTTATCGAACTCTTTCACATATTCAGTATATCATACATCTTCCAGTTTTTCAATCTGAGGGTCTTAAAAGTTAGCAAACAATATAAAAAAGGGACTGTTTTTTACAGCCCCTCGTTTGGTTTATTTTCGATTACTTGTTGCCGAAGTATCTCTCAAGCAGACCTGCAAATGCCTTGCCGTGTCTTGCTTCGTCACGAAAACCCTTGAAAATGCGGTAAAAACGGGCATTTTCAACCGTTTAGCACAAAATCAGCACAAAAGCACAAAAATCTATACAGTAGATTTTTCCTCATAAAAAATTCAAAAAACTTTTTGAGAATGGTAAAATCAACGTTTTGTGTATCGGTGTGCGATTCAAACTTTTTTGAAATATCTATGAGGAAAAACTACCTCATAGAGTTTTTTCATAACAATTTTGTAAATTATATGAGCTGCAGATTGAAAAAACAGCATACTTATGATATACTGGATATGTGAGAACAGTTCGATAAAACTGAATTTGTAGGTATGAAATATATGAAAAAGATTATGGTAATTGGTTGTCCTGGAAGTGGTAAAAGCACATTTTCCAGAACTTTGCACAAATTGACAGGTATTCCGCTTTTCCATTTAGATATGATGAATTGGAATTCGGATAGAACTACTGTAGATAAAGCTGTCTTTCGGGAGCGACTATCAAATACCATTCAGATGGACGAATGGATAATTGACGGCAATTATGGTTCCACAATAGAATTAAGATTGCAAGCATGTGATACTGTTATTTTCTTGGATTATCCATTAAATGTTTGTCTTGATGGTATCAAGGAACGAAGAGGAAAAGCAAGAACTGATATGCCGTGGATAGAAAACGAAGATGAAGAAGATACCGAATTTATTGAGTTTATAAAAAACTATACTTGCCAAAGCAGACCCAAGGTAATGGAATTATTGGATAAATATTCTCATAAAA
>JAZSMJ010000078.1:0-50580 GCA_045535815.1 Eubacteriales bacterium
GCGGTTATAAGGTATGCTTATGACAATAAGAACAACATAACCCACGTATATGAAAATGACGTTCTTAAGATACGCTATACCTACGATGCTATAGGTCAGCTTACCCGTGAGGATAATGCATATGCAGACAGAACGTATACCTATGCTTACGATACGAACGGTAATATAGCATATTCATATACGTACGGCATTTGTTTGTTTGATTCTATAAACCATAGCTTGGCAACAGGCCTTAAGGGATACAGTTATGCCGATGCTGAATGGGGTGACCTTCTTACAAGCTTCAACGGAGTTCAGTTCACCTATGATGCCATAGGCAATCCTCTTTCCTATTACAACGGAAAGAATTATTCCATGACTTGGCAGAACGGAAGACAGCTTTCTTCCGTTACAAAAGACGGTGTTACAACAAGCTATGGATATAACGCAGACGGTATCAGAACAAGTAAAACCGTTAATGGCACTACAACCTACTTTGTTCTTGATGGAGATAGAATAATATTCGAAGGAAATATGACCGAATATTATTACGATGAATCCGGTGCCCCTGTAGGTATTAAGTACAATGGAAGCATATACTACTTCATCAAAAACCTTCAGGGTGACGTAGTAGCTATTTATGACAATACCGGCACTTGTGTTGTTGAGTACATATATGACGCTTGGGGCAAGGTATTATCCATAACAGGCTCTAAGGCAGACACTCTTGGAGTTGCAAATCCGTTCAGATATCGTGGCTACTTTTACGATAATGAGACTGGATTCTACTATCTCCAAAGCAGATACTATGATCCGAGCATTGGTAGATTCATAAGTCCAGACACAACTGATATACTGACCGCAACACCTATGGCAATTACAGATAAGAATCTGTTTGCTTATTGTGACAATAATCCTGTTGTAAGAATAGACACAGGTGGTCAATTTTGGGATGTTGTATTTGATGCAGTATCTCTTGTAGTTAGTATAGTAGATGTTGTACAAAACCCCGATGATCTCATGGCATGGGCAGGGTTAGCTGCTGATATAATTTCTTTAGCTATCCCAGGTTTGACTGGCGGCGGTGCTATGGTAAAAGCCATTTCAAAAGTCGATGATGTCGTTGATACTGTTAAAACAATAGATAAAGTTGATTATGCTATTGATACAACAAAAACAGTAAGACAGATAAATACATCAAAAACAGGGTGGCGTGTTGGAGACGAGATTACAAATTTAACTAAAGCAGGCAACACTCCTAGTTGGTCAACGGTACGCCAACGCTATTGGAAAAACGAGGCATATTATCATCCTGAACTCTACCCTGATGATTTGGATAGATTAAAAAAAGGACTCGCTCCTATTGGTGAAGATGGTTTTTCGATGGAACTTCACCATCCTCTAGGAAGGGATGGAAACAACTTTTTTATATTTGAACCATTAACACAAACGCAACATAGATTAATTCATTACGGAGATTAATATATGAATTACAACGAAGAAATAGAGCATCGAAACACAATAATGTCTCGCATACGAAATGGGGAAAAAGTCACTTCCGAAGATCGGCTATGGCTTGCAACGCATAGAATATATAATCGAGTCTTAGGGTATCCTTACTTAAATGCCGATATAATACATTTGGATCCGAATGTAAACTACCACATTTGTATTAAAGTAGAGTCACTCACATATCCCAGTCGAATTCTTCCGGTTATCACCGTACCCGGAGGGAAAGGAACGATTGTTGCAAACAATGTACTTTATGACTATACGAATACGGTAACATCGAAAAAAGGCGTTAAAATGTTAGGAGTTCTAGTCGACTTAAATCATAATAAAACAAAAATCACCTATCAATCAACTCTAGGACTACTCGGTGTAAGTTTTGAATGTGAATATTATGATGATAAGCAACACTTAACAATTCGCAAAAATTCCAATGTGGGGGACCCTAATTTTGCGATGCTTGGTGAAGTTTTAACGAAAAACAAAATACTATATCGATGCAAAACACCAGATAAAAACAATTTTGAAAGTTTTGTTTTTTCAATTCAATGGGAATCTTGATTTAACAATTAACAATAATCTATCTACGAAGATTCAAAATGGTGAGACCTTCTTACAAGCTTCAATGGTGTACAGTTCACCTATGATGCAATAGGCAATCCTCTTACCTATTACAACGGAAAGAATTACTCTATGACGTGGCAGAACGGAAGACAACTCTCTTCCGTTACAAAAGACGGTGTTACAACAAGCTATGGATATAACGCAGACGGTATCAGAACAAGTAAAACCGTTAATGGCACTACAACTTACTTTGTTCTTGACGGAGATAGAATAATATTCGAAGGCAATATGACCGAATATTATTACGATGAATCCGGTGCCCCTGTTGGTATCAAGTATAACGGTAGCATATATTACTTCATCAAAAATCTGCAAGGTGACGTAGTTGCTATTTATGATAACACAGGCACGTGCGTAGTTGAATACCTCTACGACGCTTGGGGTAGAATTCTGTCAATTACAGGCTCAAAGGCTGATACTCTTGGAGTTGCTAATCCATTTAGATATCGTGGTTACTACTACGATAACGAGACGGGGCTCTACTATGTATCCAGCCGTTATTATGATCCTGAGATCGGTCGGTGGATCAATGCGGATGGCGTTATGTCTGATGTAGGCGGAGATATTCGCGGATATAATTTATTTGCATACTGTATGAATAATCCTGTTAATATGTCTGACCCCACTGGTAATTGGCCAAGCTGGGCAACAAAACTTGTTGCAGCAGTTGCAGTGGTAGTAGTAGTTGCAGCTGTGGCAGCTATTACAGTTGCAACCGCCGGTGCAGGAACAGTGGCTGCAGTGATTGCTGTTGGAGCAGCCAAAGGATCTGCTATAGGTTTAGTCACAGGCGCTGCTATAGGTGCTGGTACTGCCGCAGTCAACCACCGTGTGTCAACAGGAAGTTGGGAGGGCGCTGATAAAGCGGCACTAGAAGGTGCAGGTGACGGCGCTTTGTCAGGTGCCATTACTGGAGCAGTCACAGGTGCCGCAAGCGGTGCAACTAAAGTAGCCCAAGCAGCAAAAGCATGGGATAGTGGCACTTTCAAATCTGGCTATCAATCAATGAAGCACCACTACAATAAACATGTAGTTAACGAGGGTTTGACTAAAGGTAATAATGTGCTCAAATACACTCAAGATGCAGTAAGCTTTGCAAATCGCAATTCTTCCGTATTAAAGTACACCTACAACTACAATTACGGAAATGCATCTTGGAATTTGACATATTCTACTGGACAAGGCGGAATGTTCACATCGGCCGGCAAGATTTTAACGTTCTGGTATAGGTGAATCTGATGAAAAACAAACAACATGAATATATTTTTAAAGCATTTTTAGAATCAAGTATTCCTACGGTAATGCGCAGAAGTTGTCCTGAGCTTATGATTATTGATTCTATTATCGGGGGCTATTGCACACAGTTAGTAAAACGAGCAAAGTTCATTGAAATACCGGCGAGCGAGATTATTTCTAAGACCGAAAAGAATACCTTTTCAGAATTGATAAATCAGTCAACGGGATTGGAAAAAGATGAATTAGTAGTGTACTATCGACTTGTAATACTTGTGGAATCTATATTAATTCAGTATCGGCAATAAAACATACCAGCAAGCATCGCCTTTTGTCTCCAAAAGGCGATGCTTGCTGGTACATAACAACTCCGTTCAACTATTGGTAAATTTTCAATGATTTTCTGATCTTACGGTTACAAAATTGCCTTAAAGTTAGAAAACAGTTGGAGGGTATTTACCCTCTGACTGTTAATCTCACGTAATCTATTACAATGCCCTCGGGTGCGGTTATAAGGTATGCTTATGACAATAAGAACAACATAACCCACGTATATGAAAATGACGTTCTTAAGATACGCTATACCTACGATGCTATAGGTCAGCTTACCCGTGAGGATAATGCGTATTCGAATACGTCTCGCCTATATAACTACGATTCTAACGGAAACATAACAAGTTCATTTGTATATTTTGCTTGTTCTTTTGAAGGTAATGTAGCAGGAGTTAACTTTGTTTTTAACGGAATGGGTTATGCCGATGCTGAATGGGGTGACCTTCTTACAAGCTTTAATGGCGTACAGTTCGCCTATGATGCAAAAAACTGCAATTCAAAAGAATTGCAGTTTTTTATATCACTTATACCTTTGCGTTGTGCTTGAGATAAGCATTTATAAACTCGTCGAGGTCGCCGTCCATTACGGCGGAGATGTTTCCATCCTCGTGGCCTGTTCTGTTATCCTTTACGAGAGTATACGGCATAAATACGTACGATCTGATCTGTGCGCCCCATTCTATGTTGGTCTTTACGCCCTTGATATCCTCTATCTTATCGTACTGCTCGCGGATCTTTATCTCCATAAGCTTGGACTTAAGCATTTTCATTGCTGTTTCCTTGTTCTGAAGCTGGCTTCTTTCAGTCTGACATCCGACGACTATACCCGTAGGCTTGTGGACGATACGTATTGCAGACTCGGTCTTATTAACGTGCTGACCGCCTGCACCGCTCGACTTATGGGTGGTTATTTCAAGATCTTCTTCTCTTATTTCAACGTTTGCTCCCTCTGTAAACTCGGGAATAACCTCAACCGAAGCAAAAGAAGTATGTCTTCTTCCGGAGGAGTCAAACGGAGAAACTCTTACGAGTCTGTGCACGCCGTTCTCACCCTTAAGATAGCCGTATGCATTCATACCCTCAACCATTATGGTCGCACTCTTAAGTCCGGCTTCTTCACCGTCAAGCCAGTCTATCAGCTTAACGTTATAGTTATGCTGTTCAGCCCATCTCGTATACATACGGTAAAGCATAAGAGCCCAGTCCTGAGCCTCTGTTCCGCCTGCACCCGGATGGAATGAAACGATAGCGTTATTCTGATCGTATTCACCTGAAAGCAATACCTCTATTCTCATATTGCTCTCGGTCTTTTCTATCTCGGAGACTTCACTCATTATTTCGTCTACAAGACTTTCGTCATTTGCTTCGTTCGCAAGATCAATAAGCACGAGAGCATCCTCGTATTTTGAAACGAGCGCCTCGTATGCCTCGACCTTATTCTTTAACATCTTGAGCTTCTGAAGGATCTTACCGGAATTTTCCTGATCCGACCAGAAAGCTTCTTCCTGAGTTTTTTTATCAAGCTCTTCTATATTTGCTCTTATTTCGTCAATGTGAAGCGCTGCAGCAAGATCCTCAATATCCTTTGAGGACGCATCAAGTCTGCGTTTTGCTTCGTCAAGCTGAATTATCAATGTTGCCTCCAAATTGTCAATTAATATCTTATTTATGATACCATACAGGGATAATTTTGTAAACAGTTATTTGTAAATATTTACAAGTCAGGTTTCTCCGAGATACCGTTAGGTTTCTCCGAGATACCGTCAGGTTTCTCCCGGACAAACTATACCTCGCTTACCGTCAACCGTAACTGCCGTGCCTGTCTTGAGTATCTTGGTTGCGCCTGCAGCACCGACTATCACCGGAATATCAAGGACCTGGCCTACGGCTGCAGAGAACGAATCCTTTCCGCCAAGCTCACAGATTATCGCCTTTGCTCTTCTTGCTACAGGCAGAAGTCTCTCATTCAGACTTGGAACAGCAAGTATCATTCCGTCACTGAAATTCTTTATTGCATCATCCTCGGTAGTGCTGACGCAAAGAATTCCGCATGCGGTTTTATCGGTAATACCTATTCCGGATACCAAAACGTCCCCGACTATCTGCACCTTGAGCATATTCGTCGTTCCGGGGATACCGAGCGGTATTCCTGCGGTTATAACGGCGATATCACCGTTAGAGAGGAAGCCTGCCTCCATAGTCCTTTTTTCAGCGTGCTCAAGCAGATCGTCCGTGCTTGTCATAGGATCTACCAAAAGAGGCTCTATGCCCCAGGACATACTCATCTGTCTGCAGGTACGCTTATTGGGAGAACAGCCTATAATAGGCGTTTCAGGTCTGAAACGGCTTATCTTTCTTGCTGTCTCTCCCGTTTGGGTAACTGTTATAATGGCTGCAGCGCCGAGATCGTGAGCAGTCGTGCAGGTTGCGTGAGATATCGCATTTGTAACGTTGTTGAATTTATTGAACTGCAGATGAGTAAATCTCGATTTGTAGTCGATATCGCTCTCGGTCTTTTCGGCTATACTTGCCATAGTTTTTACTGCTTCTATCGGATATTTTCCAGCTGCAGTTTCACCTGAGAGCATTGTTGCACTCGTGCCGTCGTATATAGCGTTTGCAACGTCGGTAACCTCGGCACGTGTAGGTCTCGGATTCTTGGTCATTGAATCAAGCATCTGCGTCGCCGTTATGACCTGCTTGCCTGCCTTATAGCATTTTGAAATAAGCTTTTTCTGTATTACGGGAATGGTCTCTATCGGCACTTCAACGCCCATGTCGCCTCTTGCGATCATAATTCCGTCCGATACGTTGATTATCTCGTCTATGCTGTCAACGCCTGCGGAATTTTCGATCTTTGCGATTATTCTTATATCACCGCCGCCGCAAAGCTCAAGCTCACGACGCATTTCGTGAATATTATCCGCACACTGCGTAAAGGATGCAGCAATAAAATCGAAATCCTCCTGCACGGCAAATTTAATATCGTTTTTATCTTTTTCGGAAAGAAAAGGAATAGAGGTTCTGACGCCCGGGAGATTGATGCTCTTGTTATTTGAGAGCACACCTCCGTTTACAACTGTGCACTCGATCTTTCCGCTCTCAACGTTTATACATTTGAGCTCGATAAGACCGTCGTCTATCATTATCCTCGCGCCCTTTGTTATGTCGTTGCAAAGTCCCTTATATGATACAGAAACGCCGTCCGCATCCCCTTCTCTGTCCGACAGATAAAGGGTAAACTTATTTCCGGCAGTAAGAGTTACCGAGCCGTCCTTGAAGCGACCTATTCTTATCTCGGGTCCCTTTGTATCGAGAAGGAGTGCAACGTGCACACCAAGCTCTTCTCTGACCTTTTTAACAGTGTCCGCTATCTTTTTATGAGATTCGTACTCACCGTGCGAAAAATTAAGTCTGGCAACGTTCATGCCGGCCTTTATCATTTCACGTATGGTGCATTCATCTGCTGAAGCCGGTCCTATAGTGCATATTATTTTAGTTTTTCTCAATTCTTTTCCTCATTTCAAGATGGTTTTTTCTTATACAAATATATTCCGAATTCCGCCTGAGTCTTTAATTCTTCGAGAGCGTATATCTTATCCTTTCCCGACGTGGGAGTTCTGTAATAATACGGTGTCATAGTAAAAAGATTTTTTATATCGGAGTTGCTATTCAGATCAAGAGTATAACGTATCTCCTTTGAAGAACATATCTCAAATCCCTCATATTCAAGATTCTCTCGGTCATTCTCATACGGCAGATCATAAGCAAGCTCTTTTAGCTCCCAAAGATGCTTTTTTAATGGGCAGGCCTTCAAAACAAAGCCGTCATCCTTTAATACTCTGGAATATTCACTCTGAGCAAACGGAGCAAATATATTTATAACTGCATCAAATGAGCTGTCTGCACACGGAATATCAAATATACTTGCAACTGCAAACTCCGAATTCTTTATGCGCTTTGAGCAGTATCCCACTGCGTGCTTTGATATATCGATTCCGGAAACCGATACGTTGTATCCCACACGATCGAAGGCAGAGCGTATCCCTTGAGTATACCAGCCCTCTCCGCAGCCTGCATCGAGAACATCTGCCGTTTTTGGCAGATTATCAGACAGCACGTCACAGATACCGTCAAGAAGCGGACGGTAATAATCCTTTTCCAAAAACTCTTTTCTGGATATTACCATTTCCTTATCGTCGCCGTGCTGTCTGTCCTTTGACTTTTGAGACAGCAGAAGATTAACGTACCCCTGCTTTGCAATATCAAAGCTGTGTCTGTTTTCGCAGCTGTATTTTCCTATCTCCCTCAGAAGCGATCCTTTACATACGGGACATCTGAAAACGCTCATTTTACGCCATCGTTTCTCCGAGTTTTCTGCCGCCGAGTATATGGAAATGCAGATGCTTTACCGTTTGGCAGGCATCGTCACCGCAGTTGCTGACAACTCTGTATCCGTTTGTAATTCCGCACGATTTGGCAATTTCGGGTATCTTTTCAAAAATCTTTGCTACAACTGCGCTGTTTTCTTCACTTATCTTATCTATGCAGCATATGTGCTGCTTGGGTATAACGAGCACGTGCACGGGTGCCTGAGGATTTATATCGTAGAAAGCGTATATGTTTTCATCCTCATATACTTTACTTGACGGGATATCTCCCGAAATTATTTTACAAAACAAGCAATCCATTTTATTTTCTCCTATCTTTTATGATTATATATATTTTATAGGGTTGGAATCAAATATTTCACATTCGATCTCATCCGAAAGCTTTTCGATCATTGCTTTAAGCATACCGCATACAGGATTTTCGGTATAAAAATGTCCTGCGGCAATAACGTTTTTGCCCGACTCAGCAAGATCGCACATAACGTTATAGCTGAGCGATCCGGTGATATAGGTATCGGCATCGCTTGAAAGAAAATCTCCTGCAAGATCCTTGCCGTCACCGCCTAAAACTACGACTTTTTTAACGTCCTTTTCTCCGCCTACAAAAGCTATTGCAGGACAACCGAGAGCTGATTTTACCTCAGATGCAAATTTTTCAAATTCTATAGGCTTCGGAAGCTCACCTATTCTGCCTATATCAAAAGTCTCAACCTTCAAAAGACCTAAAACACCTGCCAAAACGTCATTCACGCCACCCGAAACCGCATCAAGCCTTGTATGAAAGGACATTGCACTTATGTTGCTTTTTATCAGCTCTACAGCTTTCTTTGATACAGGATTTTCATCATTCAAAGCAGAAAGCGGTCTGAATATAAGTGGATGATGAGATACTATAACGTCGCAGTCTTTATATTTAGCGTACGAAACGGTCTTGTCTGTAATATCAAGCGCTATAAGCACTTTTTTAATAACTCTCAATCCGTCCGCTTCGCACATAAGACCGTCGTTATCCCATTCGCAGGAAAGCTCCTTGGGTATTGCATTTGAGAGATAGTTATACAGTTGCTTCGCCGTAATCATTAAGTATCCTCCTTATATCGCTGATAAGCTGTGCGTCGTATTCGGACTCTTCTCCGCCAGCCTTAATTCCGTTATATCTTTTGATCGCAACGTCATGCTGATGCTTTAGAAATTTTGCTTTTAATGGGGTAATATCGGTCAAATTTTCTCTGCCGAGCGTAAGCTCTGTATCGGTGAGGGCATGTTTTTTACCCGTATATTCTGAAACAATTATCTGATATATCCTGCCTTCATCCTCGCAAAGATCTTCTGTCAGAATGCAAAATCCGTTTTCGCTGAGATATTTTCTTAAATCATAAGATTTGGTCATTGGCTGAAGCACCAAACGGCAAGCATTATTCTTTATATACTCAGATGCATCGAGAATATCCGATATCAGATTTCCGCCCATGCCGGCAATAATAACCGTATCAGGTTTTACGATATCCGCATCGGCAAGCCCGTCTGCCATTCTTACCTCTATTACGCCGGACAGTCCCTTTTCCTCTATATTTCGTTTCGCAGAAAGGACAGGCCCCTCGCAAACGTCGGATGCTACGGCGTGACTTATGTATCCGTTTTCAACAAGCCATATAGGCAGATACGCATGGTCGGTGCCGACGTCGAGAATACTTGCACCTTTATCTATGTATTTTGCAACACATTTCAGTCTTTTACTTATTTTTTCAGACAACTCAACTGCTCCTATGACAATTAATTCACATTCTAAAATTGGGAGGCTGATGCCTCCCAATTACCGAAAATACTATGCGTAAGTCCGCCTTGATTATTTGGATGCCAAGAAGGCATTTATCTTCTCAACGAGTGCATCTGCATCTGTACCGTGTACCATGCATGCCATCTCTATGCTTTCGCCTCTTGCAGAGGGACAGCCGAGACAATGCATTCCTATTTCAAGAAAGAACTGTGCTGTATCAACATCATAATCGAGAACGTCGCCGATTACGGAGTCTTTTGTTACTACCATTTATATTTACCTCTCTTACATAATTTTATTACATAATAATTATAATACCGTTTTTATTCCTTGTCAATAGATTTCGCAAACGATTATACCGATATATGTAAACATTTCTTACACCTTATCTCTTATGCGAAGCTCTATTCCGGCGTCAAGTGCAATCTCCTTGCACTTCTCTATCTCCTCATCGGACACCGTGCTTCCTCTGACGACCGAGAATAACGTTTTTTTAACGTAAGGCTTTACTTTTTTGGCAAACTCGATTACCGCACCGTAAGCCATAAGGCCGTATTCCGAGTGGCAGACGTTGTCATACCCTTCTGCACTTGCTGCATTCAAGCTGACAGACACCGTATCAACCCTTCCGCTGAAATAGGAGGTAACGTCCTTATTCCATATCAGATTTGCCTGTCCGTTTGTATTCAGACGGATAGGAATATCGCTTACCTTTCTTACCTCATCACAAATTTTGAGAAGATCGTCAAGACGGCAGGTCGGCTCTCCGAATCCGCAGAAGATAAGCTCTCTGTAGTCCGCAAAATTTCTTGACATTACGTCTTTTTTTATCTCTTCGTATGACGGCTCATGCTCAAGCCAAAGGCTTCCCTCGCTGTAATATCCGTCTCCCTCAAGCCTTATACAGAAATCGCATCTGTTGGGGCATTGATTGGTAAGATTAACGTAAAGTCCGTCCCCGTAGGTATATGTTATAGTCATATCTTATCTCTGCCTTTTTACTGTGAAATTCCGAAAAATCTGCAGGCGTTATCAAGAGTCTGCTCGCATATTCTATCAACCGAAACTCCTCTGATCTGCGCCATTTTTTCGGCAGTATATATCATATATCCCGAATGATTTACCCTTCCTCTGTAGGGCTCGGGAGTAAGATACGGACAGTCGGTCTCTATCATTATGCGATCATCGGGAATGCTCTTTACCGCCTCTATTATTCTCGAAGCATTTTTGAAGGTTATAACACCCGTAAAGGATATATACCATCCCATCCGAACAAGCTCTGCCGCCATCTCACAGCTTCCCGAAAAGCTATGCATTACTCCGCATACTCCGGGATGCTTTTTAATTACGTCCATACAGTCGCCGTGAGCTTCTCTGTCGTGAATTATGACCGGTACGCCGAGCTCCTCGGCTATACACATCTGTCTTTCAAACCAATACTGCTGAACGTCACGGGGTGAAAAATCATAATGATAATCAAGACCTATCTCCCCAAGTGCAACGGCTTTAGGATGTGAGAGCATCCTTCTTATTTCAGCTTCTGCAGCGTCTGAGTCAGTTACATCCTCGGAATCGTGCGGATGTATACCGACTGCGGCATACATTCCCTCAAACTCATCTGCAAGCGCTATACATTCGCCTGACGTTTCGATATTGGTGCCTGCGTTGAGTATATATTTTATATTACCTGCGAAAAGCGACTCGAGAGTCGCTTTTGCATCGGTAAATTTTTCATCATTATAGTGTGCGTGGGAATCAAACAGCATTGCCATTATCTTATACGCTCGCCGTTGGGTGTATTTTCATCAAGGAATACGACTCTTATCTCCTCTTCACCAGATGCGAGTATCATTCCGTAGCTTTCAACTCCGCAAAGTGTCACGGGCTTGAGATTTGCAACGACGATTACCTTCTTGCCGATTAGATCCTCAGGCTTATAGAACTTTGCAATGCCCGATACTACCTGTCTCTTTTCGTATCCGAGATCTATCTGAAGCTTGAGAAGCTTTTTAGCGCCCTTAACATTCTCGCAGGCAATTATCTGCGCTGATCTGAGCTCTACTTCCATAAACTTATCGTAGGATATCTCAGGCATTTTTTCGGGAGCGGGAATTACCTCTTCCTTTGCCTTTTCAGCTTCGATCTGAGCGTTTATCTCTGCCATAAGCTTTTCTTCGTCTATGCGGGCAAACAGAGCCTCTGCCTTACCGACCGGCTTACCGCTCTCAAGAGCGCCGATCTCAAACGAGTCGCAGCTGCTTCCTATCTGTGCAAATATCTTGTCCGACGTTCCGGGAAGGAAGGGCTTGAGAAGAACTGCACCTATTCTTATCACTTCGAGAAGATTATATATAACCGTTCTGAGCTTGGGCTTATCCTCTTCAGACTTTGCGAGTATCCAAGGTGTCGTCTCGTCGATATATTTGTTAGCTCTGCGGAGCATTGAGAATATGCAGTCCTCTGCATCTGCAATGCGGTATTCATTCATCAGCTTTTCAACGTCAGCTATTGCCGATTTTGCAGTTGCAAAAAGATCGTCGTCAAACTCTGTTTTTATCTCTGCAGAAGGCACGATACCGTCGAAATACTTCTGTGTCATTGCGACCGTACGGTTTACAAGGTTTCCGAGATTGTTTGCAAGGTCACTGTTGTATCTTGCTATAACGTTTTCGTAGGTAATGCTTCCGTCTGCAGAATAGGGCATCTCGGAAAGCACGTAATGTCTTACGCCGTCAACACCGAAGTGCTCTGCAAGCGAATCCGCATAAATAACGTTTCCTCTTGACTTACTCATCTTATCCGTACCGAAATTGAGCCATCCGTGTCCGAATACCTTTTTAGGAAGCGGAAGATCGAGAGCCATAAGGATTATAGGCCAATATATCGTATGGAATCTCATAATATCCTTACCGATAACATGAACGTCTGCCGGCCAATATTTATGATAAAGCTCTCCCTGCTCCTCTGTATCGTATCCGAGAGCAGTGATATAGTTTGAAAGTGCATCTATCCATACGTATATAACGTGTCTGTCATCAAATGAAACGGGAACTCCCCATTTAAACGAGGTTCTTGAAACGCAAAGATCCTGAAGACCGGGCTTTATAAAGTTGTTTACCATTTCCTTTTTTCTTGCCTCAGGCTCGATAAAACCGGGGTTGTCTTCTATATGCTTGAGAAGTCTGTCCTGGTATGCGCTCATCTTGAAGAAGTATGCTTCCTCCTTCATTCTCTGAACGGGACGTCCGCAGTCGGGACACTTGCCGTCAACTACCTGGGTATCGGTAAAGAACGCTTCGTCCGGCACGCAGTACCAGCCCTCGTACTCACCCTTGTAAATATCACCCTTATCGTACAGCTTCTTGAAGATGTTCTGTACTGCTTTTTCGTGATACTTATCGGTAGTGCGTATAAATTTATCATAGCTTACGTTCATCGAATCCCAGATATTGCGGATCTCGCCCGAAACGTTATCAACGTACTGCTGAGGCTCTATTCCGCTCTCTTTTGCAAGGGTTTCGATCTTCTGTCCGTGCTCATCGGTTCCGGTGCAGAAATACACGTCATATCCGTGCTGACGCTTAAATCTCGCTATTGCGTCAGACATTATTGCCTCATATGTATTGCCGATATGCGGCTTTCTTGAGCTGTACGCTATTGCCGTCGTAATATAAAACTTCTTATCCTGATTACACATTTTCTTCTATTTCCTCACTTTCACCGTCAAGATTATCCGTGAATATATTTTTCATTCTTATTTTTTTACCGCTCTTATAATTTCCGCTTTGGATGTCACCGCTCTTGCTGCTATACACGTATTCGGAAAAGGATGCAAAGGTAAGCATCATATACGGCAGAGTAAACATAAACAAAAGTATGCCCATGGTAAGCACCGACAAAGCAATCCATCCGATAAAGCTGCAGGCAAGGGTAAACGCCTCGGTCTTATTGCCTTTCATTGCATAGGCACTCGCCTTAGCCGCTCTGTGCACTTCCATTTCGGGATTTTTATTGGCAATATATGACGTAAGAAATCCTCTCATACACACCAGAATGCATATTGCCGTTACTGCCGTGATAAACAGATATGACGATATCATCGCAAGAAGCGCATAGGTAAAATCGCCTTTATCGTACATCATACGGTAAACAAGATCAATAGCATAATATCCTATAGCGCCTATCGCCGCAAACAATAATATCCTCCACATATACGAAAAGATTATTCTGTATGAGCGGGCAAGCTGCCTGGTGCTTGAAAAGCTCTCAAACACCTCTCCGACACCGCTTGAAGCACCGTTTGATTCGTATACGTCAGATGCAAAATTTGAAAGCCCCATCAAAACGGGAAAAACGAGCAATACTATCAGAAGATCGAATATCAAGCCTGATAAATAAACGGCACTCGGCATTTCGGTACCGACTATAACACTTAAGAAATTCGGATCTATTATTGAGAAAAGCTCACCCGTCATGCTTTTCAGACCAACGGTAAGCATCATAACGAGAAAGCATCCGAACATCATTATAAGCCAATTGTTGCGTTTATAAAGGGTATGTCTTGCTTCGGATTTAAAATATCTGCGTCTTCTGCGGGCATCTGAATTGGCAACAACTGCTCTGTCAGCAGTACCGAGCTTATCGGTTCTTACTGCCCTATCGAATATCTCGGTTTTCTGATTATCCATCTTCTATCTCCCTACAATACTTTCTACTTTATACTGTTAACGGGATTTTGTTTTTTTATTCTATATCTTCCGTTTTCTGCAAATATTCTCTCAATTATAATATTATATCAAAGAAGAGCGTTTAAATCAAGGCGATTGCGATGATTTTTTATCTTTTTAATCAAAACATTTATAAAATTACAATTATTTTTAGTTTTCTATTGAAAATATACAAAATTTCTGATATAATGACAAGGATAAAAAACCTTGAATTTTAAAATTACAGAGGTGCAAAAATGAAAAACAATCTTACGATCTTTGATCATCCCCTTATCACTCACAAGATCTCTCTTCTGAGAGATATCAATACCGGCTCAAAGCAGTTCAGAGAGCTCATTGAAGAGATTGCCATGCTTATGGGCTTTGAGGTTCTCCGTGACCTTCCCACAAAGGACGTTGATATCACGACTCCTATCACAAACACAGTTCAGAAAATGATCCTTTCCGATAAAATCGCTATCATACCGATACTCAGAGCAGGTCTTGGTATGGTAAACGGTCTTCTCGCACTCGTTCCCTCCGCTAAGGTTGGACATATCGGTCTTTACCGTGACCACGATACTCTTGAGCCTCACGAGTATTATTTCAAGACTCCCGAAAATATTCATGAATATCAGGTTATCGTTCTCGACCCCATGCTTGCAACGGGCGGATCCGGAAGCGCAGCTATTACCTTCCTCAAGCAGAGAGGATGCACCAATATTAAGTTTATGAGCATTATCGCTGCTCCCGAGGGAGTTGAGCGTATGACAAAGGATCATCCCGACGTTCAGCTTTACTGCGGATGCGTTGACGAAAAGCTCAACGAAAACGGATATATCGTTCCCGGTCTTGGCGACGCAGGCGACCGTATATTCGGCACAAAATAAGAATTATACAGCACAAAAAAAGAGGCTTTAAAAGCCTCTTTTTTATGTCATTCCGTTTCTGTGAACTCCAACCCGTACTTTTTGGCAATATCGTATGCATGGCTCATATCATCTGCGGAATCATATATTATTTTATATGTTCGCTCACCGTCTTTCATTTCGACACTCATGGGAACAACCATTTTATTTCTTTTGTTCAGATCACCGATAAAGGTAACTATTTCATGAATGTGCGTTGAAAAAACACAGTGTATTCTCTTATGGCAAATAGTCTTTAAAACCTGATGAGCTACAGCTGCTCCCTCTACTGAACCTGTACCCGAAAAGGTTTCGTCCATAAGTATAAGTGACTCTTTGCTTGCTTTATCAAGGATATCTTTCATCTTTTTACATTCGCTGACAAATCTGCTCTCATCTGCAACGTTCTGATCTGTTGAGATATGCGTAAACAAGGATGAAAACGGATATGTTCTGGCTTTCCTTGCCAACACCGGCATTCCCAACTGAAAAAGAATCTGCTGTATACCTACAGTTCTTAAAAAGACGCTTTTTCCGCCACTGTTTGCCCCGGTCAAAATATAGACAAAGGCATCATCCCTATTAAAGATAATATCATTTTTTATTATTTTAGAAAAAGGTAGTTTATTCAGTAAGAACGGATCATACGCATCTGTAATTTGAATATTAGAATTGTCTATGGAAGCAAAAGTCAGATATCCGCCTTTTTCCTTTACTTCCCGAATAAATCTGCAGCTACGGCAAATAAACAAAAGGTCTTCCCTGCAATCAATTATTTCTCTGCATTGTTCTGCCATAGCATTTATCACTGTATACTGAGCCTTTTCAATGGCTTTTACCAAGCTTGTATTCAGAGCCGTATAAAGAGACTTTTCCAAAATTCCATTGCTTTCCGCAGATTTGATAAGCGGAGTTACATATAATGTATCAGAAGAATTTTTTGAAAAATGCTTTGTAAAAAAATTAGAGGAGACAAAGTATTCGTCATTCATGGAAACTATTCCGATCTCCTCTGGCTCAAGTCTTGAATTTAAATTTATTCCGACTGTAAAGCTTTTTATATTTCTTATATTATTGCTTATTTTTGAGACATAATCACATATATTTCGGAACTGTTCCCCGTTAAAAACGTTATGATAATATTCTAAAAGTTTTTTTAAATCAACAGATTTAAGGTTTGCACCAAACGAATTATAAATTTTTTCAAGAGATGTAACGATATCAATATACAATTCAACAATTCTTATATTATAAAGCGTATTCTCCGTATCGAGATACATTTTCATTTTTTGGCGCACTTCAATAACACTATGGATTTTTTCACAAATATCTTCAAATTCATAAGCAAGCAATTCAAAATCAATCAAGTCGCAATAAATATTTTGGCGCTTTAGTATTTCATTTTCATCATCTGTAATGTACTCGGAAAGTTTAACGCTTGATATACCGAGCAATAGATCTATTTTTAAAGTTTTTATGGCTTCGTTCCATACTTCTGAAAAACCGTTTTTATTTAAAATGTTCGGCATAAAGCTATCTCCTTGTAATTAGATTAAAATAATAATTTGATTAAGGTAATAGAAACGATTCCCAAACATATCATTATAAGGCAACTTCCTATTAGCCAAAACGTCAGCTTTGCTTTGGATAGATTATATATGTCCCATAATCTGTAAAACAGAAAAATATAGTATATCATAAGTATAAACAGAACTATCGCTATGCTGACAAATATGCCTGAAAACAGCAATCCTATAAAAAAAGAGAAAACATATATCGTAAAAAGGCACCGTAAAATATACTTTAAAGGAAAATTGATATACGGTGCTTTATCTTTTAAATTAGCTGTTGTAGAAATCAGATTTTTATATGTGACGAACAGCATCATTTAACCTCTCTGATGATTTGCTGATTTTTATTTAATATATACATATATATCATATCATAACATGCATAAAGTTGTCAATATTATCACATTTCAAACAACAAAAAAACCGTTCATCTGAACGGTTTTTTGTTGTTAATTTCTTGAACACTTTTCGGCGTCAATGGCAAGCACTATCATAAGAACGCAGAGTGCGTGCTGAGGACTTGCAACGTCTATGGTATAGGTATCCGTCCAGTTGAACAGCTCCTTACTTACCGTTGCGATATTATATCCGTTTTGCTCTCTTACTGAATAATCCCATTCAAAAAGGTCTCCGTCTACGCTCCATCCGTTGCAGTCAAGGGTAAAGCTCGGCTTGAAAAAGGTAAACTCCTTCTTGATACAACCGACGTAATCCTCTCCGAGATACATCTCAAATCTCGGCAGGAAGGAGAAGACCTTCTCCTTTACCGTGCCAAGCTCCTCACCGTGCTCTCCGTATATCTTAAGACAATGCCCCCACGAGAGCTGTCCCTTTACGGTAAATGCAACTCTGCCGTCCTCGTAATAGACGTCGTAGCTGTCAAACCATGAAAACATTCTTTGCTTAAAACGTAGCTTCATTATTTTACCCCGTTATCTGCTTTCGTTTACTATGATCTGAACTCTGCTCTGTATAAGTCTTATGGTCTCATCCATAGACTTATCGCCTGCAAAGAATGCGTCGGTCTCTTCCTTTATGACGTTGTAGATCTTTTCGTTGCGTCTTGCAAGCTGATCTGCCGTCAGAATGACCTGCATTACCTGCTCGAGCTCATGCTCACGTCTTTCTCTTGTCGACTTTGCCTTTTCTATGGTTTCGGGATCGGGCACATATTCCTCGGTCTCTACGTCAACCGATATATCGGGGAGTGTTGATTCCATTGTAACGGTTTCCTCGAAAGGTTCCATTGTTCCGTTATCGACCACCTTGTCTGCTTCCATATCGGTGTAAACATCTAATTCAGCATCCATCTCTGTATCGACTTCGGAATCGACTTCTTCTTTAGCAATTACGCCTTCCTCAACCGATACGCCTTCTTCAATCAATTCTTCTTCATAAACCTCAATCACTTCTTCTACGGCAATTTCCGTTTCAACAAAGAAGTAATCATCGTCTCCGTATGATTCGTAGTAGTAATTCTTTTCGTCTTCGTATATCCTTTCAAGCTCCTCATCCCTTATCTCATAAAGTCTCGATTCAAGTATCGGTATCTCATAAGAAATACTTGACTGGAACTCTTCTCCGATAATATACTTTACAAACTCCCATGCGGCATCCGAAACTCTCGACTGCGAATAGATAGCAAGCTCAAGGGTAGGAGATATAAGCGCACCGTAACTTTCGCTGTTCGGGAAACCTACGTAGTTATAGTCGTCTCTGAAGGTATAGTACATTGAAGATGAAAGAGAATATACCGTAGATTCAGTTAAAAGAACTTTTCCGTCTCTGTATACACGATCTGCTTCTTCCCAATCGTAATCGTCGTAGTATCCGTCCTCTTCGTATGCGTAAACCTCTCTGCCGAGATTTGCGATCTCAAGTATGGTTCTGAAATCCTCGCAGTCAAAGTTACATTCGCCCGTATCCTTGTTTACGAAGTTATTGTAGTTTGCGTAGAAAAGCTGATTGAATATATCACTCTTTATCATATATTCATCGTTAAAGAGGGTGGAATCGGGATTTGCCTGCATAATAGCCTTCAGCTTCTCAAACGAAAGAGTAGGCTCTTCACCGAATATCCTTGTGAGACCCGCAGCGGTAGAAATATAATAATACGGACTTATCGAATAAAGCTTACCGTTCACCTCAAAGGCTTTAAGAATATTCTGCAGGTAATCTTCACGCTTTATTTCATCGTCACTATCGAACTTTTCGTACAGATCGTAAAACAGTCCCTTTGAAACGTAGCTGTCAAACGGCATTTCGGAATTAACGACCACGATATCGGTGACCTTACCCATAACTATATCGTTGTTGAACTGTGTAAGACACGCCTCATAGTCGTCTGCAACCGTGGAATAATCGGTGAGAAGTATTCTGTACTCCTCGCTTTCACGGTTAAACTTGGAGATAGCTCTGCGCAGGCTGTAATCAAGATACATAGCCGACATGGTTACAGGTATCTTCGGGGTTATTTCGGAAGGATCCTTTTCGGTCAGCTTGAAGAGCATATTGCTCTCCTCAGCATAATCGTAGCCATAGCAGATAAACGATTTTTCATCGTAAGGTGTAACTGAGTTCAGATACGATACAGTAAGATCGGAATTGAGAAAATCTACGACCGTCTCCTCTGTTCCGGTGGTTATATCATAGGTACTGATGCCGAAATTATCGGACGTATAGAGTTTGCCGTCAATTCCGACAAACGAATTGTATATATTGGTTGGGAAGTTCGCAAGGCTCTCATCCTTCACGATCTCCTTCTTTTCGGTATCCACAAGTCTGGCAACGCTCTTGAGAGCCGTATCATCCCAGCTTGTAACTATTATCTTATCTCCGATGCAGACCATCTGCTCAAGATATTCCTCTGTTTTTATATCAAACAGCTTGCTGAAATTGCTGTCAAGCATAACGAGCGTTTGTCCTGCAAGAATTATAATTCTACCGTCTGAAAGCAGTTTAAAGGTATTAATATAGAAATTCTGTCCGTAGTCCTTAAACAGCTCGTCAACGTCGATACGCTCAAGCTCCTTCCCCGTCGAATCTAATTTAATAAATTCTCTGTTGGCAGTGCTCTCGTAGGTTTCTTCATTATAAGACCAGCTTTCAGTCAACAGGTAGATATTGCCCTCGCTGTCTATTTCATAACCGCTAAGATACGATTCATTTGACAAAATATTGGGTATATCAACGAATTCCTTGGTTGCGATATCGTATGTAGCAAATCCGTTATTCCACTCTTCATCGTAGTAAGTGAAGGTTATCTTTGTACCGGAAGCCTTAATATTATACATATCGTTTACTTCCTCGGGAAGAATTATTTCCTCAAAAGCATAAACGTTTTCCGGTATTATGGGATCGGGCTCTTTTTTGCTGTCAGTACACGATGCAAGCAACGATACTATCATAACTGAAACCAACAGCGCCGCTGTTATCTTTTTAATCCATACTCTCATTAACGGTTACCTTGCCTTTCTTCTTTTTGCTTTTTTTAGGTATCTTTTTTACCGCATTCTTTACAAATCCTACTATACCGTCAGCTATAGCTTTTTTTGAGCAGTACAGTATAATTGCTTCTGTAAATATACATATCACCGTAACGGCTATCATAGCAAGACGGAAGATCATTATAAATTCAGCCTTACTCTCAGCTATAAGCTGAAGATTTTCCCAATACGGATATATTCTGTTATCGGTCTTTGTGGCTGAGCGGAAAAATCCCGACAGATTTTTCAATAGCACGGTATCGTCAAATCTTGACGATATCTCGACCAGCTGAGTGTCACTTCCGAACCAATCGTCAACGATATTCATTGCAAAGCCGTCAACTGGGTTGGGTATAAGCAGCTCAAAGGCTGTTACGGTGGGCTCATAGCCGAGTCTTTGAAGCTGTTTTATCGGAATATACGCTCTCGGAGCGCTTCCGTAGTATTCGGTAAATTCCTCACCGCTGCCACCGCACGATACAACTCCGGTAACTACCATCGGAACGTTATTCACCGTAACGCTCATTCCGCATACGTCTGACGAGCCGAAAAGCTGCCATGCGAGATTTTCGTCTATCACCATACGGTCGTAGGTAGAATCGCTCTCATCGTAAAAGCTTCCCGATATCAGCTCCATCTGATGAAAGATAAAGAAATCTTCACCGGTTGCTATTACGTTAGAGCTTACGCTTTTGGAGTTATACGATACGCTGAGCCTGACTTCCCCGCTATAGCCTACTGCATACAGTCTTGCATTCTCATTCTCGGTGAAATCAGCCGTCGTTATCGATTCTGCGGCAAGTGCTGATTCAAGCTGTCTTTTATACATCATACAGCTCTGATCATCGAAATAATACTCGCCCGGAAAATATGCCGCAATATGTGCAAAGCTGTAATCATCGTCCGACCATCTATCAGCGGTCTGCTGTTCCGGGAAAGCAGACGTTATACTGCCCGATACCGCACTCAGTACGGCGTATATAAGCAGCGCCGCCAAAAAGGTCAGAAGCACGATTATATGCTTTTTATATCTCTTTTTAATAATCATATCAGTTCTCGTCCAGCCTTACCTGCTGACCGTCAGATATCGGTACGGTTGCGGTTCTTATAACGAATTCACCGCCTGCGATTCCCGATACAGCCATATTGGTATCGTCCGAAACTATCTCCTGAACGTCAACTCTCTGCGCATAATATCTGTTTCCCAAGGGTGTGCTCTTTGAGTTGAGAACGAGTATAAATTTGCCGTTATTATCCTCTCTTACCGCACTCTTGGGTACGACTGTATCGTAATACTGCCCTCTTTCACCGATGACAAAATCAAGGCTCTGTCCGGGAGTTACCTCACCGTTTATATTAAGAGTTACAACCTTATTTGTGTTGGGATTAGACGGGTCCGTTCTTATTGATACAACGGTTGCAGTAAGGTCGGAGTACCACCAGTTTGATACTGTTGCGGCGTCACCTACGCTTATTCTGCTACTCTCGGCGTTGGTTACCGATATCTCGGCAGTATAGCCCTTATCCTGAACCTCTATAGATGCAAGAGCATTACCTGCAGCAACGTCCTCACCTGCAACGCAGCTTACGTTTACTACCGTTCCGGATATTTTTGCCGTGACCTCTGCGTTCACGCTCTTTGCTCTGAGCTTTTCGACAACAGCTTCCTGATCTGCAATAGCCTCAAGCTTATCTGCAACAGCCTTATTTTCCTTTTCAGCCGCTATCTCGGCAAAGCGAAGCTTCTGCTCGTACGTATCGAGTGCGTCGTTCAACTGCGACTGTATACTGCTTATGTTTTTATCCGCTTCAGATTCCGTAATAGATGCCTTTTCAGCGGCCTCACTCTCGGCATCAAGAGCCTCGTTGTATACCTCCTGAGCAGCCTCAAGCTCTTCTTCCTTCTCTTCAAGCATAAGAGTAAGCTCATCTGCTCCAAGAGCATTTTCAAAAGACTTTATTTTAGCCTTTGCCTTTTCAACATCGGCGGTGCGTTCACTTACTGCAGTCTCATACTCGGTTATTGCCTGATTCAGCTGCTCGTAATTCTGAGATGCACTTTGATATGCCGCCTCTGCGTTATTGTAAGCAAACTCAGCACTTCTTATTGCCTGCTCAAGCCCTGCAGATGAATTATAAGAATCAAGCGCGGCAATATATGCATCAGCCTGTCTGCGAAGATTTACAAGTGCTCCCTCAAGAGGCTCTTTATCGGTGTCCTCAGACTGAGCTGCAAGATAGTCGCTGAACGCTTTGTCCATAGCCTGCGTGTCTTTATTATCAAGATACGCCATATATGTAGTATAATACGCCTCGTATCCGGTGCCGTAAGCATATTTAAGACTTCTGAGGCTGTCTTCTATAGCGTGATACATTGAGGTAAGGTCTGCCTGAGTTGTACCGGATGCGCTGTCTTTTAGCGAATTATAGTAGTCAAGGGCATTATCTCTGACTATCTCGGAATTATCAAGCTGAGCTTTATAAATAGCAACGGTATTTTTTGCGGATACAAGAGCATTTTCTGCCTGCACAAGAGCATTCTGAGCAGATGTAAGCTCCTGCTCAGCCGCAGAAAGCTGTGCGGATACCGACTTTTCATCGTCTACCTCGGTAGTAATTCCGCCCTGATATTTCAATATCTTTTCATTGATATCCGATATCTCTTTTTCTATTGCCTCTTTTGCCTTTTTGGCAACCTTTACCGCTTCCTTGGCACTTTCATATTCCTCGGCATATTTTATAATATTCGCCTTTTCGGTCTGTGCCGCATCAAGCTCGGAGCGAAGCTTTTCTATGTTTTCTTTAAGAGTTTTGTTCTCGTACTCATCTGTTATGCTCGACTCTTCATACGAAAGAAGCAGATCGGCATATTCATCGTTTAATCGGTCAAGCTCATCAAGAGCAGCGGCAAGCTCTGCGCTCTCTTTATCTTCAAGGCGGAAAATTACCTCACCCATCTCGACCTTCTGTCCGTTTCTGACAAGCACCTCGGCAATAGTTCTGCTTTCATCGAGAATCACCTCGTAAGAATAGTTGGACTTTACAGTGCCCGAGCCTCTCACCTTTGTTGTGATGGTATTGCCGTACGCATACTGCGCAGATACCGTCGGCAGCGACCAGTTCATTATTGTATTAGAGAAAAACGTGAGCAACAGCATTATTATAAGAAATATTATTATCACGTTTTTTATCCACGAACGTCTTTTCAGAGATCTCTCATCCATTTTTAGTTTCTCCTTAACCCTTTATACTGCCGGAATAAGATATTCCGTCCACCAAATAATCTTCACTGTATAAGAAAACAAGCATCGTCGGTATCATATATACGGTCGCCGCCGCAAAGGCAAGTCCCGTATCGCCCGAATTTATCTTCGATAAGAATACCGAAAGCGGATGCATCGCACTGTCCTTTAACAGAACGAGCGGTTGCTCTACCATATTCCAATAATCGATAAATACCAATATTGCGACCGAATAAATTATACTTCGACTCATCGGAACGCATATCCTGGTAAATATCCGCCACTCGTTTGCACCGTCAAGCTTAGCCGCCTCAATTATCGAGGAAGGGATCTTTCGCATAAACTTGGTAAGTATAAACACCGAAAACGGAGCAAACATACCCGGAATTATGATAGCCCACACCGTGTCAAGCATTCCGAACATATCCGACACGATATAGTTTGGGACAAGCGTTACCTGATACGGCATAAGCATGAGTATTATGTAAATAAACAAAACAGCGCCTCTGAATTTCGTTTTAAACCTCGAGAAGCTGTATGCCGCACCGCAGGCAAGTATTATCTGAAATACCATTATCGGAACGACGAGTATCACCGAATTCCAGAACTTCAAAAGATAGTCCGGACTCTTCAGAAGGAAGGTGCTGTACTGACTGAAGCTTACCATATCGGGTATGAACTTCAAATTAGTCTTTTCGGAAACGTATACCCTTCCACCCTCTTCTCCTGCCCCGAGGCTTGAAAATATCTTACCGTAATTGGCAGATATCTCCGTCTGGGACATAAACGAGTTGGTAACCGTCAGAAAAGTGGGAACAACCAACAGAAAGGCAACTATCGCAATAAATACGAACAGCACGCTTCGCACTGCAACAGACCTTATATTTCTTAGCTTCTTTTTTCTCATTCTTCTATGTCACCTCCGAACTTGTTATCGAAGATGATCATTATACCGATTATGACCACCATAGCAATCGACATTATTATAGCCGCTGCAGAAAGCTTATTGTAATCAAGAGAAGCAAAGGTGTTATTCATAAAATGCTGCAGCATATACAGCGAATCGTAAGGATAATCACCCGTCAGAAGATATACCTCTCTGAAGACCTTAAATGAATTTATAAGCGAGAGTATCGTAACGAAAACAATACTCGAGGATATGTATCTAAGCTTAATCTTTCTGAATATCGTAAATCTTGAAGCTCCCTCAAGAGTTGCCATCTCGACCGTATCCTTTGGAACGTTGGCAAGTGCTGACATAAACAGTATCATATTGTATCCAAGCGTTTTCCAAAGGAAAAGCAGAACTATGGTTATCTGGCTGTAGTCAGACTTGAACCAGTCTATCGGCGCAACTCCAAACGACGACAGGAGATCGTTTACCGTGCCGTTGTAATGAAACAGCACCTGCCATATCATTACTATCGAGGCAATAGGAACCATCATCGGACTGAGTAAAAGCGTCCTGAACAAGCTTTTGCCGGGTATCTTACTCTCAAGCATAGACGCAAGAGCAAGAGAAAGAACGACCGTCAAAGGAACGGCTATCAGCGAGAACATACCGGTATTCTTAAGAGCCAAGAGAAACGAGCTGTTCTTCATAAGCCTTAAGAAATTATCAAATCCGACAAAATTCCGTCCGATAGGATTGTCTATCAGCGAATAGTATATTACTATACCGAAGGGCAAAACGAAGAATACAAGCACTCCGATTATACTCGGGATCATAAAAAGAGACGTTATCCTTCGTTCCTTTTTTTCAACCTTTGAAATTTTATATTTATCTGTTTTCATACGTACACCGATTATATATTATTTATACATTATACTATATTTTACAGCTTTGTATATTCGACGAAAAAGCACGGCCTCAAGTTCCATAAAAATTGCATTATTTTGGCTTTTATCGACCGTTAGAATATAAAATAATTATATACTATTATACTACTTATTTCAATACAAAAAAACCGAACTTTTATCATAATTTATTAATTTTTTTATACTGTAATTTTTTGTGTATTATCTATTGACAAAGTCGCTTTGTTGTGCTATAATAATTCGGCAGTTAAGAGTTGACCGCTCTTGCTGATGACTTAAAATGGAGAAGTCGCCTAGTTGGTCGAGGGCGCACGACTGGAAATCGTGTAACCGTTAAAAGCGGTTCCAGAGTTCGAATCTCTGCTTCTCCGCCAAAAAACGACAGGTTAAAACCTGTCGTTTTTTTATTCATTGCGAAAGCAATGGTATATCATCACGCGGTACGCGTGTATATCATTGCCGAAGGCGTATATCATCAGCCGAAGGCTGTATACACGTCTTTGAGATACAGAAGCTCTCGGTTCTTGAATTGGGAGTTTGGGCTTTTTTCTTGACATTTTATAATAGATTTGCTATACTGATATTAGAAAGTTCTTCCGGGTCAAGGAAAGAGTCTTTTTTGATTCATGTCTTTGACTGAACCGGGAGAACTTTTTCTGTTGACAATGCATCTTTTTTTTGATATTATTAATATAGTGAGTTTGATTTGCGTCTTGGACGTACACCTCGGGGTATAAAATCATCGAGAAAGTCATTCTCATTATAAAGCATTTGCTTTGGTGTTGGGAGTTTCTCCCGGGTGACACTTCAGCAGATGCTTTTTCTCTATTTTAACATTTTCTCTATTCTCATGTATATAATCAGTAAAATAGAAGTGACCCTTGACTGCATCGTTTTAAGCTGCAATCAAGGGTCACTTCTGATCCTTCTTGATATCTAACATCTTTTGTTATCCTCTCTTTCTTTTATCTGCCTTCTGCACCTACTTCTTTTCTCTGCAAACACCCTCTTATTTCCTAAACGGATCTTCTCAAGCGAGAATACACTTCTGTTTTCATTAAGTGCTGCAAAAGGCGACTTTCAAATCCGGCTACGGAAAAGCTATCATTTTGTCGGTTTTTCTTTCATATAAAACTTATTTACTGTACGTTATCTATAGTCATGCGTAACACCGCCGTGCTTTTTATCCGACACTACCTACCTGTTTTCTATGATTTTTCCGTTATGCCTTCTGACATTACTTGTACATTGGAATTTACCTTCCTTTCCTGTGTCTATAGTATATCATATTTTTTTACTGTTATCAATAGGCATATTGTGAAAAGTTGCTAATATTTTTTTATATAAAACGCAGAAATTGGTCAAAATATTAAATTTATTCTTTACAAATCACTTTGCTTTGTAGTATAATGTTATTATGGGCGTGTTTTAACACGCTTTTTTCTCCACTTGACATTTTCCCAAAAATAGAGTATACTATTAGCGAAGTCGATGTTTCGTATGGTTCCTTGGGGTATAGACCCTTGCAACCCAGCGAATTTCCGACTTCTTTTTTTCTTGACAGAATAATCTGTTTCTGATATACTATTCATAGAAACATCACACAAGAAGGCATACGATGGGGTTCCCCATAACGAGATGTCAGGTCTTGTGTGATGTTTTATTCGTCTCCACTTGACATTTTCTCAAGAACAGCGTATAATATTAGTGAAGTCGATGTTTCGTATGGTTCCTTGGGCATTGGACCCTTGCAACCCAGCGAATTTCCGACTTCCTTTTTTATTTAACGACACGATGTTACACTCTTGAAAAAGCAAGACTTTTATGTTAAAATGTTTCCTGATAATATCTATCGGAGAATTAAAATGCCATCTTTAAGCTACAAAAATACAAAAATTGCCTGCTATATCGGATACTTTACGCAGGCTATCGTTATAAATCTTCCCCCTCTTTTGTTCGTTACCTTTCAGAGACAGTTCGGCTTCACCCTTGAAATGATAGGGTTTATGATATCCTTTAATTTTATCGTTCAGATGATAACCGACCTTATTTGCGTAAAGCTCGCCGACAAGATAGGTTACCGCATCGGAACGGTCTGTGCTATGTTCTGCGCAGTTTTCGGGCTTGTGTCAATGAGCTTTCTTCCCTATATCATTCATCCGTATATAGGTCTTCTGATATCGTTTTTCTTTATGTCTGTAGGTGGGGGACTTATAGAGGTGCTTATCACCCCAATCGTTGAATCGATCCCGGGCGATGCAAAGGAATCAGAAGTGCTGCTTCTCCATTCATTTTACTGCTGGGGTCAGGCAGGAGTAGTTCTTTTATCTTCGGTATTCTTTATTTTATTCGGAACGGATAAATGGTTTATTCTGCCGCTTCTGTGGGCTCTTATTCCGTTTATCGACCTTATAATGTTCACCTCAGTTCCGCTTTGCAGACTTGAGAGTGACGAGACAAGATTCAATCTGCTCTCAATGTTCAAGCAGGCGCTATTCCCCATACTTATAGTAATGATGGTGGCCTCCGGTGCGTCGGAGCTTGCTATTTCCCAGTGGTCCTCACTTTTTGCAGAGCTTGGTCTTGGCGTTTCAAAAACTGTCGGCGACCTTCTCGGCCCTTGCCTTTTCGCATTGCTTATGGCAATATCGAGAGTTTATCTTGGGCTTCAGGGCAATCGGCTTAAAATCGAAAAAGCGCTTGTTGTATCCTCTTTATTATGCATAGCTGCCTACCTTATAACCGTATTTTCGCCCATACCGATAATATCGCTCATAGGATGTGCTCTTACCGGTATTTCGGTCGGTATTATGTGGCCGGGAATAATAAGCCTTGCGGCAAAGAAATTCCCTCTTGCAGGAAATAAAATGTTTGCCATACTTGCCATAGGCGGAGATATCGGATGTACTATAGGCCCTGCTATCGTCGGCACCGTATCAAACGGAGTTCAGAAGCTGAACAACACCTCTCAGGGTATTTTTTCACTTATATCCGGAGACGTGACACAGCAAGGTCTTAAGATAGGACTTCTTATCATTGTCCTTTTCCCGATAATGATCATAGCAGGCATATCTGCAGTCAAACGGCTTTCAAAAAGTAAAAAGGGACTGTAAGAAAACCTTTTCTTACAGCCCCTCTCATTTTATAAGGAGATAGGAAAAAATGCTTCAGAATGAACAAACGGAGTCCGAAGGCGTACTTTCGTACGTCGAGAGGCGACGTTTGATTCATAGCCAAAAACATATATTTTTTGGCGGTCTGGACATTTTTTACATCTCCTTTTATATTATTTTGCAGTTGTTCTTATCTTCTTGAATCTTTCGTAGCCCTCTTCCCACATATCTGTGTCCTTGGGCTCGTATGTCTTAACTTCAAAGGAGTTTCTGACAACCTCTCTTGCTTCGTTTATATCCTTAATTTCGCCTGCTGCGATAGCCTGTGTACAGAGGTTACCGATAGCTGTTGCTTCAACGGGACCTGCATATACGGGACGTCCGCATGCATTGGCAGTAAACTGGCAGAGCGGAGGCTCTTTTGTTCCGCCACCAACGATGTTTACGAATTCTGTTCTCTTGCCTACCTGCTCGTCTATCATATCGCAGGAGAGTCTGTATCTCATTGCAAGGCTGTCAAAGATGCAACGAACGATCTCGCCCTTTGTCTGAGGAACGTACTGTCCGGTCTTTGCACAGAAGTCCTGAATTCTTCTCGGAAGGTTTCCGGGAGGGCTGAAGAGCATATCGTCGGGATCGATAAAGCATGCAAGAGGCTTGGATGCAACTGCAGCGTCGGAAAGCTGGTCAAACGTTACTATCTCGCCCTCTCTTGCCCACTGTCTCTTTGATTCCTGCTCAAGCCAGAGACCCATGATGTTCTGAAGGAATCTTGTCTTACCGCCTATGCTGCCTTCGTTTGTGAAGTTGTAGTTATACGCTCTGTCATCAATGATAGGCTTTTCAATTTCAGTACCCATTAAAGACCATGTTCCGCTGCTTATGTATACGAAGTTGTCGCCCTTTGCGGGAACTGCGATAACTGCACTTGCAGTATCGTGAGCTGCTGTATGGATAACCTCTGCCTTGATGTCTCCGACTTCCTCAAGAACGGAAGGAAGAAGTGTTCCAACCCTTTCTCCGGGATCGTAAACCTTTGTAAACAGTCTTCTGGGAAGACCCGCCTTGTCTATGAGATCATATGCCCAGTCACGTGTGTTTGCATCGAGAAGCATTCCGGTAGAAGCTATTGTAAACTCGGTATGCTTTTCACCGGTAAGGAAATAGTTGAGAAGGTCGGGGGTAAAGAGCATTGTCTCTGCCGCATCGATTATCTTCTCGTTATCTCTCTTTTCAGCGATAAGCTGATAAAGAGTGTTGTATTCCTTGAACTGTGCTCCGGTCGCATTGTAGATCTCGGAATCACTAAGGATACCTCTTGTGTAGTCGATGATACCCGTGGTTCTCTCGTCTCTGTAGTGAACGGGATTCTTCAAAAGTCTGCCGTTCTTATCGAGAAGACCGTAGTCAACGCCCCAAGTATCGATAGCAATAGTCTTGATGTCCTTATCGTCGGACAAAGCGCACTTTCTTATCGAGTTCTTGATCTCGTGCGCAATTCTGAGAATGTCCCAGTTGAACGAACCGCAGTTAAGAACGGGCTCGTTGGGGAAACGGTGATTTTCCTCGAGTGTAAGTTTTTTTCCGTCATACTTTCCTACTATACCTCTTCCGCTGGATGCGCCAAGGTCAATAGCAAGCATTTTAAGTTCTGCCATAACAATACCCTCCGTGGTGTATTTATATTTTTTTATTTTTATTTTAATTCAACGACAGTAACGCCAAAGTCGCCCTCACCGAAGTTACCGGGTCTGAAGCTTTCTATGCGCTTGTCATTTTTAAGCTGTCTCCAGATAGCCTTTCTGAGCTCTCCGGTGCCCTTTCCGTGTATTAAGGTGACCGAATGAATATTTGAAAGACAGGCATCGTCGAGATATTTATCGACCGCAAACCAAGCATCGTCTCCCGTCATACCCCTAAGGTCTATCTCGGGCTTGAAATTAACGCTTCTCTGGCTTGTCATTCCTATAAAGCTCTCAATACTTCTCTTCTTTTTATCGGCTGTAGTGACCGAAATATTGGCTTCTACGAGCATCAGATTCTTTATATTCGTACGAATATTCATCATACCGACCTTGACGATTACGTTACCGGATCTGTCCGGATCGGTATTTAAGATACCGTTTTTGGAAAGGTCGATAAGCTTTACCTCATCACCCTTTTTAAGAGGTCTCGGAAGAACGTATCCCTGCGCCGTTTTTCTTATTACGGGATTTACCTCATCCTCTGACGAGCGAAGCTTGCTTCTGATACCTCGTCTTGCTTCGTCAAGCTCCTGCGCCAGTCTTTCGGATTCTCTCTTTTTCTGAAGCTTGTCCAGCTGATCGAACACGAATTCACTTGAAGCCCTTGCGGAATCTATTATCTGCTTTGCCTGAGCCTGAGCCTTTTCAAGCTCTTTTTCAGCCATTTCGAGACGCTGATTTATCTTTTTCTCGCTCTCCTCGGCATACTCGGTATGCTCACGCTTTATCCTCTCTGCCTCTTCCCTCTTGCGCTCCATCTCTCTGCGCTCAGTATCAAGCTTTTCAATAACACGCTCGAATTTTTTGCTGTCGCTGTTGACGAAAGAGCCTGCACGCTCGATTATCCTATTTGGAAGTCCGAGCTTTCTCGATATCTCAAAGGCGTTTGATTTACCCGGAGCACCGATTATCAGCCTATAGGTCGGTGCAAGGGTTTCGATATCGAACTCGCAGGAAGCATTCATAGTTCCGGGAGTTTCGATAGCATAAGATTTAAGCTCCGCATAATGAGTGGTAGCGGCGCAAAGAGCGCCCTTTTCCTTAACCGTTTCAAGAAGAGCAACGGCAAGTGCGGCACCCTCAACCGGGTCTGTACCTGCACCGAGCTCATCAAAGAGCACCATTGAATTGGAATTTATAAATTTGAGTATGCTTACTATATTTTTCATATGCGAGGAGAAGGTCGACAGAGATTGCTCTATGCTCTGCTCATCTCCTATATCCGCATAAATATGATCGAAAACGCAGACCTCAGATGAATCGTCTGCAGGAATATGAAGCCCTGCCTGAGCCATAAGCGAAAGCAGCCCCAACGTCTTAAGCGTAACAGTTTTACCGCCCGTATTCGGTCCTGTGATTATAAGTGTGTCAAAATGACGTCCAAGCTCAACGTTTATCGGAACTACCTTATCCGATGCGATAAGAGGATGTCTTGCTCTTTTAAGATCAAGGCGCTTATCGTCTCTTATAATCGGTTCTGTGCCCCTCATTCTGTACGAAAGCTCAGATCTTGCAAAAATACACGCTATCTCTGTTATAGTATGATAGTCGGTGATAATATCCTCAGAGCAAAGAGCGACGTCGGAGGAGAGCTCGTATAAAATACGCTCTATCTCCTTGCCTTCCTTATGCTCAAGCTCTCTGAGCTCGTTGTTGGCTTCAACAACCGCAAGCGGCTCTATAAACAGCGTTGCACCCGATGAAGATGCATCGTGCACAAGACCCTTTATCTCGTTTTTGCACTCAGCTTTTACGGGAACGACGTATCTTCCGCCCCTTATGGTAACTATATTCTCCTGCAAAAACTTTCCGTAAGCTCCGCTTACGAATTTCTGCAGACTGTCCTTTATTTTTGAGTTTGTATTTCTTATTTTGCGTCTGATATCCGATAGAGTCGGACTTGCATCATCGGCTATCAGATCCTCGCTTACTATTTTTTTGAAAATTCTGTCTTCAAGCTGTTTGTTCGCCGAAAGTCTCGCAAATATCTCGTCAAGCGACGTTTCGCTCTTATGCTCGACCTTGATATAATCTATCATAAGTCTTGCGGTACGCAATACCGAGCCTATATTCAAAAGCTCGACAGTATTAAGCGTAGAGCCCTTCTGAGCACGGTCAACGGCCATTACGATATCCTTAACGCCACCAAACGGAGGTTGTCCCTTATATGACTCAAGATACTTTGCATCGCTCGTTTGCTGCATCAGCCGTCTGACAACCCTGGGGTCGCTTGAAGGCTTTACCTTAAGCGCAGCCTCTTTTGCGCCTTCGGTAGACGAGCAGTCAGAGAGCATTTTGAGTATTTTATCAAATTCAAGAATTTTCAGCGCTTTTTCACTTATCGCCATTAAAATTATCCTTTATTTCCTTATAAAAATCAAGTGTTTTAAAGCCTCGCTCAAGCTGATTAAGCAGATATTTTTCGCAAACGCTGCAAAGATCGTCCAGCTCTTTTTCAGGTATTTCAAACGAGAATATCCGCTCAGGCCTTGCTCCTATTATGTATCTCATAGCCGCAAGCACTGTTATATCAAGAACGGAAACTACCGTCGATGCAGTATATATATCGGGAAAGCCAACCAAATTCTCGTTGCTTGCCTTTTTATTGCACTGAGCACACCTTATAACTCCGTTTAATATATCGAAATACATTATATCGGAGGAAACGCAACCGCAATCGGCACATCCCGTAAGATCGGGCATAAATCCCGAGATCGATACGGCTCTGAGCTCAAAAACGGCCTTTACAAGCTTTTGACTCTTATTGCCGTTTGCAAGCATAAACAGCGTGTTGAGAAGAAGCCTCATCATCTCCGATTCATCCTGCCCCTCAACGCATACCTCGCCTGCTATATCAAGGAAGTATTGTGCAAGCGAAAAGATCTCAAGGTCTGACTGAAGCTCATAGAAGTTTTCTATCTGTGCCGCTTCTCTGAGCCAGTATCTGTCACCTTTTTTGCTTAAAACGAAATCGTTATAGCAAAAGAGATGAGATATCTGCATATGGGGATTTTTTATACTTTTAACCCCCTTTGCAGAAACTGTTATCTTACCAAGCGAGGGAGTTAAAATCGTAAGCATCTTATCGTTTTCTCCGTATTCGGCCTCTCTTATTATCAGCCCTTCGGTACTTACCAGCATAACTGCCTCCTGCTTTTTATGCTCTGATTATTTCTCCGCCTTGAAGCCGAAGGAGTTCAGATTGAAATTATTATCTCTCCAGTTTTCTTTTACCTTTACCCACAGATCAAGGAAGACCTTTACTCCGAGGAACTTTTCAAGATCCTCTCTCGCATATGAGCCGACGGTCTTGAGAGCTTGTCCGTGCTTACCTATTATTATTCCCTTATGGGAGTCCTTCTCACAGAATATTTCCGCCCTTATTTTAACCAGAGTCTTTCCCTCTTCAAACGCCTCTATAACTACCGCAGTACCGTGAGGTATCTCATCGTCAAGCGTGCGGAGAAGCTTTTCTCTGATTATCTCGGCAGCTATCTGACGCTCGGGCTGATCGGTTACCGCATCCTCCGGGAAGAACCAAGGACTTTCCTGCATATATTTTCCGCACTCATCAAGAATGATGGATACACCGTCGTTTTTAAGAGCTGATATCGGCACTATAGAATCGAATTCATAATACTGTGAGTATACCGATATCGTTTCGGCAACTATGCCCGGATTGGATCTGTCTATCTTGTTTATTGCAAGTATGGCAGGTATGTCCATAGCCTTTATCTTGGCTATTGCATTCTTTTCTATCTCGCCTATACGAGCCTCGGGTTCGACTACCAATATAGCCGCATCAACGTCGTCAATAGCGGTATTGATCTCGTTTATCATATAGTTTCCGAGCTTTGTTTTGGGTGTGTGCATACCGGGGGTATCAAGAAAAACGAACTGATTCTCGTCCTTGGTAAGTATTCCCGTTATTCTGTTTCTCGTCGTCTGCGGTTTATTTGAAACTATTGCTATCTTCTCTCCGAGCAGAGCGTTCAGAAGTGTTGATTTACCTGCGTTAGGTCTGCCTACGATAGCTATAAATCCTGTTTTTGTCGTCATTTATCCTTATCCTGTCTATTATTTATTCTCTGGTTATTCCTGCCGATTCGAGTATTTCACTCTGACGGCGGAACATATCCTTTTCGTCTTCCTCTGAGGTTTCGTGGTCGTATCCTAAAAGGTGCAAAACTGAATGAACCGTAAGAAAAGCAACCTCACGCTCAAACGAGTGACCGTATTCCTCTGATTGCGCCTTTGCACGCTCAAGCGATATTACTATATCTCCGAGCAAAACTGCTCCGTCCTCCCCCTCAGCCTCGTCATCCTCCGTCGGAAAGGACAAAACGTCTGTAGGGCGGTCGGTATCTCTGTACTGAAGATTAAGCTCGTGTATAGCATTATCATCAGTCAAAAGCACCGAAACCTCTGCGCTGTTATCAAAATCTTCGTATTCAAGAGCGGAATTCACCGCTTTTTTTATGACCGCTCTCAGTGCAGCGTCAACCTTGATTATCTTCTGCTCATTTCTTATAAAAATGTCGTTTTTGACCTTCACCGGAAGCCGCCCTTTCTTTTTCATATTTTTCGTATGCAAGTATTATCTTCTGAACGAGCCTGTGTCTGACGACGTCACGCTCGCTGAAATGATGTATTGCTATACCCTCTATATTTTTCAGTATCTTTACCGCCTCTGCAAGACCGCTCTTTTTACCGAAAGGAAGGTCTGTCTGCGTAAGGTCACCTGTAACTACAGCCTTGGAATTAAATCCAAGTCTCGTGAGGAACATTTTCATCTGCTCAGGGGTAGTGTTCTGAGCCTCGTCGAGAATTATAAACGAATCGTCAAGAGTTCTGCCTCGCATATACGCAAGCGGAGCAACCTCAATAGTTCCTCTTTCAAGATGTCTTTGATAGTTTTCAGGGCCGAGCATCTCATAAAGAGCATCGTACAGCGGACGCAGATAAGGGTCTATCTTGCTTTGCAGATCTCCCGGGAGATATCCCAATCTCTCGCCTGCTTCCACCGCAGGTCTTGTGAGGATAACTCTGTTTACCTCTTTGTTTCTGAGCGCCGTAACCGCCATAGAAACGGCAAGAAATGTCTTACCCGTTCCTGCAGGACCAACGCCTATTATTACGGTGTTATTCTTAATTGCATCAACGTATCTCTTCTGTCCGACGGTCTTGGCCTTGATAGGCTTTCCCTTGACGGTTATGCATATGCATCCGTCATCCATAGCCTTAAGCTCCTCTTCGCTGCCGTCCTTAACCATATTCATGACGTACTCAACGCTCTGCTCACTCAGCGAATCGTTCAGTGCAGCCATCTTTTTCAGATAGGAAACCACTGCATATGCGCTTTCCACCTTCTCTGCATCCTCACCGCTTATGATAATCGTATCCCCTGCGGAGACCTCGCTTTCACGGTTGGATATCGACACGTTAAACTCTCTTTCGATAAGAGCAATGTTGGTATCAAAATTTCCAAAGATTATTGAAGTTTGTTCGTTTGATTCTGTAGTAACGGATTTGCGGAACATATTATTCCTTTCATTTTATAGTATTGATTCAGGAAAGGGCTATCTGTTGCTCTGATGCAATATCGCATATACAGTCTATCTCACGCACCATTCGAAAAACTGCCTCTCCGTTTATATTCATAACGTAAGTTTCGGTAACGCTTGAAAGTATCTCCGAGCTGTATAGCTCGCTTGACGTTAACTTTGCCATCTCGGCAAGAGCAAGAATATACGCACTTTCCTTTGTAAGCTCTGTCTCCTCGAGTTTGTACTCATTTGAGGTTGCGGTACAGAGCATAATAGGAATCTCGCATATTCCAAAGACGTCAATATACTCCTTATTATATATTGTATCACAAAGTTTACCCAAAAGTCTATATTCTTTTCCAATTTTTATTTCATTCCCGAGAAAAATTATGCTTTTTTCGATATAATAATTGCCCGTATAGACTTTTTTCTCATATTTCAGCGGAATATCGACAGTAAAAAGCCTTTTCACTCTGGCGTAAACGCTTCCCGAGGATCTCACGAAACGGAACTCACCGTCATTTCCTATATCCAGAATACCGCTCACAAGAAGCTGTCCCTTCTTTACCTGCTCACCGATCTCAACCTCAGGTTTTCCGCTGAATATCTCCGCCCTTTCAATCACGCCGTCGGTAGTTGCTATAAGGTTTGACGGCACGTCGTCCGATTGTATATACTCCCTTTCAGGCTTGTGCTGCGTTTCTTTAACTATAACGTCTGCCACAGTTCCTTTCATATTCACGCTTATCCAGGACGCATCCTTGCATTCGATCAGCATCTCGGCACACAGCTGATAAAAATCGACCGACGGAATATAGCTGCCTGTCTTAAAATCAAGCCTTTCGAGTGCCTCAAGTATATCTTTGTCGGACAGCTTCTCGTTTCCGCTTATATTTATCTTCCATACGAAGCTGTCCGACAAAAACAAAAGGGCAATAAAAATAATCGCACCTAAAGCAAGGCCCACTCGTTTTCTGTATCTGTAGATAAGTGAAGGAAAGCCCTTTTTTGAGACTATATGAATATCCTCGCATATATTATCGCAAAGCTTTTCCAGGCGTTTGTAGTTTGCGGTGCTTATTAAAAAGCTTATATCTCCGTTTTCATGCTTTTTCAATCCGCTGTATACAACGTTATAGCTAAACATTCGGTTAAGCACTGCATTTGAAGACCTGCACGCAACAGCTATCTCATAGTATCCTTCAAAAAATCTGATAATACTTATCATCTTCTTATCTCTTCAAGCCTGAGCGATGCAACCGTGCCGCTTATCTTTATATCCTTGCCGAAAAAGGTTTTAAGAGAAAGGTCCTCACCGCAGATATTCACCCTTAATTCACCAAGCTCAAGCTCAATCTCGGTTTCGCTGTAGGAAACTATTCTCTTGCAACCGAAAATATCTACCTCTCTGTTTGATATGATCGATATATCAGATACTCTGCCCGACATATCAATAGGCAGCTCCAAAGCCTCAAGCAACTTTCTTCTGCGTTTTTTCATATAGCGAAAAATCCCCCGGGAATAAGATTGATAAATAATTCATAACATTTACAAAATATATTTATGCGAGGCGATAATTATAAATTCCACCAAAGCCGCCAAAGCTAAAAGGAGCAGCTTCTATCTTATAATAACGGTGCTACTGTGGGCGCTTTTACTCTTTTCATCAGAAGGGAGCGCTACGGCAGTCTCAAAATCGCTTATATTTTGTAAGGATACCCTTATCCCTTCCCTTTTTCCGTTTCTTATCTTGTCGGAAATAATAACGTCAAGCGGTATTGCATCAAGCTTTGATACACTGACGTTTGGTATATTCAGCCGTTTATTCAGAATAAGTGCGCCCGGCTCATGTGCTTTTCTTTTAGGCTCTGTGTCGGGATTCCCCATAGGAGCAAAAACAGCCGCACAGCTTTATCAAAAAGGACACTGCACAAAGGAAGAAGCCGAGAGACTTATTGCATACTCCAACAACGCATCTCCGTCATTTATTATTGCGGCAGTCGGCGGATATATGCTAAACAGCATATCTACAGGCATTCTGCTCTATTTTTCGCAGATATTAGCTTCGATCATCACGGGAGTTATCATAAGACCGCCAAAGCCACCTGCTATAATACATACAGAAAATGAGGATTATAAAGGAATTCTTTGCAATATAGGGCCTGCGATAGCCTCCGCATCGGTATCTATGCTTAAAATATGCGGCTCGATCACCGCTTTTTCGGTAGTGCTATCGTTGATGCCGCACTTTATTTCCGGATATGCGGAAATTATGATCAAGGGTATTATCGACTTTTCAGAGGGCGTTTTGCTGACTGCGAAAAGCTGCGCTTCTCCGCTTGATCTCTCACTTATATCCTTCTTTTGCGGTTTTTCCGGACTGTCCGTCCTTTTTCAAGTCTTTTCCATATCCTCAAGCGCAGGACTTTCTATGAAATATTATCTTCCCGGAAAGCTGATTTGCGGCTTAACGTCAGCAATTTTGACTTTTATAGCTGCCACACTGTTAAAAATAACTTGATAAATCGACAAGATGATGATATAATGAGTATATAATATCGACATCGTCTGAAAGGATGTATTATTATGTCAAAGAAAAACACGGAATATGAAATAAATGAAATATGTCTTTATTGCGAAAACTCCATACCGCTCATGGACGGAGACGATAACGTTCTGTGCTCAAAAAAAGGCGTTGTAAAGGAAGATCACCGCTGCAGAAAATTCAGCTACGACCCGCTGAAAAGAAAGCCTGCACCAAAGATAAATATCCCATCGCCCGAAGCCCTCGATCTTGATATCTGAATACACAACCTCCCAAGCTATAGCATAAAATGATAGCAAGGGAGGTTGAAATTTTATGGAACGATGCGTCATTGCATCTAAATCTATGACCATGGCATCCAAGGCACAAAACGTGCTGAGAGAAAACGCCATCGTGTCAAAAATAATCAAGATAGACCCACATTTAAGCAGTCACGGATGCTCCTTTGGAGTTGAGGTCAACTGCTCTCAGATTGAAAACGCAAAAAAATTGCTTGATAAAAGCCGTGTCCCATATTCAAAGGTGGTGTATCCTGACTGATTTATCTTGATAACGCCGCCACGACTTATCCCAAGCCCGAGTCGGTATATTCCGCCGTGATGAATTGCATGAAAAATTATGCAGGCAATCCCGGCAGAAGCTCGCACGTGATGTCTGTAAAAGCATCTGAAAAAATATACGAATGCAGAGAGCTTTTAGCAAAGCTCTTCCATTCAGAGCATCCCGAAAACGTGGTCTTCACCTATAATGCGACCTATGCCATAAATATGGCGCTGCATTCCCTTTTACCCAAGGTTCCGGGCCATATAATCATCTCGGATATAGAGCATAATTCGGTTATAAGACCGATAAACGCCCTTTCTGCAAAGGGATGGCGTTATTCCGTTATATCGTCCTACGGGTCCGATGAAGAGATACTTGACAGTATAAGAAAAAGCATTCGGCGTGACACCGTAATGGCGGTGCTTTCGCACCGCTCAAATATATGCGGAATAACTCTGCCTATAGAAAAGATAGGAAAAATGCTGTCCGATAAGGGTATAATCTATATCGTTGACGCCTCGCAAAGTGCAGGCAGTGCCGATATAGATATTGAAAGGTCGAAGATTGACGCCCTTTGTATGCCGGGGCATAAAGGACTTTACGGCGTGCAGGGATGCGGAGCGATACTGTTTTCGGAAAGGTACGGAAGTGATGACAAGGCACTTCCCAAACCGTTTATATACGGCGGAAACGGCATAAATTCACTTGATAGGAGTATGCCTCCGTTTCTTCCCGAAAGGCTTGAGGGAGGCACCCTTTCAACTCCTGCAATAGCGGGGCTTTGCGAGGGGCTGAGGTTTGTGTCGGGCATAGGAGTCGAAAATATAGGAGCGCACGAGCGGATGCTAAAGCACCGCCTCACGCATGCGCTTTCCTCTATGAAGAAGGTAACGCTTTACGCCACCGATAAGAGCGAGGGCGGTACCGTTTTGTTTAACGTTAGCGGTATGTCTTCGGAGGCAGTCGCCTCCGAGCTCGATAGGGAGGGCATATGTGTCAGAAGCGGATTTCATTGCTCTCCGCTCGCCCACAAAATGCTGAAAACGGGCGATGACGGAGCCGTCAGAGTCAGCTTTGGTATATTCAATACCGAAAACGATGCCGACCGCCTTGCCCACGCTGTAAAAAGAATAATCGGAAGATAAACGTCACCGCACAGTCAAATGACCGTGCGGTGTTTCTAATTACTCAAAGGTGGCGATGATTCTCACAAGCCTTCTCCTGCGTGAGAGGAAGTATGCTTTCAGCAAACTTCAGGGACCACGAAGTGGTGGATGAGGAGTTGATTTAGTATAAAAGCACCTCATCCGTCAGCCTTCGGCTGCCACCTTCCCCCACTGGGGAAGGCTACCATTGCGCCAAATTTAATCAATGGCAAAAGCCTATTCTAAAAATTCACATTGTAATATTTTATATGTAATTACTCCCCAAACTGCGACGAGGTCGGAGTCTTGAACATATTGTTTGCAAGAAGTGAAACGTCGACTGCGTCGATGTAATTATCACCGTTAAAGTCAGACGGCTCTTCCCCTTCCGGTGCAGTCAAAAGCACCGCAACGAGAGCAGATACGTCAACGGCATCGATAAATCCGTCACCGCTTACGTCACCGGGAATAAGCTCGATCTCACCGAGATCAATACTACCGCCCGAAAGCGTTACTCCCGTCACTGTGTGCGAAAGATGTCCGAGCTTTTTAAGGGTAACTGTATAAACGTCTTCAGGCAGGTCGGTTACGTCAAAAGAACCGTCTCCCTTAAGACCTATAGTATATTCGTTTGAAGGACTTGAGAGCATAAGCACCGCAGACGTTACCGGGCTTGCACTCTTAACGCTTATAACAACAGTTCCCGATACCGAAGGTATTGCGGAGTTGCAGTTGTATATCTTGTCAGCGTAATATATCGGAGCATTGCCCACACCCAAGCTGATGCCGTTCCACTGACCCTCGCTTCCGGTGTAGTACACACGTCTTATGTAATGACAACCGCTGAATGCATATCTGCCAATACTTTCAAGCGAGTCGGAGAATTTCACGTCGGAAATACCCTCGCAATTTTGAAAAGCATTGTCTCCGATACTTGTAACACCCGAAAGATCAAGCCCTCCAAGAATACCGCCACAACCTAAAAATGCAGAGCTACCTATGGTTTTAACGTTTTTTAAAGAGGAAATATTGCCGATACTTACACAGTTATTGAATGCATTACTGCCTATAGAAGTTACACTCTCTGGTATTATCAAAACTCCGGATAAATTTCTACACCCGAAAAATGCGTACGCTCCAATTGATGTTACCCCTTCCTCAATCACAAGTGTTGTAATCGAATAAATAAATTGTTCTCCCAAAGAACTCGCAGTATTATAATCCCACATTTCTCCAGTACCGCTAATAGTAAGAGTTCCTTGTTTGTCTAAACTCCATATTAATTTATCTCCACAATATCCAATACCTAGATAATTACCGCATTGATAAAATGCATAAGAACCTATGTGGTTACACTATCAGGTATTACAAGATCGCCTGTGAAGCCGCTACAATTGTAAAATGCACTGTTTCCTATAATCGTTATGTTGTCAGGTATCACAAGTTCGCCCGTGAAGCCAGTACAATTTTGAAATGCACCATCTCCTATAGTCGTAACACTATCAGGTATAACAATATCACCTGTGAAGCCGGTACAATTTTGGAATGCATAGTTTCCTATAGAGGTTATTCCATCATTTAATTTTAATTCTGTGAGACTATTCGTATAGCTACTCCACGGAGCTGTTGTTTTGTTTTGACCGTTTGAAGAGATTAAATTATAATCCCGCATCGCGCCTATCCCGCTTATATCAAGAGTACCGTCATCATACAGCATCCAAGTGAGGTTATCTCCGCATTTTCCGGAGTCGATGATACCTTCCTCTGATCCGTAATTGAATATTATACTTGCATTCAGAAGCGGATCGTTGGATGATCCAATGTTTATGCTCTTCCATTTTGTTTCAGAACCTGCGTAGTATACCGTTTTGAGAGAAGCACAACCATAAAAAGCGCTACTTCCTATATTCGCAATACTTTTTGGTAAATATACCGTTGTGAAGCCGTCGCACCTGTTAAACACACCAGATCCTATAGACGTTACGCTGTTGGGAATAATAATATCTCCATAGAAGCCGGTACATTCGTAAAATGCAAGGTCTCCTATAGTTGTTACGCTGTCTGGTATCACAAGATTGCCCGTGAAGCCGGTGCACCCGTTAAATGCACTGTTTCCTATAGTCGTTACGCTGTCAGGTATCACAAGATCCCCCGTAAGGCCGGTGCAAACGGAAAATGCATGGTTTCCTATAGTCTCTACGCTGTCGGGTATCACAAGATCCCCCGTAAGGCCGGTGCACAAAAAAAATGCGCCTTCTCCTATAGTCATAACGCTACCACCTATCACAAGACCGTCCGTAAAGCCGGTGCAATTGTAAAATGCACGGTCTCCTATAGTCTCTACGCTGTTGGGTATTACAAGCTCACCTGTGAAGCCGGTGCAACCGTAGAACGCAGATAATCCTATAGACGTTACGCTATCACTTATCACAAGATCCCCCGTGAAGCCTCTGCAATCGTAAAATGCACCGCCTCCTATAGTTGTTACACTATTGGGTATCACAAGATCACCCGTAAAGCCTGTGCAACCGTAGAACGCAGATGATTCTATAGTCGTTACGCTATCGCCTATCACAAGCTTGCCCGTGAAGCCACTGCAACCGGAAAATGCAGATGGTCCTATAGTCGTTACGCTATCGCCTATCACAAGCTTGCCCGTGAAGCCGGTGCAACCGTAGAACGCAGATGATCCTATAGTCGTAACGCTATCTGGTATCACAAGATTGCCAGTGAAGCCTCTGCAATAGCCAAAAGTGTATGCGCCTATATGCGTTATACCTTCGTCAAAATTTAGAGCTTTGAGCTTGCTTTGGTATTGACCCCAAGGAGCAGTGGTTCCGAATGTTGAAGAAAAGCCGTAAGGCCACATCGCTCCCGTGCCGCTGATTTCGAGCAAGCCGTCATCGTATAGCGTCCATGTGAGGTCATCGCCGCATTTGCCGCTGTCGACCACTTCTGCCGCCGATGCGGAGAAGGAGAGCAATGCGACAAAGGCGATAACCGACACCGCAAGTATTAAAATTTTCTTCAATGATTTAATATTCATTATACTGTCTCCTATTTTTTGCTTTACCATACTAATTACTTATAATTATACACCCTCTGCATATATGTGTCAACATAAAAAGGCAGACCCTTATGAAAGAGCAAAAATTCTTTCGTAGGGTCTGTGTTTTATCTCATTTTATAAAAATTATCGTGCAATTCGTCGATGAGGCCTATTACCTGCCATATGTACTCGTCTACCTCTTTACCGCCCTGGTCTAGGTCTGACATAAAGACGACGATATACGGATTTTCATCATATACTATAGCCATATCGTGATATGCTCCGAGTGCCCATCCGTATTTATGTGCGCTATCCTTGGGATATACCGCTCTCGATATCATAACGGTGTGCATTCCCTCGTTAAGACTTTCGATTATAAGATCGGAAAACGCCGTTTCGGTTAAGCTGTATTCGTATATATCAAGCATTATTTTGCCTGCGTCACGGGCGCTCATATTACTGAGCGTTTCATACATACTCGTCAGCTTATTAGCATAGGCATAGTCACGAAGATAGCCAAAGCCGTACTTCTGTCTTATCTGCGAATAGGCAACGTTATCGCTGTATTTCAGCATATATCCGAACAGCTCTGCGAAGGTGTATTCCTTGCCCTCCTCGTCTTCCTTTATAACTCCCGAGCCGGGCATTGAAAATTCTTCCTCGTATGTAAATACCTCTCCTAAGGTATATGGGTCGTCCTCTTCGGTTATAGTGAGCGCTTCTTCTCCGGTATACTTGGGTATTTCCTCGCTCTCCTCCGGCTCTTCTTTTTCCAAAAGCTCCGAATCTGAGAGCAGCTGTGCGAGCGCTTCATCATACTCTGCCTTGTAATACTCGTCTGCCGACTGCAATATCGAAAGCGCCATTGGTGCTTTTATAAGACTTGCAGAGTCAAAGACGTAGTCTCCGTTATACGAATACTCGTATCCGTTGTTTATATCGTAATAATAGACGGCAAGATTGGGATAGTTTTCGTGGCGCTCATCCTCGTCTGTCGCATCTTCATCAGAGGTGGTTTCTTCCGTTTCTGCCTCTGTCTCAGCCTCGGTTTCCTCGCCATCCTGCGCCTTTTCGATATCCTCCTCTTCTACGGGGATACGCAAGGGCGCACCGCTCTCAAGCAGCTCCTCAAGCTGATTTATTATAGACACCTGCGTGCCGATATCCACCGAATAGACAACGCTCATTCTGTCGATATCGCTCTTCAGCTTTTCAATAGCATCTTCCTTTTCCGATAAGAGCTGATTCATTTTTTCGATCTCTGCCTTGAGCTCTTTGTAAAGCTCATCCTTATTTGAGAAGGATATCTCAAGCTCCTCAAGCTGATCTTCAAGAGAGGCGATACCGCCCTTCAAAACGGCGCACTCCTCCTCGAGTGCCGCTATTTCGGCATTCAGGCTTTCTTTATTTTCTTCAAGTCCCGATACTTTTCTTTCCGAAATATACCTGTACGTGCTGTATGATTCTATCATCTCGTCACGCTCACTGCGTATCACAAGAGCAACTGCAACTGCCGATATCAGCGCTATAACGAGAAGTATCAGCACGATGATAAATGGAATATTTTTTCTTTTCATCCTATAATTTCCAACCGTTATTTTATTTTACTTTTTCTCCGTTTATAAAGACGCTCTTTACCTCGGAGAAAATATCAAGGGGATCTTTATCAAAAAGCACGAGGTCTGCATCCTTTCCGACCTTTATTGAACCTACTCTTTGATCTATCCCGAGTATTTTTGCCGGATTTATTGTAAGAGCCTTATATGCGTCCTCTCTGCTCATTCCCTCTTTTACCGCAAGTGCTGCGCAAAGAGGCAGATATTTAAGCGGTATGACCGGGTGGTCGGTAGTTATACCGATCTCGAGTCCCTCTTTTGCAAGCACACCTGGATTTTTAAACGAAAGATTTTTAAGCTCTGGCTTTGATCTGTCATTCAGATTCGGACCGCAGAAGGCTCTGACGTTATCCTTTACAAGCTCATCTGCAACAAGATATCCCTCTGTACAGTGGACTATCGCATAATCGATATCAAATTCCTTTGCAATTCTTATTGCGGTAAATATATCGTCCGCTCTGTGAGCGTGGAAGTGAGCCGGGATTTCCTTCTTTATAAGGGGCACCAATGCCTCAAGCTTGATATCAAACTCAGGGCGGTCAACGTCATCCTCGGGGTCGGCATTATTATATTTATCAAGATCCTCTGAATATTTTTTTGCCTTATGCAGCGTTTCTCTGATAAGTGCGGCACTTGCCATTCTCGTTTCGGGCATCTGATTCTTTCCGTGATAAACACCCTTGGGATTTTCGCCAAGTGCAAACTTTATTGCCGCAGTTTCCTTTAAGAGCATACTGTCGATACGCTTACCGTGAGTTTTCATAGCACAGAAGCTTCCGCCTATGGGATTTGCACTGCCGGGGCCTGCTGCAACGCATGTGATGCCTGCTTCAAGCGATTCTCTGAAGCATCTATCCATAGGATTGATAGCATCTATACCCCTGAGCTGAGGGGTAACAGGCTCACCGGTCTCATTAACGTCATCGCCCTCAAAGGTGAGCGAGTCCTCAATAATTCCTATATGCGTATGTCCATCGATAAATCCCGGAAAAAGAAGTCCGCAGGGGCTACCGTCGGTGCATTCGCCGACATCCGTTATCTTCCCGTCGTTTATTTCAACATAACCGTTTTCAATTATTCCGGTATCTTCTTCCATCGTGTATACGGTAACGTTCTTTATTATCATCAGAGTCTCCTGTTTTTAAAAAGCGGCGCCGAGCATTTATGAGGCACCGCTGTTTGTATTTTTATTTTTCGAGATCGTTATAGAAAATGATCTCTTCAGGCATATGGTAATTGAGCATCTCTCTTGCCACACGCTTTATGTATTCCTCATCATACGGCTCTTCAAGCTGTTCTTTAAGCGATGCGATGGTATCGTTATACTCTCGTATACTATTCTCAAGGGCATCCTTTTGTCTTGAAAGCTCGTTGAAATCAAGTTGCAGCTTAACTATCGAAATGATACAGAAGGCAAGAAAAACCGCAACGGCTATCTTTATAAACATATTCGTTTTTTGTGCACCGTTTGCGCTCATTTTCCCTCTCCAACCGCAGTTATGCGGCTTTTTCATCGTATTTTTTATCGGTACTACCCATTTCACCATACCGATATCCGAATATCTTTCCTTTTTTTACCCTTGCTATCGACCGTCTTATATACACAGAAGTATATATCATATCGCCCCTTAATTTTACCGCTCTGAAAGCTATGGAAAGAAGCTTGTATATCAGAGTGGCTATCGGCAACAGCGTATACTTAAAAACAGTACCGATCACCCACCTTACAGCGAAAATGATATATTCGCTGAGCGAAACGACCAGCCTTCCCACCGTGAAGTAATACAAAGCAAAGCCAATAACTGCTCCGCTCATCTCAAACCACCGTATAATACCGCTGTTCGACTGATATATAAAAATTATGACAATTATAGCAGACAAGACAAAAAAAGCGACATCTTCTATAAAAATTATAACACTCTTAAGCGTATCAGACAATAGAAAATTTGTTAACAAATTTAATGTTTTACTGTTATTTTCACGCTTTCGTATATTCACGAAGTGATAATCACGGCTCATCGATATTCTCTGTATTCGGAAAACGTCGTAGATAATACCCAGGACTATCCCTACAGCTATTGCATACAAAGCGGTAAAAAACAGCTGTGACTGCTCAAATCTCACGCTTTACTGACCGAATATACGGGTGAAAAATCCACCCTTTTTGTCCGCATTTTCCACTGCGTAATAAAGACCGCTGACGGTACCGCATATAAGCGCTTCCTTGGTCTCTCTGTTAAGATTAACTATCCGAAGCTCGCTTCCGTCTGCCGAAAGAAGTCCCATCACGGTTTTTAAAATTATATTCGTATCGTCAAAGCTGACGATATCCTCTACCCCTGTAACCCTGAGATTTTTTCTTCCGTCGACCGTAACCGTGTGCTTTACGCTATCTGCTCTCTGTTCAATAGACATAGTATTTCCCCCATCATAAAATAAATTCCGCTATGCGTATTTTATGAAACAGGAAGATAATATATGCAGATAAAGCGTCAGCTTATTATTTCGTATATCGTTGATGCGTCAGCCTTCTGAACGTGCTCGGGAATTCCGATAACCCTTATCTTTACAGTTTTTTCACCGAAGGTTATCTCGACTATATCGTTTATCTTCACGTCATACGACGCTCTTGCAACCTTTCCGTTTACCGTAACGTGACCGGCATCGCACGCATCGTTAGCAACCGTTCTTCTTTTTATTATTCTGGATATCTTTAAATATTTATCGAGTCTCATTATTAAAATTATCTCCCAAAAACTCAATAAAACCTTTGACGGAAGTCAAAGGTTTTACAGATAAATGTTTGCCTATTATTTTATAGCTTCCTTAAGTGCCTTACCTGCAGAGAAAGAAACATGCTTGGACGCTGCGATAGTCATTGTCTCGCCTGTGAAGGGGTTTCTGCCGTTTCTTGCTGCACGCTCTTTTATTTCAAAAGTGCCGAATCCTGCGATCTGAACCTTTTCGCCGTTTGCGAAAGCTTCTGTGAGAGCTGCGAATACAGCGTTAACTGCTGCTTCGGAATCCTTTTTCTTAAGATTTGTCTGCTGTGCTACAACATCAATGATATTAGACTTTGTCATAATTTTTATTCACCTTTCGTTTTAGTTATTTTTGTGCTCAACGATTATTATAACACCTTTTTATATATTTATCAAGACATTTTGCAAAAAAAATCCAGATTTTTGGCAATTTTTTAATAAAATTATTACAAAAAAATAGATTTTATATCACAAAGTTGTTTCGACATGGCACAAAACAATGTTAATTTACGTGCATAATTAACATTCTTCGTTAAAACGATTGCAAATTTCAGATATCGTTTGCTATCATTTTCAATCGAATTGCTGCTTATTCAATATCGCCTATCACCTTTTCGATGTGATCGTAAAGGAGCTGCTCCGGCTCCTTGCCTATTCGCTGTGCTGCGGCAGCAAGCGTATACAGCTCAGATGCTATTCGGTCTGCTGACTGAGATACTTCTCCCTTAGTATAAAGAGCTATCTTTTCAGCATCCGCAGTTTCGTGCCCTCCCTTAAAAGCCTTCTTTGATACCTTTGCGGCACGCATAAGAGACGGCAGAGAGGGAGACACGGCACGAAGTGTGTCTTTCAGAGTTTCCTGACCCTTGGTTTCCTTTTTTATTGCATCCCAGTTAACTAAAACGTCTGCACTTGATTCAACCTTGACTTCACCGAAAACGTGCGGATGTCTTACTATAAGCTTTTTGCATATATCGGTAACGACGTCATCAAAGGTGAATTCCCCTGCTTCCTCCGATATGCGTGAATGAAAAACCACCTGCAAAAGTATATCTCCGAGCTCCTCTAAAAGCATTTCCTTGCTTGAGCAATCAATAGCCTCAACAGCCTCATACGTTTCTTCAATAAGATCGTTTCTGATGCTTTTGTGGTCCTGCTCACGGTCCCAGGGACATCCGTCCTCTGAGCGAAGTATCTCCATTATTTTTCTGAGGTCCTTGACCGTATATTCCTTTTTTATCAAAAGCTCTTCTCTTTCAGACTTCATATTTTTTCTCCGTTTTTTTACCTTCAAATCAAACAAGCTTTATTTTGTGAAGTATGGCGTATATCTTCTTTCCCTTGGGCAAAAGCAATACGTCGTCCTTGTCTATTGCCTTGATCAAGAAAGTCATCACTACGTATACCGGCACTGCCGATGCTATTGCTATAAGCGTTGAAAGCTTATACGGGAGGTAATTGCATATTATCTCAAAGAATACTCTTGCAAATCCGATACATATTATCGACGCTCCGAGCGGCTTTATAAATACCTTGGTTACGTTAGGGATAACTCCAACGTATTTTGCAAGGAAGGCAAAATTCATAACCGTTATTACGAGATAGCACAAAAACGTACTGATGGGTGTTCCGTACATGCCGAGGAAACTGCCGTTGCCTATAGGCATTCTAATAAGTATAAAGCTGGTCACCAATTTTACTGCCGCACCCGTCAGCATTGAATATATAGGCTTTCTTTCGTGCTTGCACGCCTGAAGCATGGCATTTGTTATAGAAAGCATACATACGAAAAATACCGACAGTGCAAGTATTGAAAGATATGGCGCAGCCTTTTCAGCCTGCTCTGCTCTGTAAAGAAGCTTTAATATCGGTTCAGACATTACCGAAAGGCCGAGTGCGCAAGGAATTGCCAAAACGGCTGTAACTCTGAGCGAGCTGTTCATTACGAGCTGAGCCTTGATTCTGTCCTTCGCTTCATTTGCCGCTGATATAAGCGGTATTATTGAATAAGAAATAGGATATATCAGTATGGGCGGGAAATTATACATAGGCACGCAAAGTCCGGTATAGTTTCCGTAAAGCGCAGTTGCCTCCTCAGCAGTAAATCCTATACTTATCAAGCCTCTGTTGATTATAACGACGTCAATAAGATTGGTAAGGCTCATTACCGAGGCACTTATCGTTATCGGCACGGCAAGAACGATAAGTCTTTTTATTATCTTTCCGGTAGGAGACGCTACCGCTGCCTCACTGTTCTCATTTACGTATTCGAGGTCGTATACCTCCGATTTAAAGAAAAGCTTTGATATAACGAGGAATATCATTCCGACCGCTGCACCAACAGTAAGACCTGCAATAGAGAATGCAGCAACGATATAGAGCGGATAACCTCTGTCAATAGCGTATTTAGCAAAAAGGATACCGAGAACAAGCTTTCCAAGTGCCTCTATCAGCTGAGATATAGCCGTTGGGAACATATTCTGATACCCCTGGAAATATCCTCTTACAGCACTTGATATGCATATAAAGAACAAGGTAGGAGCAATGGCAATAATAGAAAGGAAGCACTCCGGATTTCCTATAAAATGCTTTGAGAAAAAGCCCGAACCGAATATCATTACCGACATTCCGAAAAGTCCGATAGCCAAGAACAAAAGCATCGTTATTTTGAATATTCGCTTGGTTTCTTTGAAATTACCTCTTGCACGGCTTTCTGATATAAGTATTGATACCGCTATGGGAAGTCCTGCGGTAGATATCATGTAAAACCAAACGTACACCTGATATGCCGCATTGAATATACCCATACCGTAGTCATCGAGTATATGAGCAAGCGGTATCTTGTACATCATACCGATAAGCTTTATCAGAAGGTTTGATATGGTAAGTATCAGTACCCCCGAGAAGAACAGATTAGTTCTGTTTTTTGAAGTAGTTCGC
>JAZSMJ010000007.1:0-10454 GCA_045535815.1 Eubacteriales bacterium
CGAGGTCCATAACCTCCTGAACGTTGCAGGAGCTGAGCATTGCAAAGCCTGTCTGACGGCACGCCATAACGTCGGAGTGGTCACCGAAGATGGAGAGTGCGTGAGAAGCAACAGCTCTTGCAGAAACGTGGATAACGCAGGCAAGAAGCTCACCTGCGATCTTGTACATGTTAGGGATCATAAGAAGAAGACCCTGGGAAGCAGTGTATGTGGTTGTAAGAGCACCTGCTGCGAGAGAACCGTGAACGGCACCTGCCGCACCTGCTTCACTCTGCATCTCTACAACGTTTACCTGCTGACCGAAGATGTTCTTGAGACCGCCTGCGGACCAAGTGTCCGTTACTTCAGCCATTACGGACGACGGGGTGATCGGGTATATACACGCAACTTCTGTGAAGGCGTATGATACATGAGCAGCCGCATTATTGCCGTCCATAGTTTTCATTTTTCTTGCCATAATTTTAAATTCCTCCTGTTTCAGTCTGAATTTATATTATAATAATATTAATTATATATCCGTATTATTGTACCACGAAAAAGCCTCCGTGTAAAGGCGATTTAAGACTTTTTTTCGTTTTTTTGTAAAAATTCTTGCTAATTTTTTTAAATTTTAACATAAAAGGCAAAAAATATGCGATTTTATAAAAATACAGAGGCTTTTGCCTCTGTATTTTCAGGTAAAATTAATTTTGCGGCTTTTCAACTAAAGGTGTAAGTCCGAGCGAATATTCGAGGAGAGTCCAGTCGAATTTCTTTATAGCATCCTCGGGAGAGGGGGTCTCGCCGTATACGTGAAGCTCGGGGATAAATACCGTGTGAGCCTCCTGGTAAGACCAATACGACCAGCCTATGCCGTATGCTTCAAATGCTTCTCTTATATCCTTAATGTATTCGTATCTCTGCTCGTCGGGACAGCCCGTTCCGTTTTCTTTGCTGAATTCCGAGGCAAAATGCATACAACCCCATTCAACTGCCATAAAATGAATGTTTCCGCCGTTAGCTCGGCTGAAGTCGTCAAGGCTCTTTGCTCTTGCAAAGTGCCAGTCGCGGTTGTAAAGCGTGCCTCTGTAGCTGTTTACCATATGATTGTCTCGCACGCCGTTTACGTATGCGGTAAGAGTGCTTCTTGCATCCCTCTTCATATGCTCGGGAACCAGCCCTATCGCATATTCGATGGCATCGGTATAGTCAACGCCCTCTTCTACGGGGTAGGGAATCTCTCTTATATATTTCCAGAAGGAATTTTCGTTTTTGTGCTCACCGTAGAAATACCAGCCTATAGTGTATGGCTCGTATGTAGTGAATGAATAGATGAGATTATCGTCGGTGGCAGGAGACATAAGCTTGAGTCGCTCGATGTTACCGTATGCGTCGGAGCTTGTGATGATGGTGTGATCTGGCATTGAGTTTCTTGCCGCACTCCACATTCTGTCGGAGAACCACGACCAGTCAACGTTGGTATTCTGACTTCCGGGCTCTGTCATAAGCTGAAGTCCGACCTGATCTGCGGTCCAGTTTCCTGCGATGTATGCCGCAAGCTCGCCATACCATCTGCAGAGGATCTCAAAGTTATCAAGCTTTCCGAGATATACGGGCTTGAAGTTATCCTCGGGATGTATACAGATGTAGCAAGGAAGCTCGAGGCCTACTGCGTAGTTTACTACCTCGGTGATATACTCAAGATTTTCTATCTTGAGAGTGCCGTCCTCGTTTACGAGATGATTGGGAGTGAGCAGCAATTTAACGTGATCGAAGCCCATGTTCTTTGCGTTTACAACGTCATCGTATCTGACCGTCTGACCCTCGTAATCGTAGGGTCTGGGAGCGGCGTACTGCCTTCTGTCGAATACAAGACCCTTCTTGAGTGAAAGTCTGGTAGAATGCTGCTCGTTGTCGTAGGAATCTATGACCGTGTCAGTTGCCTCTGCGGGCGTCTTTGCCTTATTGTATATCTTGACCTCTGCCATAGAGCCGTCGAAGCCCATACCGTGCTCGAGGTCAGCGCCGATAACGAGTGTGCTTCCTATGATATCGGGAGTGCCCGATACCGTGCAGGAGCCGTCAGCCTTTCCGTCAACGTAATAGGTAAGCGTGCTTCCTTCCTTTATCAGCATAACGTGGTGCCATAATCCGTCGTCAAGCGAGGTGCTTGCAGCAGCTATGCCCTCGATGCCGGGCATTGAGAAGGTGAGCTTATAATCGTTTTCTGCGTCGAGATAGAGCTTTGTGCCGTCAAGCTTTTCCTTTTCAACCTTGCGGCAAAGAGAAATATCGTCAATACCTATCTTTACGGAGCCCTTGGTTGAGAAATAGAATCTTACGAAGTTGAAGTCATCGGGACGGAATGCATCGCCGTAAGGAGTTGCCTTTTCAAAGGGAAGATATACCTCGTTCCAGCCTTCCTCAAGCTCAAGCGAAGGTACAGACCAGGAGATCTCCTCGTCGTCGCAATTTCCCGACGATGTGAACTCAAGGTCTCCGCTTACTATACCGTCGGCATTTTCAGCGTATACCCACATATGAATATATCCGTCTTCCATATAGTCGGAAAAGTCCTGGGGCTTGAAGGATTTTATAAAGAAGAGTATCTCACCCGATTCGGTAGAGGCGGTATAATATCCGTCGCCTTCCTTTTGACCTCTTGTCTCGAGATTGCAGTAGCTCCAACCGGTCTGGTCCATATTGTCTACGGTTTGGAAATCGTAATATTGGTCCTCGCCCTCAACGTATTTTTCACCGTATGCGAAGAGCGTTCTGTCAGAGAGGGTACGCATAGGGGCTTTTACCCATGCAGAGAAGGTGAAATCGCCCGAAAAATCAGCCTTGCTGTTTTCTGCGATAGCGTAAGAGCCTGCCGTGGAGAAATCAATAGTTCTGCCGAACGTCTTTGAGTTCAGCCACGTGCCCCAAAGATGTGTGGCGTTTGTCTGTCCTATCGCAGAAATAAGATTGCCCGAAAGGCCGCCGTCTGTAAGATCCCACGATTCAACAAGACCGTCCTCAAGCCTGTCTGAGATAGGCTCCCACAGAGCCTTTACAGTGACGTTCTCTGCCTTCATATATATGATATCTCCGCTTGAAGCAACGCTTCCTGCGTTGTCCCATCCCGCGAAGACGTAGCCTTCCTTTACGGGAATGCTGTCGGGATAATACGCGTAATAGCCTTCATATCCGAAGATAGGAGCAAATCCGGTTCCGGTGCCTCCGTTCAGATTGAAGGATACCGAATATCTCGGATGCTCGTTCCATATTGCCGTGAAAACAGTGTCGGCATCAACCGTGTATGTACTGCCTGCCGGAGCAATATTTCCTCTGCCGTCCTTCCAGCCACCGAAGTCATAGTGAAGCTTTGTGAAGGTATTTTCGGGAAGAGTTATCTCACTTCCTGCGGCAAGTATAGCGTGGTCGGTAAGAAATACCGTTTGATCTGCAACGTAACCGGATTCGTATCTTACGTTTACAGGTGCAGTATCGGAGAAGGCTCTGAGATTATCGAGCTTCATCGTAATAGGCTTTTCCGGATCGTTTGCTATATATAATCTTATGTAGTTTATTTTTGAGAAATCCGCCTCGTCTACAGCCAGATCGTCAAAAAGGAAGGTGACCGTGTTCCAGCCCTGCTTCCATTCTATCTCGGAAAGCTCCCACGCCGATGCGTGATAGCCCATTTCTGCTGACATTTCGAATCTTCCGTGTTTTTCGAGAATTGACGTGGGATCCTCTACCCATACGTCAAGCTTTACACCGCAGCCGTCCTTTTTATAAGCGGTGAGGTCAAGAGGTGCATCATACCACGCATAGCAGAATATTATGCAATTATCTGCAGGAGAGGATGCGGTAACGCAGGGCGTTTGATCCGTATCGTTTGTTTCGTATGCAATATTAGTTCCCCACCACGTGTTCTGGGACGCGCAGTCCTGAAGAACTATATCACTGCTCTTTTTTATCCAGCGTGCAGTGAGGGTAACGTCAGCCCCTGCGGTGTAGGTATCTCCTGCATAGTAGTATTTTTCGCCGTCACTCCATCCTCCGAAGAAATGACCCTCAAGCGATGCAGTGCAGGATTCTACAGTGATGCTGTTATCTGACGTCGTGTCTATTGTCTGAGGAGCAGTGCCCTCGGCACCGCCGAGATCATAGCTTATCTTGACGGGAACCGGTGCCGCAGTTTCCGCAGGATATACGGTGCCTTCTGAATTTTGTTCGGGCATATCCGTTCCGGACGGTTCATTACAGCCGGTCAAAGACAGAGCAGTAATGATGGCACACAAAAAAAGAATTAATAATTTCAAGCCGGGTTTCATAGCAGCCTCCGTTTTTTTCTTTGTCTTTTTATTATACTTTTTTTGTTTTAGAAAGTAAATGTTTATCTTATATGAAAAAAGGCGACCTTTTTTATGCAAAGTAATATATAAATTGTTGTAAAAAAAACAAAAAATCTCTCTGCGGATAAAGCAGAGAGATTTTGCTGTAAATTAATATTCGGGAATAACGTCGGGCTTTTCAACTAAAGGTGTAAGTCCGAGTGCATATTCGAGGAGTTCCCAGTCGAAGTAGAGTACTGCGGTTTCGGGGTCGGGACTGATTCCGTAATTCCTGCCGTTTTCATAATACTCCTCACCGTGAGCACGTAAGTAGTCGAGCATAAGCTGATGCGTTTCTGCAACGAAAACGGTATGTCCTTCGTTGTACGACCAATACGACCAACCGATGCCGTATTCTTCAAACGATTCTCTTCCGTCCTTCAAGAATTCGTATCTCGTCTCGTCCGAAAGACCTGATCCCTCGGGGGTGTTATAGCCCCAGAGCGCCTTGGGTGACGAATCGTCCATACAGCCCCATTCAACGGCCATCATATGGATGTTGCCGCCGTTAGCACGGCTCCAATCGTCAAGGCTCTTTGCTCTTGCGAAGTGCCAGTCTCTGTTATAGAGCTCGTCGTAGTGGTTGACCATAGTTGAGTCGGCATCCTTTACGCCGTCGATATAATACTGAAGAGCCTTTCTTGCGGCTGCCTTCTTATTTTCGGGTACAAGCTCGATAGCCTCTTCTATAGCCTCGGTGTAATCAACTCCCTCAAGAACGGGGTAGGGTATATCCTTGACGTATATCCAGAAGGAATTAGCGTCGCCGTAGGTGCCGTACCAATGCCATCCTACCGTGTAGGGCTCGTATGTAGTAAACGAGTAGATGAGGTTGTCGTCTGTTGCGGGGGACATACGCTTGATGCCCTCAATGTTACCGTAAGCGTCAGACGAGGTGATGATGGTGTGATCGGGAAGAACGTTTCTTACCGCACTCCACATTCTGTCGGAGAACCAATACCAATCCTTATTGGAGCTCTGGCTTCCGGGCTCTGTCATAAGCTGGAGACCGACGTGGTCGGGATCCCAGTTAGCGCCTATGTATGCCGCAAGCTCACCGTACCATCTGCAGAGCACTTCAAAGTTTGTGAGATTGCCGAGGTAGTAGGGCTTGAAATCGTCCTCGGGGTGTATACAGATATAGCACTTGAAGTCGTGCTTGATAACCAGGTTTACAACGCCGGTTATATATTCCATCTCTTCTATCTTGAGAGTGCCGTCATCGTTTATCAGGTGGTTGGGTGTGAGCAGGAGCTTGACGTGGTCAAAGCCCATATTCATAGCGTTTATGATATCCTGCTCGTATACCGTTGCTCCCTCGTTTACAAGAGGAGTGGAGGCAAAATACTGACGTCTGTCAAAGGTAAGACCTCTCTTGAGGGGCAGGCGTGTATCGTGCTGAACGTTATCGTCGCTGTCTATAACGGTGTCGGTAACTTCAGCGGGGGTCTTTGCCTTGTTGTATATCTTTACCTCAGCCATAGAGCCGTCAAAGCCGTATTCGTATTCGTGGTCTGCACCGATTATAAGGGAGCTTCCTATGATTTCGGGAGTGCCCGATACCGTGCAGGAGCCGTCTGACTTGCCGTCAACGTAATAGGTAAGCGTGCTTCCTTCCTTTGTCAGCATAACGTGATGCCATAATCCGTCGTCAAGCGACGTGCTTGCGGCGGTTATGCCCTCGATGCCGGGCATTGAGAAGGTGAGCTTATAATCGTTTTCAGCGTCGAGATAAAGCTTTGTTCCGTCTAATCTTTCATTTTCAACCTTGCGGCAAAGAGAAATATCGTCAAGACCGAGCGTTACGCTGTCGTTTGTCTCAAAATAGAATCTGACGTAGTTGAAGTTGGTGGGGCGGAAGTCGCCGCCGTTAAAGGATGCTTTTTCTATCGAAAGGAATACTTCGTTCCAGCCCTCTTTGAGCTCAAGTGAGGGAACTGTCCAGGACATTTCTTCAACGTCGCATCCTCCGCTTGATGTAAATTCAAGCTGACCGTTTACAATATTTTCAGGCTTGTCAGCGTACATCCACATATGGATATATCCGCCGTCCATATAATCGGAGAAGTTCTGCCTTTTGAAGTTCTTTATAAAGAAGATGGTCTCTCCCGATTCGGTAGAGGTGGTGTAATAGCCTCTTCCTTCCTTCTGTCCGCTGTTTTCGAGCTTACAGTAATCCCAGCCTGCAGCATCCATATTGTCTACGGTAGTGAAATCGTAGTATTCGTCCTCTTTCTCAACGAACTTTTCGCCAAAGGCAAAGAGTGTTCTGTCAGAGAGGGTACGTGTAGGAGCCTTTATCCATGCGGAGAAGGTAAAGTCACCGCTGAAATCTGCTGCGCTGTTATCTGCAAGCATATACGAGCCTGTGGTGGAGAAGTCAAGCGTTTTTCCAAACGTCTTGGAATTGAGCCAGGTTCCAAAGCGGTGAGAAGCATCCGTCTTGCCTATAGCGGATAAGAGATTTCCGGAAAGACCGCCGTCGGAAAGATTCCATGCCTCAACGAGCCCGTCTGTGAACTTATCGGAGATAGGCTCCCAGACAGCCTTAACGGTAATGTTTTCCGCACTCATATACAATATATCTCCGCTTGAGGCAAGCTTGCCTGCGTTATCCCAGCCTGCAAAGACGTAGCCGTCCTTTTTTGGCGTTTCGTCGGGATAGTAAACATAGTAGCCCTCGTATCCGACGAGATCGGTAAATGAGGTTCCCTTACCGCCGTCAAGGTCGAACGATACGGTATAGGTCGGGTGCTCTGCCCATACTGCTGTAAATACCGTATTATCCTCAACGGTGTACTTCGAGCCGTGACGGACAATGTTGCCTCTGCCGTCACTCCAGCCGGTGAAATCGTAATGGAGCTTTTCAAAATCGTTAACGGGGAGAATTATCTCGCTTCCTGCGGAAAGGACTGACTGCTCGGGGAGATATTTGGGCTGGTCTCCAACAAAGCCGGTCTCGTATCTTACGTTAACGGGAGCTGCATCCGAGAATATCTTCAAATTATCCATCTTGAGAGAAGACGGATTGGTTTTGTCGGAATACTGATAGAATCTTATGTAGTTTATTTTGGAGAAGTCAGCACTGTCTGTAATAACGTCTTTAAACTTGAAGGAAACGGTGTTCCATCCCTTCTGCCATTCTATCTGAGCAAGATCCCACGACGTAGGATTGTAGCCGTCCTGTGCGGACATCTCAAATCTGCCGGGCTGTCCGTTTACGGATGACGGATCCTCTACCCAAAGATCAAAGGATATTCCGCTCTCATCCGATTTGAAGGAGGAGAGATTGAGCGCAGGATTCCACGCATAGCAGAATATGATGCAATCATCGTAAGAGGATGCGGTAACGCAGGGCGTTTCATCCTGAGAGTTTGTGCCGTATGCAATGTTCGTTCCCCACCATCCGCTCTTGGAGGTGCAGTCCTGAAGGATTATTGCGCTGCTGGCTTCTATCCAGCGTGCCGTAAGGGTAACGTCTGATTTGGCGGTATAGGTATCACCGCCGTAATAATATCTTTCGCCGTCACTCCAGCCACCGAAATAATGGCCGTTGAGAGTGGCGCTGCACTGCTCTACGGTGATCTGCTCTCCTGCAGTCTTTTCTACTGACTCAGGTGCAGTGCCCTCAGCACCGCCAAGATCGTAGATTATCTTAGCAATGATCGGAGCAGTAGTCTCCTCGGGCGCATCCGCTTCGGTAGAATCGGTAGCTTCAGATCCTTCCGGGAGCTCTGTCTGTGCATCCTGACATCCTGTTATAAGAAAGAGAGAGGTGATCACGCATATCAAGAGTAATAATATTGTTTTGATATTAAATTTCATAGAAACCTCCGTTGTATATTACGCAAATAATTACGTTTGTTTTATTATACTGTTTACGTATCTAAAAGTAAATGTACATTCTAGATAAAAAAATGTAATTTTTTTGCATATTATAACAAAACGGAGACAATGCCGCTATGGGAGATAGCTTTGAATTACAAGGTCGCTGATTACGTCATACAGGTGGCATGGAAAAACGTTGCCACCCGACAAAATGCAAATAAGAGAAAGAGCTTCTCTATAATTGTCTGCCGCATCCGCAACGTAAGCTATACTGTCACCGCATCTGCATATGATGCCGTATCCTCTGTAGGATCTGACCATGCGATAGCTGATCTCAAACAGCTTGCCGTCTGCAGAAACGGATATACTTATATCAGTCTTCATGTTGGATTCCTTTCGGCGTTTTTTCTTCACTTCCTTTTTGGCGCCTGATCGTGAACAAATTGAGTTTGCAGTAGCCTTTTTCGTGTAGCGCCTATTATACAGCATCGGCAGAGAATAAGTAAACCGAAAACCGCTTGCAAAAAGTGACAGCATCATTGCAGACCTTTGCGTTTTATGATAATCTTGCTTTTTTATCAATGAATTTCGGTAGCAATTATAAAAAAATCAACTTATGCTCCCGAATTGTGTAGTATTTTGTAGAAAAATGAATAATAAGCCGAAATTTTGCCAAAAGATACATTTTTAATGCATTTTATTCATAAAACGGTAGTAAAAATGAATTGAGATGCAAAATGCAAGATCTATTTTGTTCAATATAACATATGAACAAAATGAAAATCACCGCAGACCGTGCACTGCACGGTCTGCGGTGAAGACGTTATTAATAAATATGAAGATCAGATTATCGAGCGATCTGGAATCCGATGTCGTAGAGTGCGCGCTTTCTTGCCTCTCGGTCGGCACAGTATGCCTTCATTGCCTCGATCTGCTCTTGGCTGTATTTATCAAGGTCGTTATCCTTTAACTTGTTCTTGAACATACGGTCAAGGGTGAGCGCATAGTTTATGTCGAGAGACTCTATCTTATTGCCGTGCAGGCATACTACCAGCTTGCTGCGTCCGCTGAGGAGAAGGTTAACAGCCTCAACGCCCATTCTCGATGCAAGAACTCTGTCACGAAGAGAGGGCGAGCCGCCTCTTAAAACGTGGGCAAGTCTTGCAAGTCTGGTCTCTATGCCGGTCTTTTCCTGAAGATATGCCGTAAGATCCTCGGAGAAGGTGGGGTTACCTACCGCACAGCCCTCTGCAACAAGCACTATAAAGTTGCGCTTGCCGGCTTCCTTGCACTTGAGTATCTGCTCAACTGCTGCGTCACGGTCGAAGGAATATTCCTTAACTGCGATAACGCAGGCTCCCGTTGCGATACCTGCCTGGATGGCGATATCGCCTGCATCTCTTCCCATAACCTCAACGACGTTGCATCTTGAGTGGGATTCGCAGGTCTGACGGAGTCTGTCTACCATTGCGAGAACAGTATTCATAGCCGTATCAAATCCTATGGATTCGTCGGTTGACGTTATATCGTTATCTATAGTTCCGGGAATTCCTATACAGGGTATGCCTCTGTCCGACAGGTCACACGCACCTCTGAACGTTCCGTCTCCGCCGACTGCAACGATACCGTCGATGCGGTTCTTTTTGCAGGATTCAATAGCCTTCTGCATTCCTTCTTCTTCCTTGAATGCAAGGCATCTTGCGGAGTAAAGCACCGTTCCGCCTATATCAAGTATATTCGATACGTCGTGTGAGGAGAAGAGCTTCATATTTTCATCTATAAGGCCCTGATATCCCTCGTATATTCCCATAACCTCAACTCCGCGTGAAAGAGCCGCTCTCGTTACCGCTCTTACAGCAGCGTTCATACCGGGGGCGTCTCCGCCTGATGTGAGGATACCTATTCGTTTGAATTCCATAATAAAAACTCCTGTATATTATAGTTAAAATATTTCCATTATTATTTATGATAATACAAATTGCTCCTCAATGTCAATAGAAAGCATTAAAAAAATTCGATAAAATCCGCCCTGCCTCCTTTTTGGCTTCATATATTATATGATAACCGCATCGGAAGGCGGTAAAACGAAAACCGCAGATATTCTGCGGTTTCTTTAGGTTTAGGTGAGTTATACTATCAAGTGCAACAGCAAAAAAAAGATGAAGCCCATATAAATCCATGGTATAATTGTAATAACCACAAAACAAAAAACCAAGGAGGAATTATATGAGCTACCACCATTTTAGCATAGAAGAACGCTGT
>JAZSMJ010000068.1:0-70372 GCA_045535815.1 Eubacteriales bacterium
GAACAAAGCGAAAGGAGATCTTGAAAGTGCGCGAAAGGCAATCGATAATATTCCCGATATTCGTTTCTGGAATCAAAGATTGAAAGCGTCCATATTGGAAGGAAAAGAGAAATGGGATGCGGCATGTCAAGAGTTTAATGAAGCTCTATATGCTTTCATGTTTATCACTTACAGGATGGCGGAATGTTGCGATGAAAGAGGCGAATATAAAGAAGCATTGGAATATTATGAGAATGCTTTGCGTGTACTTGACATCTATAAAGTGAAAGAAAGCTGGTATGGTTTTCGTGAAGGGTTTAATGAAGAAATTGCAAAGATAAAAGAAAAAGCGAAATAAGATATTGCATTTGTGCCCACAAAAGCAGTGCTTGTCAGGAAAAGAAGACGGACTTTCGGGACGCACAAACCAAAGGCTCCCTCCGGGAGGGAGCTCCCGACGAAGTCGGGTGAGGGAGAGCGCGTTACGATAGAATTAGTACAAATTCAAAGTTGCGCGGGCTCCTTCCGTCACGCTTTGCGTGCCACCTTCCTCCCGGAGGAAGGCTATCTTATCGCCTGACAGTACAAAAAGGAGTACGAACAAAATTGCTCGTACTCCTTTTATCGTAGGGCGGGGGTTCATCTCCCGCCGCTTTCTTTGCATATATCGGTTGTTTTCGGCAGCAGCAAGCCACCGCCCTACAAGGTTGCGGTAGGTAAAACCTGCTTTATGGAAGGCACCCCTTCGGTGGCTTTTATTTATTTGTTTATTGACTTTATCTTGTATACTGCAAGATTGAATACCGAAAGGACTGCTATGTAAATAAGCATCGGTATAAAAAACGAGGCGTCGTATACTGCGCTCAGGTAATAATACGGAGGAAGAAGATACTGCAGTATTTCAGCGCCCGATACGTTGAAGAAGACGGGGCATAGTGCGACCGATATCAGCATTACGGCAGGTATGACTGCGCCGAGAATATGGACCGATACGCAAAGCTGCTTCAGTGCCATGCAAAACAGCGCCACCGCAAGCATATACAGGAGCATCAGCAGAAGCTCTGTCACAAACGAGGTCGCTATGCCCGATATAAACAGAGCAAAAAGCACAGCTATCGATAGCAGCGATACCGCAGTTAGTTGATAGGCGATATCGTATATCGGATGCAGGCGGAGCGGAGCTGCGTCAAAAACGCCGTCAGATCTGTCCTGCATAAAGAAGATCGCTGCGGCAAAGCCACCCAGCAGTATTACCAAGGAAAACAGACCTCTCATAGGTGAGAGCAGATATCCGACGCTCTCGCCGTCGGTATAGGGCATATCCGCATACGATATATCGAAAAGGTCGCCCCCTTCGGCGTCTATCTTATCGTAATGGCTTCTGATCTCATCCTCCGACATATCAAGCGCCGAGGGTATCTTTTTCAGCGTAAAGCTTTCATACAGCGAGTACGAGGTATACGGATAAAGCGCCGAATAAAGCTTTTCACGTGACAGCTTCAAAAGCACGTTATCCTCACGCTGTATGACCGTAACGAAAGCGTTTCTGCGGTGCATATTTTGGGTAAATTTATCTATTTTTTCTTCAAGGCCTAAGTGAAATACCCAGGCTGAATCAGCACGGTTTTCCTCTACCGCCTCTCTTGCCTGCGCTTCACTCTCATACACGGTAAATCTTATAAGGTCACTGCTATCGAGAAGAGACGAGATAATCTCACATGCCGTCTCATCCCCTGCATCCAGGGCGGCAAGTGCAACCGTTACCGCACCGCTATCTCCCCCATCGATTGCCTTTACAGCAAGTATCATGCAGGGTATCAGAAGGAGTATCAAAGCAAAGCTTGCCTTTTTAAATAAACGCTTGTACAAAAGAAGGATAAATATTCCAAAACGTCTCATCTGAATTACCCTCCTTTAGCTGTGCGTTATCTTTATTTTTCTGACTGTAGCAGTCAGAAAAATGAATAACGCCGTTGTCAGTAAAAGTACAGCCGTCTCGCCTATCGACTGATTCGATACGAGGCAGTGTGATATATAGCTCCTTGCCATGCCCGACGGCAGAAGCTTTGATAAGGCTTGTATAGCGCTCGGGAAAAAGCTTATCGGATAGAAGCATCCGCCTATATACGCAAGTGCGATACAGGTCAGGAATTGAAGGATAATACCCGATGCAATATTTGACGATATTTCAAACAAAAGAAACTGAAACGAGGTTATCACCAAAACGGCAGGTATAAGCGACAAAAGCAAAACAGCGCCGTCCGATACCGTCATATCTGACAGCTCGGGTACAGGCAACCTTCCTGCCATAAGGAAGAATAGCGACATCGCCGAAAAAACGCATATCAGCATAGCGGTAAGGTATGCGGCGTATTCTCCGAGTATGCAGGAGATTTCTGTGCGTGAGCGTGATTTCATAAGCTTCAGAATAGCGCTATCGCTCCTGATAAACAGACGGCTGAAGGGAAGGGCGCAGATAAGCATAAACAAAACGGTCAGAGCGGATATAATATATCCCGAAAACGAAAGCCCGTCCGATATTCCCGTTATCTCTTCCTCGTATACGAGCGATCTGTTGAGTATAAGACCGAAATAATCTATAAACAGACTGTCGGTGTTGGCTCTCCAATCGGCAAAGTCGTTTTGCTTGTACATAACGCTTTGCATTCCGTAAACGCCCTTTTGTGATTCGACCAGCATGGTTGAGATGGCGTCCAGCATCTCGCTCTTGAATATCGAAACTATATCGGACGGATTGCCCGAGGTTACGAATTTCAGCCTAAGGACGTTACCCGAAAGAGCCTCTTTTACGAATCCGTCGGGAATGACCACGTACGCTCCGATCTCGCCCTTATCAAGTGCTTTTTCAGCCTCACCTTCGCTCATCTCTTTAAAATCGACCGTATGGCGTGATATATCCATATTCTGAAGAAGTGAAATGCCAAAGCCGAGATATTCTGCCTTGGTATCTCCGACTATCGCAACCGATATTTTCTGATTTGTGCCGTCATTTTGCGCCTCTGAAATAAAGCCGCTGAGAATAATGCAAATAGCGGTGATAAGAGATAGCGTGATCGCAATAACGAAGGGAAGGGTGCGCACCACCCTCTTCAGCTGGAGAAGAAAATATACTGCCCATCTTTTCATATCACAAAATCTCCGCAAGTCCTTGCAGGCTTCCGTCATACGTGAATGGTGTAAGACAGCCGTCACGCAGAAGGTACAAAGAGTCGCACAGAGCAAGCTCGCTCTCGTCGTGCGTTGCCATTATTATAGTGTTACCGCCTTTTTTATACTCCTCAAGATAGGAATTTATCCTTGCCTTGCAGGCTATGTCGAGCGCACTGCTCGGCTCGTCAAGTATCAGTATGGGGGGCTTTTTTACGGTGGCACAGCCTATAGACAGGCGCTTCTTCATTCCGCCCGACATTTTATATACGGGAAGCTTTAAAAATTCCCCTATTCCGAGCATTTCAAGCACTCCGCCATACAGCTCACGTCTGATCTCCTCTCTTGTATACCACAAAAGAAGATTGTCGTATGCGCTAAGCTCGCAGATAAGCGGAGTTCCCTGGGGCACGTATCCTACGCTCCTTGATAGACTTTTTCCACCAGAAAGAAGCTCTTTTCCCTGAAAGATAAAGCTTCCGCTATCGCATCTTTGATTGCCTGCAAGAATTGACAAAAGGGTAGACTTACCGCTTCCGTTATTTCCGAGTATACCTATACAGCTTCCACGGCTTGCAGTGAAGGATATATCACCAAGGACTTCCTTTCTGCCGAAGCTTTTTTTGATTCCTTTAATTTCAAGATCCATATTAGTCTCCGAGCTATATAAAAGATCAAGGCACCGTCCAAAACGGCACATCCTGCCGTTTTGGACGGTGCCAAACGATTATCAGATATCGATATTTACAATTGAGTTATCACATGCCGTAATAGAGAAGCAGGTATAAAAGGCTCATGATATCCTCAGGTACGCCTGCATTTTCAAGGCGCTCAAGAAGGGTGTTTATATCAAGGTCTGCGATCCATTCGGTGGGATCGTCGGTAACGCTTGCACTGTCGGGAAGGGTTATTTCTGTGCTTTCTATCGTTTCATAATCCATTATCATCGAAACGAATTCGGAGTCAACGCCCATCATAGAGAAAGCAAGCGATGCCTTTTCTTTTTCGGAATCAAACTTGATTCTGAAGGTGATATTTGAGCCGAATACAGAGGTTATTTCCTCGAGCTCCTCAACATCCGCCTCAGCCATAATATCGTTTGAGAGTGAAACGTCAATCGTACCGCTTGAGATGCCCTTGTCAGCATCCTTTACGGAAAGGTCGGTAACGTCTATGTAGAGGACTTCTTTATCGTTGGTTGTAACGGTGTAGCTGCCGTTTATAAGATCCTTTTCGGAGGTGGAGCTTCCTTCAATAATAAAGCTATCACCGTATTCTGCTTCTGCACTGAGCTCAAATCCCGTAGCTTTTCCGTCGTTAGCAGTTGTCCATGCAAGCTGAGCGGTTTCCTCGCCTTCTTCCATCAAAACTATCTTGCGACCGATGATCTCGGAGCTTGAGTTTACGTAGTCCGTAAACGTGAAAACTACCTCGTCTGTAAGGCTATCGTATTCAGCGTTGATCTCATCGATCGTATCCTGCATGGAGGCCTTTGCCTCTGCCCAGCCGTTTTTGAGCTCTTCTTCAAGCTCGGTGCCCTCGTACATGGAGATAAAGCTGTTTACTATATTATCAAGCGCCGCATCGTCCTTAGCATAGGTGAGAATGCTGATAGCAATATCGGTAAGCTCCTTCTCTGTAAGAGATACCTCTAAAATCGTGCATTTTTCTTCAACACCGCCTGCGGTGAGAGTGCCCTCCGTCTTTGTTACCGTGTTTATGCCGTCAAAAACTATTGCGGGATAATTTGTGATAACGGAAGTTACGTCAGCAAGTGACGGAATCTTTTCAAAGGTAGCCTTGTAATCGAAGGTGTCCTCGCGCATATCGATTCCGAGCTCTTCAAGATCTATTGCTACAGTCTTTTCAAGAAGCTCGGGGAGAGCCATATAGAGCGCTGAGTTTTCGTTATCCATGATTATTTCAAGGGTAGCAATACTGTTTTCGCCAAGCAAAAGATCAAGTCCAAACTCTGCGAGCGGATCGCTTACGTTTTCATAGCATGAAATGCAGATATCGTTTATAAACGAAAGATCCATTCCTGCAGATGCGTTGATAAGCTCCATAGCGTCATCGCCAAAGCTTATTTTATAATCCATTTTTGCAGCCATGCTGTCTTTTTGCATGTTTTCGCCTGCCAGCGTATACCAGTTGGTAACTGCATTCACGATACCGTCCTTTATCGCCTTTTCTTCAACGTATCTGAGATATTCCTCGGGTGATGCGAAATTCTTCTTTAAAAATTCGCACGAGCAAAGCCCGAATACGAGCAGAAGCGCCATAGATGCAATAAGTATCGAGCGAATAATGCTTTTGTTCTTTCTCTTCATGGTAATACCTCCGTAATGGTAAAGTCTGTGATCGTAATACTTGTCGAAACAAGCAAATAGCTTATCTTTATTATCTCATATATATGCCGTATTGTCAAGATTAATTAAGCTTTTGCAGGCTCAACCATTGGTTGCAAAAAAAACAAGCGGTGCGGTATCGTTTTATAAAAGAAAAAATATTCCCTTGCGAAACACTTCAGGTATTTCGCAAGGGAAATCGGTATTCAGCTTTTATTAATCGCCCGAAACGAAGAAGTTATCGGAATTTTTACTGCCCTCGCCCTTTACGACAAGCTTCTTTATGAACGAATTCTTATCGGTAATGCTTCCGTTCATCATATCTTCCTCTGTAAAGCTTGCAAGGAATATCTCTTTATCGTCAACCCTGTTGAAATCGTAGGTAACGAAAGCTCTTCCGCTTTCGTCGATATGGCCTGCCGGGTAGGAGGTCCATGCACGCTCGTCGAGAAGAAGCTTAGGCTGCCACGTGCGGCACTCGTCCGTGGATATGAACGCCGTCATATTCGAGCGGATATTCGTGTCGTTGTTTGTGACGAGCAGATAATTTCCCGAGGGGAATCTTGCCATATAGCTTCTTGATGAGCAGTGATCCATCAGCTTCTGCGGCTTGCTCCAGTCTCGGCCGAAGTTGAACGATTCGGTGTATGCGATATAATTATCGCATCTGATTATCATATAAATGCTTCCGTCCGATCTCTGAACGATAGCGTTTTCATCAAACGTAGATCTTTCATCGAAGGTGCCGCCAACACGGGTAAGCGGCTTATCGGGGCTCTCGGTTATATAGACGCTTGAATCGCCCCAGTTGGGATAATCGTGGATCTGTCCCTTCCATCTCTGCCAAATGCTTACCGGAAGCATTACTTTGCCGTCTGCGAGAGTTATCGGAGGGGTTGCCATAACTCCGCTGCAAAGTCTCTTGGGAGCGCTCCATTTAATGCAGTCTCCGTCAATGTCAAGCTTAATTGCCCAAACTCCGCCTCTGCCGTCCCACCAGTTGTAGGACTGCGCCCAGAAGTGCCATACCGTACCCGCATTGTCACACCACATTATCGGCTCGTGCATTCTTACCGAATCAATATGGTCGAGAATGCATACGGTCTGCCAGCTGTTACCGTTATCACGGCTTCTCATAATTACGTTGTAATTGTTCGGAGCCTCGTCTCCGCCAAAGTTGTCTCCGGAAAAAGCACACAGAAGACTGCCGTCAGATGCTCTGCAGGTGCTGGGAGCAGATTGCCATCTTCTGTTTTTGGTGTTGTAGCAGTCGGCTTCAGACGCTTCTGCTCCGAATATATTTGGGGGAAGCATCGAGCAGTTGACGTCAGGGGTAAGGTTTTCTTTCGTGAAGAATGTCTTATTTTTGTAAAGAGAGGATGTGTTACAAGCTCTCTCAAGCTTCCTTCTTGTGTTGAGAGCCTCTTGCTGTATATAGCCTACGTCAACACCGGCAGATATCATATCGATTCCCATATTGCTCCAATGCTCGAGCGTCGAAACTGCCGTATCTCCGATTGAAATACCGACATATTTTCCGTTTGCCTTGAGTCTGGAGACGGTATCCTCAATAAGATGAGTAGTATTTTCACCGAATATGTTACAAAGCTCGTTTATCGAGCCTGAAAGATCCATCGGACCAAAAATATATCCGTCAATATATTCATTCTTCATTATCTCGTCAAGCTCGGCGATGGCATCGGTATGCTCTATCTGAATGAATCTTAAAAGGTTATCTTTTGTATTCCTAACGTAAAACTCAACGTCAGAGAAGCCGAAATCTATAGCGTTCATGGGACCGAAGCCTCTGTTTCCATACGGAGGATAGAGAGTAGAGGCTATTCTTTCGTTAGCCTGTTTTGCAGATCTTATCATAGGGAATATTATTCCGTCCGGCCCCATTTCAAGAACCTTTTTCGTATAGGTAAGATCGTCCTGCGGAACACGGACTATTACTGCAGTTCCGGTCGTTTTTATGGCGATGATGGCAGACATAAGGCTTTCAAGAGACAAATACGTATGCTCAAGGTCTACCCAGATATAATCGAATCCTGCAAGCCCGGATATTCTTGCAGATGCGACATCATTCATATTTAAATGCGTTCCGATGATCTTTTCACCGTTTTTTATCTTTTCTTTTAACATTGCATCTTTGCTCCTTTTTTGTGGATAATTCTATTTTAAAATAACAAATAACGAAAGTAAATTGAATAATTGGCAAAAAACATTGCGTTTCTTGCTGTTATCTGTTATAATAACTTTGCAAAAAGTAAGGGTAGAGAGATTTATGGCAAGAAATGTGAACTTTTCGTTTAACTCCTCATCGGTAGATTTCGTATATACCGTTGGCAAAAAAAACGTATATAGCGAAATGCAGCTTCATCCGTATTTTGAGCTGTACTTTTTTATCGGCGGAAGCGTAGAATACATAGACGGACATATCCAGCAAAAACTTTCTCCAAACAGCCTCGTTGTGATTCAGCCGGGAAGCTATCACCGCTTTCACGTTCCGGGTAATATCGATATATACGAGCGCTGCGTGCTCAATATAAGGCATGACCTTTTGGAAGGAACCGACCTTGTATCTTTTCTTCGGCAAAGGAGGATACTTGAGCTGTCGGAAAATGACAGAATAACTCAGCATTTCAAATATCTCATATCGTGCATACCGAATACCGATGTGAAGGATTTTGAGGCAATACTGACCGCTGTAGCATCAGATATACTTTATCTGATAAAATACAGCAGGGAGGGTGAGCCTTCGGATAAGCCGTCAAGCATTTCCTCTCTTGCAGGGGATATAATGAGCTATATCGACCGAAATTATCAAAAGCAATTAAATCTTGAAGAGCTCTCGGTGACGTTTAACTATTCGGTATCGCATATAACTCACGTTTTTAAAGAGAAATTTGGTATCAGCATAAAAAATTATATTATACAAAGGCGTCTGAGCTCAGCTCAATCGCAGATGCTTTTGGGTGTAAAGACTCAGCAGGCTGCGGCTGGTTGCGGCTTTTCCGATTACGCCTCGTTTTACAGAGCCTACAAAAAGGCATACGGGAGCTTGCCATCCGAATTGAAGAAGAAATAAGATCAAGGTGAAGATCAAGCCTTGATTTTTTCTTTTACGGCAGCAAATATTTCACCTGACGTTATGGTGGCTGCACCCTCAAGCTCAATTTTTCCGTTGTTTTGGCATTGGCTTTCGGTTGCTGATACAGCGTTTCCGCATATACCGCCTGCACATATATGCTCTATGCAGCAAATGGATGATACGGTGCCGTTGTTTATGCAGGACTCCATGTGGGAATTTTCCGCAGTTCCTGCTATACCGCCAAGATGCGCAATATCGGCATTGCGTGAGCATATGCTTCCGTCATTTAGGTTATTTGTAAAACTGATTTTTCCTCCCTTTGCAAAACCGGCTATACCGCCTGCGTGTATGAAGTTGTTGCCTGCAGTAAACGGAGAATATATATTTGCACTGTTATGGCAATCAGTAACAGCAACGTTGCCGTCGGCTCTGCCAACTATACCTCCCAAAAATTCATATCCTATGACAGACACGTCTTTTCCGACCGAGCACGAGCTGACAGTTATCTCATTCTCTCCGTTTGAGTCTGCCCAACCGATGAGCGCTGCGGTATTGTTTCTGCCTTTGAAATATGCATTTTCAATATTTACGTTTTTTATTGAACCTGCAGTAACGTATCCGAACAGAGCACGAGTGTGAAGCTCGGGTGCTATCTGCGTAAAATTGGATATTGAGTAGCCTTTTCCGTCATAATGCCCCCTGAATGCTGCCACATTTGAGCCGTGTTGTAAAAAATATCCTATAGGCTGTATATTTGTGCCGCCAAAATCTATATCTGCTCGCTGCTCTAAAAACATACCGTCAAACGATATACCTGATGATACGCTTTTAGCAACGTAGCTCAGATGCTGAGGCTTTTCTATCAGAATAGGATCGTTCTTCGTGCCGGAGCCTATCGGCTTTTCTGTGTCGGGGAAGGCTGCGGGATGACCCTTTATGCCGGTTTTATCCTTGATTATAAATTTGGTACCCGATCCTTCGGTTATAAATTCGCGAGCCAGAACGTCCTCCTCTTTAAATCTTGCAAAAAGTATTTCTGCAGCAACCGTGCGTTCTCTGTCATATTGTACGAATACCGTCCCGTCGTCTGCTATCGCTATATCCGGATAAGAAACTCCTTCTCTCTCGTCGAGCATAAGCCCGCCCAGCCAACACTCACCGCCGTCCTTTGACACGAAAGCGCAAAGCTTGCATCTTGAAGAAGGGGCGGTATCAAAGCTTTCGCCGTGCTTTATGAGAAGTATATTTCCGGAAGGAAGCGTTCGTATCATTGCAAGACTTCCAACATGCGGAAATGCTTCCTTCTCGGGAGTCCAGGTAATGCCCCAGTCGCTCGAATACGACTTCTTTATTGACTGACATCGGGAGTACATCATAATGCGACCGTCGCAAAGCTCGACTATAGAGTGCTCGTTGAACTGACTGTCCTTGAAGGTTATACCGCCTCTTCTGTGCCAGGTTTCGCCCTGATCGACCGAGGCATAAACGTGTGCCCCTCTTAAGCTGTCAAGGTCTGTATGGCATTTTTTTAATATTCTGCAAACGTGCCATCTTTCCCACACTGATACGGGCAGGAGCCATTCGCCCTTTGAAGTAACTATAGGCTTTTTTAAAGATGCTCCGATGCTTATATATTTAGGATCACTCCATATGGGCTCTTCTGCATCGGGGTTATCGCATATAATAGCGTAATTTGCTCCTTCTCCATCCCACATTCCGAAAGACTGCTGATAGAAAAGCCAAAGCCTTCCGAGAGGATCCTGCCAAAGACATCCAATGTGTGTGTTCATAATAAAAGGATTATTATCGTTATGAGGATCGATTATCAGCTTGATATTATTCCAGCTTTCTCCTCTGTCATCACTGTATGTTGCTATAAGATAAGCTCCGGATCCGTCTTCTCCGCCTATCCAGCAGCTCCACAGTCTTCCTTTTTTTGTTATTTCAATGCTTGCCTGCATTGCGAAATACTTATAATTCTGAAAATACTCCACTGACGGCGAAAGCTTTATCTGCGCAGGCTTTTTTATTAGCGCCAAAGCCTCGTTTGAATATATTTTATCGGTTGTGCATTTTTTTTCAATGATCATAGTCAATAACCTCTCCTTTGTTCAAAATCTGTACCGTATTTTCAGTATATCACCTGCTTGAGAGTCAGTCAATTTCAAGAGAGTGTACTTAATTGGTATTTTTTTGCGAAAAAGGTTGAGAAAATTATACTTTTGTGTTATAATCTGTGTGGAGGTGTTAAACGGTGTTTGATACCAATAAAAATATAAATCGATACGGAGATATGCTTTTTGATCTATCCGATCCTGAGACCCGAGAAGGGCTCATATCAGCCGCAAAAGCTATTTCGCATCCTCTGAGGATCGAAATGCTTAATCAGATAATAAGAATGCCAAGATCTATAACCGATCTTTCAAAGCTTAATCACGTAAGCAATTCGACCGTTATTTTTCATTTGAATATTCTTGAGGAAAGCGGGCTTGTTTTCAGCAAGGTTAAACCGAATAAAAAAGGGAAAACCCTGATGTTTTATATAAATTTCTCACATATGAGCTTTGTGCTGGAAAACAACAAGTCGAATGATTCGGTAACCGTATCTGAGCAAAGCATGGGCGTGGGAAACTATATATCCGCATCTGTTGACGAATATATCAGAATAGCAACACAAAGCAGATTTACCGTTTTTGAAAAAGATGATATGTATAATCCCGAAAGATTTGATGCAGGGCTCATCTGTATTGATAACGGAGAGATATCCTATGCTTTTTCCAATGCCTTTGCCAAGAAAAATAAAGTTGATAAAATAGAATTTTCAATGGAATTATCCTCAGAATCTCCTTATTACTGCAACGATTGGAAGAGTGAAATATTTTTTTCGGTCTGCGGTGTGGAGGTAGCCTCATATCTTTCGTTGGGAGATTTCGGAGGAGAACGCGGAAAGCTGAATCCGTCGTGGTGGGACAGTAAGTATTCGCAGTACGGAGTGCTTACAACGGTCGGCGTCGATGAGGAGGGGGTAACCCTTAACGGAAGAAGGGTCCGTTCGGATCTGACTTTGTCAGATATAGATCTGTCCGAAGGCGATTATATAACCCTTTCATTAAGGACCGATCCTAAATCTCAGTATGCAAGCGGCTTTAATATATACGGCAGATATTTTGGAAATGAAAAGCAGGATATTCTGATGAAATTTATATCGTATGATAGATGTAAAAACAAGCTTGCCTCAACGGAGAAGGAAAATGAATGACTGTAAATTGAAAAATAGATATTCGCCTCTTCTGCTTCTGATAGCCGTTATTACAGCGCTGCTTTTGCAGGCTCAACTATTGGTTGCAAAAATCCCCATCGGAAGACATTAAACGCACTTCCGATGGGGATTTTAGGTATCAGAGTTGTTTTGACGACCTTTTATTTACGGCCGATATGCCTATGCTGACCAGCACGAGCGAGAGAGCATATTGCCAGGTAAATATATTTTCCGAGAGAAAGATTCCCGAGAGGATAGTTCCGGAAATCGGTATGACAAAGGCAAAAACGCTGACCGTGCCAAGCGGATAGCTTTTTAAAAGATAGCTCCACAGAGTAAATCCGACAGAGGATACCATAACAAGATACAAGAGCACCAAAATGCCCTGAATCGAAACCGTAAAAGGCTCCTTTGTACCTATAGCTCCGACGGCTATAAGAAGCGCACCGCCTATCAGAAGATTGTATCCGCTGACGTTATAGCAGGAGCTTTTTGCAGTTGCCTTTTTGTTTATAATTGAGCCTATAACGAAGAATAACGAGGCGAAGCAGATGAAGCCCTCTCCAAGAAAGGAAACTACGTTCACATTGCCGTTTGCAAAGCAGGCGATTACTACACCTGCAAAGCCGATAATGCTGCCAATCAGCTTTCCCGGGCTCATTTTGTCGTTTTTATAAATGAAATGAGAGATTATCACCGACATAAACACAGACGTCGAGGATACTACAGATCCAGATGCTCCCGTGGTGTTTGAAAGACCTACGTAGAAGAATATATACTGCAAAAAGGTGTAGGTTATGGCAAGCAGAAGAATATTCCTTCCGTTTCCCTTCGGTATGCGCGGAAGACTGCGACACCGTATCGCTTCAAATAAAAGAACCACGATGCCCGATATGAAAAATCTTATTCCGGCAAAGAGAATCTTCTGAAAAACGCTCTCACCTATTCCGAAAAGCTGATAACCTATCTTTATCGCAGGAAAGGCGCTTCCGAAAAGAATATTGCAGAAAACCGCGTAAAGTATAGCTTTTGCGTCGAGGATTTTCATTCGGATACACTCTTGCAAATGCTTTCTACAGGCAGTATAGCAAGCTCGCAGTCCTCTTTGTTCTTGGCATATACGACATAAAGAAAGCCGCCGTCCTCATATGCATAGGGATAGCACCATTCGTTTGCAAGCCAATATTTTGGCGGAGCATCAAAGCCGTGTCGGATAAGATACGATTTTTCAAAGCTTCCGTTTTTACCTACCGCAATGCAGAGCGTATCTCTGTGATTTTCCTTCTTGGTGCTGTATACGAGATAGTCTATGCCGTTTGACAGACTGCCGGCATACATTTTACTTGGTGTAATAGGGAAGTTGGTCATTTCAAGAGGAGTCCAGCTCGTTCCGAAATCGCTGCTGCGGCTGATAAGTGCACAACCTATTTCGTCAGAGCTGCGGATTATGGCGAGTAATTCTTTGCCACAGCTTAAAACGGTCGTCTCTCCCCATATTGCAAGTCCCTGAGGATTGGGAATGATCTTCATCTCCCATTTTGTGATGTCCTCTCCGTCGCATACTGCAACTGCTGCCTGTGCATCGAGAGTCTTTAGGCCTGCCATTATAATAGTGCCGTTATCTGCCTTAAAGGGCTCGCAAAGCGGCCAGAAATCAGCATCAAGAACTACCCCGAGAGGAGTGTATGAGCCGTTTTCTTCAAGACGGTACCCCTCCGTTACAAGATCGGGATAACCGGGGCCGTGACCGTATCTTGCCTTGGGGCAAAATGCGTAAAGAGTGCCGCCGTTCTCAAAATAAACCCCGTGACTTCTGCCCCAGCCATCCGTCTTATCGGATATGCGCTTGTAATCTCCCCATGAAATGCCGTCATAAGAGCATTTTTCGGCAAGTATGGTATTGTCATCGTTTTCAAATCGGTATGAGTTGGCAAAGGAGATTCGAAGAAGTCCGTTATGCTTAACTATTGCGGCCCCCAAAAGGAACTGATAGTCACCGTCTATAGCGGTGTGAACCTCTATATGTCTTATTCCTTCTATATTTGACAGCTCTCCGAAGGCAGGAAAAGAGCTTTTTCCATTCCATAAGTTATACATAATATTCGGCCTTTCTTTTTTATTCTGTAATTTCTACAAGCTTAAGTGAGGATATTGCAAAAACGGTGTCACCCTCCGAGAGAGCGTTATCGTTTCCAAAAATAATGAAGAATGAATTGAAATCACGAACATTGAAGGAGCCGCCTATAGAATTAAAGGTGATAAACCAGGTGTTCCAGCCTTTTTCAATGCTTTTCCAAAGCTGTTTGCTGCTGCTTACTCCGTAATCAAGGCGGGTCTTGATATCATAATCTCCCGGCTTTGAAAGATTATTTCCGGATTTAGATACAGAATTGCCCCAGAACATACGGTATACAGTAGAGGGATCGGTGATTTTCTTTGAGCTGTAAAAGGTCATAACGAAGCCGAGGCGGTCTATATCAGTCTTTGACAGATCAACGTTAAAGTGACGTCTCAGTGTTTGGTTGCCGGCTGATATGGCGGTTGAAGACTGCTTGCGGCATACTGCGTTAACACCGTCTATTTTTTCATAGGCAACGTTATTTTTACCCGTAGAGCCGTCGCCTGTCCACCATGAGTCCGAGTCAACAAGCTCGCAGATAACTGTATGCTCGGGAATGGCAACATCCTTACCTGCGTATGCCTGCTCGTAGAGTACGGACTGATAGTTGGGATCGTAATCCTTAGGCTCTATAGATGAAAGAGGTACTATAGCAAGCTCGCAGTCCTCTTTGTTTTTGGCGTATACCACGTAGAGATTTCCGTCTGCCTCGTATGCATAAGGGTAGCTCCACTCATTCGACGCCCAGTAAACAGGCTTGGAATCAAATACGTTTTTGAGAATATATGACGTGGTAAATCCATAGGATCCGTCCTTTTCTCCTACCGATATCATCATAGTTGCACGCGAACCTAAGTTGTAAACTATATATTTGCTTCCTGTGCTGAGAGTACCGCCGTATACCTTTGAATCGGCAATATTGAAATCTGAAAGAGTAAACGAGGTCCACGTTTCACCGTTGTCAAAGCTTTGGCTTACCGCCATTTTTGAAGATGCCGATCTTATAAATGCAACAAGTCTGTCACCGTAATCGACGACCGATGTCTCTCCCCACACAGAAAGATTGTTTTTGTTCGGAAGTGTTATCATTCTCCACGAGGTAAGGTCATCTCCGTCAGATATTGCAACTGCCGGAGCAGCACCGCTTTTGCAGTTGAGCCCTGCAATAAGAATGTTTCCGTTTTCAAGCACCATAGGCTCGCAAAGAGGCCAGAAATTCTCATCAAGGACGGTGCCGTGCGATTCCCAACTCATATCCTCGCAAAGTGTATATGCTTCCATAACCAGACCGGGGTATCCTCCACCGTGACCGTACATCGCCTTGGGGGCAAACGCCCAGACTGTGTTCTCGTATTCAAACAGAACTCCGTGGCTTCTTGAATAGCGTCCTTCAGGACCCGCTATTACAACCTCTTCGCTCCATGTCTTACCCATGTCGTAGGAATACTTGCAGGCAAATCGTGAGCCTGAATCGTTTTCGGTAAGGAGTCCCTGGCCGTAGGCGCAGATAAGAAAACCGTCGTGCTTTATGATAGATGCGCCCAAAAGGAAATGGTGTCCGTCTGCCTGAGCCTTATGTACGGAAACGTATTCAATATCCTCAGCAAAGGTAACATCGCCGTTTTTGGGGTTAAGCTTTGCGTTATTTATAAGCTCCATATCAGGGTAGATCTCCTCCGTGGGTTTTTTAAGCAGGTTAAATGACAAAATTGAAACGTCAATAGCATCTATAAACATATCGGAATTTATATCAGCTGATGCGTATGCAGCCGGTCCTGCAGACTTTCCGATATCGTATGATAAAGCCGAAACGTCACCGGCGTCAATAAAGCCGTCTCCGGTAATGTCACCGGGAGTAAGAGCAATTTCCGATATTCCGGGAATATACGTCTCGGTAAGATCAATGCTTGAGCTTACGTCGATGCCCTTTACAGTGTATCCAAGATTGTTACCGCCAGATATAACAAGATCGTATATACCGCTCTCAAGTCCCGAGAGAGAGAATTTACGTTCGATAGCATCAGAGCTCTTTACGGGCTCAAGGATAGTGTGGCATATCTCAATTCCGTTACAAAGGGCGGTAATTTTAGTTTCGGAATAGTTGAAATAACCGATTATGTTTCCGCTTATACCGAAGTCAGCTGCATAAACTGTAAACGATACTGATAATAGAATTAAAGCAAAAGCAAAGGTAAATAAAATCTTAATTTTTTTCATTTTCTGTATGACCTCATTTTATTTATTGTTTTTCGGTTAAATCACTCAGGTTATTGAATATGCCGTTTACGTGGAAAATCATAGCCTTTTCTGCCTCATTTGCAGATCCCTTGGCTATTGCCGAGACAATATCCTTATGCATTGATATCGCGTGCACGCCGTTTCCTTCAACAGCGAAAAGGTTAGCTCTGTAATCGGTAAGCTTTTCGTTCAGTATAGATAATATGGAGATCAGCACCTCGTTTTTTGAAAGCTCGGCTATCTTCATATGAAGACGGTCGTCACTCTCCGCCATGCCGATGGGGTCATTTTTAGCATATGCATCCTCGTATCTGTAAAGCAGTCCCCAAAGGAACGTAACCTCATCCTCGCTTGCGTTTTTGGCTGCAAGTGATGCGCAGAGCGGTTCGATAGCTCTTCTTGCTTCAAGGATATCCTTTAAAGCGTACTTATTTTTTGCAAGCCAGCCTGATGCACTTTTGCTTTCACTCGGCAAATCTTCAGATACGAACGCACCGCGACCGGGCTTTATTTCAACGTATCCCGCCGCCTCAAGTGAGCGCAAAGCCTCTCTGAGACTTGTTCTGCTGACCGATAGAGTGGAGCAAAGCACTGCTTCAGACGGAAGCTTTTCTCCAAGCGGATACGCTCCCGACTTTATGTTTTTTCTAAGCTGTTCAAAAACGGTATTTGCAACTGTTTTTTTCATATGGACCTACCTTAAAGTTGTGATATTGTATGACATCGTACAATATTATAACACGACGATATCATTTTGTCAATAGATTATCAGGAACACCCACAAACTTAATTGAAAAACTATTGTTTTTCCTGCAAAGATTAGTTATAATAATGTTGATAACGTGTAAAAAAAAGTCAGATAAACGGAGAATTATAATGAATTACCGTAAGTTAAAAAATAGATATTCGCCTCTTCTGCTTCTGATAGCTGTTATTTTAGCGCTGATTTTGCAGGGCTGTGACGGCAGCGAGGGCGCTGTTATAACCGAGCAGACGAGCGAGGGCACGGATGCCGAAGCCGTTATCGAGATGACTAGGGCCGAGCAGGATGAAACGGAGGAAACCGTTGAATATACCGAAACGGAACCCGAAGTGCAGAGTGAAACAGAGCCTGAATCTCTTACGGAAACAGAGCCCGAATCGGAGGACGAGGTATATACAGAGCAAAGCGTCGGTGTGACCGATATAAGCCTTTCAACCTATGACGTCAGCATAATAGTAGGGCAGTCAAAAATGCCTATCGTTACCATGTATCCCGAAAATGCCACCGATAAGGGCGAGAAATGGGTAAGCTCGGATGAATCGGTCGCAAGCGTTAATTGGTACGGTGATATCCTGGGAGTCTCCGAGGGTGAATGCACCGTAACGGTCACCTCGACGGATAATCCAGAGGTGTTTGCAACCGTAAACGTTAAGGTAACGCCGGACGTTGAGTGCACCTACATAGATGGAATACTCATAGTTAACAAGACCTATCCGCTTCCCATGAGCTATGCTCCCGGGAACGATCAGGAGGCGGTGGATGCGCTGTACGTTATGTTTGCCGCCGCAAAGGAGGAGGGTCTTACGCTTTTTGTCAAATCGGGCTACAGAAGCTATATCGACCAGAAGATAATATATAACGATTACGTTGCAAGAGACGGACAGTCGGTCGCCGACAGATATTCCGCACGCCCCGGACATTCGGAGCATCAGAGCGGTCTTGCCTTTGATCTGAACTCGCTTATGCAGGATTTCGGAGAGAGCCCGGAGGGAATATGGCTTGCCGAAAACTGCTATAAATACGGATTTATCATAAGATACCCCAAGGATAAAGAAGAAATAACCGGCTATATGTACGAGCCCTGGCACGTTCGCTATCTTGGAATAGATACGGCAGAGAAGGTATATGAAAGCGGCCTATGCCTTGAGGAATATCTCGGGATAACGTCGTCGTATTCGTGATATTTGCAAAAAAACTTTTAGAAAAAATACAGGAGCTTTAAAAATGAACGGTACAAAACAAAATCTTTCGGTGCGCTTTGCATATTTGGTTATAGGCGTTATTGCTATGCTGTTTGCAGGTATACTGTACGCATGGTCTATTTTGAAATCGCCCCTGTCATCCGAGTTTGGCTGGGGTGCATCTCAGCTCGCTCTGAACTTTACGCTTGCTATGAGCTTTTTCTGTATAGGCGGACTGCTTGGAGCCAAGCTGTCAGGACGGTTTGGTCATCGGATAGCACTGATCGTCAGCGGTATACTGTCTGCGCTGGGATTCGTAATGACCGCCCTTTTGCCCGGCACGTACGTATGGATGCTTTACGTTACGTACGGAGTTTTGGCAGGCACGGGGATTGGTATAGCGTATAACGTAGTTATCGCTACGGTAAGCGCTTGGTTCCCGGATAAGAAGGGGCTTTGTTCAGGATGTCTTATGATGGGCTTTGGCGCCTCTGCGCTGTTGCTCGGTAACGTGGCAGATGCAATGTTCAAGGGCAGCTTCGGATGGCGCAAGACCTATATGATATTGGGGGCGGCGATCTGTGCCGTTATGATAATCGCAGGATTTTTACTCAGAAAGCCCGGCTCTGACGTGATCTTCCCGCAGCCGACTGCTTCTAAAGCATCGTCGGGTGAGAGCTTTGAGCGCAAGGATTATACGTCGACTCAGATGCTGAAGCGTCCGTCCTTTTGGATGGCGTTCGTATGCATTTCATTTCTTGCGGCGGTCGGAAGCTCGGTCATAAGCTTTGCAAAGGATCTGGCTCTGTCTGTGAATGCTCCCGAATCCCTTGCGGTGTCCTTGGTTGGAGTTTTGTCTGTCTGTAACGGCATTGGACGAATAATCACAGGTGCTGTTTTTGATGCCATCGGGCGCAGAAAAACCATGCTGTGTGCAAATTTCCTTACCGTCTGTGCCGCTACCGTTACCCTGATAGCAGTAACCGTAGGATCCTTGCCGCTGTGTATTGCAGGACTGTGCCTGACGGGAATATCGTACGGATCGTGTCCCACCATCACCGCCGCCTTTACGTCTTCGTTTTTTGGAATGAAGCATTTCTCAACCAATATGGCGCTTATGACGTTTACGGTAATGGGCGGATCGCTTATAGCAACCGTGTCAAATAAAGTTTTAGAGGCAACGGGCGGATATACCGCCGCATTTGCGATGCTTCTTTTGCTTACGCTGACGGCATTGGTGCTGAATTTCTTTATTCGCAAGCCATAAAACGGTTGCAACGGCTAAGTGCGTATGCTATAATAAAGTGAACAATAGTGTTATTCCGCTAAGGCAGAAGCCGTAAGCGAGTCGCTTACGGTATACAAAAAATTGATCGTATTCGCAAGCTCAGATGAAAATGCTCGGAGTAATCCCACACTTCGTGTGTCAATGCGGCCCTGCCGCATGACATTACACCTGCGCTTTTCATTATACAAATTAGTATTGTTCAAGGATTTTTGTTATGATAGTGTACAAGGAGCTTTCTTCAATCGAGAGGGATCTCGGTATCCCTGCAAAAACGCTCTACGGAGTCAGTAATAATATATCGGCACATTACCGAAAGGTTAAGATTCCCAAAAGGGACGGAAGCTACCGTGTGCTGTCCGTTCCGGACGAGGTGCTGAAAAGGATACAGCGATCTATCGCCCTGAATCTTTTGGCATACGAGGAGATCTCGGTATACGCAAAGGCCTACAAGATAGGTGCAGGCGTGAAAAATAACGCTCTGCCGCATATCGGAAAGAGCTCTGTGCTAAAGCTGGATATACGGAATTTTTTTGACAGCATTACCTATTCCTCGGTAAAAGAAAAGGTCTTTCCCGAAAATAAATATTCGGAAAAGATCAGAATACTTCTATCCATGCTCTGCTATTGCGGTGAGGTGCTTCCTCAGGGTGCGCCTACCTCGCCCGTCATTACCAATATCATAATGAGGGATTTTGACGAGACAGTCGGCGCATGGTGCGCTCTGCGCTCGGTAAGCTATACAAGATACTGCGACGATATGACCTTCTCGGGAGAGCTTGATACCGATGAGATCATAGAGTTCGTTTCGGATCAGCTTAAAAAGCGCGGCTTGTTTTTGAATAAAAGCAAGACTAAGCACGCACGTTTTGGTCAAAGACAGACCGTTACCGGAATAGTCGTAAACCAAAAGATAAATATATCGAGCGAATATAAGCGCAAGATAAGGCAGGAGGTCTTTTATTGCCGTAAATTCGGTGTAGAGGGGCATCTTGCGAGGATAGGGGAGGATATTTCACCCGCAAAATATTTAAGCAGTCTTATGGGACGCATAAACTACGTTTTGCAGATGCTTCCCGAAAACGAGGAGTTCAAAGGCTACAGATCAGCCGTCTCCGATATGATAAAAAATGAAAATAAATAAGATCCGAGGCACAGCCTCGGATCTTATTTATGATGCCGCTTCAAGCATATTTTCTATAAAGATTCCGTAGCCTCTCGTAGGGTCGTTTACAAGAACGTGGGTCACTGCTCCGATTATACGTCCGTCCTGTATGATGGGTGAGCCGCTCATTCCCTGAACGATTCCGCCGGTTGCTTGAAGAAGAGCCGGATCGGTGACCTCAACTATAAAGTTTTTCGTTTGAGAATTCATATCGCAGATGCGTTCTATATTTACCGAATACTGATTTACCTTGTTATCGTCAAGGGTGCAGTATATAAATGCCTCGCCTTCCTTGACCTCGCTCTTGAGAGCGATAGGTATTGCATTTGATGCAAGGCTTTGCGGTATCGAATCTATTTTACCGTAAACTCCGGTTCCTGTATTGGCTGAAAGTGTTCCTATATTTGCAGTGCCGAAAAAGCCCTTGAGCTCTCCCGGAGTGCCTTTTATTCCCTTGGTTATTCCGCTGACGGTAACGTTTACCACAGATCCCTTTAAAAGAGGCATCAGCTCCTCGGTGTCTATATCGCATATGCCGTGTCCCAGCCCCGCAAACGCACCGCTTGAGGGATCTATATAGGTAACGGTGCCTATTCCTGCGGTGCTGTCTCTTATCCATATACCTGCCTTGTATTTTCCGTCAGATGATGAATACACGGGCCTTAGTGTAAAATTACATTCATTCTCGCCACGCATCAGCTTGATCGTTACGGCACTGCCGTTACATTCTTCAATAGCTGCACTCACCTGCGCCGCTGAGTTTACCTCCTTGCCGTTTATCTCGGTAATTATATCCTTTATCCGTATACCTGCATCGGAAGCGGGATTTGAGGTGCTGCCGTCATCCGAGACAACGTCTGACAGTCCGACGACTATGACTCCCTTGGTATAAAGCTTCACACCGAACGCCATCCCGCCGGGATAGAGAACGGCACGGTCATAGACTCGAACGTCCACCTCCTTTATATTTATCGAATCAAAAAGCTTAGCGGCGGCGGTATAGCTTCCGACAAAGCCGTTTGAAGAGGCGGGCAGCTCGTTCATTTGGTCGGACGAGACCGTTATAAACGGGCAATTTATACTCGGTGTGTCTGCGGCATAAACGGATATGCTGTCCGGTATGGCATTATCAAGCACACCGCAGACGGCACATATCGACGCAAACAGCGAAAACAGCAGTATCGGAAGCGAAGGCATTCGTTTTTTGAAGTGAGGCATTGTTTTGCGTGCTTTAAAAATAGAAAAATTCATTGCAGATCCTCGTTTTTCCGATTTGTCAAATTATTGATTATGAGTACTTTCTTTAAAAAAGAGAATACATAGATAATGTGTTCCGTATCGGTTTTTTTATGTGTTGCAAAATTTAGATATAAAACCGATATTTTTTGATATAAATATAATATGATCGTAAAATGATATTTTTAAACAAAAAAGCATCGGAAGATTTCTCTTCCGATGCATAAATTCTATTGGTCTTATCTTTGTACACGGGCATTTTGATTGCTAAAGGCAAGAGCGGATATCTCTTCCTTTGTAAGCAGACTCTGATCTCCCTGAATTGTGTGCTTGAGACAGCATGCCGCAGCTGCAAATTCTATTGATTTATCAGCTTCCATTCCGTCTTCGATCGCATAGATAAGTGCTGCCGCAAATGCATCTCCTGCACCGAGGCGGTCAACTATATTTATGGTGTATTTTTTGGATGAGCAGAGCCTTCCGCTCTCGTAAAGCTTTGCGCAGAAGGTATTTACCTCGGATGAGACCGTTCTTCTTTCGGTTATGGCAACCGTTTTGATGCCGTATTTTTCGTCAAATGCGCGTGCTATCTGCATATAGCCCTTTTCGGTAACGTCATCTCCGTTTATCTCTGATATAGAGGGAGATATGCCGAACAGCTTTGCCGAATGGTCCTCGTTTGTGATAAGTATGTCTATGTACTTGGTAAACTGCTCTATAACCGACGTCGCCTTTTCATAGCTCCAAAGCTTTGTGCGGTGATTGGGATCAAAGGAGACCTTAACTCCCATTCTTTTAGCGGTGCGACATGCGTCGTGACATATATCGATAAGATTGTTTCCGAGAGCAAGCGTTATGCCGGTAAAATGAAAAACGTCTGCACCCGAAAGCAGCTCCTCCCAGTTGAATTCATCGGGCGAAGCTTTTGATATTGCAGAGCCTGCACGGTCGTATATTACCTTTGAGGGACGCTGGGATGCGCCCTTTTCTATAAAATAAATACCAAGCTTATCCCCGCATCTCACTATTCTGTCGCATTTAACACCGTACCTGCGAAGAGAGTTTATTGCCGCTTGTGCTATATCGTTTTCGGGCATACGGGTGATATATTCGGAATCAGCTCCTAAAAGGGCGAGCTGAAGCGCGGTGTTTGCCTCCGCTCCGCCAAATGTCGCTTCATACGACGGGGCGTCAAGAAACCGTCCAAAGCCTGCAGGTGAAAGACGGAGCATTATCTCTCCGAAGGAAACTATTTTCATTTTAATACCTCCAAAAGTTTTTTGCAGTTTTCACGGATATTTCCTTTTGTGATAAAGCTTCCGCCGACTGCGGCTATTTTATCGCAGCTCAAAAAATCTTTTATGTTTGAAATATCAACGCCGCCCGTCGGAATGAATCTTATCTGAGGAAAGGGGGCAGAAAGGGCACGTATTGCCGAAAGCCCTCCGTATATATCTGCGGGAAAGAATTTAACTGTGGTTATACCAAGTGATATTGCTTTGATGATCTCGGTAGGTGTAACGCATCCGGGTATGTAGGGGATATCGTTTTTTCGGCATACCGACAGAACATCCTCGCTAAGTCCGGGCGAGACGATAAATTCAGCGCCGCAATCGATTGCAATCTCTGCCTGCTCCGAATTTATTACGGTGCCTGCGCCTATCTTCATATCCTTAAAGCTTTCACATCCAAGCTTTATTGCGTCAGCGGCGCACTTGGTTCTGAAGGTTATCTCTGCGCAGGGAATTCCTGAATCCTCGAGCGCGGTGAGGGTAGGCAGGGTGTCACTTATATCGTTTATGACTACGACCGGTATCACTCTGCATGCGGGTATTATCTTATCCGTTATATCAAACATGTTTTTCTCCGTTAAAATTTCAGTATTCAATAATGCATATACTATTATATAACTTCGATGTGTAAAAATCAAATACAATATTGCTATTTTTAAAATATATTGTGCTTTTTTTATACATCGGTTGACCTTGGCGCAAAAAAATGATAAAATTATAAAAGAATTATAATATCGGAGGTAGATTTATGCCGGTTGAATATATTATACACGGGAAAGAGCCAAAGGAGCTCTTCCGATTTTTTGAGGATATAAGCGCTATTCCGAGAGGCTCGGGAAACGAGAGCGGAGTTGCCGACTATCTTTGCGACTTTGCTGAAAAGAGAGGACTTTGGTATCGAAGAGACACTTTGCATAACGTTCTGATAAAAAAATCAGCAACCTGTGGTTATGAGGGAAAGGGAGCAGTAATGCTCCAGGGTCATACCGATATGGTGTGCGAGAAAAATTCCGATACCGAGCACGATTTCGAGCGTGAGGGACTTAAGCTTGCCATAGACGGTGACCTGCTTTATGCAAAGGGAACAACCCTTGGCGGAGACGACGGTATAGCAGTTGCAATGATGCTTGCAATACTTGATTCCGACAGCATCTCGCATCCCGATATAGAATGCCTGTTTACAGTGCAGGAGGAAACGGGGCTCGGCGGAGCAGAGGGATTCGACTATTCGGATATAAAGGCAAGGACGGTCATAAACCTTGACAGCGAGAACGAATACGAGGCAACTGCAGGCTGTGCAGGCGGTGAAAGAGTTGAGATAAAGCACCGCTTTGATACCGTTTCATTCGCTAATAAGGCGTTAAAAATAAGCGTAAGCGGACTTGCTGGCGGTCATTCGGGCGTTGACATAAACAAGTGCCGTTCAAACTCCAACAAAATGATGGGAAGGATACTTTCCGCACTTTATCAAAAGGAGCCGTTTAATCTTATCAGCATAAACGGCGGAAATAAGGATAACGCCATACCGAGAGAGTGCGAGGCGGTGATATCGGTCTTTGACAGAGATCAGGCTACGGACTTTATAAAGAGCATATCCGATTTGATAAAGAAGGAGCAGTCAAAGGATGATAAGGGCCTGAGGATAAGGGTATCAAAGGCAAGCGGATTTGATAAAATGATGACCTTCAGGTCAACCAGCCGTGTGCTTTCGGTCATCTCGCTTTGCCCGTCGGGAGTTCTTTCGCTCTGTCCGGATGATACGTCGCTTGTCGAATCCTCCTCTAACCTCGGGGTAATAACGACCGATGAGGACAGCGTCAGATTTGATTTTTCAAACCGTTCGTCCGTAGAGAGCGTTATGAGTGATATTGCGCTTCGGTTCGATATGCTTGCAAAGGCGCTCGACTGTGAGATATCGCATTCGGGCAGATATCCGGGCTGGAGATACGTAAAGGGCACCGACGTTCAGAGGCTGTATGCAAGATCTGCAAAAGAGGTGCTGGGTGACGGCTTTGAGCCGAGGATAATAGCCATTCACGCAGGGCTTGAGTGCGGTATTATTTTAAGCAAGCTGGGTGAGGACGCTCAGGCAATATCGATAGGTCCTACCATGTACGATATCCACACACCCAAGGAAAGACTGAGCCTTTCCTCCTGCGAGCGAACCTATAAGCTGGTATGCAGGATGCTTGAGGGGTAAATCTAAGATATATTTATAATTATATATATAAATTGAAAATTTTTATAATATATATTTACAAATAAGGGAAAATAAGGTACAATAATCTAAGTGGGGATCTTTTTGCGAAGGATCTTTCGTGATCAGAATGTAAAAATCATGGAAATGAGAGGTGTCAAAGCAATGCAGAAGACAGATAAACCTCTTTACAAAAGAGTGTTGTTAAAATTATCCGGAGAAGCCCTTGCAACCGGAGGAGACGGTATTATCAATTATGATTTTGTCAGCGAGATATGCCACGCGGTAAAAAGATGTGTTGATATAGGCGTTCAGGTTGCTATAGTTGTGGGTGCCGGAAATATATGGAGAGGCCGTCAGGGTGCAAAGATGGACCGCACGAGAGCGGACCATATGGGTATGCTGGCAACCACGATAAACGCTCTTGCACTTCAGGATGCGCTTGAACAGCACGGAATGAATACGAGAGTTATGACCGCTATCGAGATGAGACAGTTTGCAGAGCCCTATATAAGAAATAAGGCAGTTTCCCATCTCGAAAAGGGAAGAGTTGTTATTTTCGGATGCGGAATAGGAAACCCCTTCTTCTCGACCGATACTGCATCGGTAATGAGAGCGGCTGAGATAAATGCAGATATAGTAATGCTTGCTAAAAACATCGACGGCGTATATACCGCCGATCCCAAGCTTCATCCCGAAGCTAAGAAGATCGACTCGATGGACTTTATGCAGATACTTTCAAACGGACTTACCGTTATCGATTCAACTGCGGCATCGTTCTGTATGGATAACGATATTCCGATACTCTTGTTTGCTCTGAACGATCCCGAAAATATCGTAAGAGCAGTTAACGGCGAAAAAATTGGAACCATAGTAAAGGGAGGAAATAAACATGAAACTTGACGTTAAAGAATTTGAAGCAAAGATGAAGCGTACCACTGAGGTGTACGCATCCGAGCTTGCTTCCATAAGAGCAGGTAAGGCAAGCGCTGCCGTGCTTGATAAGGTAACTGTTGACTACTACGGCGCTCCCAGCGCTATAAATCAGATCGCAGAGGTCAAGACTGCGGATGCACGCACGCTGGTTATTCAGCCTTGGGACGCATCAATGCTCAAGAGCATTGAAAAGGCGATCATCGTTTCCGATATAGGAATTCAGCCCGCAAACGACGGTAAGGTATTGAGACTCGTATTCCCTCAGCTTACAGAGGAGAGAAGAAAAGAGCTTACAAAGCAGACCGCCAAGATGGGTGAGGAAGCAAAGGTTGCAGTCAGAAACATAAGAAGAGATGCTAACGAAAAGTGCAAGCTGATGAAGAAGAACGGCGAAATGACAGAGGATGAACAGAAGGCGTCCGAAAAGAGCGTTCAGGATCTTACCGATAAGTACATCAAAGAGGTTGATGCTATAACTGCGGCTAAGGACAAGGAAATAATGTCCATCTGACGTTTTTTAACAGTATAAATATTTTACTGAAAGATAGGGGATGCGGATATCCGCGTCCCCTTAAATGGAATTTAGAGATGTTTGGTTTTCACAGAAAAAAGGCAGAGAAGGCTCCGTCCTCGCTTCGTCACATTGCTTTTATAATGGACGGAAACGGAAGATGGGCATCGAAAAAGGGTATGCCCAGAGAGTACGGACACAGCGTCGGGGCTCAGACCTTTGAAAAGATAGCGCAGTATTGCGGTGATATAGGAATTGAATATATAACGGTATACGCTTTTTCTACCGAAAACTGGAAGCGGCCTGAGCGTGAGGTTGGCGAGATAATGAGATTGTTCAGAGAATATCTCAAGCGAGCTCGTGACAATTTCGTCGAAAAGGATATGCGTATTCGTATAATAGGCGATACGCAATGCTTTGACGCTGAGACCAAGGCGCTGATAGAGGAGATCGAGGTCGCCTCTGCCAAAAACAGAAAAAAGGTCAACATCGCTATGAATTACGGCGGAAGACAGGAGATAGTCAGCGCCGTAAACAAGCTTATCGCAAGCGGTGCAGACAGCGTTACCGAGGATGATATAGAATGCGCGCTTTATACCGCAGGAATACCCGAGCCGGATCTTATAGTGCGCACGGGCAATGAGAAGAGAACGTCCAATTTTCTCATGTGGCAGTCTGCCTATTCCGAGCTTTATTTTACCGAAACGCTCTGGCCGGATATGACGTGTGAGGACGTTGACAGAGCGATCAGCGATTTTTCAAAGAGAAAACGCCGATACGGCGGAATATAACGGTACGGAGGAAATGCGTTCCATATGAAGACAAGAATACTTACGGCTATTATACTGATAGCTATCGCAATACCGTTCCTTTATTTTTCGCATACCGTTGCATTCAACGTGGTGATAGCCCTTGTAGCCTTCGTCGGCGCTTACGAGATACTTAACTGCACGGGACAGAAGAACAGCGCCTTGGTGTCTGTTCCTACATACGCAATATCCGTTCTGATTCCGTTTATGACGAGATATGCGGGAAGCACGGAAAGGTTTTTTGCGATATCATTTATTGCTGTATTCGTCTATCTTTTTTGGATGTTTGCAGTATCGGCCTTCTGCAATGCCAAGATAAACGTTAAGGATTCGGCAATTACCTTTGCATTTACCTCGTATACGGTAATAGGACTTTCGATAATAATATTATTCAGGGATATGGACCTTGGAAGGTATATGTATCTTCTCGTGTTCTTCTATGCGTGGATATGCGATTCCTTTGCATATTTCACAGGAAGAGCTATCGGAAAGCATAAGCTTATCCCGTCGGTAAGCCCCAAAAAGACGGTAGAGGGTGCGATAGGCGGAATTGTATTTACCGCACTTTTCTCGCTCCTTTACGGATTTGTGATAGGCGTATTTTTCGACGTTACTCCCAATTATCTTACGCTTGCCGTTATGGGAACGGTGGCCGCAGTGGTATCGCAGTGCGGAGACCTTATAGCGTCTCAGATAAAAAGGACGTACGGCATCAAGGACTTCGGATATATCTTCCCCGGACACGGCGGAGTTCTTGACAGATTTGACAGCGTCCTTGCGGTAGCTCCGTTCTTGTATTTTCTGGTTGAGATGCTTCCGCTTAAGGCAATGTTTTTCTAATTAAGTTTTGATTTTTGAGGATAATATATGATTAAAGGCGATATGAGCATATCCGTTTTCGGCTCTACCGGGTCGGTCGGAATGCAGGCGCTTGACGTTGCCCGTTTCAGAGGTACCGGGGTAGATGCCCTTTGCGCTATGAAGAATATAAAGCTGCTCGAAGAGCAGATCCGTGAATTCAGGCCAAGGTTTTGCGCAGTAGCAGACCCTTTGGCTGCAAAAGAGCTAAGGGATCGCATAGGAGATACCGACACGGTTGTGTATTCGGGAAAAGAGGGCGTTGAAGAGCTTGCAGGCATAGTTGAATCCGATATACTTTTAAATTCGATAGTCGGTGTAGCCGGACTTCGCACCACTCTTGCAAGAGTTAAAACGGGGCGCACGCTCGCACTTGCGAATAAAGAATCGCTGGTGGCGGCAGGCGAGCTCGTTATGAAAACGGCAAGAGAAAACAATACGCAGATACTCCCGGTAGACAGTGAGCACTGTGCGATATTTCAATGTCTTCGTGCAGGCAGAGAAAGTGAGATCAAAAGGATAATTCTCACCGCATCGGGAGGTCCTTTTTTCGGTAAGAGTGCAGATGAGCTCAAAAACGCATGTGCCGCTCAGGCTCTTGCCCATCCTACCTGGAGCATGGGAAGCAAGATAACCGTTGACTGCGCAACTCTTATGAATAAGGGCTTTGAGGTCATTGAGGCGGCTCATCTTTTTGGAGTTCCTGCCTCGGATATAGACGTCGTCGTTCACAGAGAGAGCATAATACACTCTATGGTGGAATATGTTGACAATGCAGTAATAGCGCAGATGTCAAAGCCCGATATGCGTATGTGCGTTCAGTATGCGCTTACCTATCCCGAAAGGGAGGCGGGGCAGACGGCGCCTATCGACTTTGCTTCTCTTGGCTCTCTCAGCTTTTATTCCCCCGATAAGCAAACCTTCAAGCTGCTCCCGCTTGCATACAAGGCGTTTGATATGGGCGGTGATGCAGGTGCGGCGCTCAATGCCGCAAACGAGGCTGCGGTCGGCTATTTCCTTTGCGACAAAATATCGTTTTCCGATATTTCCGATATCGTTTGCGATACGGTCAATAATTATAAGAGCAAGGACTACAGCTCGGCTGAGCAGATAGAAGAAACTGATTTTGAGATAAGACAGACAGTTTGCGATATGATTAAACTATAATGGAGATGAATTGAGATAACTATCGTAATTGCTTTATTGGTCTTTGGTGTGCTGATATTCGTACACGAGCTCGGTCATTATATTGCCGCGCGTTCCTTTAACGTTTCGATTAAGGAATTCGCAATAGGTATGGGACCTAAATTAATATCAAGAAGGTCTGAAAAAACAGGCATAGTATATTCTCTGAGGCTTTTACCCATCGGAGGATTCGTCAGTATGGTCGGCGAGGATGAGGCATCCGATGACGAGGGTGCGCTGATAAACAAGCCGGTATGGCAGAGAATGATCATTACTGCCGCAGGAGCGGCAATGAACCTCGTCCTCGGTATTATTCTGATGGCAGTTATGGTAATGGCATCCGATAAGCTCGGCTCAACCGAGATAGTCAAGTTTGAGAGCGAGGACGCATCGTCCTATCAGAGCGGACTTGAGGTCGGAGACAGAGTTGTCAAGATAAACGACAGAAGCACGCATATTTCATACGAGCTTTTATACGAGATAATGCATCAGGGCAGTGAGCCCATCGACGTTACGGTTATAAGAGACGGCGAGAGAGTGCTTGTAGAGGACGTTGAATTTGAAAAGATAACCGAAGAGGGAATAGTTTTCGGTGAGATAGATTTTTACGTAAGAGCTGAAGAGAAAAGCTTTGCAAACGTAATAAAGCACGGCTTTTATCAGTCGACTGCATCCATCAAGCTGGTGTGGGATTCGCTTATCGACTTTATAAGCGGTAAATACGGCGTGGATCAGGTATCGGGTCCGGTCGGTGTTACGACTGCAATAGGAAATGCCGCAAAGCAGAGCACTGTCAGTCTTTTATACCTTTGCGGTATTATAACCATAAATCTCGGTATGTTCAATCTGATCCCAATACCTGCGCTTGACGGCGGAAGACTGCTGTTCCAGCTTATCGAGCTTATCAGAAGAAAGCCGGTAAAGCCGGAGATAGAGGGATATATACACTTTATCGGTATAGTTATACTGATGCTGTTTATGGTATTCGTATCCTTTAAGGATATTATTAAATTATTTGCCAAATAGGGCAAAAGGAAGGTTTTGAATGGATTATAACGCTATCAGGCGCAAAAGCAGAAGGATACGTATAGGAAATATTTATATAGGTGCAGATCAGCCGATAGCGGTTCAGTCTATGACCAACACCGACCCTCACGACTATGACAAAACGCTTTCTCAGGTAAGAGAGCTTGAGGCGGCAGGCTGTGATATCGTAAGACTTGCTATACCCGACCTTGAGGCTGTGAGGGTAATTTCAAAAATAAAAGAATACGGCGGCATTTCGGTGCCGCTCGTTGCAGATATACACTACGATCACAAGCTGGCTCTTGAGTGCGTTTCCGCCGGTGTTGATAAGATAAGGATCAACCCGGGAAATATAGGTGACGATAAAAAGGTAGAGCTTGTGGCAAAAAAATGTGCAGAGCACGGCGTGCCTATAAGAATAGGGGTAAACAGCGGCTCTCTTGAGAGGCATATACTCGAAAAGCACGGGGCTCCTACGGCTCAGGCACTTGCGGAAAGCGCGCTTTATCATGCGTCACTGCTTGAAAAGAACGGATTTTTCGATATCGTTTTGGCAGTCAAGTCATCAGACGTTGCGACTATGATAAACGCCACCAGAATAATTGCCGATGCGACCGATTATCCGATACATTTAGGAGTTACCGAGGCAGGCACTCCTCACGATGGGGTTATCAAATCTGCGATAGGTATAGGCTCGCTTATCTGCGACGGTATCGGTGATACCATAAGGGTATCGCTGACTGCTCCGCCTGCTCTTGAGGTGAAGGAGGGCAGAGCGCTTCTTCGTAATATAGGTATAGGCGGTGGGATAAGAGTTACGTCATGTCCTACCTGCGGAAGAACCAAGATAGATCTGATAGAGCTTTGCGAGGCTTTTGAGGAGCGTATAGCACGTGGCGACGTAAGATCTGACAGACCGTTGCACGTTGCAATAATGGGCTGTGCGGTAAACGGACCGGGTGAAGCAAGAGAGGCTGATATAGGCATAGCAGGCGGTGTCGGAGAGGGACTCCTTTTCAGACACGGTGAGATAATAAGAAAAATTCCGCAAAACGAGATAATAGATCAATTGATCAAAGAAATCAACGATATGTGATAAGCTCGCATAAATGCGAAAAAAGGACGGTTCAAAATGGCAGGGAAAACGCTTCTTGATGTTTTTAATAAATATGCTCCGGGTGACGAATTCAAGGCTATACTTGAGAGCGCAACGGATATCTCCGTTCGTGCGGACAGAGAGCGCAAGCTTGTCGAGGCGCAGGCGTTTTTTCCGGAAACCATAGAAAAGAAAAAGCTCTACCGTCTCGAAGAGGAGATAAGGGAAGCGTATAAGATAAACTCTGTGCGCATACTCCCGAAATATTCTCCCGATAAGTTCAATAGCGAATACATAACTCAGGTAATGGTAGAGGCGCAGCGCTTAGGCGCTGTTTCGAGAGGTTTTTTCAACGATTACGACGTTTCACTCGAGGGCAATCATATCAAGATAGATATTGCGTTTGCAAACGGCGGTATCGAGCTTTTGTACAGCGCAAAGACCCACGAGATAATCGAGGGGATAATTTTAAGAGAATTCGGGCTGAATTATACTGTGGAGATAACGAGATCGCAGGGCTTTGAGGGCGGATACGAGGATTTTGTAAAGCACAGAGACGAGTATCTTTCATCCGAAATGAAGGAAGCGGTTAAGCGGATAGAAGCAAGTGCTGCCGCTAACGCAGCAGCGGCGAGCGCTTCTTCTGCGCAGAATGCCAAAAAGCTTGCCGCTGACGGCAGTGAGCTTAAGAGAATGAACTCGCTTTACGAAACCTCTGACAGTCAGTGCGATTGGCTTGACGAGACTACCGTTATATCGGGAAAGATCAAATTTTCGGTGGCAGAGCCTACCGAGATCCACGGAAGTGCATTTCCGATAACTCCTTCGCCTATCTCGACCTTTACCTCTCCTCAAAAAAGCGTTATTGCGGTCGGTGAGGTCTTTCAGGTAGAGCTCAGAGAAACCAGAAGGGGCGACAGCGTAACCGTTATTTTCGGCATTACCGATAAGGAATCCTCGGTATACGTGCGCATATCAGCAGATCCCGAGACGGCGGACGGTATAAAATCCGCACTCGGAATAGGAAGCGCAGTTGCCGTCAGAGGTGCGCTCAGAAACGAAAATAAAGAGAGCGCAGAGCTTGCAATATTTGCATACGATATACTTAAGATAAAAAAGATAACCAGAAAAGATAATGCGCCCGAAAAGAGAGTCGAGCTTCATCTGCATACTGCAATGTCGGCAATGGATGCGACTATGCAGCCAGACGTGGTTGTAAAAACTGCAAAGGCGTGGGGTCATCCTGCCGTTGCCTTTACCGATCACGGAAACGTTCAGGCGTTTCCCGAGGCTATGCTTGCTGCAGAAAAGCTTGGTGATATAAAGGTCATATACGGTATGGAGGGCTATTACGTCGACGATACGGCAAGAGCCGTATACGGAGACAAGCTTTGCTTGTTTACCGATCAGTTTACCGTTTTTGATATAGAAACCACCGGACTTTCGGCTATAAATAATAAAATAACAGAAATAGGTGCGGTCAAGATAAAGGGCGGAGAGGTTATTGACAGATTCAATACCTTCGTTGACCCAAGGGAGCATATCCCCGAAAAGATAACCGAGCTTACCGGCATAACCGACGAGATGGTTGCAGGTGCACCTGAAGAGTGCGAGGCGGTAAAGAGCTTCCTCGAATTTGCAGGTGACGATATGCTGATAGCCCATAACGCATCCTTTGATACCAGCTTTATCAGAAGGGTGTGCGATGAGCACAGAATGCCCTTTACCAGCTCCTATCTTGACACAGTTGCTATGTCGAGATATGCAAATCCAGAGCTTTCAAAGCATAGGCTTGACGTTTTGGCAGAGTATTATAAGCTCGGTGATTTCAATCATCACAGAGCCTGTGATGACGCAGAAATGCTTGCTCACATATTCTTTGCAATGACCGATAAGCTCCGCAAGGAAGGTGTTTTCGGAATTGCCGATATGAATCAGGCAATGAGTGAGAGAGCCGATCCGCTCAAGCTCAGGTCCTATCATATGATACTGCTCGTCAAGAATCAGACGGGACTTAAAAACCTTTACAAAATGGTATCCGACGGATATCTGAAATATTTCAGAAAGCATCCGAGAATACCCAGGACCGTGCTTGAAGCTCACCGTGAGGGACTTATAATAGGATCTGCCTGCTCGGAGGGCGAGCTCTTCTCGGCTATACTTGAAAACAAATCCTTTGGCGATCTCAAAAAGATAGCGAGCTTTTACGACTATCTTGAGATACAGCCTCTTTGCAATAACGCCTATCTTATAAGAAACGGCTCGGTTGCAAACGAGGAGAAGCTGAAGGAAATAAATAAGACCATAATCAAAATTGCCGACAGTCTCGGCAAGCCGGTCGTTGCAACCTGCGACGCTCACTTCCTTGAAGCAGACGACGAGATATACCGTCAGATACTGATGAAGGGTATGGGCTTCTCGGATACCGATAACGAAAGCGGTATTTATTTCAGAACGACCGAGGAGATGCTTCGTGAGTTTGAATATCTCGGTGAGGAAAAGGCTTACGAGGTGGTCGTAAAAAATACCAATCTAATAAGCGATATGATAGAAAACGTCCGCCCGATACCTAAAGGAAGCTTCCCGCCTAAGCTCGAGGGATCGGATGAAAATCTGTCAGAGATGTGCTGGGCAAAGGCGAAGGAGCTTTACGGCGATCCGCTTCCCGAGGTGGTCTCAACAAGACTTGAAAGAGAGCTTGTTCCTATCATCAACAACGGCTTTGCCGTTATGTATATGATAGCGCAGAAGCTTATTGAAAACAGTGAAAAAGCAGGCTATCTCGTCGGCTCAAGAGGCTCGGTAGGCTCGTCCTTTACCGCCACCATGTGCGGAGTTTCGGAGGTCAATCCGCTTCCGCCACATTACCGTTGCCCAAAATGCAGACACAGCGAATTCCAGGATGACAGCTGGGAGATAAAATACGGCTCGGGATACGATATGCCCAATAAGGACTGTCCCGTTTGCGGTGAGCGTATGATAGGTGACGGACACGATATTCCGTTTGAGACCTTCCTTGGCTTCAGCGGTGAAAAATCTCCCGATATCGACCTTAACTTCTCGGGTGACGTTCAGGGCGATGCACATAAATTCACCGAGGTTCTGTTCGGAAGCGAAAACGTCTTCAGAGCAGGAACTATAGGTACTATTGCCGATAAGACGGCATACGGATACGTTGCGAAGTATCTTGAGGAGAAGGGAATATCTCTGCCGAGAGCCGAGATGTTCAGGCTTATAAGCGGATGCGTCGGTGTCAAGAGAACTACGGGTCAGCATCCCGGCGGCGTTATCGTCGTTCCGAGAGAATACGATATATACGATTTTTCACCCGTTCAGCATCCTGCCGATAAATCGGCGTCCGATACAGTCACAACGCACTTTGCGTTCACATATCTGCACGATACGCTTCTGAAGCTCGATATTCTCGGGCACGATGTGCCGACCAAGTACAAAAAGCTTCAGGACCTTACCGGCATAGACGTGCGTGACGTTCCAATGCACGATGAGGACGTTATGGAGCTGTTTCTGTCGACAAAGTCACTCGGAGTAAAGCCGAGTGATATAGGAAGCGAGGTCGGAACCTTCGGTCTTCCCGAATTCGGTACAAACTTCGTTCGTCAGATGCTTGTTGACACAAAGCCGAAATGCTTTGCCGATCTTCTTCAGATATCAGGTCTTTCGCACGGTACGGGAGTTTGGCTGGGCAACGCTCAGGACCTTATCAAAAACGGCACCTGCACTATATCCGAGGTTATCGGAACGAGAGACAATATAATGCTTGAGCTTATAAATTACGGTCTTGAAAAGGGACTTGCCTTCAATATAATGGAAAAGGTGCGTAAGGGTAAGGGACTTACCCCCGAATTCGAGGCGGCTATGAGGGCATGCAACGTGCCTGAGTGGTATATAGATTCCTGCAAGAAGATTAAATATATGTTCCCGAAGGCTCATGCCGCGGCGTACGATATTGCGTCTCTTCGTCTCGGATGGTTCAAGGTGCACCGTCCTCTTGAGTTTTATGCGGTATTCTTCACTCTCGCAAAGGAAGGCTTTGATGCTCAGATAGTAATGAAGGGCAAGAACGAGGTCGTCCGTGTTATGAAGGAGATAGAAAATAAAGGAAAGGACTCAACGCAGAAGGACGATGCAATGTACAGCACCCTTCAGCTTGTTAATGAATATCTGGCAAGAGGAATGCAGTTCCTGCCCGTTGACCTTTACAAATCGGGGGCACACGACTTCCTTCCCGATAACGGCAAGATAAGACTGCCGTTCTCATCTCTTCCCGGTCTTGGCGAGAACGCCGCAGAAAAGATAGTTTCCGTAAGAGACGAGGGAGAGCTTCTCTCTATAGAGGAGCTTCAGACAAGGGCGCACATTCCGAAGTCTGTTATAGATATTCTCAAGACAAACGGAGTGCTTGATAAGCTTAGTGAAACCAATCAGATAACGTTCTTCTGATTTTTCACAAAAGGTATTGACAATACCTTTATATTGTGCTAATATATTAGCAAGATAAAGCAAGAAAGTGCCGCATCGCTCAGTCGATGCGGCAGTCTTGGGTGTTTTAAGACTTTTGATATCTAAAAAATCAACGGGAGCTGATTGAAATAAACAAGTGGAATATGAACATCCCCGAGGGTACGAGGGATATAATTTACGATGATGCGCTGGTATATGAGGATATATCGCAAAGGCTTTCAAGCGTCTATGCAAAAAACGGCTTCAGACCGGTAATGACCCCTGCCGTCGAATACTATGACGTCTTTGGCTTTGAGGGTCAGCCGATAAGCCAGGAGAGCATGTATAAGTTTACCGATATGAGCGGAAGACTTATCGTTTTGAGAGCGGATAATACAACTCCTCTTGCAAGAGTGGCGGCAACAAAGCTCCGCTCTGCTCAGCTTCCTCAGAAGATATGCTATAATCAGAATATATACAGAATTAATTCAGAGCATTCGGGAAGAAGAAACGAGATACTTCAAAGCGGTGTCGAGATAATCGGTGCGGCAGGTATTAAGAGCGACATCATCTGTCTTGCCGTTGCTCTTGAGGCGCTCAGGAGCCTCGGTGTCGATTTCAAGATAGAGATAGGCACGGTCGGTTTTTACAATGCGCTGATAAAGGAGCTGGACCTCAGCGAAAAGGAAACCGATATAGTCAGAGAATACGTTGACACAAAGAATACCGTTTCACTTGATTTAATGAAGCGCAGAAACGGATTTGAAAAGATAAAGCGCCTTCCCATGCTTTACGGCGGAGAAGAGGTTTTTGATGAGGCTTATTCGATAGCAGGCGATAATGCCGAGGCTATAGAGGCTCTCGATTATATTAAAAAGCTTTACGGTGCGCTTGCAAGCTCGGGATATGCCGACAATATAATGATAGATCTCGGTCTTGTTCATAAGATCGATTATTATACAGGCGTAGTTTTCAGAGGATATATTGAGGGCGCAGGCGAGGCGGTGCTCAGCGGCGGAAGATACGATAATCTTATAAACCATTTCGGATATAACGCAGTTGCAACAGGATTTGCAATAAACGTCGGTCTTTGCGCTGATACAATTATAAAGAATATGAAGGAAGAGGTCAGGGTTGGCGCTGATTATCTTATCTTCTTTGAAGCAGACGGATTCAAGTATGCCGATGAATATAAGACGGAGCTTGATAAAAAGGGCTTTACAAGCGAATTTTCAAGCGCTTGCTCGATAGAGGATGCGCTTGCGTATGCAAGAGAGGCAAGAATCCAGAAGCTTGCAATTATAGGAAGTGACGGCAGCATCGATATAAAGGAGGCGGCAGAGTGATAAGGATCGCGCTCACAAAGGGCAGAATAGAAAAAAAGGCAATTGAAATTCTTACCCGTGCCGGCTATGATATGAGCTGTCTCAATGAAGAGAATAAGGGAAGAAAGCTTCTGTTTAAGGTGGATAACGCCGATATAGAGATAGTGCTTGCAAAGGCGGCAGACGTTATGACCTACGTTGAGCACGGCGTTTGTGACGTCGGTATAGTAGGCGAGGATACCGTTCTTGAGAGCGGTAAATCGGTATACGAGCTTCTTGACCTCGGCTTCGGCAGGTGCAGATTTGCTCTTGCAGGAATAAAGGGAAAGAATTTTTACGACGGATATTCTCACAAGGTCATAGCATCGAAATATCCGAATATAACCAAGAGCTATTTTAACAGCAGAGGTATAGACGTTGAGGTCGTAAAGATAGAGGGCTCGGTAGAGCTTGCTCCTCTGCTCGGCCTTTCGGATGCTATCGCAGATATAGTTGAAACAGGCTCAACGCTTAAGGCAAACGGTCTTGAGGTGTACGAGGATATCGTAAACATCTCTGCAAGGCTTGTCGCAAACATTGCGGCGGCAAAGCTTAAAAAGGCAGAGATAGATGATCTGCTTTCCAGAGTGTCGGGAGCTCTTGCTTCCGAATAACGTCAATTTATGAGGTTTTCAGATGTTAAAATTATACAGTAAAGATAATATTCAAGAATTATACGCTCTGCTTGAGCGCCGTGCAGACAGCGTGACTGCAGAGCTTACCCGTGCAGTATCGGACGTTATATGTGACGTTCGTGAAAACGGTGACGAGGCACTTTACCGCCTGACGGAAAAATTTGATAAAATAAGACCCGAAACGCTTATATTAAGCGAAGCGGAAAAGAAAAAGCTGCTTGATAAGGTGCCAGCCGAGCTTCGTCGTACTATGGAAAGAGCGGCTGAAAACATCTTTGCCTTCCATGAAAAGCAAAAGCAAAACAGCCGTATCGACTGTGAAAACGGCAGGATAATGGGTCAGAGAGTTATACCGCTCAAAAGAGTCGGACTTTACGTTCCGGGCGGTACGGCGGCATATCCCTCATCGGTTTTGATGAATGCAATTCCCGCAAAGGTCGCAGGAGTTGACGAGATAGTTATAACGACACCGCCTAAAAGCGAGGGAATATCTCCTGCGGTCGTTTGTGCGGCTGATATAGCTGGCGTTAAGGAGATAATAACGGTGGGCGGAGCGCAGGCAGTTGCGGCTCTTGCATACGGAACGCAGAGCGTCAGACGTGTTGATAAGATAGTAGGACCCGGCAACATTTTCGTTGCTATAGCTAAAAGACTCGTTTTCGGCTCGGTTGATATTGATATGTTTGCAGGACCGAGTGAGGTGCTTGTTATCGCTGATGAGAGTGCAGATCCCGCATACCTTGCCGCAGACCTTATGTCTCAGGCGGAGCACGATCCGATGGCGGCATCCATACTTATTGCAACCTCTGAAGATATAATTGATAAGGTAAACGTTGAGATAGAAAAGCAGCTTGCAACCCTTTCAAGAGGCGATATAATCAGAAGATCACTTGAGAGCTACGGAAGTGCGGTCGTTGTCGGCGATCTTTCGGAGGCGGCTGAGATATCGGATGTCGTTGCACCCGAGCATCTTGAGCTTGCGGTTGCGCAGCCGTTTGAGCTTCTTCCCAAGATAAGAAACGCAGGCTCGGTATTCCTTGGAAAATATACGCCTGAGCCACTCGGCGACTATTATGCAGGACCTAATCACGTTCTTCCCACCAACGGAACGGCGAGATTCTCCTCCCCCTTGTCGGTAGACAGCTTTATCAAAAAATCGAGCTTCCTTTATTACGAAAAGAGCGCACTCTTATCCGCAGGAGACGATATAATATCGTTTGCAAATGCGGAAGGGCTTGATGCTCACGCAAATTCAATAAAAGTCAGAATGAGAGATAAATAAAAAGAAAATGTCTAACAGATTTATATCGGATAAGATAAATAAAATGGAGGAGTACAATCCGTGCTCCGCAAAATATCAAGTTCGGCTTGATGCCAACGAAAGCCCGTTTGAGCTTTCGCAAGAGATACTGTCGGAGTTTTGCGAGGCGATAAAGGATATTGACTATAACAGATATCCCGATCCGAGAGCAAGCGAGCTTACCGAAAAGTTTGCCGCCATATATAACGTAAAAAGTGAAAACGTAGTTTGCGGAAACGGCTCGGACGAGCTTATCAGTCTTATCTGCACAGGATTTTTAGATCCGGGGGATAAGCTTATAACCATAACTCCCGATTTTTCAATGTATCAGTTTTACGCAGAGCTTGCAGGAGCTGAGGTCATCAATTTCTATAAGACCCACGATTTTCAGTTCGATTTCGGAAGACTTATAGACACAGTAATGAAAAAGAAGGCTAAGGCGGTCATATTCTCCAATCCCTGCAATCCGACCTCTGCGGTATGCTCAAAAGAGGATATATTAACTCTTGTTAAGGCTTGCAGTGAAAGCGGATGCCTGGTTATTGCAGACGAGGCTTATATGGAGTTTTGCGATACCGATGAGAGCATGATACCGTATGTTGAAGAGTTTGATAATCTTATCGTTTTGAAAACGCTCTCAAAGGCATTCGGACTTGCAGCGCTCAGAGTGGGATTTATGATAAGTAATCCCGATATTATTCTTGCGGTACGCAAGTTCAAAAGTCCGTATAATCTGAACTCGCTCTCGCAAAGGCTTGCAGGAATAGTTCTTGACCATTTTGATGAGATAAAAAATAACATTCAACTGATCAAAAAGGGCACCCGTGAGCTTTATGAGAGTGTAAAGGCGCTTGAGGATGTAGGCAATTTTACCGTTCAAAAGCCGTACGCCAATTTTATAACCCTTGCTTTTGAGGATAAAGAGGTGGCTGCTTCTGTATCCGAAAAGCTGCATGATTACGGAATAGCCGTGAGATTTACAAGCGGTCTTCTCCGCATAAACTGCGGAAAAGAGGATGAAAATAAAAAATTCGTTGACAGCTTTACTGAAATTGTCGGAGGTAAGTTATGAGATATGCATGTATTACCAGAAATACACGTGAAACGCAGATAACAATGTCACTTGAGCTTGACAGAGTCGGTGCAGGTGCGCTTGAGGGAACGAGCGGAGTTGGATTTTTCGATCATATGCTCAACTCCTTCTGTGTACACGGTGGATTTTATATTAAGCTTGATATGAGCGGAGACTTAAACGTTGACTGTCATCACACTATAGAGGACGTAGGTATAGTTTTAGGCAAGCTTTTTGATCAGATACTTGCCGATAAGGGCGGCATCTGCCGCTTCGGTGAGGCTAATCTTCCTATGGATGAGGCTCTCGTTTTTTCTGCAGTCGATATTTCGGGCAGACCTTATCTCGTGTGTGACCTTCCCGTAGCTCAGCCTATGATAGGTGATTACGATACACAGATGACACGCGAGTTCTTCAGAGCACTTGCCTTTAATATGCAGGCAACTCTGCACGTCAGAATGATATACGGTGAGAATGCTCACCACGTAACAGAGGCAGCGTTCAAGGCGGTTGCACGTGCGATATCTGCGGCAGTAAAGACGAGCGATACAGGTGTTTTATCTGCCAAAGGGGTACTTTAATAATGCCGAGAATAGGAATAATCGACTATGGAATAGGCAATCTTCACAGCGTAAAGAATGCCTTTGACTATATTGGTTGCGATGCGTTTATATCATCGGATGCAAAGGAGCTTGAAAAATCAGACGGAATACTTCTTCCCGGAGTGGGCGCATTTCCCGACGGAATGAGAGCTCTTGTAAATACCGGGCTTGCAGATTTCGTAAAAAGTGAGGCAGCGCTCGGCAAACCCTTGCTCGGAATATGCCTTGGTATGCAGCTTCTGTTTGACGTAAGCTACGAGTTTGAGGAGTGCAGCGGCCTTGGTCTTATCAGCGGCAGTGTCGAGAGGATGAAGGCGTGCGATGCCGATAAACGCTATAAGCTTCCGCATATAGGCTGGAATACCCTTGAATTTGTACGAACCTCTCCTCTTTGCAAGGATATAACGGCTGAAAAGCAGGTGTATTTCGTCCATTCGTACTATGCGGTAATGCCGAGTGATGATGATCTTATCGCATATACCGAGTATGGCGAGAGAGTAACTGCCATAGTTGGCAAGGGAAACGTTTTCGGAACTCAGTTCCATCCCGAAAAAAGCGGCAAGGTAGGGCTTGAGATGTTGAAGGGCTTTGCCGAATTCTGCAAATGATCAGTGTGAGGTTGTTATGATTATTTTACCTGCAATAGATATACTGAACGGCAACTGCGTCCGTCTTCAAAAGGGTGAGTACGACAGTGCGCATAAGGTGGCGGCTGACGCGATAGAGACAGCCAAGGCTTTTGAGGCAGACGGCGCAGAATATATCCACGTAGTCGATCTTAACGGTGCAAAGGACGGACAAAAAATAAACAATGATCTTATCTGTCGCATAGCGTCAAGCGTAAACGTGCCGATAGAGGTCGGCGGTGGCATAAGACAGCTTGAGGACGTTGAGTATTACCTCGAGAGAGGGGTATCAAGGGTTATAATCGGCTCTGCCGCTTATACCAATCCCGAGCTTGTGAAAAGATCTGCCGATAAATACGGCGCAAGAATTGCCGTCGGAATAGATGCAAGGGGCGGCAAGGTCAGCACGCAGGGCTGGACGCAGACCTCTGATATCGGCTATACCGAATTTGCAGTCGAGATGGAGAAGCTGGGTATAGGCAACATTATTTTTACCGAAATAGAGAGAGACGGTATGCTTTCCGGTATAGATGCAGATAAGTACGCCGATCTTATGAGGGCAGTAAAGCTTGATATTACCGCAAGCGGCGGTATTAAGGATATCGAGGATATAAAAGCACTTGCGGATATAGGCGTTTACGGTGCAATATGCGGAAAGTCGATATACAGCGGAAGTCTTTCGCTTCCGCAGGCTATAAAATGCGCAAAGGAAGCTATCGGAGATAAAAAATGATATCAAAAAGAATTATCCCCTGCCTTGACGTCAAGGACGGAAGGGTTGTAAAGGGAGTAAATTTCGTAAATCTCAGAGATGCGGGCGACGTCGTTGAGAATGCAAAGTTCTATAATTCTCAGGGAGCGGACGAGCTTGTGTTTCTTGATATAACTGCCTCTCACGAGCAGAGAAAGACTATAACCGACGTCGTTGAGCGCACTGCCAAGGAGGTATTTATGCCTCTTACGGTAGGCGGCGGAATACGCAGCTGTGACGATTTTCGTGAGATACTTCTTGCAGGTGCAGATAAGGTAGCGGTCAACTCTGCCGCAGTAAAGGACAAAAGCCTTATAAGTGCAGCGGCAGACAAATTCGGAAGTCAGTGCGTCGTGCTTGCAATGGATGCAAGGCGTGTGTCCGAGGGTAAATACAATATCTTTATAAACGGCGGACGTGTTGACACCGGAATAGACGCTCTTGAGTGGGCAATGGAAGCAGAGCGACTCGGAGCAGGGGAGATACTGCTTACCTCAATGGATGCAGACGGCACCAAAAAGGGCTTTGATATAGAGCTTACCCGTGCGGTGACTGACAGAGTAAGCATACCCGTTATCGCCTCGGGCGGTGGCGGCAGTAAGGAGCATTTCTACGACGTTCTATGTGAGGACGGTGCAAACGCCGATGCTGCACTTGCGGCAACGCTCTTCCATTACAGAGAGCTTTCTGTTGGTGAGGTAAAGGAATACCTGCGTGACCGTGGAATACGGGTCAGAATGACAGAGGAGGAGCAGTAATGAAGGAGATAAAGAGGATAGACGACTTTTTTGTAAAGGGCGAGCTTATCCCCGCAATAGTACAGGACTGTGATAACGGCGAGGTGCTGATGCTTGCATATATGAACCGTGAATCCCTTGCACTCACGCTTGAGGAGGGCAAGACATGGTTTTACAGCCGTTCAAGAAATCAGCTTTGGAACAAGGGTGCAACGTCGGGGCATCTGCAGTACGTAAAGTCGGTATTCTATGACTGCGATGACGATACCCTTCTTGTAAAGGTCCGTCAGGTAGGGCCTGCCTGCCATACCGGCAAGAGAAGCTGTTTCCATAATGAAATGCCTGAAATAGACGTTGACGGCAGGATAATAAAGCCGAAATATGAGGAGTGAATATAATGAACACAAAGGTAATAGAGGATCTTTATAACGTGGTGGCACAGCGTAAGGCAGAGCCGCAGGAGGGCTCGTATACCTGCTATCTTTTCGATAAGGGTATCGATAAGATACTCAAAAAGGTTGGCGAGGAGTGCGCCGAAACGATAATTGCCGCTAAAAACGGCAAGAGCGACGAGATAACCCTTGAGGTATGCGACCTTATATATCATCTGATGGTAATGCTCAATCAATGCGAGGTGCCGCTTGAGGACGTTATCGCAGAGCTTGAGCAGCGCTCGCTTAAGATAGGTAATCTCAAACAGTTCAAAAACGTTGATAAAAACACCTAAGATATGATTTACACACCTTTTTTACGGCAATAATAGCCGTAAGAGAGGTGTTTGTTATTTTAGTGAGAAGATACCTGAACGGAGAAGAAACAAGCCCTGAGGGGCTTGTTATTGCCGCACAAAACAGTGCTGCTTTTGATGAAGAGGTAAAAAGGGCAAGACAACGGATAATCAAGGATAAGAGCCGTTTCATGCACGGTATTTCTTCAAGGGGCGAGAGTGCATACAAAATAAATGAAAAGTAAAAAGACGGCGGCTCTGTATGCAAGAGTCTCGACCGAGGCGCAGTGGGAAGAGGGCTATTCGATAGATGCACAGAAGGATATGCTGATAGCCTGCTGCCGTGCAAAGGGAATAGAGAACTTTGAGCTTTATATAGACGGCGGATATTCGGGAAGCACACTTGACAGACCCGAGATAAAAAGACTTTGCTCTGACGTTAAAAACGGAAGGATAGACTGCGTTATCGTCTATAAGCTTGACAGACTTTCGAGAAGTCAGAAGGACACCCTATATCTTATTGAAGACGTATTCAATCCAAACGGTGTGGATTTTATCTCTCTCAATGAGAATATGGACACCGCAACTCCGATAGGCAGAGCAATGCTCGGCATAATGTCCGCCTTTGCACAGCTCGAGCGTGAGACCATAAAGGAAAGAACGAGAATGGGAATGCTTGAGCGTGTGAAGCAGGGATATTGGATGGGCGGCGGAAGAATCCCGTTTGGATACGATTACGATAAGGAAAAGGGAATACTCGTGCCCAACAGCGATGCCGCAGTTGTAAAAAGGGTGTACGAGCTGTATCTTGCAGGATATTCGCTTATGAGTATTGCAAATAAACTTGGGCTCGGTTACGAGCGTCTTGCACGGCAGATACTATTAAGAAAGACAAACGCAGGGTATATAGTCTACAACGGAAAGGAATACAAGGGGCTTCATCAGCCGATAATCGACGAGGCTACCTATAACAAAGCGATAGCTCTTTTTGAAAAGCGGTCAAGGGGAAGGCTTAAGGGTGCTGACAATCTTTTGACAGGGCTTATATACTGCGGTGTTTGCGGAGCAAAAATGCGGTATCAGAAATGGGGCAGGAGCGGTTATAAAATATACTGCTATTCGCAGGATAAGGGAAAGCCCCATCTGTCAAGGTCGGACGAGTGCGACAATCATAAAATATGGGCGCACGAGCTTGAGGATATCGTAACCGAGGACCTTTTCAGAATGGCGCATAAAAAGGTCAGCGGTGAGATAGAAGAGGGCGAGGTATCGGATATTGAAATACTGAAGGGCAGGCGAGAGGGAGCAGTTAAGCGCCTGAGGCGCTTATACAAGCTTTATTCTCAGTCTGATGACAGTGTTCTTATCGACGCCATAAATGAAATAAAGGAAGAAATATCAGAGATAGATGCAAGGATAGAAGCAGAAGAAAAGCTCCTGTCAAAAAGCACGGCAGATATTGAAAGCTACGAAGAGCTTGCAACTATGGAGGGCGTCTGGCAGTATATGACAAAAAAGGAAAAGCAGCACGTGTTCAGAAGCTATATCGATAAGATAGTGGTAAGCTACGATAAGGTGGACATATACTATACGCTCCCTGCGAAAACGTAAAAACAGACGATACGATGTTTCCACCGTATCGGCTGTATTGATTTTATGCGATAATTTTATTTTGCCGTATTTCTTGCACGCTGTCTTAAGAAGAGAACTGCAACGGCAAAGATAACGAGTGCTACTACCCACATGATTACGCAGCAGATAAGTCCGCCGAGCGAAGCGGCAAGACCTGCAACGAGGTAAGCGATAGCAGCTATAACTGCTACCAGGCCTGCGTACGGAAGCTGTGTGTTAACATGGTCAACGTGGTTACACTGCGCACCTGCAGAAGCGAGGATGGTGGTATCGGAAATGGGAGAAATGTGGTCTCCGAATACCGCACCGCCAAGTGTTGCGGAAACGGTGAGTATGGCAAGTGTACCGCTGCCGCCGAGAATTGTAACTGCTATAGGAACGAGAACGCCGAAGGTTCCCCATGAAGTACCTGTAGCAAATGCTATAGCACCTGCAAGGATAAAGAATATTGCAGGGAAGAGGAACTGCGGGAATGCGCTGTTTGCAAGGTTAGCTTCAACGAATGACTGAGCGTCAAGATATCCGCCCTTTGCACCCATGATACCGGAAATGGACCATGCAAACGTAAGAATAAGTATAGCGGGAACCATTGCCTTGAAGCCCTCTGTAAAGCTTCCGGTAATTTCCTTGAAGGAAACTACCTTTGTAAGCATATAGTAAACCGAGATTATAATAAGTGCGATAGTAGAACCGATAGCAAGGGACATACCTGCATCACAGTTGGAGAAAGCTTCGATAACGTTTGCAGACTGAAGCTCTGTGTCGATAAGACCGGTATCCCAGTTGTAGTAGAAGCCTGTGAATATCATACCGCCTATGCAGCAGATGATAAGAATGATAACGGGAATGACGAGGTGACGAACCTTACCCTTGGGGTTAGCCTTGATCTCATCATTGCTTTCGGCGTCTTCGGTTTCACCTGCGAAAAGGTCACCTGTGGTTTCAGCTACGTACTCGTTCTTCTTCATCTTTGCGAAATCGAACTTGAAGAAGCAAAGAGCAAATACCATTATAATGGTAAGAAGCGCATAAACGTTAAAGGGGATAGTGCTTATAAATACCATAAGACCGTCGCCCTCAAGCTCACCTGCTACTGCAGCAGCCCAGCTGGATATGGGAGCGATGATACATACGGGAGCGGCAGTTGCATCAATTATGTATGCAAGCTTTGCTCTTGATACCTTAAATTTGTCTGTAACGGGACGCATAACCGATCCGACTGTAAGGCAGTTGAAATAGTCGTCAACGAAAATGAGACAGCCAAGTCCTGCCGTAGCAGCAAGAGCACCGCTCTTTGACTTGATCTTTTTGCCTGCCCAGTCACCGTAAGCCTTAGCGCCTCCGGACTTCTGCATAAGAACAACGAGTATACCGAGGACTACGAGGAATACGATGATCGTGGTGTTAGCACCAACCTTTTCGCTCATAACCTGGTAAAGTGTGAATAACGCCTTAAGCGGATTACCGCCTGCGTACATGAATGAGCCGACGAGGATACCGAGGAATAACGAAACGTAAACCTGCTTGGTAGCCAGAGCCAGCACAATGGCAATAAGTGCGGGTAAAAACGCCCATAATGTACCTGCCATGTGTTTTTTCCTCCTTAAAAATTATAATGGAAAAATAAAAAATCACGGCACTATCAAATACCGTGATCAAACGACCAAATATCCAATAGCACAACACTTAAAAAAGTGACAGTCGCACCGATGTTATCGTTGCGCCCGAATCTGAACGCCCGGGCAACGTTCAAACTCTCGGTGACCATTCCTTTACCGCGCAGACCAAGTCCCCGTCTGCGTTTATCATAATGACCACGCCTCTATTGTGATTTATGTAGAAAGTATAGCATAGTATGACATATTTGTCAATAATTTTTAAAAATTATAAGGCAAAGCAAACGAATTTTGTTATTTTATATATAAAAAACGGATATAACGCATAAAACTGCGGAATATCCGTTTTTACTATTCATTAAATCCGTTTGATATTATATCGTCCCTGTAGGAATCGTCGTACTGCATATAATCGTCGTATATCCTTTTCGTTTTGTCTATAGTCATATCAACAGGCTTTGGGATATAAGTTTGACGGTGCTCTGCTCGGCGTGCGGTCAGCTCCTCACGCAGCGACTTGTTTTCTTTTATAAGAGCTCCTATATCAACGCTTGAATTCGGAACGAATGAAAGCGCTTCGGCAACCGTCAGCTCGAGTAGCGACTCATCAAAATCACGCTTTTCGTATTCTGTAGCATAGCAGTATGCAAGAAAGTCAAGAAAAACGAAAAGATTCTCAAGGCAGAGCCGAGCTTCGTCACGGCTTATCTCCTTATCGCCGTGAGCGGCTGCGTTTCCTATCTTGCGGACTATGTCCATGCGCATCCAGATATCTTCTCCGACCAAAGACCTGAACTCGTCCTCACGCATAAGCGAATAGAGCGATTGCTCTCCGTGGCACTCAAGCTCGCTGTCCACCGAAAACATCCATTTAACAGCAAATTCCATAGCTCTTCTGCAGTTAAGAACGCAGGCGTCAACGTCGATATGTAAAAGCTGCTCGGCAGAGATCGCAACGTCAGCAAAAGAAGCAAAATCGGGTGTCTTAAGTAAAAAATCGAAATTTGTCACGGTCTCCTCCTTTGAATATTTCTTGTACCTATATATTATACACTCAGCCGTGTGCAAATGTCAATCGGTAAGATCCCTTTTTCCACATCCGATATTCATCGGCACAGCGTAAGTGGAAAACTTAACGTCAAGCTCGGTATTGAAGTTATCAACCGCCTTTATAAGTCCTATACAGCCGACCTGAAACAGATCGTCAAGATTCTCGCCTCGGTTTGTAAATCTCTGAATTATACTCAGAACCAAACGGAGATTTCCGTCAATAAGCTCCCGTCGTGCCTCGCCGTCTCCCGCAGCGGCCTTTTTGAGCAGATCTGTTTTTTCGGCGTCAGTCAGCGTTTTGAGCTTAGCGGTGTTAACACCGCATATTTCGACTTTATTATAATGCATGGAAGCAGCCCTCCGATAGAGCAAATATATTGAAATTATTACATAAAAAGTATTGCCGACCATACGCTTTGCTTATTCAGAAAAGAGCTTATTTCCTAAAATAGGAAATGGGAGAAAGGGAAGGAAATTATTCAATATTCACCAGCGAAGCGACTTCATTTTTCATTATTCATTTGAAAATCCGTTCTTGCCGAATGAATAATGAATAGTGAAATGCAGTTGCAAGCAACTGCCATGAATAATGAATAATACAAACAAAAATCCGCCCTCTTGCGAGAACGGATTTTTATTTGGAGCTACTACCCAGATTCGAACTGGGGACCTCATCCTTACCAAGGATGTGCTCTACCAACTGAGCCATAGTAGCAACTGCAAAATAGTATACCAAAACTTTATCGATTTGTCAAGTGTTTTGGCAAAAAAATAACGGCAGGCTGTTTTAAAGCCTGCCATCATAATAAAGCGTTTGTCATAAGGTCAAGATCACTTGATCTCTACTGTTACACGCTTGCCCTCGGAGTTGGCTGCTGCCTTCATAACGGTACGGATAGCCTTGGCTATTCTTCCGTGGCGACCGATGATCTTGCCCATATCCTCCTCAGCAACGCTGAGCTCAAGGGTAACGTCATCGCCCTCTACCGTTTCAAGTATAACGACCTCTTCCGGCTTGTTTACAAGAGACTTTGCAATATCCTGTAATAAATCCTTAAGTACGATCATAAGAAAAACCCCGTTTGAGATTATTCAATTATGCCGTTCTTCTTAAGCAAGGATCTAACAGTGTCTGTGGGCTGAGCACCGTTCTTTATCCACTGAGCTGCCTTTTCAGAGTCTATCTTAACGTCAGCGGGATTTGTAAGGGGGTTGTAGTAACCGATCTCTTCGATGAATCTGCCATCACGGGGAGATCTGGAATCTGCAACAACGATACGGTAAAAGGGAGCCTTCTTCATTCCCATTCTTCTAAGTCTGATTTTAACTGCCATTTTGAGTTTCCTCCAATATTATAAATATAAATTTTTGATTTTTTTATTTAAAAAGGTAGCTTGAATCTGCCTTTTTTGCTCAATTTATTCATGTTCTTTCCCGAGAACTGCTTCATCAGCTTCTGAGTCTGATCAAACTGCTTGAGCAGTCTGTTTACTGCCTCGACCGTATTTCCGCTTCCCTGAGCGATACGCTTTTTACGTGAGGACGATATTATCTCAGGCTTGTCACGCTCCTCCTGTGTCATTGAGAGGATGATCGCCTTTGTTCTTTCGATCTGCTTTTCGTCTACACGAAGATCCTTCATTGCAGACGGCTTAACGCCGGGCATCATAGAGAGTATCTGCTCCATAGAGCCCATATTTTTCATCTGCTCAAACTGATCGAGAAAGTCTGATAAGGTAAACCTTGATTCTCTGAGCTTCTTTTCAAGCTCAGCTGCCTTCTTCTCGTCGTAAGCGGATTCGGCTTTTTCAATAAGAGAGAGGATATCTCCCATACCGAGTATTCTCGAAGCCATTCTGTCGGGGTGGAAGGGCTCGATCATATCGAGCTTTTCGCCCATACCAACGAATTTGATGGGCTTTCCTGTAACGTATTTTACCGAGAGGGCCGCACCGCCTCGTGTGTCACCGTCCAGCTTTGTAAGAATAACGCCGGTGATATCAAGAAGCTCGTTAAAGGTCTGAGCAACGTTAACTGCGTCCTGACCCGTCATCGAGTCAACTACAAGCAATATCTCGTCCGGCTCAACAGCCGCTTTGATGTTGCAAAGCTCCTGCATCATTTCTTCGTCAACGTGCAGACGGCCTGCTGTATCTATGATAACGACGTCGTTACCGTGCTTTTGAGCGTGGGCTATCGCTTGTTTGGATATATCGACCGGAGAGGTCTTATCACCCATTGTGAAAACGGGGATATCGAGCTGTGCGCCTACCACCTCAAGCTGCTTTATAGCGGCAGGACGGTAGATATCGCAGGCAACGAGTATGGGGCGCTTGCCCTGCTTTTTGAGCATACCGCCAAGCTTTGCGGCGTGCGTCGTTTTACCTGCACCCTGAAGACCTGTCATCATAATGACTGTCGGCGGCTTTGAAGCTATGGTAAGCTTTGACTGCGTACCGCCCATCAGGTTTGTGAGCTCTTCGTTTACTATTTTAATTATCTGCTGAGCAGGCATAAGGCTTTCAAGAACCTCTGCGCCTACCGCTCTTTCGGAAACTATCTTTACGAATTCCTTAACGACCTTGAAGTTAACGTCAGCCTCAAGCAAAGCAAGCTTGACCTCACGCATACCTTCCTTTACATCGGCTTCCGAAAGTTTGCCTTTATTTTTGAATTTTTTAAAAGCATTTGCCAGCTTGTCGGAAAGACCTTCAAACATAAAAACTCCATTTGGCGGTTTGTATTTGCGCCCACCTCAAACCGCCCTATCGGGGTGGCGCCAAATTATCAATCGAGACAGCTTTTTGCAAGCTCTATCATTTTCTGTATATCTTCGGTAGAGCATTCGTCTATATGCTCAAGCCCGTAAACTATCTTTGCGATGTTTTCCTTCATCTGCGAAAACGTGCTGACCAAGGAAAGCTTGCTCTCGGCATCTGTAAGTATCTTTTCGGCTTTTTTTATTCTGTCACGGATACCCTGACGGGTGAAGCCGGTTATCTCGGAAATCTCCTGCAGGGAAAGATCCTCGTTATAATAATATTCGAGAGCCTCACGCTGAGTAGGTGAGAGAAGCTCGCCGTAAAAGTCCAAAAGAAGAACGATGTCAGTGTTTTTGGCTTGTGCCATATAATCATCGCCTCACTTTATATGCTGTAAAGCAAAACACTTTACATATTATAGCATCGCATATCCGTTTTGTCAAGGGGAAAATTTAAAAAAAGTCCCGATTGATCGGGACTTTTTTTACTCGCCGTAGCCTATAAGTGTCTGAATGACCGTATGAGCGTATGCACGCATTACGAAGTCGGTGGGATGGCAGATGTTATCGCTGAAATCACGGTATCTCTTAGAATCGCATATTGAAAGGCTGAGTGACGTCATGGTTGCAACGGCACAGCTCTTGCCTTGCTCTGCAAAATCCTCACAAACGTCTATATAGACGTCCTCAAACAGATGCTGATTCTTATACCAGTTGGTAGAGTCGATATTAGGAACCATGGTAGCAACCTGGAGAACGGGAAGATCCGGATCCATCTCGAACACCTTATTCATAAGCTGAGTGAATACTTCCTTCTCTTTTTCAACCGTGTAATCTCCGTCGTTCATACCGAAGCCGAGAACGAGAAGATCGCATCCGTACTCATCCGCAAGCTCCTTCACGTGCGTATTGAATGCGCTGATCGCATTCTCTCCCGTCCAGCCGGGAACGCCTGCGTTAAGCATATGTATGGTGCCGTTATCACCTAAAACTATCTCTTTTTCAACTATCTCTCTTGCACCTATAACCGAAAGCGGATGAAAATGAACCGTGTATCCGTATTTCTGAGCAAGATAGAGAACGACAAGCTCATTCCACGAGGGCATTCTCGGCTCACCGAAGGAAACGCTTGATGCCGCCGCACCGTAGGTTATGCTGTCACCGAAGAAGAGCACGGTAACGTCCTCACCGCTCTCAAGCTTGTTTATAAAGCTATCGAAGCGCTCGGACCTGCACTCGACCTCATGACCGCTCCACTCTTCAGTATGCTTATAAGTAACCACTACCTGATAGGTTGCGGTAGCGCCGAATGCGGTAGAGCGCTCAACGTCACCGTCCATGGTAAGAACGGTGTTTGAGGTATCGCTGAAATAGTAGTATTCACGTGTCATATACGGAATGGACGTGCCCTCTAAAAGCACTATCTTTCCGTCCTCAACATCATAGTCAACGCCCTGCGTATAGGTCGTTTTGAGGTCAAAGCTCTTGACGGAGATTATCTCGGATATAGGGTAGAGCAGAGGTGCTTTATCCTCAAGTGTCAAGAAATTGACGGTCTCGTTATATACAGTGTCACCCGACCATACTGGTGTCATATACTGATCAAAATCAAAGCTGAAATTAAGTCCTTCTATTATATCGTACATAGGTATGTCTCCTCCGGTAACGCCTCGCCAGTTGTCAACACCCCAGCTGCAAGCGCCGTTTGTATTCAATGTGAAATTAATATACTGTACCTTTTCGGGATCGAACGATGCTCCCGTTTCTGCGCCGTTCAATCGAAGCGTAAGCGTGTTCCATCCGTCTTTTAATTTTGAAGTGTCGGGCAGCCATTTTGCCGTGTGCGTAGCTACCGGACCGTTTCTGCAGCTTGACATATAGATCTCAAGTGAGCTTACCTTCGATTCATCCGAAACGTAGAGATCTATCTGCATATACGCTTCCTTGGTGATATCCGTATATGCCGCACTCTCTATTGGATAGTCGGGAAGATCGGGAACTGTCGCAGCCCCCGGCTTTTCGGCATGTATATTTCCGCAGATAATGCTTGAGGCTGCAGAATCAGTCTGATTTGAAAGCCATCCGTCACCCTCGTTTTGTCCAAAGGAGCTCCACTGCATTCCCTGCGTTCCCCACCATACTCCGTTCTGAGCAGAGTCAAAGGTATGAAGCGTGGTAGAGGATTCCTGCTGAGAGCCGCCCATGGCTTCAAGATAAAGATCGTCTATATATACGTCCATTTCCTCGGTGGTATAAACGAAAAATCTGAAGGATGAAAGCGAGCTGTAGGCTATGGTATCGGTAGCGGCGCTTATATCAAGCGTGTAATCCACCCAGCCGTCCTGCGTGCTCGATAAGAAATAGTACCAGCAGGCAGGCTTTCCGTCTGCATCGTAAAGCTCAAGAGAGCTTACCGGAGCAGCCGAGGCCTTGCCTAAGTATACCGAAACGTGTATCTGACCGTTTATATATTCAAGTGCGTTCATTCCGCCAAGATTACCTGCAACGAGATAAAGATAATACGGAGCGGAATAGACGGGATCTATCATCTTAATCGAAGCCGAGCCCTCACGCATAACCTCACCCGATGCCTCAAGATCAGATCCTATATTGGTGGTCAAGGCACCGACCTCTTCAAAGGTGCAAAGCTGAAGCTTTTTGGTCTGAGAGGGATATTCTGCAGACTGCGCTGTTTTGAGAAGATTGAATGCTATCAGACTTACGTCAAGTGCATCTCTGAATCCGTCACCGTTTAGGTCGGAGGCAGGGTAGGTTGCTTGTGCCGGGCTTTTGCCCATATCGAAGGCTATCTGCGAAACGTCAACGCTATCTATAAATCCGTCTCCCGTAATATCGCCGGGGATGAGCTCAGGTGATGATATTTCGGGATCGCCCGATGCGGTAAGGTCTATATTTCCGTTTACCGTGATACCGGTGATCTTATAGGATAGCGCTCCGGGCTTTGATATAACGAGATCGTACTCTCCGCCGTTTGGTACTGATATGGAAAAGGTCTCGGTGTTCTTTCCTTTTTCAATAGCGGGATCGAGCGTTATTTCGGATACAGTTTCATCGCGTTGCATAATTTTAATGCTTGTCTCAAATCCGTTATTATAAGCGGTAAAGCTTCCGCTTATTTCATAATCCGAGGCAAAGATCGGCAAAGCGCAGATGCAAAGGGATGCCAATATCATAATTGCAAATTTTAATAAATGTCTCATAGGCTTTCATTTTCTAAATTATAGAGTCTATTTGATATATTCTCTCGGTACTAATACCGCAACCATTTCGTCACTATCGGTCATAAGACAAATGAACGCAGGCCAAGAGAGATCACTCAAATCACCCTTATTGAATGGAGGCTCATCATAATTTTCAATATTGAGAATTCGACATTTTTTCGGATCTATTTCTTTGGTATATTCCGTAAAAGTACTCTCATTCCAATAATTGAAATTCTCATCTATAACGCAATACTGAGCACTATTCTGCCAGCCCTCCTCGAAAAGATCGTCAATAATCAATTCCTCGCCCGTTTCTGTGTTAAAGTAAAAAGTAAAATTGAAGCGTCGGTAATGGCCGTCAAGGATCGGCAGCTCTCCGTATTCGTCATTATTGTTATAGATTAGCGTATTTGTTCCGTCGAACTCGATATATCTGTTACCGTGAACGGACAGATAGAAGTTCGGGAAAGGACCGACTTCCATACTTTCATAGATAATGCCAGCATTGTTTAGCAGCTCGGCAAGCTTTTCATTTGTAAAATGATCTTCGTAGGTATTTTTTACAAACGAATTGATTTTGTCACATACTTCGTCGGAAATAGAGGTCTTATCCTTATCGAGATACCAAATTCCCATTCTGTCTATCTCTTCACCATATCCGATATCGGAAGATGAGTAGATGTCCAAACATTTATAAACTGGGGTTTCTTCATCTATAGGTCCTGCCATATCACGAGGCACGCTTGTTACCATATGTTTGTAAATTCCGTAAAGGGATAACTCCACTCCGTCTGCAAAGCATGTCCCTGGTTTAAATATGATACTGTCTATTGTAAAAGCAAAGTTTCCATCATAAAGCCCCTTGAAATCGCTTAGCATATCATGTGTGGATCCCCAGCTTGAATATGGCATTTCTGCTTCGCTTGCAAGGTGTTTATTAAGCAGCGGAACAAAATCATCTCCCTCAAAAAACAGATCGGACAGTTCAAGCTGCTTACCTGTATAGATATCAAATACAGCAGTACGAACATCATAGTAGTAAAAAGGGGAATCTTGAACGCCGAAGCTATATCTCAATCCTACAGCAACGCTCAAATAACCGTTTAATATCTTTTTTTCAGTAAGTATGGTAGTATCACAATATGCAGAACGGGAATCAAGAAACTCTTGCATCTTATCTTTGTCGATTTTCGATAACTCATCTGTAGCTTTGGTTATAAAATCTTCGATCTGTTGATCAAGGCCCTCAATGGTGAATGAGTTGCTTGACCATGCTTTGCACTGATAGTAGCAGTCTGCCACTGTCTCTGGCTTTGCAATACCTGAGGTGCCAAGCGAGGTATATAATGTTTTTCCTGTAGACTCCGGCAGGGTAAGTCCGTCAACCTTACGGTAAGGTATGTATCCGGCATCAGCAATCACCTGCTGTCCTTCGTCCGATTGAATCCATTTCACAAGGGCGCGTACATTAGAGTCATCAGGTTCATCTGCGGAAAATACCGCGTAGTTATATCCGAGAAGAGGGTAACTTCCGTCTGCAAGAGTTGTAAGCGACGGCTCAACACCGTTTACCTTGATGTATTTGATTTTTGAAATATTCTCATACATTCCATCGGAATATGCATAAACAGAATATCCGATAGCATCAATGCCGTTATCGTAATTTGCGATTACATCAAGAATTCCGGACATTGTGGCGGGTATTTCGTCGGTTATCGGCTTCATAAGCTTGGTATCGCCCATAAAGGACAGCATATAGTTCTGACTGCCGGAATCGGCATTGCGCTGATATGCGATGATCTCTGCATCATTGCCACCGACATCTTTCCAGTTTGTGATCTCACCGGAGTAGATTCTCTTAAGTTGTTCAACAGTGAGAGTATCTACGGGATTATCCTTATTTACCACGAATACAAATCCTTCTCCCGCAACCGGTTCAGCTTCATGGAAAAAAACATCGCGCTCCATTATTCGAAGCTGCTCTGCAGACAGAGGAGTAGTAAAAATCAGCTCGCATTTACCCTCAAGCAGATTATAAAACGCGGTATAGGTTTTTGAATGTGATGAAAGTTGTTCGCCACCTAGAATGGCGCTTTTTACTGCGTTGTCCAAATTGATTGTTGAAGTTGAACCGTCAGTAATCGGGTAGACAAAATCTTCGGGAAGTGTATATGTATTTGGCATTACAGTATCAGGAGAGCAGGAATTTGCAGTTGTTTCTTCGATGATTGAATCGTGATTAATTGGATTATCATCGTTATTTGGCGTTGTATTGCATGCACTGAGAAAAAGCACCGCGCACAGTAAAATTATAAGTGTTGTTTTTTTCATAATCTCTCCTTTCAAAGCGCAAAAGATTTGTTTACTTCATTATATATTTAACAGCAGACTTTGTCAACAAAAAAACATCGCACAGCGATGTACGATGTTTTTTGAATCTATCAGAATTTTTCAAACGTTTCGATCTGCTTGAGGGCCATTTCGATAAAGTCTGCCTTGGACATAACGCCCTTATCGACACCGCCTCTCTGACGTACCGCAACCGTGCCGTCAGCAACCTCTTTTTCACCGATAACGAGCATATAAGGTACCTTCTGAAGCTGTGCTTCTCTTATCTTATAGCCGATCTTTTCGTTTCTTGCATCAAGCTCAACTCTCATGCCGTTCTTTTCAAGCTCTTTCTTGAACTCTTCTGCATATGCAACGTGATCGTTTCCGATGGGAAGAAGCTTGATCTGAGTGGGAGCCATCCAGAGAGGAAGTGCGCCTGCATATTTTTCGATAAGAAGCGCAAGCGTTCTCTCGTAGCATCCGAGGGAGGTTCTGTGGATAATGTAAGGAGTAGCGGCCTGGTTATTGCTGTCAGTATACTCCATACCGAACTTCTTTGCGAGAAGCATATCTATCTGTATGGTAATAAGGGTATCTTCCTTACCGTAAACGTTCTTTATCTGGATATCGAGCTTAGGTCCGTAGAATGCCGCCTCGTCTATACCTATCTTATAGTCGATGCCGAGCTTGTCAAGAAGCTCACCCATTATGCGCTGAGCCTCATCCCACTGCTCCGCAGTTCCTTCGTACTTAGCAGTGTTGTTGGGATCCCACTGAGAGAATCTGAAGGATGCGTCCTCGTAAAGTCCGAGAGTCTTGAGCATATAAACCGCAAGGTCAAGACAGCCCTTGAATTCCTCCTCGAGCTGATCGGGAGTAAGGATTAGATGTCCTTCGGATATTGTAAACTGACGCACTCTTATAAGACCGTGCATCTCGCCCGAATCCTCGTTACGGAAGAGGGTTGACGTTTCGCCAAGTCTCATGGGGAGATCTCTGTACGAACGCTTTTTGTTTAAGAATACCTGATACTGGAAGGGGCAGGTCATAGGTCTTAATGCAAAGCATTCCTTGGTTTCATCGTTGGGATCTCCGAGAACGAACATTCCGTCAAGGTAGTGATCCCAGTGACCGGAGATCTTATAAAGGTCAGACTTTGCCATAAGAGGAGTCTTTGTCAGAAGATAACCTCTTCTCTGTTCCTCGTCCTCAACGAATCTCTGAAGTATCTGTATAGTTCTTGCGCCCTTGGGGAGCATTATCGGCAGACCCTGACCGATAACGTCAACGGTCGTGAAGTATTCGAGCTCACGTCCGAGCTTGTTGTGGTCTCTCTTTCTTGCCTCAGCAACCTGCTCAAGATAAGCGTTCAGCTCGTCCTTCTTGGGGAATGCAGTACCGTATACTCTCTGAAGGACTTTATTGTTCGAGTTTCCTTCCCAGTAAGCGCCCGTGCACTGCGTAAGCTTGAATGCCTTAACCGCACCGGTAGAGAAGAGGTGCGGGCCTGCGCACAGATCAACGAAGTCGCCCTGGCGGTAGAAGGAGATATCGTCTCCCTCGGGAATTCTGTCTATAAGAAGAACCTTGTAGGGCTCGTTCTTTTCTTCCATAAGCTTTTTAGCTTCATCTCTCGGAAGGGTAAATCTTTCGATCTTAAGGTCTTCCTTTACTATCTTAGCCATCTCACCCTCTATCTTTTCAAGGATATCGGGGGAGAAGGCGGTATCGCTGTCGATATCGTAATAGAATCCGTTGTCAACGGACGGACCTATAGTCAGCTTTGCATCGGGGTAAAGGCGCTTGACTGCCTGCGCAAGAATATGGGATGCGGTATGCCAGAAAACCTTTTTGCCTTCTGCGTCTTCAAATGTCAGAGGCTTAACGGTATCGTTATCACCTATCTCGCAGGTGAGAGCAACTGTAGCTCCGTTTACCTCGGCAGCGATAACGGCACGGCTCATAAGGCCGGCATCTTTAAGAAATTCGTAAGCTGTTTTCATAAATAAACCTCCATTTTCCGCAATATGCGGTATATCTAAAATTATTTTTTTTCAACAAAAAACGGCAGACCGAAAAGGTCTGCCGGGGTGTGGATTCATAGTTATCCGCACGGTTCCACCCGAGAGTTTAACTCATTTAAGAACATATTAACGTAGGATACCGGTGGTACCTCTTACGGTTTTACGGCGGAGCTTTCAGCCTGCAGACTCCGTTCTCTGTGCGTAAAATAATCGCAAAAGACATGTCCTGTATCCGGGCACTTCCTTGACAAAAGGGACTTTTTGTGATAGACTGATAAAGTTAAATATCACGAAAAAAAGCCTTTCTATGCCTTTTAATGAGTATAGCACAGACTTTTTCGGATGTCAAGCATTTTTTGATTTAATTTTTTTGGCAAAGCGGTAAAGAACGTATATCATGGACAGTATTTTGGATAAATTTGAATTTGACGAAAAGAACATAAAAAATTCCGATTACACACGCAGTATCCTATCGGAAGCGGTGCGGTGCGGTGTTATATCCCAAGCTGAAATGCAAACGGTGAGAAACGGCATGAGTGAGCTTTTCGGCGAGATAATGAAGGGATATGACAAATATATCGGCATCAGACCCGATGCAGATATATTTTCGGGTCAGCTTTTTATATTTGACGTGTATCTTCGTTCACTTGATTCGCATATGGAAGCAGTGAAGGCACTCATTTCAAGACCCTTGCAGGATATCAGAGCCGAAGGAGTAAAACTGCTCAAAAAGACTGTCGCTGAGACTATGGCGCTATTGGTTAAGGCAAGGCAGACGAGGCTGCCCATCGACTGCAGAGTATATTCACAAACGCTTGAATGCACTCTGAAAAACGCACTCAGACAGTACGATACAGAATACTTTCCGCAGATGATATGCGAAGGTGCGGAGTATCCCATATATTCTCCTCCGTACGGTCTTAGGGGCATCTTTTATCTCAGAGCGTACGTGCTGGGTCTGATAGTTGAAAATGAGTTCTGTATGTCCTACGGTAAGGATGAGCTCGCTTCGCTCTACAGCTCTCTCTGTTCAATGCGAGGAGTAGCGGAGGATGAGTTTGCGGATAATATATACTCCGCAGTTTATGCAAACGCACTGCTTTGCGAATATCTGAAAAAGGATCCCCTCAGTATAACGGCATACGACTGTCACGTTATTGAAAATCTTCTGGGGCATATGAGCGAGAGCGAGGAGAAGGCAATACTTCAAAGGGCAGCAGATCTTTTGCCCTGCAGCAAGCTGCCGTACAGCCTGCGCAGTCATTCAAAAATGCTCCCGGGTATGCTGAAGGCGGTAAGACATAAGCGGCTTAATAAATATCTGGTAATTACGGAATGATAAACTTCATATTTATTGGAGAAAGTATATGATACGTATTGATGACGAAAGCCCGATGACAGAGCAAAAATACAACCTCGTTATCCCTATTGACGTTATTTGCTATAAGGACGGAAGAGAGGAGATATTCGTCTATCCTTCATTTAAAAATACTGCCGAAATGCTTGAGAGGGATCATTCGGGTGCTCTTATATCAGAGGAGACGATAGAGCTTATCCATTCGCAGATAAAGGATAAGGTAAGAGAATACGGATATGAGGCGGATGAGCAAACACGTAAGAATACGCTTCACGTTTATTCGGTGCCCGATATATCCGAGCTTGAGGCAGATGAGCTTTATTGCGAGCTTATACAGGAGAATACCGTTTCTGCGCAGGAGATCAGCGGCATAGAGGATATGGAAAATCTGACAGACCTTCCGATAGATACGGATATTGCCTTCGTTACAGTAGAGGACGGTAAGATAGTTTCCGTGGCAACCTTAAATCCGCACGAGGACGGAGATATAATGCCCGAGATAACCGCCACCACCGCACAGGGCTATGAGGGCAGGGGGTACGGAACGTCAAACGTATGTGCTCTTGCGCTTTGGCTTATTTCAAACGGAATGGGCGGCTCGTACACCTGCGAGAGTGACAATCCTTCATCTGAAAGGATCGCCTTAAAGGCAGGCTTTACACACGATGCAGACGCATATTATTACGTCTGCTATGAGATTTGATTTTGATCGGAGAATAGAAAATGGCATTTGACGCCGGCATGGTTGCCGCAGTTGCAAACGAACTCAGAATAAAGCTGACCGGAGCAAGAGTCGAAAAGGTACAGCAGCCCGAAAAGGATGAAATAGTGCTTGTTATGCACAGCGGCAGAGAGAATTACAGGCTCTGCCTTTCGGCAGGTGTCGGAAGCGCAAGAGTAAATCTGACGGCTGTGCAAAAGGAAAATCCGCAGTCTGCACCTATGTTCTGTATGCTTTTGAGAAAGCATCTGACAGGGTCTAGGCTGCAGAATATTACTCAGCTCGGATTTGAGAGAGTGCTTGAATTTGAATTTGAAGGCTATGACGAGATGGGATTTATCTCCAAAAGATATATCATAGCCGAGATAATGGGCAAGTGCAGTAATATCATATTTACAAATGAAGAAAAAAAGGTGCTCGGAGCTGTCAAGACGGTTGATTTCACCACCAGCCGTCTGAGACAGGTGCTTCCGGGTATGATATACGAAATGCCTCCGTCTCAGGAGGGCAAGACAGACCCCTTGAGTATGGAACGGGACGAGTTTTATTCTCTTTTTGAGAAAAAGGGATTTGACGCTCCCGCAGATAAATTTATACTTAATAATTTTATAGGAATATCTCCGCTTATATCCCGTGAGATAGCATATCTTGCAGGTGATGAGATAAGTGCACAGTCGCTGTGGAATGCCTTTTCAGCCGTTTGCGACGTTATAAGGAATGCAGACTTTACACCAATACTTATTAAAGATGAAAGCGGAAAGCCGTTTGAATACAGCTTTATGCCTATAAAGCAGTACGGTATTTCTGCCGATACGGAGGATACCGGATCCTTCGGTGCGCTGATAGACGGATATTTCGCAAAGCGTGAAAAGATAGAACGTATAAAGCAGCGCTCGTCCGATATAATGAAGCTCCTTACAAATGCAGAGGCACATCTGAGAAGGAAGATAGCTGCTCAGGAAAACGATATCAAGGCGAGTGAGGAGAAGGAGGTATATAAGCGAAACGGCGACCTTATAACGGCTAATATGTATATGCTGTCAAGAGGTATGACCAGCGCTGAGCTTGTAGATTATTCAGACGAGAATATGCCAACCGTGACCGTCACGCTTGATTCAAGGCTCACACCTGCGCAGAACGCACAGCGTTATTACAAATACTATAACAAAGCAAAGGCGGCGCAGATCGAGGTTGCAAAGCAGCTTGAGATATCAAAGTCAGAGCTTGAGTATATATACACCGTTTTTGAAGCGCTTGTCAAGGCGGAAAACGAGGCAGACCTTGCCGAGATAAGAGACGAGCTATACCGTTCGGGCTATGCCTCCAAAATGAAGAACTATGCCGTAAAAAAGATGAGCGCCTCAAAGCCGCTTGAATTCGTGACCGACGGCGGATACAGAGTTCTGTGCGGTAAGAATAACACGCAGAACGATTATATAACCACAAAGCTTGCAGATAAGAACGACTATTGGTTCCACGTAAAGAATATGCCGGGCTCCCACGTTCTTCTCATCTGTGACGACGAGCCGGGAGAGATGGATTTCACCCAGGCGGCAATGATTGCGGCGCGTTATTCAAAGGCGTCTGACGGGGTAAACGTTGCGGTGGACTACACCAAAGCGAGATACGTAAAGAAGCCGGGAGGCTCAAAGCCGGGATTCGTTATCTATACCACCAACTGGACAGCCTACGTTACCCCGGATGCAAAAGAAGTAGAAAGACTTAAGAAGTAGCAAAATAAAAAACAAAACGGACCATCGGTCCGTTTTGTTTTTTTAGAGGTGTTCAGATGTGAAACTGATCGGTATTAAAATGACGTCAGCTTTTTTTCTGCTTTTTTGAAGGTATCTCCCTTGGCGGATGTTTATCGGGGAATTCATACGGAGTCAGCGGGATATTATAAATATCCTCATAGGACTGTGTTTCGTCCTCATCCTCCGGCATTATTCTTGCAAGCCCCGTGCATTCCGTGCTCGATACCACCGAGCCGCTCATAAGGTCGTTTTCATACGGCTCATGCTTGAATGGATCGGTTATTGGAAAATCATCTTTTTTCATAAAATAATCGCCTCCGTCCGATATTAGTATTATCGGATAGAGGCGATATATTATAGGTAATTTTTTCTTTTGTTATCCTTTTGATTTTCTCTTAAGGAACGAAAGCTGTGTTTCGGAAATGACGATGGCGATAAATATCATAATGAAGCCTATAGCCAGACGAAGAGTGAATTCCTCGTCTGCATAAAAAATGAGCGAGAATATTATGCCGAATACCGACTCAAGACTGAGAATAAGCGATGCGGCAGAAGGGGAGGTTCCTTTTTGTCCGACGTTCTGCAAAAGAAGGCAGAGGGCGGTAGGGAATACCGCAAGATAGAAAAGCCAGGTCCAGCTTGATGCAGAAGCAGAAATACTCCAGCTCTCAGAGCACGCTGAGAAGATCCACGAAAGCACCGCCGAGGTCGCAAACTGAAGTATGGTTAGTATTACGGGATCGTGGTCACGGCTGAGCTTGGATATTGCTATCATATGTGCAGCAAAGAAAAATCCGCCGATAAGAGTAAAGCTGTCTCCGAAGCTCATTGTGAATCCGCCCTTGAGCGAAACGAGACCTATACCCGAAAGGCAGATAACTGCCGCTATGAAGTTGTAGATCGAGGGTCTTACCCTGTTTACTATCCACGCCATAAAGGGCACCATTATGCAGTACGATGCGGTAAGAAATGCATTTTTACCGGGAGTGGTATCGGTGATACCTATGGTCTGGGTAGCGTATGCTGCAAAAAGGAATACTCCAATAACAACGCCCCTCCACAGATGGCTGACGTCTGTGGTGCTGAACTTTTTCCAAAAAATAAGTATAAGTATTGCGGAGCCTATTGTGAAACGGACCCCGAGAAGCATAAACGGCGGAAAAACGTCCACCGAGTTTTTCATAAGTACGAATGACGTTCCCCAGATAAGTGCGGCGGCAAAAAGAGCGAGCTGGGGTAAAAATTTGATTTTTTTCATAAAGATATTTCCTTGCGATAATAGTTAAAGTGAACTTATAATATCCTTTTCCGACTCACCTATAACGGTTATGCCGTTTGAGATAAGCAGAGCTGCGGTTATCCCGTCTCCGACCTTGAGCGACCTTGAAAAGCTGCCGTCGTATACCCGTCCTTTTCCGCAGGATGGGCTTTTTTCTTTCAGTATAGCAAGCGTACATCCGTTTTCAAGTGCGATTTCAAGCGCTTTTTGCGCACCGAGAGAATACTGTGCGGTAACGTCCTTGCCTTCGCTGTTGATTACACGGCTGCCGCATATCTCAGCAGGCGCTCTTGGCGTCTGAAGACCGCCGAGTACCTCTGGACAGACGGGTATAAGCTCATGACGCCCCTCGAGTGCGATTATATCCGATTCCGGCTTTGACATGCCGTCATATCGGCAGCGCTCGCCGAGCAGACAGGCACTTACGAGTATTTTCATATAAGTATCTCCTTGCTTTTTAGAGAAGAGCAACTGCTATACCGCATATTATCACTGCGGCGCAAAGCAGTCTGTATGCAGTATCCTTTTCCTTAAAGAATATCCTTCCGCCTGCTATTACTACCACGGCGCTCGACTGCTTAAGCAGAGCCATCAGCGTTACCATGCTTGAGCTCTGAGCACAAGCCTCAAAAAGCGCACGGTCAGCAGCTATCAGCAAAAGGCTCATCAGCCATATTCTTATATCCTTTATAAGCCTTACGAAGCGTATTTTGCTGTGCGTTATCAAAACGTATACCGACGTAAACAGCAGCAGAAGAAGCATAAACCAGAACTGAAGCTGCTTTGAATTTAGCTGTGACATTATTATCTTATCGAGCGTACCCGAGGTCGAATTCATAATGCAGGATATCAGCATAAGAGCTATGCTGATATTTCTTTTCTTTGCGTTATCCTCAGATAAGGCCTTTTTTCTCGGAAGCTTTAGCATAATAAGACCTGCGCTGACGAGCACGAGACCGATAACCCCGAAAAGCGAGAGCGTTTCGTTTAGAATAAAGACTCCGAGCAAGGTTGAAAACAAAACTCTCGAAAGGTCTACCACCCCGTACAGGCTGACCGGCAGATGCTTCAAGGCGTGAAAGCTGAGCGCAAACGCACCGAATACGCAAAGGGATTTAAGAACTATAAGTGCGCAGTTTTCTGCATTTGGTATCTGCGCACTCGGTATGTTTGGCAATACCATCAAAAATGATATAAAGGTATAGGCAAACAGCACCTCGATTGAAGTGAAATCAAAAAGCGCACGCTTCTTTAACAGCTCGCGTGCGCCCTTTGCTGCACCGTAAAACAGAACAAGAATTATCCAAAGCATATTATTTCAAAGGATCAATAGAAGGTTGCAACCGGGTCGTCGGGCTGAGCTGAGAGCTCTATGGAATCAAGATAGAGCACGGGTCCCTTGGAATTGTAGGCCTTGTGCTTTTCAAGCTTTATCTTTGCTTCAACTATGACCCAGTCGTACGATTTAAAGTTATCTATACCCTTACCCTTGACCGCAAGACCGCTGTATGCGATATCGTCAACACAGCAGGTCATAATATGTCTGCCGACGAATATGAAATCATCGGGATATTGATCGTTTTTGGCAACAACGCCCTTAAATCTGACAGTCTTTCCGTTGTAGCTTTTCATATTGTCTCCAAGATCTCTGTACCAAAGAGCGTAGTCACGGTCCTCGATCTCGATAATCGGAGCGTCTATATCAAAGGGCAGAGGGTCCTCGATATCATCATATTCAATTTTTCCGTCAGCGTGCTCGTAAATTATGTCAACTGCCCTCGAAAGTCCTCTGACCAGCTTGTGAAGCTCCATTACGTCAAATCCGGCAGGAATGCGGTTGAATGCGACAAGGCTTGCGTTCTGGATCTTGTCGACCACAAGGCTTCTCATGTTCGCATTGTAGTTCATTATGGTTGTTGCATCGGCAAAGAACATCTGCTGATAAACCGGCCATTCCTCGGGAAGTGCGTTATATATAGAGGATAACTGCCACATGCCGTTGTATTCAATTATGACTCTTGTTGCATCGCTTCTGCGACGCATCTTAAGAAGAAGTCCGGGAGTCAGAAGATCCTCTGAGTCAACGGTCTCTACAGTAACGCAGTCCGAAGCGAAGAGGGAAGGATCGTATTCCTCAATGCCTTCCTCACAAACTACGAGAAGCGTTTTTTCTCCTGAATTGAACTTGGGATCCTCAAGAGTTTCCTGAATAAACTTGGTTTTACCGCATTCAAGAAATCCGGTAAAGAGATATACGGGTATTTCCTGTGTCATATTGTGTCACCTGTAAAGCAGTCCTCAGACTTCAAAAAGACTGCGTATATTTTCTTCGTTTATTTTTGATCCGATTATGCACAAACGGCCGATAGTTGAAGCAGCGCCGCTTCTGACGTCGGGCTCACCGGGAACGTAGTCGAAATGGATCCAGCTTCCGTCCTGTGCGGGAACGATACCCTTGGCACGAAGTATAAAGCCGTATTTGCCCTCGTCCATAAGTGCTTCAAAAGCGCTGGAAATGAACTCGGCGGTGAATTTCTTGGGAGTTTCAACTCCCCAGCTTGTGAACACCTCATCTGCGTGGTGGTGATGGTGGTCGTGATCGTGACCGCATCCGCATCCGCACTCGTGATCGTGATGGTGATGATGGTGCTCATGCTCACAGCATTCGTGATCGTGGTCGTGATGATGATGCTCATGCTCGCAGCACTCGTGATCGTGGTCGTGATGATGATGCTCATGCTCGCAGCATTCGTGATCATGGTCGTGATGGTGATGCCCGTGATGGTGAGCGCTTTCCTTTGCAAGATGCTCAAGCTCATCGCAGAGCGTATCCGTATGCTCTATTGCAGAAAGTATCTGTGCACCGGTAAGCTGTTCCCAGGGTGTAGTAACGATCTCGCAGTCAGCATTTATCTCCTTGAGAAGAGCAACTGCCTTTTCTATCTTTTCATTTGAAAGGTTGGTAGTATGGCTCATGATGATAGTGCTTGCGTGCTCTATCTGATTATTGAAGAATTCACCGAAGTTCTTCATATACATACGGCACTTGTTGGCATCAACTACCGTAGTAAAGCTGTTTAGCTTTATCTTATCGGATTTGATGTCCTGAACGGCACGTATAACGTCGCTCAGCTTGCCGACGCCCGACGGCTCTATAAGTATACGGTCGGGAGTATATTCGCTTATTACCTTTTCAAGCGCAACTCCGAAATCTCCGACAAGACTGCAGCATATACAACCGGAATTCATCTCGGTTATCTCAATGCCTGCGTCCTGCATAAATCCGCCGTCAATACCGATCTCGCCGAACTCATTTTCTATAAGCACCAGCTTTTCACCGCTGTAGGCTTCCTTTATAAGCTTTTTTATAAGCGTTGTTTTTCCTGCTCCGAGAAAACCGGAGAAAATATCAATCTTTATCATAAAATCGCATCCTTTGCTGAATTTATTTCTAATATAATATTATAACACTTATTATTTTCCGTTTCAAGATATTTATATAAAAAATTCGCCCATGCCTTTATATGCATTATGCATACAAAAATGAATAAAATGCATTGCTTGGACTAAAAATGCAAAAAATATACATTATAATTGATAAACAAACTCTCTTTTTGCTGTTTTATTCGTATAAATATACAAAATGGTGAATTTCCTATTGACAAATCGGTTTTTATGTATTAGAATAGGTACAGTCTTAAAAGATCACGATATTTTTTACAGGAGGATAATTCAATGAAAAGAATTATATCACTTTTACTTACAGCAGTAATGCTTATCGGATGCGTTGCAGTATTTGCATCCTGCGGCAAAGAGGATGACGGCGAAAAGCTCGTTATAAACGGCTTCTCCGATCTTAACGGTCTCACCCTTTCATTCCAGGGCGGAACAGTTTCCGATGACATCATCACAGCACTTATCGAATCCGGCGAGCTTGAAGCTACCGTTCTTCCCAACGAGAAGATACTCAACTGCTTCACACAGCTTGCAAACGGCGAAATCGACGCAGTAGTATGCGACAGCACGGTTGCTGAAGGCTACGTTGCAACGAACGGCGACAAGTATGAGATCGCATGGAAGCAGAGCGATAACGCTGAAGAATTCGGCGTGGCTATGGGACTTGAAAACAGCGCACTTCAGACAGCTGTAAACCAGGCTCTTTCCGAGCTCAAGGCTGAGGGCTACGTTGACGCACTTGTAAACAAGTGGTTCGGTGACGCTTCTGTTGAAGTTCAGATGCCCACAGAAAAGACAGTTGATACAAGCGCAATAACACTTATGTCCGAGGGTAAGCTCCTTGTAGGTGCCGAGATCGGTTATCCGCCTTTCGAGGATTACGCATCTGACGGTGTTACTCCCGTTGGCTTTGATATCGATCTTATGAAGGGTATTGCCGCAAAGCTCGGTCTTGAGGTTGAATTTATCAACACCGCTTGGGAAGGCATATTCCTTGGTATCGACCAGAACTATGACTGCGTATGCTCCGCTGTATCTATAAACGATGAGCGTAAGCTTACAATGAGCTTCTCTGATCCTTATATTCAGAACTACCAGTCCGTAGTAATCGCAAAGAAATAAGAGCCGATAAAAATTAAGTATGGCACATGGCCGCTCAACACGACATGTGCCATACCCTGATTTAAGGAAAAAATAATGAATAAAATACTGACTAAACTTAATCCCGCAAACTACAAAAAGAAAACGAAGATACTGCTGTCGATAGCAGCAGTTATGCTTGTTATTATAACGGTGCTCGGTATAGCCGCACCTCCTATGACAGATCTTCAGGACAGCGCTACCGAAGCTATGAAGGCAGCAATAGCGCAGGATGAAAAAAACGGCACCTTTAACGTTACCGAAACGCTCAATAACCTTTTTGTCATCAAGCTCGTTCGCTATGAGAAAAAGGGTATGGAGACTGAAAACTACATAGGCTTTTTCGGTCAGATAATGGACGTAGGTCCGCATAACAATGCCGCAAACCTTATTAATTATACCTACCGTATTCTCGGTATAGGTCAGCCTATAGTATACGGAGCTAAGCTGACCATATTCCTTACCGTCACGTCGGTTATGGCAGGCCTTTTGCTCAGTACGCTTTTAGCGCTTGGTAAGATGTCTCCTAAAAAATGGATAAGCGGTCCGTGCAGCGCATATATTTTTGTATTCAGAGGCACGCCTCTTATGCTGCAGCTTCTCTGTATATATTATCTGCTTCCGGCATGGTTCAACTTCAGCTGGAGAGGACTTTTATCGGGCATTATATCAGATAACGGACAGGCTACGATATGGGGAGCGTTCATCTGTGCATTCGTCACCTTCAGCTTAAACTCTGCCGCATACTGCGCAGAGATAGTAAGAGCTGCAATACAGTCTATCGATAAGGGTCAAAGCGAAGCAGGTAAGGCACTCGGTCTTACGGGCGGTCAGGTTATGTCAAACATAATCATTCCGCAGACCTTCCGCAGACTTGTTCCTCCGATAGCGAATGAGTTTATTATGGTGCTCAAGGATGCATCGATAGTAACTGTAATATCAATGCAGGATATCACCACTATCTCCAAGACTATAGCAGGTCAGGGCTCGTATCTCGTATTCCTTCCCGCTATGATAGTTTATCTGCTTATAACGTGGGTATTCTCAATAGTATTCAACGCGCTCGAGAAGAAATTCTCGATATACGAATAAACGGAGGTGTTAAAATATGTCAATAATCAGAACTGAACACCTCAGCAAGAGCTTCGGTGAACTTGAGGTACTTAAGGATATAAATCTCACCGTTGAGCCCGGAGAAGTGGTGGTTATAATCGGACCGTCCGGTGCCGGTAAGTCGACCTATCTCCGTTCTCTCAATCAGCTTGAAAAGATTACGAGCGGAAAGATCTTTATAGAGGAACAGCTTTTCCTCCACCGTGAGCACGATAAGACTGTAGAACGTATAGAGCCTGTAAAGCACAAGGCGCTTATGCTTGAGATGGGAATGGTTTTCCAGAGATTCAATCTTTTCCCTCACAAGACCGTGCTTGAAAACGTAATGTTAGCGCCGATAAAGGTCAAGAAGATGAAGAAGGACGAAGCAGAAAAGATAGCCCTTGATCTTCTTGAGCAGGTAGGACTTTCCGACAAGGCAAACGAATATCCTGCAAGACTGTCGGGCGGTCAGCAGCAGAGAGTTGCGATTGCAAGAGCACTTGCAATGCAGCCCAAGATAATGCTTTTTGACGAGCCTACGTCTGCGCTCGACCCCGAGCTCGTAGGCGAGGTGCTTGAGGTTATGAAGCGTCTGGCAAAGGACGGTATGACCATGATATGCGTAACGCACGAGATGGGCTTTGCACGTGAGGTCGCAGACAGAGTGGTATTTATGTGCGACGGAATTATCGCAGAGGATAACACTCCCGAGGAGATATTTACCAATCCCCAGCACCCCAGACTCAGACAGTTCCTTCAGAGCATACTTTAAGATGAATTGTCAAACTAAGTGCAACACTTTTTGATAGAATCTTCAAATAAATCCAAGGGATTTTTAAAATTTAAAACTTTTTTAGGCCTGGCGTTGATCAACGCCAGGTTCTTTTTTAGGGTGGAAGGACTAACTCTTGA
>JAZSMJ010000040.1:0-15608 GCA_045535815.1 Eubacteriales bacterium
TAAACGGTGATGATTTTCAATACTTACGTCAATAAAAAACTATGTATAAACAAAATATTGCAAAACAACTATAATTCAGAACTAACCCAGCATTGTTAACAAAAAATTCATATTTTACCTATTGCAAAAAAGCCGGACTTATGCTATAATGCTGAAAGCTAAATAAGTGAGAAATCACTTCACCGAGGAGAAGTACTCAAGTTGGTGAAGAGGCGCCCCTGCTAAGGGTGTAGGTCGGGTAACCGGCGCGAGAGTTCAAATCTCTCCTTCTCCGCCAAAAAAGACACAATATATAGTATTAGATTGACTCTAATTACACTATATGTTGTGTCTTTTCCTTTTTGTCGGGATTTTGTACCCCTTATTATACCCCTTATAGATTTTTAGGCGTTGATTTTTTCAAAATAAGATTGCATTCTCGCCGCACTTTCACGCTTCATTTTTTCGGAAACGTGACCGTACACATCAAGCGTAAAACTTGCCGTGGCGTGACCGAGGTTTTGCTGTACCGTTTTCACATCGTCACCCTCTTGCAATGCTGTGACGGCGTATGTGTGACGGAGATCGTGGAAACGTGCGTCAGGGCGTCCGATCTTATTCGCCACCGCCTTGAAGCGTTTGAGTGCCGTCTGCGGCACGATAAAGTGACCTGACCTGTCCGTGAATACAAGGTTATACTCATTTTGCCATGCAAGACCGCAGGCAAGATGATTTTGCATCTGCTCTTGTCGGACGGCTCTCAATATCTCCATAACAAACGGAGCAACCGTCAGCACCCTGCTTTTATCGTTCTTTGTGGCGGCTATGTAATGCTGACCGCCTTTTACCTTTTCTTTGCAAAGCTGTTGCTTGACGGTGATCGTGCCGTCATGGAAATTGACGGACTCCCAAGACAGACCGCAAATTTCTCCCTCTCGCAGACCTGTGAACAATGCCACAGTAAATAGATTTTTCAAAGGCTCATTCTCCTGAATAGCACCCAAAAAGGCGGCTATTTCTTTTTCGGAGAGTGGGCTTATTTCTTTTTTCTCAATTCGGGGCAAGGTGCAAGCGTCCGCAGGGTTGATACCAATATATCGGAGCTTCAAAGCCTGTTCAAGTGCCTTGTGCAATATGCCGTGAACATTCTTGATCGTTTTCGGCTGTAATTGCTTCACCCTTAACAGATCATTATAAAACGTCTGTATGTGAGTCGCATTCAATGACGTGAGCTTGATTTTACCGAGAGCGGACTTGATATGCGTATCAATGCGGCTCTTGTAGGTGGAGAACGTGAGCGGCTTGCAAGACGGCTCTATATACTCCGTCAGCCATATATCAAGCCACTTTGCAACCGTCAAGCGTGTAGGCTCAAAATATGTACCATCATCGGACGCCTTTTGTGCCGCTCTCATTGCCTTTAATACATCGGCTTGTTTTTCTCCGTAAAAACTGCGGCGTTTGCCGTCAATGGTACACCGAGCTTCCCACGTGCCGTTTTCTCTCTGCCTGATCGAGCCGTTACCCTTTGCATTGCGTAATTTTGTATTAGCCATTCTTTTCGATCTCCTTCATTCGTTCTTTGTGACTCATATCTTCAATAATATCTGTAAAAATTTTTGACGCATACCAAAGCCTTGACGTTTGTAAATCTATCATATCTAATGCCAAATTAGCATTGTTTTCGTTTGCCGCTCTTGCTTCCCACTTTGAAAAACCATTTATTTGATCAATATAAGAGAGCAGACTTTCTGCATTTTCCGACTCTATTATTGCGGAAATAATATCTCCCCAAAAACGATGATAATCGTCTGTATTTTTCCATGCGATTATTTTTTCCACCGCAGTTTGACTCAATCCTGTTTCTTCCATAACATTGCAAGTGCTATTTTTTGGAATATCTATTTTTCCGAAAAGATAATCCATATCACAGTCAAGCAATTTACAAATATCGGCTAACCTATTTATTGGTATTGATACCGTTCCTGTTTCCCAATTCCCCACGGTTTTTCGATCAGCAATTTGCAAAGCCTCTGCAAATTCGTCTTGTGACTTAAAAAACATTTTTCTTCTCTTTTGCAGGCGTTTGCCTATCTCCGTTATGTCCGTTAAATATTCCATGTTTTATTGTCTCCTTTTCAAAATGGATATTTTGTGTCCTTGTAATTGTCCATTTTTGTGGTATAATTATATCACAGGGAAAAAGAAATGTCAATAGAAAAAAAGAAAAAAACGAAAAAGGAGATGATATTTTGAAAATTGACAAGAAGAAAACCATTGAAGAACTTGCAAGAGAGGAAAAACTTGCATATTTCCGAGAATGGAGAGCAAACAACAAAGACAAGGTAAAACAGCATCAAGCAACCTATTGGCAAAGACGTGCCGAGCGTACCATGGCGGAAAGAGAGGCAAAGAAGAATGACAAATGAAAAGCTGACATTCACCGTTGACGAAATGGCGGCGGCTCTCGGTATTAGCCGTCCTGTTGCTTATGAGTTATCACGCAAAGACGGTTTTCCTGCTATTCGTGTATCAGAGCGGCGTATAATCATTCCTGTGGATAGCCTCAAGAAATGGCTTGACAGGCAGGCAGGAGAGCAATGCTGACGGCAAGCGAAAAGGTGGTGAATGCGATTGCAAGTACACATTGACACAAAAGGCTACACCGCAAAGCCAAAAGAATATATAGCAGACATCAAGATACGCACGCAAAAGTCAATCCCTCAAGACCTGACGCCGAAAGAAATTGTTTCCTATATACAAAGAGGACACAGCGTCAGCCCTGCCGTAATGGACGGAAAAGGGTGCAAGGCTGAAAATTGGATAAGTCAACAGCTTTTCATGGTGGATATTGACAACGATAAGGACAAGCCAATTTTAACGGTAGAAAAGGCTCTTGAGCTATGCGAACGGTACAATTTGCCGCCTGCATTCCTTTATTATAGTTTTTCCCACACCGAGCAAAAGCCAAAATTTAGACTTTGCTTTATTATGAGCGAAACCGTAACCAATACTTTTTTGAGGGCGGCAATAGCCGAAACGCTTGTAAAGGTATTCCCTCAAAGTGACACATCATGCACAAACGCAGACCGTATATTTTTCGGCACAAATAAAGATGTTTGCATCTGTGATCTATCTGCTACGGTTAGCATTGAAAGCATCATGAGCATATACAAGCCACCACAGGCAAGGCAGGCAAAGCCTGACGATATGGAGCTTGAGCGGTTAAAGCGTGATTTTCCCTTTTTCGCATATCTGCAAGAGCGGAACGGAAAGACCGTTTTCAACAATTCAAAAAGTGCTATGTTTGAATGTTGCGAAATATGCGGACACAAAAAAGACCTTGTATATTTCCATGACACAAACACATTCTTTTGTTTTGGAGCGTGCGGACACGTGGGCGGCTCTATCATTGATTATATAATGGCGGTTGAAAAAACGGACTTAAAGGGTGCAATAGACCGCTTGTATGATCTGTCAGGCATACCGAGAAAACAACAGCAGGCAGAGAGGGAAAACGCCCTTGAGGGCGGCTCATTCAATGCCAAGAGTGCCGCAGAGTTTGGAGATGATAAGACCGAGTTTGTTTGGACTCCGTATATCCCTATCGGTGATTATACTGTCCTTATGGCTGACGGCGGTACAGGCAAAACGATTTTCTGCTGTGGTATTGCGGCAACTATCAGCCGTGGCGAATGGCTACCGAGCAACGAAGCGGCAGAAACACCCTCTCCGTCAAACACCCTGATTATATCGGCAGAGGACAGAGGCGAACTACTGAAAAAAAGGCTCATTGCGTCAGGAGCGGACTTGCAGAGGGTTTATATCCTTGATTGCATGGACTCCGAGGGAATGAACTTTACAGACGGCTATGACGATTTTATGGCAACGATAAAGCGGTACAAGCCACGCCTTGTTATTATTGATCCGTGGCATGCGTTTTTAGGTGCTGACGTTGATATAAACCGAGTAAACGCTGTCCGTCCTGTCTTTCAACGTCTTGCAAACATGGCAAAAGCCTGCGAGTGCGGTATGGTGCTTGTATCACACGTCAACAAACGAGCACAGGGCGAAAATGCCAATAATGCCGCCACAGGCTCAACGGACTTTATAAATGCCGCACGTTCAGCCATGCGAGTGATTTTCAATGATCTGCCGTCTGCCAAAGATGAGCGAATTGTGGTACATACAAAAAGCAACTATGCAGAGGCAGGCAAATCCGTCAAATATCGAATAACCACGGACGGCGGCTGTCAATGGGCAGGGTTTAGCGACATAACACGAAAGACGCTTGAAGAAGCGGCAAGGTGGAGAAAAACACCGTATGAGATAATCAATCAGCAGAACGAACAGGACGAAACAAATTTTGCATTGATTGAGGTTATCCGAGAGCATGCCTGCAAGGGCAAGACCGTGAATGTCAGCTATGACGAAATGAAAGATTTACACGGAGCGGACATTTTCGGTAGTGGGCAACCAAAGAGAGCTATTGACGGCATTGCGTACCCTCTCAAACGTGAGGGCATCACAATTCAAACAGGCAAAACCGTGAAATATAACAACCGAACACGGAACGGATTTAGTATTTACCAAGCGGAAACAATATCCGATTTAGTGGACGATCTGCCGTAAAAGTCAATACTTTTGTTAAGATATAGTATTATAGACTTTATAGACAAAAGCTCATTTTTTCAAAAAATCTATAAAGTCTATGAAACATACACACAGCAAAAACACAGTAAAAATATAGACCGAAAAGGAGCAAATTTACATGGAAGAAATGAATTTATATATTGATGAGGTTTTGAGATTTTACTATAAAAAGCTCGCAAAACTGCAAAAGGAAACAAGACAAATCGAAAAAGCCATAAAGGTTTTTGAAGAAATGAAAAGAGGTGATAATGATGACTGAATATGACAAACTTCTCATAGAGCTTTTGAGAGATAAAATAAGGCAATGGGAAAACAAGTGCAACGATCAACGAATTGAGATCAACCGATTGAAAAAGGAACTCCGAGAAGCAAAAAAAGAGGTGCAGGCGAATGAACAATAAGACCGCTCTTGTATTGCTTTTGTGCCTGTGTGTGTTGGTATTCGCAGGGTGTAACACCGAGCCGAAAGTATTATATCAAAGTGAAAGCCTTGAGGTTATCCGAGAGGGCAATATAACCACCGTGTACGATCTTGAAGCGGACGAGCAATACACTTTCCGCACCGTCCGAGTAAAGCGTGGAGAGGGCGTTTCTGTGGCTCATACGGCGGTAGATACAAGCACCGTCAAAATTGAGGTGCTACCGTCTGCCACGTTACGAATACACGATAAGACACAGGGCAAGATTTTGACAATTTCACGAAATTTTAGACAGAATGGGGGGTGATACGGTGGAATTAAAGCCAAAAGATGAGCAAATCCTTGCCGCTCTGCTGTCCTGTGGAACTGTTGCAGAGGCAGAGAAAATTTCAGGCGTGAGCAGAGCCACGATTTACAACAGGCTTGCAGACGAGGCATTCAAAGCAGAATATGACCGCAGGCGTTTCATGGTGCTTGACGAGGCATGCAATGCCCTGAAAGCCACTTTGACCGAGGCGGTAGATACTATTCGGCAAATTATAAAAGACGAGGAAAATCCCTCTCAAATCCGCTTGAATGCGTGCGGTTTAGTATTGCAAAATTGCTTGAAATACGTTCAGCAAGTCGAGATTGTTTCACGCATTGAAGCACTTGAAAACATGATGAAAAAATAATTTATAAGGAGAATTTTTATAATGGCACAATATAGAAACGTAAAGGAATTTACAGACAGAATACGCAAAGCATACCCCAAGTATAGAGAGGAATATGTTTCTCTCGGTAATGCTCTTATTGAGGGCAAAAAGAAATGGAACGAAGAACTCCGCAGAGGTTGGAGAACTCCCAAAGAGCAACAGGAAGCAACGATCAAGCACGATGAGGAAATGCGAAAGCTCCGTCTTGCTTTTGAAAGTATTGAGGATAGAGCCACGGCAGAATTTGAAGCGATCAAGCAAGAGTGCATTGATATTTTTGAGCCATACAACAGAGCCACCGCATCAATGATTGATATGCCCACGCTTGAACTGCTCAAGAGCGGCATTCTCAAAGATAATGAGCTTTTTGACCTTGCAGACAGCTTTTCCGATAATGTTACCATGTTGAGAATTATCGGCAAGTATGCCGAGGAAAGAGCAAATATAAGTGATACAGCGGACAGAAAAATGGCAAGTTTTGCGATTAAGTGCAAGGGAGCATCATTCCCTTATATCGTGCCTGTAAATGATCTTATTTTGTGGAGTACAAGAGCCGTCCGAGCAGACAAAGACCACAGGGACAAAGATCAGGTTTTTGCAGGTGCATCAGGCATTGCAAGGCTTTATGAAGAAACAGCCGACAATATCACCGCTGAAGCGGAAAAGTATTATATCAAGGTTAGTGACTAATGAATAACTCCATATTAAAAAAGCTCAAGGCAATGGAAGAACGAAAGCTCATTGACGAGGAAACGGAAAAGCGGCATCAAGAGTTTTTGGACTATATTCAATATTTGATAGATCACCCACAGCCAAATCGTAATATACACGATTTTGAAAGCGAGGACTAAATGACAAAGGATATTTTGAAACGCCTTGAAGCGTTAGAAAATGAGGAAATAATCGAGATCGAGGATATTTCCATGTATGAGAGGGAAATATTCGGAGAGGAAACGGCGGCAGATGACGAACAGCATACTCCAAAGATTGAAAAGGCTTGAGGAAATTTCACCTGATCGGCTTGTTATTCTCGCAAATTTTGACGGCGTGGAAAAAGAATGCTCTGTTGATGAACTTGAGGCAAATCCCAAAGCTGTTTTTATCCGTGTAATAAGTGGGAACAGCCTTGACGATGTGCAAAGGATATTGAACAGAATTGAGGTGATTGCACATGACGGATATAATTAAAAGACTTTCCGAGCTTGAAAAAGAGCTTTTCCGTGATGTATGGGCAGACGTCACATACAAGGACGGCACACGAAAGCGTGTCAAGATGTTGGACGTTTTGAGTCTTTACACAAACGGCGGCACACCGCCGCAGATCGTTGATGTGTCTTTTATCGGTGATACATCAAATCAAGGTATTTTACCTGATCTTGTAAAATACTTGATTGAGAATAACCAATAACAAAAAGGCGGTTGAGGGTGTACCCCTTGACCGCTGATTTTTATACCCCTTATACCCCTTATTTTACCCCTTAAACAATTTTATAGAATTGTATCGGATTGACTATCACCCACGAAAAAGCCAATAATACAAGGGTTTATATATACTTGATTGCACGTATTTTCACACGGTAAAAATAGTATTGGAAAATTCAAATCTCTCCTTCTCCGCCAGAAAAAAGCACACCCTTGGGTGTGCTTTTTTGCTGGCGGATGAGTAAATTTGGGCTTGAGCGCCGGCTTGCCGGCAAGAGAGGGAACGAGCCGACCGCTCACGGTGTGAGAGGGAGGGAGGCGAGTGAGTGGCGCAACTTGTCTTTATCCGAGTGAAAGCCGATAGGCGAAGCGAAGGAGAAAGGCTTAGTTGCAACAGTGCGACGCCGTGCGTAGCACGGCTAGAGAGAAGCGATACAGATAGATAATATTGGGTGTGCTTTTTGCGTTGGCGGAGGGAGATTCTCGCGCCGCTACAAAGAAGGCGCGAGAGGGAACGAGCCGACCGCTCACGGTGTGTGCGTACCGTACATATGGCTCCCTCCCGGAGGGGGGCTCTCAATGCCTTGTGCGAACATATCTTGGGATATCGCAGACGGAATATCACTAAAGACTAATATCTTGTAAGAGTTCGAATACATACGCATAAAATGCCGAAAATATCTTTTTTTGTAGCCTATAGACAAACAAAAACCGCAATTCTGATACAAAGTGATTGCGGTTTTTATTTTTTTGTGATATACTATAATTGACAACATAACAACATAGGAGGGCGCATATGAAAAAAATAGTTTTACTTACGGTATTGCTTTTGTCAATTTCTTGTTTGCTGTGCGGGTGCCTTCCCGACGTAATGTTCATTCCTAATGAGAGTTCCATAGGTCAAGCGAAGAAATTTGAAAAAGACGGTTTTTCAATCCTGCTTACCGACGAATTCACGGAAGAACAAAGCCAAATGGGGTTTGATGCATATTTCGTGGCAGATTTTTGCGGGGTTGTCGTTTTGAAGGAAGAATTTACATTAGAAAAAGGGTTGGCTGAACAATCCTTGGAAGAATACACGGCTGCTGTTATTGCGAATAACGGATACACGGATATAACTCCACAAACCAAGGACGGACTTTGGTTCTATGAAAGAAACACTGGAAGTAGCTATGGACGATCTTATTGTTACAAGGGATCGGATGCCTTTTGGATCGTTCAGTTCCTTTGTAATCCGTATGATGCAGAATCCCTTGGAGATACCTTTTATCTGTGGGCACAAAGCGTGGAAGTGAAATAATCTTCTATCAAAATTAGGGTTATTAGCCAGCAAAAGCATACCCTTGGGTGTGCTTTTTTGCTGGCGGATGAGATTGCAGTGCGAACATATCCCGGGCGGATATGGAAGGTCGCCCCTACGGGTGCTGTGCGTAGATGATAACATTGTTCGTAATGTTTGCACAACGAGGCGCTTCGGTGCTTTTTTGAAGCGCCTTGCCAAAAAATATAAGCACTTGCTTTACCTATCAGCAAGCAGCTTGTATTATGAAAGTTTTTGCCCCGCTTTTCCTGCGAGGTCGCTATAGATACTTCAAACACAGCGCCGACCTCGTCAAATATTGTGCGGACTTATGCCGCACAATATTTCGCAAGAAAGTGCTCAAAAAAATGGTGGGAAGAGAATTTTTGCCGCCGATGGCGGTTGAAATTTCTTCTTCCCTCGTTTTATAAATCGATACAAATCCTTACTTATGATACAGCTTTTTGGTGTCGTAGTGCGGCTCGCAGGTGAGGTTGATGCCCAGCTTTCTGTATATATCGTAATCGACCTGGGAGAGCATAACCGTTGAATGCGCCTCGCATCCTCTGAGCTGAGTCAGCGCATCGGAAGCCTTCTTTGCATCCTCATTTTCAGTTGCGCTGATGGTGAGCGCTATAAGCGCCTCATCCGAGTGCAGACGGGGATTGTGATTGCCGAGAACTCCCGTTTTCAGCTTCTGTATAGGCTCAATAGTCTCGGGCGCAATCAGCGTTACCGCATCGTCTATTCCGCTTATCTCCTTGACCGCATTCAGAAGCGCCGCTGACGCCGCACCGAGAAGCGGGCTTGTCTTACCGGTAACTATCTTACCGTCCGGAAGCTCTATGGCTACAGCAGGCTTATTATCGGTCGCAATCGACTTTGCTATCGCCTCGTTTACGACCCCTCTGTCCTCGACGCAGGTATTTGCCTGCTTCATCAGCATCTCTATCTTGACGACGGTTTCCTCACTCACCTTTGCCTTGACTCTGTCGCAGGCGGTGTTGAAGTATCTTCTTATTATCTCGTCCTTGGATGCACGCTCTACCGCCTCGGAATCGCTTATGCAGTAGCCTGCCATATTGACTCCCATATCGGTGGGCGATTTATAGGGGCTCTTTCCGAGGATTCGCTCAAACATAGCGTTGAGCACCGGGAAAGCCTCGACGTCTCTGTTATAATTTACCGTGGTCTCGCCGTACGCCTCAAGGTGATAGGGGTCTATCATATTGACGTCGTTAAGATCGGCGGTCGCCGCCTCGTAGGCAAGGTTTACGGGATGCTTTAATGGCAGATTCCATATCGGGAAGGTCTCAAACTTGGCGTACCCTGCGATAGTGCCTCTCTTGTGCTCGTGATAGAGCTGTGAAAGGCAGGTCGCAAGCTTACCGCTGCCCGGACCGGGTGCGGTCACTATTACCAGCGGTCTGGTCGTTTCGATATACTCGTTTTTGCCGAATCCCTCGTCGCTTACAATCTTTGCGATATTGTAGGGATAGCCCTCTATATTATAGTGAACGAACACCTTGATGCCGAAGCCCTCAAGATTCTGCTTAAAGGAGTCGGCAGCGCTCTGTCCCTTATACTGCGTTATAACAACGCTTCCGACGTAGAGTCCGATCTCACTAAAGGCGTCTATCAGACGGAGCACGTCGGTATTATATGTGATGCCGATATCGCCTCTTATCTTATTTTTTTCGATGTCGGCGGCGTTTATAACTATAACTATTTCGGCATTATCCTTGAGCTTGCAGAGCATTCTCAGCTTACTGTCGGGCGCAAAACCGGGCAGTACCCTTGACGCATGATAATCGTCAAAAAGCTTACCGCCGAATTCAAGATACAGCTTTCCCCCGAACTGAGAGATACGCTTCTGTATCTGCTCCGACTGGAGCTCAATATATTTGTCGTTGTCAAACCCGTGAACAGTCATTTTTCTTCCCTTTCGAATAATGCGAAATAAATACTAACTAAATTATTATATAATATTTTCAGATACCGTGTCAAGCGTATAAATCAAAAAAACAAATTTTATTAAACAAAGGACAGTATTATGGCATCGAAGATCAACCCGTTTCCGTTTTCGGATACCAACAAAAGATACCACACCTACAATTATTTTCTGCGCCAGAAGTTCGGCTCGAAGTGCGTAAAGATACCGCTCGACGGCGGATTCGACTGCCCGAATGCAGACGGCAGCCGAGGCTTTGGCGGCTGCACCTACTGCACGGGTCGCTTTTCACCCGATTCGCAAAAGAGCATAACCGAGCAGTTTGACGAGGCGGCGGCAATGCTTGAGAAGAAGTGGCCGGGAGCGCTCTACATCCCCTATTTTCAGGCACGCACTAACACCTACGCACCGCTTGAGGTGCTTCGGGAAAAATACTCCGAGGCGCTCGCACACGAAAACGTAGTCGGGCTGAATATCGCCACACGTGCCGACTGCCTTGAGGACGACGTTGTCGAATACCTGAAAGAGCTGTCGGAGAAGACCTTTCTGACGGTAGAGCTGGGGCTTCAGACCGTGCACGATACCACTGCCGAGAGGATAAACAGGTGCCACACCTACGAGGAATTTCTTTCAGGCTACGAGAAGCTTCGAGGGCTGAACGTATGCATACACATCATCGACGGACTTCCCGGTGAGGACCGTGAAATGATGCTGCAGACCGCACGTGAGATCGCAGCTCTTCATCCGCACGCACTCAAGATACATCTTCTGTACGTAATGCGAGGAACGCTGCTTGCAAAGCAGTACGAGGCAGGCGAATTCGAGCTTCTGACCCTTCCGCAGTACGTCGATATCATCTGCTCACAGCTCGAGCTTCTGCCACCCGATATCGTTATAGGCAGAGTAACCGGTGACGGCGAGGCAGACGGTCTTATAGCGCCTTTATGGACCCGAAAAAAGTTCGTTTGCATGAACGAGATAGACAAAGAACTCGCCCGAAGGAATTCATATCAGGGAATTTTGTTATAAATGCACAAAAATCGGTCCATTATTTCTATTTTTGGTCGGCAGAAAGTTGTAATTTTTCTATTGAATTCGCTTTTTTGATATTGTATAATTAATAAGAAGCAGTTTTTTATTGCTTGTACCAATAGCCTTTTTAAAAAACAAACTACATCTTATATATAAGGAGTTTTTGAAACAATGGACAAGATTACTACCAAACAAATCAGAAATGTCTGCTTGCTCGGACACAGTGGCTCGGGAAAGACCTCTGTCGCTGAAGCTATGCTCTATCTTACAAAGGCTTCAGACCGTCTCGGTAAGGTTACGGACGGAAATACGGTTTGCGACTACGATCCCGAAGAAATAAAGAGAGGCTTTACTCTTTCCGCTTCTATCGCACCGATCATGTGGAAGGAAGCAAAGATCAATATTATAGATGCTCCCGGTTACCTTGACTTCTCAGGTGAAGTTCTCCAGGCTGTACGTGTTGCCGACAGTGCTATGATAGTCGTTGACGGCAAGGCAGGCGTTGAGGTCGGTACCGAGCTCGCTTGGGACTACGCTACAGACGCTAAGCTCCCCAAGGCGTTCTTCATAAACAAGTGCGATGAAAACGAAGCTGATTTCGACAGAGTTTTCGATGAGCTTCACTCTAACTTCGGTACGGCTGTATGTCCCGTTTTCGTTCCCGTTAAGAGCGGAAACGAGGTTACGATGGTCGACCTTATAGAAATGAAATCCTTTAAGTACGACGCTCAGGGCAAGAGAAGCGAGGTTCCCATGAGCGACGAATTCAAGGCTATTGCAGATAAGTATAAGGATACTCTCAACGAAGCTATCGCCGGCACGTCCGACGATCTTATGATGAAGTATTTCGACGGTGAGGAGATAACCAAGGATGAGGCTATCGAGGCTCTCCACAACGGTATCATAGAGGGTACGATAGTTCCCGTTTACTGCGGCTCTGCAGTTAATATGTGGGGTATCATAGCAGTTCTCGACGCTATCGAGGGCTCATTCCCCAGACCTACCGCCAAGGGCTGCGAAAAGGACGTTGACGGCAATGACGTTGCTATTGAAAAGGAAGGCGGCAACCCTGCTATCTTCGTATTCAAGACCATCGCTGACCCGTTCGTTGGTAAGATGTCCTTCTTCAAGGTCATGAACGGTGAGCTTACACGTGATACCACCCTCAAGAACATAACCTCCGGCAGCTCCGAAAAGCTTGCACATATCTATACTATCAGAGGCAAGAAGCAGACTGAAGTTGACTATCTGTGCTGCGGTGATATCGGTATGACCGCTAAGCTTGCAAATACGAATACAAACGATACTCTCTCCGTTGCAGAGATCAAGGAATACAGAAAGATAGTATATCCCGAAGCATTCCTCACAATGGCTGTTATGCCCAAGGCTAAGGGCGATGAGGATAAGATATCCTCCGGTATCAACCGTCTTATCGAGGAAGACCGCACGCTCAAGTTCGAGAACAACGCAGAGCTCAAGCAGCTTCTCGTTTCCGGCTTTGGTGACATCCACCTTGACGTTATGTGCGCTAAGTTAAAGAACAGATACAGCACCAGCGTTGAGCTTACAGCTCCCAAGATAGCTTACCGTGAGACCATCAAGAAGTCGGTTCAGCAGGAAGGTAAGCATAAGAAGCAGTCGGGCGGCTCCGGTCAGTACGGTCACGTTAAGATCACCTTCTCACCCGGTGAGGCAGACGGTCTTACGTTTACTGAAAGCGTTGTAGGCGGTAGCGTTCCGAAGGGATACTATCCTGCAGTTGAAAAGGGTCTTCTCGAAGCTATGCAGAAGGGCGTTCTCGCCGGATTCCCGGTAGTTAACCTCGCTGCTGACCTCTTCGACGGATCTTACCACCCCGTTGACTCTAACGAAATCTCCTTTAAGCTTGCTGCAAAGATAGCTTATAAGGAAGGTCTTCCCAAGGCTAACCCCGTTATTCTCGAGCCTGTCGGCGAGCTTAAGGTCTACGTTCCGGATGCTCTCGTTGGTGACGTTATCGGTGACCTCAATAAGAGACGCGGACGCGTTCTCGGTATGAGCGCACACGAAACAAAGAAGGGCTACCAGGTAGTTGAAGCGGAAGTTCCGAAGTCCGAAATGCAGGACTATACAATCTCCTTGAGAGCTCTCTCTCAGGGTAAGGGAAGCTTCACGTTCTACTTCGTTCGTTACGAAGAGGTTCCCGCTATGATCGCTCAGAAGGTCATCGAGGAAGCTAAGAAGAACGCAGAAGAAGATAAGTAAGGAACGAAGTTGCGGGACCTTTTAAAAAAGGCCCCGTACCCCAAAACTTTTGTAAAATACTTGCATAGCTTAATTTTTAAAGTGATATCGTAAAGATGTGGACACCCTCCGACCGTATATTGTGGTCGGAGGGTGTTTTGCGTTGCTTGACAAGCGGTGTTTGTTCGCACCGTATACATACCCGGGCGGATATGGAAGGTCGCTCCTACAGCACAAAAAAGCGTTGGTGATACACCAACGCTTTTTACGTATTTGCTATTCGATTATTTCTTTTTCTTAGCTACTACGATAACAACGATAACTGCTACAACTACTACTGCTGCAACGATTATACCGATGATAAGACCCATGTTGGAGCCTTCATCTTCAACTACAGGAGCAACTGCTGCGGGATCTTTTTCTTCAGTAGCTTCCTCAGTAGCCTCTTCGGTAGCTTCCTCTGTTACTTCCTCGGTAACCTCTTCGGTTTCCTCGGGCTCAGTTTCAACTACTTCGGGCTCTGTTTCAACGGGAGCTTCCATGTAGCCTGCTTCGATAGCTTCAGCTGTAGAACCGTACTGGATGTTGTCTATCTTGATCTCTATGGGCTCGCCTGTTGTAACGAATTCATAGAATCTGAAATAGTTAAGTGCTGTGTGATCAGCGTCGTCTCTTACGTTATCGGTATAAGGAAGAGCGATCTTGTTCCAGCCGTCTTCGATAAAGAAGTAGAAGTGGTTCCACGTGATCTCAGCAACGTCACATGTGGAGGAGCTTGTAAGCTCAACCTGACCCTCGTAGTTGATGCCGTAAGCATCGCTTATGTAAAGGTCAAAGAAGAGAACGCCGTCTTCACCGTATTCGCTGATGTCGATGGGGTTGGAGAGGTATGTCTGGAGAATAAGCGTGTACTTATCTTTTGAGGAAACGCATGCTTCAAAGCCTTCGTCCTCGCCGTCTGTAATGTGGCTAAAGCCGTTGCCTGCCCAGAGGTTAGCACCTTCGGTAATATCGCCTGCGAGAACGGACTCACAGTCGTCGAATACGAAGGACTTGCCGTCGGGATTGGAAACAACGATGTTATCAAGCTTCATTGTTATCTCATCAACGGACCAGTTGTAGATCTTGATGAAGTTGATACCTGCAAAATCGGGACCGCCCTGAGAAAGCTGAAAATCAGCAAAGGGGATGGAAACAGAGTTCCAACCGCTCTCAAGTGCAAGGTCTGTAAGCGGGTAGTTCATGCTGTCAACGGTGGGGTTACCCGTACTTGTGAGGTTGAGCCAACCGAACTCTCTGATAAGCTCAACGTCGTCGATGTAGAGGTCGAAGGAGATAGAACCGTCAACCTGGTACTCGGTCATGTCGTAAGCGTTGTTATAGGTCTTGTTGAAGGCAACGAGGTCGATACCTGTAACGGAAACAGCGCCTGCACCCTCAGTGAATTCTTCGTTGTCTATCTTAACGTTGGGTCCTTCCCACTTGTCGATACCAACGAGAACCTCGTCGCAGTCATCGATAAGGATGAGAGCGCTTGACTGAATAGCAAGCATGCAAACAACCATAACGATTGCAAATAATTTTTTCATGATAAAATCCTCCAAAAATTTAAAGTACACCTTAGTGTATTACTTGAAAAAATTTTAGCATTTTTTTGTTAATTTGTCAACCGTTTGTGTGAAAAAAGCAAAGGGATGATGGTAAATATGACACAAACTACGCTTAATGGAATAATTCTGTACGAATGGAGGATAGCGCTTTGTTCTGACATATCTCGTGAGGATATAGAAGATCGCCCTATGGGGTGAATGAATAATGAAATGCAGTTGCAAGCAACTGCCATAAATAATGAATAATTGCCCTCTCCGTCGCCGAAGGCGACACCTCTCCCAAAGGGCAAGGCATACGCATTGTGTTAGTACTGACCCGAGAAA
>JAZSMJ010000046.1:0-41669 GCA_045535815.1 Eubacteriales bacterium
CAAACCGGGGTGCCGAGGGTTCGAATCCTTCTACCCCTGCCAAACAAAAATCCGAATTCTTACGATTGCGGATTTTTGTTTATGCTTATATCATCATTATTTTAAAAAATTATATTTGATGCAGACGTTGCAATGCTGTACTGAGATATCAATCCTTCATCAACGACTATAGCCTCTGCTTCGCTCTGCAAAAGCTCGGTATATTTTTCATTTGAAGCATACGTGGCAATATCCTCAAGCTGTGCGGCTTCTGATGCAGAAAGAGATGAATACGTCGGAAGCTCCTGCTTACTGATTATATAAACGGCGCCTTCATCCTCAACCATTTCTATATCCCCTACTTCCATACTCATTGCTCCGTACACAAGATAATATCCGTAATACGAAAGCTCATTTTCGGAAATATACAATCCGTTCTGATAGGTCGACATATCAAATTCGGAATACTCGCTCACAAGGCTGTCGAAATCAGCTCCGCTCTTGGCAAGCTCGAATACCTCATTTGCTTTTTCACGCTTAGCTTCAAGCTCATCCTCGCTCAGATCCTGAGTTGCGAGATATCCGTCCGAGCCGTAAAGGTATTCCCCATTTTCATCGGTAAGTATTTCCTGAGTGTATACTATTACTACCTTTATTCTCGAATAATGCTCGCTGAAATATTCCTCAACATCTTGCGCCGTTATACCTCTTCCCTCTCCGAATAAATGCTCGTAAACGACAGAGAGCTTTTCTTCGGCGATATATATGTCTTTCAGTATATCGGTATTGATATTGACCTCCGCAAGAATACTGTTAAACGCAGCCTCAGAGCCGTAATATTCAATATAATCTGCTATCTGAGAGTCAACTGCGCTTATCGTCTCCTGCGGCAGAGTCAGTCCGTATTCATCGAACAGCTTAAGTCCGACGAGCACGTTTTTAACGTTGGACATAGCAAATTCGTTTCCGTATTCTTCTGCAGTCATCCCGCCAACGTCTTCTTGCCAGAAATCAGCACTGTCTTCAGACTGGTTATAGAGATACAAAAGATATGATTTATACGAGGCGAGCCAGTATGAATACATATTGGCAGTAACCGTATGCTTGCCCAGGCTCATAACGGTTTCGCCCTTTCTTGAGCAAGCCACAGCCGAGCACAGCACCGTCACCGCACAGAGCAGAAGTGCCGTTATACGTACTATTTTTTCAATTCCTTTTCCCATAATTATTAGCTCCCTGATTTATTATCCTGTATTTCATCAATTATAGCCTTATATTTACCGAGCATTTCAATAACGGTTTCAAGAACGTCATCATCACGCCTTATTCTGTAACACGAATACGGAGATGCGCTGAGGTTCATAAGAAGTCTTCCTCTGTATTCTGCGGCGAGCTTGGTCCAGGCTGCAGCATTCATACGCTGAGGCTTAAAGACAACGTTTCCGTTTTTCTGTTCTATCTTCAAAAGCTCACAGCTACTGCCCAAGCTTCTGATAAGTGAAATTTTAAGCAGATTCTTAACCTCACTCGGTATCTCACCGTAACGGTCTGTAAGCTCGTCTCCGACATCGTCGTGGTCTTCTATGCTCTCTATATACGATATCTTCTTATATGCGTCTATTCTTTGGTTTGAATTACGGATATATTTTTCGGGTATATAAGCGTTGAAATTGAAATCGACCTGACATTCGCTCTTTTTAGGCTTGCCCTCTCCCTTTTCTTCGAGAATGGCTTCGTTTAAGAGCTTCATATAAAGATCGTAACCTACCGAGGCAATATGTCCGTGCTGCTCAGCACCAAGGATGTTTCCTGCGCCTCTTATCTCAAGGTCACGGAGTGCAACCTTAAATCCCGAGCCGAATTCGGTAAAATCTCGTATTGCAGACAGACGTTTTTCGGCAACCTCGCTAAGCACCTTGCCCTTGGGATAGGTAAAATAAGCATATGCTCTTCTGCTCGATCTTCCTACACGGCCTCTTATCTGGTGAAGCTGTGAAAGTCCCATACGGTCTGCATTATCAATTATCAGAGTGTTGGCGTTGGGAACGTCTATTCCCGTTTCTATTATGGTAGTGCAGACGAGAACGTCTATATCGCCGTTAACCGTATCCCTCCATATATCCGAAAGCTGTTCCTTATCCATCTGTCCGTGAGCGGTAACTACCCTTGCCTCAGGTATATTTTTGACTATACCTGCAGCTACTCTGTCTATGCTTTCGATAGAATTATGCAGATAGAATACCTGACCGCCACGGCGAAGCTCCTTTTTGATAGCTTCCGTTATAATAAGCTCATCGTATTCAAGCACGTAGGTCTGAACAGGAAGTCTGTCACCCGGCGCTTCCTCAAGAATGGACATATCTCTGATACCGCTCATTGCCATATTAAGCGTTCTTGGTATAGGAGTTGCGGTGAGCATAAGAACGTCGACGTTTTTTGCAAGCTGCTTGAGCTTTTCCTTATGAGCAACACCGAATCTCTGCTCCTCGTCTATGATGAGCAGTCCGAGGTCCTTGAATTCTATATCCTTTGAGAGAAGTCTGTGGGTTCCTGCAACGATATCGACCTCTCCTCTTTTTATCTTTCGTATTGTCTCCTGCTGCTGTTTTGGTGTTCTGAATCTCGACAGCATATCGGCAGTTACAGGGAATCCCCTCATTCTTGTCAGAATAGTCTGATAATGCTGAAGTGCAAGAATGGTCGTAGGCACGAGTATAGCCACCTGCTTTGAAGAATTAATTGCCTTAAAGGCAGCACGCAGAGCTACCTCGGTCTTTCCGAAACCAACGTCACCGCAAAGCAGTCTGTCCATAGGATACCGCTTTTCCATATCGCTTTTTATTTCTTTTATAGCGATAAGCTGACCGTCTGTCTCCTCGAATTCAAACGAGGATTCAAATTCTCTCTGCATCTCATCATCACGGTCAAAGGCAAAGCCTTCACGCCTTTGACGTTCGGCGTAAAGCTGTATAAGCTCCTTTGCCATCTCTTTGGCGGCAGCCTTTACCTTGGTTTTGGTTTTGGTCCAATCGCCGCCACCTATACGTGACAGCTTGACAGTGCCGTCCTCTGCCGTTGCACCTATATATTTTGATACCATATCAAGCTGATTGCAAGGAAGATAGAGCATATCCTTACCGTCATACTTGATCTTGACAAAATCCTTGGTAACTCCGTCAACGGTGAGAGTCTGAAGACCGAGATACTGACCTATACCGTGACTTGCGTGAACAACGTAATCTCCTATACTAAGATCCGCATAAGAAAGTATTCTTTCCTGAGAAGATTTTTTGCTTTGCTTTTTCTTGTATTTCGATGCAAGCGATCTATGATAATCTGCGCTCTGAGAGCAGGTGGAAAGGCAGACGAATTTGCTCGTAATAAGCTCAAATCCCTGCTGTTTTATTCCCCACACTACAGAAACGCTGCCTTTATTAGCTTCGCTTGCTTTATTTGAAACAACTGCTCTTATGCCCATATCGTCAAGCATTGAAACGAGGTTTTTACCCATGGTCTCGTTTTCACACATAAGCACGGCAGTATAGTGATTTTTGGTATAATACGTTATTTCTTCCTTTAAAAGCTCGAGATTCTCGGCATACGACGGTATCTGCTTGGATGAAATACTGAATATGCCCGACAACTTTTTACCCGATATACCGCCTGCAAAATTTTCGAGATGAACCGTTGCTTTCTTTGAGCAATAGATATCAAGATCCTCGCCCCATTTGCAATAATCTGCATATTTGGCGTTAACGGCGCATTCTTCTATCAGCTCCTGCGCAGACTGCTTTGAATGCCATTCAAAGCCCTTTATTCTCTCCGCAATGCCGTTCCAATCCTGCAAAAAGAAAACTCCGCCCTCGGAAAAATAGTCGGCAAGGCATTCTTTTTCGGGATAAATATATGAAATATACTTATCGCAGGCATACAGCTCTCTTCCGCTCTCAAGAGCTTCAAGCTCAGATGCAAGCCCCTCACAAGAAGCCTTTCCCTGAGCCTTTTTTATCTGTTCTTTGATAGCTTTTATAAGCTCTTCCCTTTTTGCGCTGTCTATTATAAGCTCTCTTGACGCCATTATATCAAACGACGGGATATTGTCTATCCGCCTTTGCGTCAGGATATCGAAGTAGCTTATCTGCTCAATTTCGTCATCAAAATATTCACAGCGTATCGGATCCTTGCATCCGGGAGGAAAAATATCAAGTATGCAGCCCCTCACCGAAAACTGACCTACACCGTCTACCATATCAACCCTTACGAATCCGAGCGAATCAAGAAAAGATATCATATCGTTTATCGGATATTCTTTTCCTTCTTCTATTTTTTTCATGGTTGATGAAAGACGTGCTCTCGGTATGGTATACTGTAAAACGGCATCCGGAGTTGTAACTACCGTTACCGGAAGATCTGCATCCTTATTGCCTGAAACAAGCGCTGAAAGCACGCCAAGCCTCTCATGCTCAAACTCATGGGAGGCTGTTATATTATGGTATACGAAATCCCTCATAGGATAGGTATACGCATCTATTCCGTTTTCTTCAAGCGCACAGCGTACACGGGAGACCTCTTTTTCATCGGGAACGATAATAAGGACTTTGTCGGTATATTCCGACAAATCTTCAACGATTGAGGGATAAAAAGCTCCTCTTACGCCGTCTCCCATTCCGCAAACGAGAATCGGATATGGCTTATTTGCCCTCATCTGATCGTCTATCATTTTAATTATACCCGAATACTCACGTTCACGCTTTATGCTTTGGGTTATTATATTCATTCGGTCTGTACTCCGCATGGAAAACTGCATCAATTATAAAGATTCATCGCTTTCTGAGAATCGCCCGAAATAATAAGCTCGATTGCCGACACGCTGTTTTCAACGCATACCCTAAATGCATCTCTGTCTGCTTTTGGTATAGATCCAAGCACCCAATTTACCATTTCGGCTCCCTCGGGCGGTGCTCCAACCCCAAGCTTAATTCTGGGGAAGGTATTTGACTCAAGCTGATAGATTATACTCTTTATACCATTGTGTCCGCCATCGCTACCCTTTAAGCGTATACGCATAACTCCGGGAGAGAGGCTTACGTCGTCATATACTATTATTATATTCTCGGGGGCTATTTTATAAAACTCGGCAGCATCTCTTATTGCCTCACCCGATTTATTCATATAGGTCTGAGGCTTCATTAAAAGAACACGCTTTCCGGATATGTCCGCTTCGCTGACAAGTGATGAAAACTTTGATCTGTCAATTTTAACGCCGAGCTTTTCGGAAAGATAATCCATAAAAATGAATCCTGCATTATGACGGGTATCATAATACTGCTTACCCGGATTTCCAAGCCCTGCTACAATATAGCTTATCGGTTCTCTGCGACCGGAACTGTTACTTGACCCGATTTTCTTAAATAGTTCAAAAATATCTGCCAATCTGATTATCCTCTATATAAAAATTTAGTTTAATAGCAAACAGAGGCAGACACATAACTGCGTCTGCCTGTTATAACTGTTTTAACAGCTTTTCTGTTTAGTCCTGTACGGGAGCTCCGACGGGGCAAGAATCCGCACATGCACCGCACTCGATGCACTCATCAGCGTTTATCTCGTACTTACCGTCTGCTTCAGAAATACAACTTACAGGGCAATCTGCCTCACATGCACCGCAAGCAATGCACTCATCAGTAATCTTATATGCCATTTTAAAACACCTCCGTTTAAAAATTAGTCGTAAAAATAAATCATTTGAAAACCGTTTCGGTTTTACGTGATGTATTATAACACATAATATATAAAAATGCAAACATGATTTTTAAAAAAACGAAAAAAATTTCGTTTTTTTATTTAAATTTACAAATTCTTATTATTTATCAGTCTTTTTCAAGCTTTTTAAGCTCTTCGTCAAGCTCTTCTCCCGAATTTTTCTTTGAATTTGCATAGCTCTTGACGGTAATCTGATCTCTTAAATACACCTTAGGCGTAACGTCAGGATTTTTAAGCGACTTGACTCTTACAAGTCCGGCAAGAGGATTTATCTCTACTACAACGCCGTCTCCGTCCGGAGTGGTTACCACAGAGTCAACGGGGGGAGTCTTTTTTATTTCTTCCTCGTATACGTCAGACTCGTATCTTAAACAGCACATAAGCCTTCCGCACGCACCCGATATCTTTGCAGAATTGAGCGAGAGATTTTGTTCCTTTGCCATCTTTATTGACACCTGTACGAAATCTCCAAGGAATGAACAGCAGCAAAATGGTCTTCCGCAGACTCCTATTCCGCCCTTCATTTTAGCCTCGTCCCTGATGCCTATCTGTCGAAGCTCTATTCTCGTCTTAAATACCGAGGCAAGATCCTTAACAAGCTCACGGAAGTCAATCCTTCCGTCTGCGGTAAAATAAAACAAAAGCTTATTATTATCAAAGGTATATTCAACGTCAACCAGCTTCATATCAAGCTTATGATCGTATATTTTATCGTTGCATATATCAAACGCCTCTGCTTCCTTGATCTCATTTTCACGGTAATGAGCATCATCCTCGGCAGTAGCTATTCTTATTGTTTTACGAAGAGGTGCTACAGTTTCGGATTCGTCGACCATTCTGTTTTCAATAGCAACGGTTCCGTATTCTATACCTCTTGCGGTTTCAACGATAACGTGATCGTCACGCACCGCTTTTATTCCGTCCGGATCGAAATAATATATTTTACCGGACTGCTTGAATCTGACGCCGATAATCTCAACGGGGTTGCTTAAAGCAGCCTCTTCTATCGGCTCTTTATTTTCTACGATTTCGTTCTCGTTCATAGTTTCTCCATTTTATTTTATGAGGTTAATTATATTACCGTCTTCCGTATACAAAGCTCCATATACCGCAAAGAAAACGCATCTGAGTAAGATTTATGTTTGTATTGAGATGAAGATGCGACATAAGCTCTCTTGAAAGCTTTTCGGCAAACAGAATATTTTCTGCAGCCATACTTCTCGATAATTTATCAAGGCGCTCATCGTATTCCCGATTCATAAAAAGCTCATCGCTTCCTTTTTTCTTTTTCATCATACCGCAGAATATCTCGATCGCCGCAGAGAAAAAATCAAAAAGCTCGTCTCTTTTTTGGGGCATATCCGTATACGACATCATCCACGACAGCTTATCAGCTGATACCAGCTTATCAAGCATATCAAGCATAACGTCATACTTCTTAAGTCCGCTGAAAGACCCTTCCTGATCATTATTCAATATAAACGATAAAGCCTTGCCTATGCTGCCGTTTGACGTTCTGACAATGGCATCAAATCCGTCCTTATCGCTGTTATACATTTTACCTGCAGCATCGTAATTATTTATAAGATAATCCGAGAGCTCTTCATCCGAAAATCTCTGCATTCTCAATATGGACGCTCTTGATTTTACTGTCGGCAAAAGTGAAAATGAGCTTTTACACAAAAGGAAAAAGTATACTCCCGGAGAAGGCTCCTCAAGGATCTTGAGAAATGCATTTTGTGCCTGCTCGGTCATTTTATCTGCATCCGTCACGATATACGCCTTGACGTCAAGATCGTTGGGAGTTACAAAAGAGTCCTCACGGATAAATCTTACCGTATCAACGCCTATCGTTTTTTTATCTCCCTCAAGCCCTATATAGCTAACGTCAGGACATATCATTTCATTTATTTTACGGCAGCTTTCGCAAACGCCGCAAGGAGCATCCTTGGCGTTACACGCAACCGCAGATATGATCGATCTTGCAAGAGTTTTCTTACCAGATCCCTGCTCTCCCTCTATTATATATGCATGAGGAAGCTCAGAGCGCAAAATGGCTTGTGTGAGCAGATTTACGGTGCCTTCGTTTCCGAAAAGCTTACCGCCAAAAGCGTTTCCCATACCGGCTTATACTCTGTAGAAGCTTTCTACGTTCAAAACGAATATAGTTGCTCCGCCAACGGTAACTTCAGTCGGGAATGAGCCTGCAATACCAATACCTGCTGAAATATCCAAGGGAGCAGGCTGAACGCGTTTCTTTGAAAATTTACCGATAATCTCTATTGCGCGGTCAATCGCATCATCCTCTGTTCCTATAAGAAACGTAGTATTACCGCTGGAAAGGAAACCGCCTGTAGAAGCTATTTTTGTTACGGTAAATCCTTCTTCACGAAGTGCGGAATTAACGATACTTGCATCGTCCTTATTGACTATTGCTACCATCATTTTCATATTAAAAACGCCTCCTGAATGAATACTTAGAAAAAGCAATTTTGAATAGCACAAATTACCTTGTTTAACTCTATGCTTTTTCTACAAAACTATTATAACAAAATATTTGTTCTTTGTCAAACAACTTTAAAAAATAATTGAAAAGAAGGGGCGGTAAATATGAATAATCAAAGAAAAACTCTCAGAAGAAAAATGATAATTACCGCTTTGATCTCAATAATACTTACTGCTTCCCTTTTATCCGTTGTTTTTGCTGTTCTTTTAGATAAAGAAAAGGAGCCCGAACCCGATAACGCTTTATCTCACGATTTTTACAGTGCTGCAAACAGCGCCGCTTCAGCATATAACAGCCTTAGTAATTTTTACTTATCCGAAACCTTTGCCGATCTTGCAATGCATGGGGCTGAATATATATCAAGCCTCAACGTTTTAAAAAGCAGTGCGGCATCTATCGATTGCGTGAATATATCAGAGCTTTGCCATTATTCTTATTGCGCAGAAAAAACGGTTATGAATATTCTTTCAAAGAAAAACGACATAATGAGCGATGATGAAAAAAACAGCGTCAGCTGGCTTCTCGGCTATACGTTGCGTCTATCGGAATATTTTTCAACTCTTTTTGAGGAAGACGATCATAGCGAGGAATGGGATATTTATTTTTCGGGATATTCTTACCCCGGATACGAAAGCGCACTCTTCCCTATAAGAGAGATAAAAAAGAGAGAGCTTACCGACTATGAAAAAAAGATAATCCGTGATCTTAAAGACGCATCTGAATTATATCTCGGGCGAAACATTCCTACTATGCGGTACGTAAGCTACGGCGATATTACCTGCTGCAGATTTGAATGCGACAATGCGTTTTGCGATATATCCATAGAAGGACAAAAGCTAATAAGAATGGCTATAGACCATACGGTAACGAGTCACAAGCTCACTGTTCTTGAGGCGGTAAGCATTGCTCTCAATTTTACAAACCGAAACGGATGCAGATGCAAGGTTTTGTCATATTATGAATCTGACGGATTTATTACCGTTACCCTCATACCCGAAAACGCCAAAGACGAGGCTCAAGCAGTCACCGCATCGGTTGCGCTCGACACCGGGAGAGTTTACAGATACTGCGCCGATAAATATTTTCTGTCGGTACCGTCAAGGCTGTCAAGATAAAAAACTGCGAATTTAATTCGCAGTTTTTTTACTTGTATGGATATTCTTTTACAGTTATTCCGTGATCCGTCAGCATGCTTGCAACCGTCGAAGCGATATCGGCATCTATTGCAGTAAAGTAAGTTTTTCTCTCGGACGAGCCGTTATTTATCATCTCGGCAATCTTTTTGGCATAAAGCTCTGCTCTGGATCTATTGACCGCAGTCTCATATTCTGCCTTTAAAGTGTCATCGGTAAACATACTGTATTTACTGAGAAGCTTGCCGTGCAAAGCGATATCTCCGCTCATCCATGCGTCTATCAGGTCCTTAGGCTGCTTTGCTGCACCGCCTTCCAAGGCTTTTTCCAAAAGATAAAGCTGCAAAGCACTTGAAAATCCGTTTAATACCTCGGCCTGCTCCTCAAGACTCTCTATAGCCGTTATCGGCATATCGGAGTCCGATGCAAGCGATATAAGATAACTGTTTAAGGTTTCAACACCGCTGTCATCGTAAGTATTCAAGCCTTCTATCAAAAGGGCGATAAACCACGGCTTGAAGCAGTCTACGGCATCCTTATAAAAGCCGTGCTTTTTAAGCTCTGAATGAACCTTGATATACAGTTCATCGCTTATATGGTCAGACAGGTTCGTGCCGTCCTCATACATAGCACTTTTAGCAAAGGCTTCAAGCTCTTCACGGCTTGACGTGTTTGCCGGAACGGCAAGATCGGTCGATCCCTCAAAGGCTTCCATGACGTCCGCTGAAAGAGGAAAAATTTCGGAATGGGCGGAAAGCTCTGCACCGAAAAGATAGACTACCGTCCTTCTTTTAGCCGCACGCCACAAAAATCCCTCGCTTCCCTCTCCAACCTTATCGTAGTATACGGAAGCGGCTCTCACCGAGAAAATAAGCGCCATTTCAAGAGAGCAGACACTGTCAAGATCCGTGCCGTTTCCGCTACCCTTTATTATACCGTTTTCGGTCATAAAGTCAGATGCGCTCATCTCTTCGCTATAGCCTATCTCATCGGCATAAGCTGAATTACCTATAGTTTTATAAAAGATCTCAAGAACGTCTTTTCTTGTATACAGTTCTTTTTCGGGTATTTCATTTGTCTTTGCATGGATCTTATCCGCAAATCGCTCAGCTATATCCTGAAACTCAGATTGTGTCACCGCAAGCGTTGTGTTGCCCTCTGCCATATCAGGATCACAAAGGCCAACTCTTACGCATTCGGTAACCTCCTTATACGCCCAATTGCTGACAGCATTTGCAGCTGAGGAAAGCATAGAGAGCGCAAAGGCTATAACCAATATAACTGCTGAAAATCTTTTAATTATTAAAAACATATTTTTCATCTTCTAAACTCAGCCAAGCTCTTCGATAATATCAAAAAGCTCAAGCATACTGCTTAATATTTTTTTTGCACCGCACTCTTTAAGAAATTCGGGAGATCTGTAGCCCCAGCATACGCCAACGGGATATATGCCGGCATTTATCGACGTTTCTATATCAACGTTAGAATCGCCCACAAAAAGAACCTCATCCTTTGTTACACCAAGCAAAGAAAGCAGATACTCGGTGGATGCGGGATTGGGCTTATGCGGAAAGCCACCGTCTATATGACCGAGAACGACATCAAAAGTTCCCTCTTTAAAGAGCGTGTTTACGATAAGCTTTGTATACTTATCCTGCTTGTTTGAAAGAACTGCCAATTTATAACCTTCAGCCTTAAGCTTATATACCGCCTCGGCAACCGTATCGTAAAGCACGGTTTTTTCATTGCAGTGCTGACCGTATGCTTCCGAATACTCCTTATAACGTTCAGTAAGATACTCTTCGCTCGTAACGTTTTCAGGACCTACTGATGATCTGACGAATTCCCTTGCACCTCTGTTGATGCCTGCGAGCAGCTCATCAATCGTGCACTCCTTAAGTCCGTTCTTACGAAGCATTGTATTCATTCCGGTTTGAAGATCATAAATGGTATTTGCCAAAGTACCGTCCAGATCAAAAATTATTCCTTTAATTTTGCTTACCGACATTTTATATTTTCCTTTTTGATTTGAAATTACAGTATTTTTTATTATACATCATATTTCGATTTTTTTCAAGTAAGCGTTTATTATTTTGCGAATATAATTATTTTAAAAATTAGGTTTACTTATAAATATAAAAGTGTTATAATATATATTATTAATATTTAATTACTCGTTTTATTTTTGAGGTGCGATATTACGTTGAAGGAAATAAGAACTGCAGGCATCTGTACTCTCGGATGCCGTGTCAATCAATACGAAAGCGAAGTTTTTGCTGAATATCTTAAATCACGCGGCGTCGAGATACTCGATTTTTCAAAGCCGTGTGATATGTACATAATAAATACCTGTACCGTAACAGCCGAAAGTGACCGCAAATCACGTCAGATGCTCCGCCGTGCCGCACGCACCGGAGCTCCCGTTATAGTTACGGGCTGTCATTCTCAGCTTGAGCCCCAAACGATATCAGCCATTGAAGGCGTGTCATATATATGCGGAAATGCAGACAAGGCAAAGCTTGTAAAATATGCCGTTGATCAGATCTTAAGCGGAAATATTCCCTCTGAGCCGATCATACTGAACAGGTCTCTTGATAACGCCGAGTATGAGAATATCTCCATTGCAGGCTTCAAGAGAACGAGAGCATATATAAAAATACAGGACGGCTGCAACGGCAAATGCTCATATTGCATAATACCCAAGGCAAGAGGTCTTTCAAGATCAAGAGAGCCGAGTGATATTATATCCGAGATAAAACGGATAGCACACACCGGATGTAACGAAATAGTTCTCACAGGCATAGAGACCTCCGATTATTCTTATGGGCTTGGAAATCTTTTGGCAGAGCTTGATAAGATCGACGGCATTGATCTTATACGCTTCGGCTCGCTTGATCCCTCTTCTCTTACAAAAGAATTCGCCGATATGCTTAGTGCATCAAAAAAAGCCGCGCCTCACATCCATATATCCCTTCAAAGCGGATGCTCACGTACGCTTGCGGCGATGCGAAGAAAATATAACGCACAAACCGCATATGAAAATATGCAGTATCTGATCTCTGTCATACCGAATATAAAATTTACGGCAGATATGATAGTCGGATTTCCGGGAGAAACCGATGAAGATTTTGCGCAATCACTCGATTTTGCCAAGAAGGCAAATTTCCTGCATATACACATATTTACCTATTCAAAGCGCCCCGGCACCGATGCTGCTGATATGCCTGATCAGATACCCGAAAAAACAAAGGATGAAAGAGCTCAAAAGCTTGCGGCAGTCTGTGCGGAAACTAAAAAGAATATTCTTAATTCAACCGTTTGCTCAGGTGAAGCTATCGAAATGCTTGCAGAAACTGTTGAAAACGGAATCGCACACGGACACACCCCTGATTTTATTGAAGTTGAAGCACAATGCACAGATGCAAAGAGGGGCGACCGCATAAAAGTTACACCCTTATCCACAAACGGAAGCATTATTTTTGCAAAACAAATTTGATCCGATATCATAGGAGAGCTTATGGTTTACCGTATTTATACCGAAACACGTAAAGAGCATAGCAGAGCATCAGAAAAGCTGATGTCAGAGCTTTATGCTCTCGGTATAAGAAACATAACGAACATACGTATAGTAACACGTTTTTTCATTGAAGGAATAGATTACCAAACGTTTGTCCCTGCAAGATATTCGGTGTTCTCACAGCAAACGAACGATATTACAGACGTAATGCCCTGCCACGATGCTGACAGGATATTATACAGAGAGCTTCTACCGGGTCAGCGAGACAGACTTGCTGAATCGGTGTCACTTTCTCTTGCAATAATAAACGGCGGACCTATACCCAAGGTCAGAACTGCAGAAATATACGCTTTTTACGGTAACGTATCAAAGCTTGAATATGCACAGATACGCCGTTATCTCATAAACTCGAACATGCACCGAGAATCTGACGATACTCTCCCCGACACTCTTTCCGTGTCGTACGGTACCGATACGAATACTGCTGACGATTCTACTGCTCTTTTTGGCTTCTTTGATATTGCAGAAGAACATCTGTCGGATTTTGCAAAATTCTGGCGCTTATCTATGACAGATTCAGACCTTCACGAGTGCCTTGAATATTTTGCAAGCACCGAAAAAAGAGAGCCTACGCCGTCAGAGCTGAGGGTTATAGACTCATTCCGAACAGAAGAAGTCAGGCACTCTTCTTTTGCAGCCTCACTTGATAACATCAGCATTGAGGACAGCTGTATAAGAGATGCTTTTGAGGATTATCTCGAAAAACGTGAGATGATATATTCTACCGTACAAAGACCCGTTTCAATCGCAGATATATCCACGATGGCTGCACGTTATCTCAAACGCATCGACAGAATAGATTACGTTGATGCGGAAAACGATACCGATAACTGCTCCGTTAGATTCACGTTTGATATAAACGGTAAAAAAGAAGACTGGATATTAATGTTCAGCTACGGTGAAAACAGTAACGCTACAGAAGCAGAGCCTTATATAGGCTCCGAAAACTGTATAGGAAGAACAGCACTCGAGCTATCTTCCGGAAGATGCTGTGTTTATCAGGCCGTGCGTATTTCGGGATGCTCAGACCCTGATCAGCCTGAGCCGTTGAATACACGAGGCAAGCTCACTCAAAGCAAGATAATCTCAGAATCGCTTGATGGCTCATCATCATATTCGTGCAATGCAGGCATACCGATAAGCTCCGTTTGCGAAATATATCACCCCGACTATATTGCAAAGCATTTTGAATCGACAGCAGCGTTAGGAGCTGCTTTAGCCTCCGATATTACTCGTTCGATGCCAAAAAGCGGAGATACCGTTGTTCTTGTCGGCTCTGCTACCGGCCGTGACGGATGCAAATATATAACGGGCGGAGAAAAGGGGCTTTTTTCAGAGGATAACTATCCCGGAACGGATATTGCTATAGGCAACCCTGACATTCAGAAAAGAATGATCAGATTCTTTTCCGATCCTAAGGTTTCAAAAATCATCTGCTCTGCTGCGCCGATTGCAAAAGGAGGGGCTGCAGTTGCACTTGCAAAGCTTTCCGACAGTATAACGGTCAATCTTGACGGATTCCATTTGAAATATCCCAATCTAACCGCAGAAGAGATAATAACGTCTGAAACTCCCGAAAGAATAGCGGTTTGTTTAAGAAGAGCCGATCTTGACATTTTTATAAAATATGCCGAATCAGAGGATCTGACAGCCTCGCTTATAGGTATGATAACCGCTGATAAGCGTTTTAAAATGAGCAAAAACGGAAAGCTTGCAGTCAATCTTTCTTACGATTTCTTATTGTCCGGATGGACACACAAACGTGAAGAGGCTATAATTGGCAGAGTTAAAAAGAACGATCTCTTCAGCTTCCCGAAAAATATAGGCTCTATGGATATCAGAAGTGCGTATTTTGCGCTGATGTCGGACATTGGAGCAGTTAAGAATACTGCCGCACAGTCCTCTTATAACTTCTTTGCCAAGGGTAACGCTGCTCTTTCGCCTTCAGGCGGAGCAAATATGCTCTCGCAGCCTCAATATTCAGCTTCTGTTATTCCTATAAAGGATAACGATAAAATATGCTCGCTTATAGCATACGGAGCCGACCCATATCTTACAAAGCGAAGCTCTTTTCACGGTGCAGTTTACGCTACTATCGATTCCTTATCGAAGCTTGTGGCATCAGGCGCAGACATCAGCCGTGCTTTTCTTGCATTTGAAGAGTTTTTTGAAGATCCTCATTTAAGACCTAAGAGCAGAGGAGATCTTCTTTCTGCAATGCTGGGAGCATATAAGGCTCAGATAGAATTAGGTATTCCTTCTCTTGCAAACCGTGAATCACTTTTCGGTTCTAAGGATAACCTTGACGTTCCGCCGACCTTCGTATCCTTCGCTATCTGTACCGCTGATACGGAAACGCTTATTACTCCCGAGTTCAAGTCAGCAGGCAGCCGTGTTTATCTTCTCTCACCCTTATACGATGAAAGTGAAACCATGCTTCCGATCTTCCGAGATCAGCTCAACCTTTTCGGATACGTCAGACACCTTGCGGTGAGCGGTATGGCAAAGGCAATTTACGCTATCGGATACGGAGGTATTGCAAATGCAATATTCCGTATGTGCTCCGGAAACGGAATAGGCTTTTCATTCGATAGCAGCATAAGGCGTGATGACCTTTTCGATTATAAATACGGCGCATTCATAGTCGAAACCGATTACGATATATCCGGTGAATACCTCGGATTAACCGTAGAAGACCCGTTTATTCTCTGCAACAACGCAAAGATCTCCTTGCAGGATCTTTTATCGGTATCAGCCTCGGTATCCGGCTCACTCCCAAGCGGATCATCAAATCAACAGCCCATAGCATACGACAGCAGTGAAAAAACGTATACTATCCGTTCCGATTACAGATCTGCCGTTAAGTGTGCAAGGCCGAGAATAGCCGTTCCCGTATTTCCTTATACGGTAGGCGAGTCAGAAATAATTAAGAAATTTGAGGAATGCGGAGGCGAGGTTGAAAGAATACCCATCCTTTTCTCCTCGGAAAAGCAGATAATTCAATCGCTTGAGTATTTGAAGAACGCTATAGACAATGCACAGATACTCGCTCTTCCGGACGGAACAGAGCCTATCGGTTCGTGCGGTATTGCCACCTCCGTTTTGAGATCAGAAATCATAAAAGAGGCAACAGATAAGCTTTTAAACAAAAACGACGGGCTTATACTCGGCATAGGGGACGGATTTGCCGCACTGTTAAGGTCAGGCCTTCTTCCGTACGGAAGGATTACAGATACTCTTCCGCTTGATGCACCTGCAATATCGCAGAATATAACCGAGAAAACATATACCGGTTTTATTCAGCTGAAGGCTGTTTCATGCAGCTCTCCCTGGCTTATGGGAGTTGAAAGCGGAGATATTTTAGCTTTACCTGCATCCCATAAATGCGGAAGATTTTCCGCACATCAATCAATGCTTTCAAAGCTCTCTTTAGGAAATCAGATAGCCTTTCAGTATATATCTCACGACGGAAATGCCCCCGATGGCATTACATCAAATCCGTTTATGTCTTCATATGCTATAGAGAGCATAATATCGTCGGACGGCAAGATTTTCGGAAGGCTCACGCATCCCGAATTTGATGCAGATAAGCTCTGGAAAAACGTTCCCGGCAATAAAAATGACCGATCGTTTGAATCGGCCGTAAAGTACTACTCATAAAATTTCGAAAGGTGTTTAACTATTATGGAGTTATACGGAAAAACTGCTTCCGTTTGTGGCATTGGAATATCAAATCTGCCGCTGATAGATTATCTTATAAAAAAGGGCGTAAGTGTTACTGCACGTGATATCAAAAGCCGTGATAAGATCTCAGGCATAGCAGAAAGCCTTGAGGCAAAGGGCGTCAAGCTCGTTTTAGGAGAGAATTATCTTGACGGCATAACCGATGACATCGTTTTCAGATCCCCCGGAATAAGATATGACAAAAAAGGACTTATCGAAGCTGCAAAAAGCGGATCTTTGATAACATCTGAAATGGAGCTTTTCTTTTCACTTTGCCCTGCACGCATAATAGGTATTACGGGAAGCGACGGCAAGACCACAACTACCACGCTTATATCCAAAATTCTTGAAGCAGACGGAAAAAGAGTTTTCCTTGGGGGAAATATAGGAAGACCGCTTCTTCCGCTTGTGGAAGAAATGAGCGAGAGCGATTTTGCCGTTGTTGAGCTTTCAAGCTTTCAGCTTCACACCATGAAAGCCTCCCCCTCAATATCGGTAATAACAAATCTTTCTCCCAATCACCTTGATTATCATATTGATATGGACGAATACGCAGATGCAAAAAAGAACATTTTTCTTCATCAAAAAAGCGGTGACAGACTTGTTCTGAATGCAAAAAATGCAATAACCTACGGTATGAAGAATCAAGCCGTAAGCGGTGCTGAGGTAGTGCTGTTTCAAGATGCAAGCGGAGTTTGCGAAAATGACGAATACATCTGCTGTAAAAACGAGAGGATACTTAAGATCTCCGATATAAAGATACCCGGACATCACAACGTTGAAAATTACATGGCGGCAATAGCTGCCCTTCACGGAATAGTTTCCAATACGGCTATTGAAACAGTGGCAAAAAATTTCGGCGGAGTTGAACACAGATGCGAGCTGGTAAGAGAGCTTGACGGAGTTAAGTATTACAACAGCTCGATAGACTCAAGCCCTACCCGTACTGCCGCTGCTCTCAATTCGTTTACTCAAAAGCTTATCGTTATCTGCGGAGGATATGATAAAAACATACCGTTTGGTCCGCTTGGCAATACCCTTTGTCAGAGAGCCAAAAAGGTAATTCTCACCGGCGCTACAGCCGAAAAGATAAAAGAAGCTATACTTACCAGCGAAAATTACAAGTCAGGTAACCCCGAGATAATATATGAGCCTGATTTTCAAAATGCGGTGAAGAGTGCAAGAAACGCAGCGACTGAGGGTGACGTGGTCATACTTTCACCTGCTTGCGCAAGCTTTGACGCTTTCCCCAACTTTGAAGTCAGAGGAAACACCTTCAAACAGATAGTAAGCGACTTTTAAAAACTGTCATCGAAAGGAAGCTATAATATGATAGACCCGGTTGTAAATATGCCGCTATGGTTCGTGGTCCTTCATCCGATAACGTGGTTGGTTACCATTCCCTTGGAATTTATTCAGAATACTGTTATTCTGATATTGTTTTTTAACGTAATCAATATAAACTACAAAAAAGCGGCGTACAGGCAGTGTATACTTCCCCTTTGCCTGTTCACCATGATAGCCCATCTTAACTGTGCCGCAATTTTGTTTTTTATTATGTACTTCAATATGTACAATTTCGTAATAACCATATTCGGAGTATTTTTCTCTGCGTTGCTCGTTTATTATCTGAATCTGAAGATAACGTTTAGGGACATTGAGGCAACCGTATCGGATATAAAAAGGCTTTCGTTTGCCGTTGCAGTATTTACTGCACCCTACGTATTCCTTTTGCCTGCCGATCTCATTATATGACGTTTAATATACCTTAGCCGCTCTTAGGCGGCAGAACTGGAGAACATTATGATTTTTTCTGAAAGATTACTTGCTCTTGACAAAGAGGCAGAGCTTGCTTTAGCGGACAAGTTTGCTGAAATAGACAGCATATCAATGTATAATACCAATAAAGTGCTTGATGCGTTCAGAGAATACAAGGTGTCTGACGCTATGTTTGCAGGCACGTCGGGATACGGATACGACGATAAGGGACGTGACACCCTTGATGAGATATACGCCCGTGTATTCGGCACCGAAAGTGCTTTCGTCAGACACAGCATCGTAAACGGAACGCACGCCCTCTCTATCGCTCTGTTTGGGATACTCCGACCCGGAGACGTTATGCTTTCGATAACGGGAAAGCCATACGATACGCTTGATGAGGTAATAAACGACGATGGCGGAAACGGCTCACTCAAGGATTTTGGCGTTGAATTCCGCATGTGCGAAATGGGCGAGGATTTCATACCGTTGCTTTCCGATCCCAAAATAAAAATGGTCTATATACAAAGATCAAAGGGATATCTTGACCGCAAAACTCTTTCGGTTTCGGAAATAAATGCTATGATAAAAGCAGTACGTGCTCATTCCGATGCCTTTGTGGTGGTTGATAACTGCTACGGTGAATTTACAGAAACGCAGGAGCCTGCGGCTGACCTTATCGTAGGATCACTCATAAAGAATCCGGGCGGAGGAATTGCCGAAACCGGAGCATATTTAGCCGGCACAAAGCGTGCAGTCGAGCTTGCATCGTACCGGCTCACGACACCGAGTATAGGACTTGAATGCGGTGCAACGCTCGGTTTATCCAAAAATATGTATAAGGGCTTTTTCTTGGCTCCTCACGTTACCGCCCAGGCTATAAAGACCGCTATGTTTGCCGCATATATTTTCGAGAAGCTCGGATATACCGTTGAGCCGTCTTGGGATACACCGAGAAGCGATATAATCCAGGCAGTAAAATTCGGCAATCCAGAAGCGCTGTGTGCATTCTGCAGAGGAATACAAAAGGGATCTCCCGTTGACTCATTCGTTACTCCTGAGCCCTGGGCAATGCCGGGCTATTCAGATGAGGTAATAATGGCGGCAGGAACCTTCACTCAGGGCTCGTCAATAGAGCTTTCTGCAGACGGTCCGATCAGACCTCCTTATACTGCATTTTTCCAGGGCTCGCTTACATACGAGAGCGGAAAAATCGGCATTCTTTCTGCTGCAACAGAGGTTCTTAACAGTATAAAATCATAACAGCCCGAAATAAGCAAGGATACCGTTATATATTCCCTGTGCATATAGCAGAGGCTGATTTGCCATTCTGAACGCCTCCTCGGGCGTTGTTATAAATCCCATCTCTATAAGAGTTGAGGGCATTGCAGTTTTTCTGAGCACGTAAAGTGTAGGTCTTGCAAATACTCCACGGTTTGGTATACCTACAGTATTGGAAAGACCGATAAGAATACTTTCAGAAAAATAATACGCCTCGGAATCTGTACGGTAGACGTATCCCTCACATCCCGACGCAGTAAAAACCGTTTCGGATGCGTTGGTGTGAAGACTTATAAAATAATCTGCCCCCCAGGAGTTGGCGGCATTTACTCTTGCCCGAAGGCTATCACCGGTCGTCATGCCAAGAATTTCATTAGGAGAGCTTCGTGAAAGCCTTGATTCAAAATTCGGATTTGAATTCAAAAGATTACTTAGCTGTCTACCTATTTCGTAGGTTATATCCTGCTCACGAAGCCCGTTCCCCTCTGCTCCTGCATTTGGGTTTTGAGGATTATGCCCCTGGTCTATGAAAATTTTAATTGCCATACAAAAACCTCCGTTATACATTCATTCATTTTATTCTATTCAGGTATAAAAAATATGGACACAACAAATTTACCTTTTACAAATATCAGAAGACTGCTCAGCCATACACGCAGAGCAGTTGACGATTATAATATGATAGAAGAAGGCGACCGCATAGCTGTAGGAATTTCAGGCGGAAAAGATTCAACTGCACTTCTTTGCACACTCGTTAACCTAAGGATGTTTTATCCCAAAAGGTTCGAGATAGAGGCAGTTACCATCGATATGGGATTTGACGGTATGGGTTTTTCAGAGCTTTCGGAATACTGTAGCAAATGCGGTGTCAAGCTTACGGTAATAAAAACGCAGATATCCGACATCATATTCAACTTAAGAAAAGAATCCAATCCCTGCTCACTTTGTGCCCGAATGAGACGAGGTGCCCTGCACGATGCGGCAAAGGCTTTAAATTGCAACAAGCTTGCCCTCGGTCATCACTTTGACGATGCTATAGAAACCTTTATGATGAATCTTTTCAACGAAGGCAGAATAGGCACCTTTTCGCCCGTTACATACCTTTCAAGAAAGGATATAACGATGATAAGGCCGTTCATATACGCTCATGAAAAGGATATACGCTACTTTATATCAAAAAACGATATCCCGATAGTTAAAAGCACCTGTCCCGAGGACGGACATACTGACAGAGAAAAATTCAAGGAGCTGTTAAAAACCTTAGAACTCGAAAACAAGGGCCTCAAGCACCGAATTTTCGGTGCAATACAAAAATCGGGCATAGACGGCTTTGCTCTTGCCTCAAGCGAGAATTCAAAGGAAGATACAGAGGATAATTAAAAGCAGGAATACTTTCCTGCTTTTTTGCATATAATAGTAAGGATTGAATATTTTTCCTTGGGAGGTATACATACTATGATACGTCAGCAAAATGCCACCGTTTTCGAGCGATACTGCAGTTTTGTAGACCGTAACACGGTAAGAATAAAGGCAGGAAAGAATATGCGCGAAAACCGTTGCTTATACTCGCCATACTGTAGCGAGAGCGCAAAAAACAACTGTCCTCACTGCCCATTAAATAATGAAAGCACAAAATGAGTAAGATCCCTTGCGTTTGCAAGGGATTCTTTTCATATATCTGCCTCGCTTTATAGAAATTGGCAATATAATATATAAATATTAATTGTTTCTTTGATATTTTTTTAAAATATTATGTTATAATCAAATTATCATACGATTTTTTTAATACATATTTACGGAGCTTTTATGAAGTTTAAATATATTTTATCTGCAATCACTGCTTGTGTGACTGCGCTATCACTTACCGTTTCTGCCTATCAGCTAAGCGAGATAGGAGATGTATATTACAAAACGCAGGATATCGTTTCACCGGGACTTGTTTTTTCTGAGCTTCACGCCCATGACGGAAACGATTTTCAGCATGCATTTACCTTTGAATACACACCGGGTCTCGGAACTCTTCCGATAGTTTCATACGGTTCCGAGATAAATTCAACAAGCACGCTTGGCTCTATGATAAATCAGAAAATAAACGAGGGTACCGAAATCGTCGGCGGTGTAAACGGAGACTTTTACAGCTTTTACACCGGAGTTCCCATGAGTGCAGTCATTCTTGACGGCAAGATAATATCCTCCTGCGACAGCCGTCCTGCTATCGGTTTCTATGCAAACGGAACTGCTATAATAGGCTATCCGTCGATAGATATTTCTGTCCTTCACGGATCAGATCAGCTTAAGATAGATCACCTGAACAAATACCCTTCCGTTTACAGTGTTTATATGCTTACAAGCGCTTACGGAGAAACTACCTCTACTGAAAAAGACAGCCTTGAGATAGTGCTTCAGCTCTCGTCTGACGAATTCAAGGGCAATTCATCCGTTATTGCTTCTGTAAAGGAGATACGCAGAGATTCCACCGATTCCGAAATTCCCGAAGGCTGTGCCGTTATCGTCGTACACAGCACCAATCCCAAATATGAGGATTTTGCAAAGCTTGCTATCGGGGATAAATTAACGGTATCATTCTCTATAGACAGTGACTGGAGCAACGTTGTAACTGCAGTCGGAGGATCAGATATAATACTTAAAAACGGCGTTTTCGATCCTGCAACGGTAAACGAACAGCACGAGAAATACGCTAACCCAAGAACGTCCGCAGGTATTACTGCGGACGGCAGAGTTATATTTTTTGCAATAGACGGCAGAAACGCAGGATACAGCAAAGGTCTTACACTTGAGGAGCTTGCAAAGGTAATGGCAGATCTTGGGTGCATTACTGCCCTGAATCTTGACGGCGGAGGATCAACTACTGTTGCGGTAAAGAAATCGGGAACAGACGCAATAACGATAATCAACAATCCGTCGGACGGAAGCCAGAGAAGACTTTCAAATGCAGTTCTTTTTGCCAACTCAGTCCGTGCCTCAGGTATACCGGATTATATAAAGATAACACCGCCTTCCCCATACGTGCTGACGGGATGTGAGGTTATGCTTGATACAGTTCTCTACGATACGAGCGCAAGAGTGCTTGATCTGCCGTACGACGTAACATATTCTATAACGAGTGGAAACGGAAAGGTATCTTCCCTTGGAAGATTTACCGCATCGGATCAGCCCGGCACGGTAACCGTATCCGCATCGGCAAACGTAAACGGAATAGTATATACCGCTTCTACCGATATAAGAGTGTTTACTCCGTCTGAGCTTACCAATATTCAGATAAGCTCAAAATTCAATCAGATACCGTTTGGCGCAACCACACAGCTCTCGGTTACCGGATATTATATGACTGCACCGGTATATGCATCACCCAAATACTTTTCGTGGGAGCTTGATTCAGACAACAGCTCTTTAACGTCAGAACATCTTGCAGAAAGCGCTGACGGATATATAGGCAGCGATGGAATGTTTTATGCTTCGCAAGGGCTGGTTGGCAAGGAGCTCACCATTAAAGCCTCATACGGAGATATTTCCGACTCTGTGACCATCGGTATAGGTCTTATCTCCGATATGATCCAGAATTTCGAATTAAAGCCGTCCGTTTTCTCTACAAAGAGAACCGATATTGAATATATATCAGGAGGATATAAATCTGATACGGCTATAAAATTTACGGGCGAGTCACTTGACTATATAGATGCCAAAACGCTGACCTATTCAGCACAGAGCCTCAAGCTTTGGTGCTACAAGGATATAGGAAACTCCAACCTTTTCGTGAATATAACCGATGCTGACGGCATCGATCACAAGCTGCTTTGGATAGTTGATGAGGATTATTCCAAGGTGAGCGGTTGGATACTCTTGTCTGCTGATATTCCAAAAAATATCGCTCAGCCTATAACGATAAACTCCATTCTTACAGCAGAAGAGGAGCACACCTTTATAATAGACAGCTTCTATTCTTACTACGGAAACAGCAACACGGTATTTACCGATTTGACCGATCATTGGGCAGTCGATTACGTCAATTCCGCCTATAATATGGGCATAGTAGACGGAGAGTACACGCCCGACAAGGGAATCAGAGTATACTCCCCTGCACGTAATCTTTCAAGGTCGGAATTTGCCAAGCTTATTGCCTGCTTCTGCAATCTTGATATAGAAAGCTATTCTGAGCTGTCTCTTCCCTATTCTGATATTTCTTCTATACCCGAATGGGCAATACCTTACGTAAAAGCAGTAACCGGAAGCGGTATTATGGGCGCAAAGCCCGATACTGCAGGCAATATTTTCGCAGGTAAAGAGGAGATATCACGGGCAGAGGTCATGCATATAATAGGCGGTCTTTTAACACCACTTGACGGATACTCCGATATTGAATTTACCGATGCAAATGATATTCCTACATGGGCAATAGAAAACACCAAGATCACCGTTTCATGCGGTATTATTCTCGGATACGAGGATAACAGCGTAAGACCGCACAATAAGATAACCCGTGCTGAGATCGCAACAGTGTTCTCACGCTTATGCAACAGCAACTATTATCAGCCGTAAAAAAATCAGGTTTTCATATGAAAACCTGATTTTTTATTCCTCTATTTCAACCTCAACGAATACGGTCTGACGTCTGTTGAGATCGTATGTGAAAACGAGCTTACCGTTATCAAGGATAAGTGGAGACGGATAAGAGAAATTACCGCCGGTTGCTACGTTTTCTTTTATGTACCAGCTTTCCATCTCATCATCGCTTATCCAAATCGAAAGCGGATCACGCACTGCGTTCTTGCCAACTACTCCGCCGTTATCGTTGTGGAAGAGCGCTATTCTTCCATCCGGCAGTCTTGTTATGGTTGCAAGCGTTGTGGGATTTTTTATATCGGTCTGATATGCCGGGCACCAGGTCTTGCCACCGTCGTCACTATCTGTCCTCCACAAGAATCCGCCGAATTCAGCACGAAGAAGCATTACAAGCCTTCCCAATTTGAGCTCTATTATAGCAGGCTCCAAAAGTCCTAAAGGACGGTTGGAAACTCCGCCGAGCATTTTGAATTCAGATAGATCCTCGTTCGTCTCAAACACGTACGAGCAATGAAGATGAGTTGCAAACTTATCGGGATCGGCCTCTCCCTCCTGTCTGGGAGGCATATTTGCGGCCTCTTCCTCGGTCTTAGCAAACGCAAGTCTTTCAGCGCCTGCAACCAAAGGCTTTTCTCTCTTCTTAAACACCTGAGCTGCGCAGAGGTATCTTCCATCCGAGGTTTTTATGATAGGGCCTAAGGATGCGTTATCTTCATCAGTAATCTTAAAGGGCACCGGATCTGTCCAAGTATATCCGTTATCGTAAGACTCGCATCTTGAGTAATGATATTCGGTATATTTTTTCTCAACCGGCCACTTTGCCTGAAGACGTATAAGCTTATCATTTATACGGATAACGGATGCCGCTCCTGCTCCATCCTTGTCACTTGGAACAAATATTTCAGGCTCGCTCCAGGTCTTGCCTCTATCCTTTGATCTCGATATAGCCATACAGTTATCCGTTGCAGGCTCCATGTCCGTGCCGGTAAGCCAGATGCACATAAGCTCGCCGTTAGGTGCTTGTATAGCGACCGGACCGCAAGCAAGTCTGTATGTAAGACCGTTATGCTCCCATCCCTTATCTCCGTCAAAGAGAACCGTTTGTTTGATGCTTATCTTTCCAGCCATTGCTTTTTCTCCTTCACTTATCAAGAAAATCCACTTCTACAAAATAATTCTGTCTTCTGTTCAAATCGTATGCAAATACAACTCTTCCATTATTAAGCACAAGCGGTGCAGGATATGAAAAATTACCGCCCGTTGCAACGTTTTCCTTTATGTACCAGCTCTCCATCTCGTCGTTACTTATCCATATTGAAAGCGGATCTCGTACAGAGCATTTACCTATTTCTCCTCCGCTATCGTTATGGAACAGGGCGATCCTTCCGTCAGGAAGTCTGAGAAGATTAGCAAGAGTTGATGCATTTTTGATATCGGTCTGATATGCCTCGCACCACGTTCTTCCGCCGTCATCACTGTCGCTTCTCCAGAGATAACCACCCCATTCTGCACGCATCAGCATAACGAGTCTTCCGGATTTAAGCTCTATCAAAGTAGGTTCGCCGAGATACAGCGGACGGTTACTTACCCCGCCAAGCATTTTAAACTCGCTGAAATCCTCGTTTGATTCAAATACTGCACAGCCTGAGCGGTAGTTTGAAAATACATAAGGAATAGAAGATTTTCCGTCTTCAAGCACCATAGAAGCTGCCTCTTCCTCTGTCTTTGCAAAAGCAAGCTGCTCTGCCGATGCGGTAAGTGGCCTTTCTCTCTTTGTATACGTCTGAGCTGCAAACAAAATTCTGCCGTCTGACGTTACTATCCTCCAGCACAGAGATGCAGACATTCCCTCTTGATCAACCAATGTTATTGGCTTCACTTCTCCCCACGTTTTACCGTTATCGTAAGATTCACTTCTATAATATTTCCAGACGGCATACTGCTCTTCAATAGGAAGCTTTGCAGCAAACTTTACAAGCTTATCCTTTGATCTTAGAAGCATTGCACCGCCGAATCCCTCTTTGTCGCTTTCAACGAACATTTCAGGCTCGCTCCAGCTTTTACCGAGATCACATGAACGTGATATCAGCATGCAATTATCCGATGCAGGCTCTGTATCTGCGCCTGACAGCCACACGCATAAAAGCTCACCACTTGGCGTTTGTGTTATGACCGGTGCACAAGCAAGCTTGTAATCTACACCGTTATGCTTCCATCCACAGTCTCCGTTAAAAACAAGATTTTGACTGATTTTTATTTGGCTTGACATACCATTCTCCTAAATAAAACACTGTATCTGCATTGTATCATTTATACCTGCAAAAATCAATAGTATAAGACAAAAAATATTTGCATTTCAGCAAAAAAGCATCGGAATTTATCCGATGCTTTTTGAAAGATATTCAAGTATTTCCGCAGCGTTTGTATCGGGCTTAACCTTGGGCATTATTTTTTCTATAATTCCCTGCTCATCAATAACAAACGTCGTTCTCACAACTCCCATTGAAGTTTTACCGTAAAGCTTCTTTTCCTGCCAGACACCGTATGCTTTTATTGCTGAAAGCTCCGGGTCTGAGAGAAGCACAAAAGGCAAAGAATACTTTTCAGCAAACTTAACGTGTGACTGCACGCTGTCCTTGCTTATGCCTATAACTACAACACCTTTTTTCTCAAACTCACCGTATGCTCCTGCAAATGCGCAAGCCTGACGGGTGCATCCCGGCGTATTATCCTTAGGATAAAAATATAATACTACCTTATTACCTGCAAAATCAGAAAGCGATACTGAATTTTCATCTTTATCCTTTAACGTGAAATCCGGCGCCTTCATTCCAACTTCTATCATTACTATCACCTATTTTTCCATATTATTTTTAAAAGGCGAAGAATAAAATCATCTTCGCCTTTTATCATCAGTTGATCTTAACCTCTTCCCAAAGGGTATTTATATAGTCGAGCATTTCGGTGCTGAGATTGCGGTATGCATATTCATTATACATCTGAGCAAAATCTCCAAGCTCGGGATAAAGTATAGCCATTGCATCCTCACCCATATCGTCTATATAGGTCTGATTTTCATAAACCACACGGTTGGGAGATGCATAGTAGGTATACTCTGCATTTGCAATTGCAGGATCCTCGGAGAGCATATAATTTATGAATATCTCAGCAAGCTCCTTGTTCTGACAGCTTGAGGGGATACACATAGCGTCTATATAGGTATTTGTGCGCTCGGGATAATAGAATTTGAGGTCTACGTTCTCTGCCTGAGCATCCACCATTGTAAAGTAGTCTCCTGCATAGTAGGCTCCGATTGCCGTTTCGCCCGATTCCATAAGATTGTATATCTCATCCATTACCTGACCGTAACACAAGGGACGCTGAGTAATAAGCTCCTGAAGCGCTCTGTCCCAAACAGTTTTATCGGTAGAGTTTACGTCAAGACCAAGCTTATACATTGCTGTTCCGAACGCATCTCTGGGGTTGTTGAACTGGAGTATGTCACCTGAATACTTATCGTTCCACATAAGCTCCCAATCTATAGCATCAGCTTCATCTACAACGTTTGCATTGTAAATAATGCCTACGATACCGTATGCATAAGGAACGGTATACTTATTTTCAGAGTCGTAATAAAGTCCTTTAAACGCATCGTTTATATTGCTGTAATTGGGGATATTATCAAAATTCAAAGGAAGAAGCATATCCTCTTCAATCATACGTGCGATCATATAGTCGGACGGAAATACAACGTCATAGCTGACCGCACCGCTTGATAGCTTATTATACATATCCTCGTTTGAAGCAAAGGTCGTATAATTAACCTTCACCTTCTGACCGTAGGTCTCCTCATACCAGTCCTCAAATTCCGAAATGGTATCAAAGCTACCTTCGCTTCCGTCGGATATATACTCACCCCAGTTATAAACGTTGAGAGTAAGACGGTCCGACCCGCCACATCCGACTGTCATAAAGCAAACGGACAACAAAAGCAATGCAAAAAAAACAATGGTAAACTTCTTCATTTTTTTCTCCTTAGAAACTTATTTATGCTTTACTTTCTCTTTTTGTTTTTAAGCTCACGGCTATCTTTACTGTCTACGACGTTGCTTATAAGCAAAAGAGCAAGTATAACGAAGAATATAATAATTGCAAGTGCATACATCTTGGGTGTGACCGTCTTTTTGGTCATACCGTATATATGCACCGGAAGGGTCTGAAATCCGTTTCCTGCAGTAAAATAACTGATAACAAAGTCATCAAGAGATAACGTGAACGCCATTATCGCACCGGTGACGACACCCGGCATTATCTCGGGAAGCTCTGCTCTGAAGAACGCTCTGACAGGTGTGCATCCAAGATCCATAGCAGCCTCATGAAGAGATTTATCCATCTGAGCAAGCTTTGGAAGAACCTGCAATATAACGTAAGGCAAGCAGAACGTAACGTGTGCTGCAAGCATGGTCCAGAAATTAAGGCTGTCGGTAAGGCCGAAAAATCCGCCTATAAAAACGAACATCAGCATAAGCGATATACCGGTAATTATATCCGGGTTGGTCATCGGTATATCCGTTACCGTATTCATTACCGTTCTGTACCAGCGTGAGCGCAGCTTATTAATTCCGACTGCAGCAGCAGTACCCATTACGGTTGATATTACGGTTGCAGAAAGGGCGAGCACTACTGAATTTCTGAGAGATTCAAGCGTGTTGCTGTCATTGAAAAGCTCTTTATACCATTTTAATGAAAATCCGGAAAATACCGCAAGGCTTTTCGCTTCGTTAAACGAAAATACCAAAAGCACTGCGATGGGTGCAAACAAAAAGATAAATATAAGAGCCGTGTATATCTTCGAGGTTATCTTCATTTGTTTTCACCTCCGTAAACATGACGCGCGGTGAAATACTTCATTATAGCCATACCTATAAGCAGTATGACCATCAGAATAAAGGCTATTGCAGCTGCAAAATGCATATTGTTGGCAATATACTGTCCCTCAATAGCGTCACCTATAAGGAAGAATTTACCGTTTCCGAGCTTTTGTGAGATATAGAATGTACTGATAGACGGAATAAGCACCATAGTTATTCCCGAAACAACACCGGGAAGGCTGAGCGGAAAGATAACTCTTCTCAGAACTGCAAGGCTGTTGCATCCAAGGTCTCTTGCCGCCTCAATTAGCTTATCGTCCATTTTAGCCATTACCGAGTATATAGGCAATATCATATACGGAAAATAGTCGTATACCATACCTATAATAACCGCTGTTTCAGTTCCTATAATATGAACTGTGCCAAGTCCTAATTTCCCCAGAATGCCGTTCATAATACCGGTATCCTGCAGTATGGTCATCCATGCATAGGTACGGATGAGGAAGTTCATCCACATCGGTATCATTATAAGCGTCATCATTATCTTCTGTGATCTCTCGGATGAGTGAGCCATTATATACGCCATGGGATAACCAAGCAAAAGACATATAGCAGTTGATATTACCGCAAGCTTTAAGGATCTTCCGAAGATTAGAAGATAGGTATATACCTCCTTAGAGCTTCCGTCATCCTGAATGACGTTACTTGTGGCGGTAAAAAATCTTGTAATGTTTTCAGTGGTAAAATTAAAGTCGTTATCTGTAAAAGCATAATATGCAATAAAGATAAGCGGAACCACTATAAATATGAGTGACCAGAGCGAATACGGTATAAGCGGAAGACTTATACCCTTGCGCTTGCCACCGGTTGCGACCTTATTCATTCCTGATCGTCACCTCCGGGGTTGGCAAGCTCGTCAAGCTCATTGGAGAACGAAGAATAATCTCCGAACATTCCCGAATATTTGGATTTTTTCATTATGTGGATCGCATCGGGCTCAAGATAAATGCCGATACGCTCATTCATCTCTACAGAATCGGTCGTCTGTATCATCCACTTAAAGCCGTTTATATCAACTATTATTTCGTTGTGAACACCCATAAAGGTAACTGAGGTAACTATTCCCTTCAGCATACCCTTTTCTTCGGGAACGATGTCAACGTCCTCAGGACGCACTACAACGTCTACGGGCTCGTTTTTGTTAAAGCCTGTATCAAGGCATTCAAAAACGTGACCGCCAACTCTTACACGGTAATCCTCAAGCATCACGCCGTCAAGAATATTACTCTCGCCTATAAAGTCTGCTACGAAAGCGTTGACCGGCTCGTTATATATATCGTGAGGAGTTCCTATCTGCTGTATCTTACCCTCGCTCATTACGACGATGGTATCGGACATGCTCATTGCCTCTTCCTGATCGTGCGTAACGAAAATAAAGGTAATACCGGTACTCTGCTGTATCTTTTTGAGCTCCTGCTGCATATCCTTTCTGAGCTTGAGGTCAAGAGCGCCGAGAGGCTCGTCAAGCAAAAGCACCTTAGGCTTGTTGATGAGTGCACGTGCAATAGCAACTCTCTGCTGCTGTCCGCCCGAAAGGCTTGTAACACGTCTTTCGGCAAATCCCGAAAGCATAACGAGAGAGAGCATCTTATTTACTTCTTCGGTGATCTCATTCTTTGGCACCTTACGCTCACGCAACGGAAATGCAACGTTTTCAAAAACGTTCAGATGAGGGAAAAGAGCATACTTCTGAAAAACAGTATTAACGTTTCTCTTATATGCCGGAGTATCGTTTATACGCTCATTCATAAATATGATATCACCGCTGTCGGGATGTTCAAATCCGCCTATAAGACGAAGAGTTGTCGTCTTTCCGCATCCGGAAGGTCCGAGCAGAGTGACAAACTCATTGTCGTGAATATCAAGACTGATATTATCAAGTATAGTTTCACCGTCAAACGCCTTGGATATATTTTTAAGCTCGATTATCTTTTTCATATTTATCCCTCTCTTGAATAAGTCCGTTACACTGAAAAAAGTGGTATGCTGTCATTCAGCATACCACTTGTAAATAACGATATTATCCGGAAAATGCTTGCGAAAAAAGACGCAAAAATTTCTAAGCGATCTTACCGTATCGAATATCAATGGATCAGAGTCTATATAGCAAAGATTACTTTTACTACTCTTATTGACCATTTTACAAGTTTTATGCCTCATGGCATCGGTTTATAGTAACCAACTTAGCAAAACTGAGCTTTTAACTCAATCAATAAGGCAACAGAAGTTGCCAACCGTTTTCACGGTTTTCGGCATTCGACCCGGCTGTCCGTATGGCCTTAGGCGATATAAAAATATCGGCGGTCTGAATATCTTGCTTCAGAGTCCCTCCATTACCGAGACAAGCAAGTTTTAACATTGATAATATTTCTATTTGTTTGACATTAATTGTATCACAACATTTTCTCAAATGCAATAGTTTTATCGTGATTTTTCTATTTTTTTCGTGATTTAACGCAAATAATAGGGCTTTGCGCCCATTATATCAGCTTATTTTCCAAAATCCTCTCAATAAATCCATTATTCTCACTTATACTCTGTTTATCGTATAAAAAAGCAAGGACAGAAAAGCCTGCGTTCTCTGTCCTTAGATTATTGTCAGTAAATTATTTTGAAAGCTCTGCGGAAATTATCGAAATAACCTTATTGTAACAGCCACCGCATCCCGTTGAGCATTTGGTAGTGTTTTTTACGTCTTCAAATACGTCAAGAAGCTTATCGATATCACTGTGCTTATGAACTTCATCAAGGATATCAAAATAGCTTACGTTGTTGCATTTACATACGGTATAATTTTCGTTGGTTTCGGTATCCACAGGCTTAAGATCGCAAACGACCTTCTCTTCTATATCTGCCTTCCAAAGTCCGTGAAGATTACAGTAAGCATACACAGCTACCGGAGTCTCGCCGTAGAGAGCAAAGGTTACGGAAGGAGAGCTTCCCACTTCAAGACACTTGCGCTGTCCGCCCTTATCTGTCTGCAAATATACCCACTGTATACTATGCTCTTGCGTCATGGGATGAGCAACCTCGCCAACCTGAACGGTTACAATATTGTCCGATACGTAAGCCACGGGAATATGCTTTTCTTCACTTGCCTCAACAGCACCTGCCTCAAGCTTCTTCATCTTTTGTCCGCAACACATCATAGGAACGCCTGCATCGTGTATCATTCCTATAAGTTTTCCGCAATGCTCGCAAATATAAAATCTGTTTTCGCACATAATCGTTTCCTCCACACAAATTAAATTGCTATATTATTATATCACTGTAAATCAAAAATGTAAACCTTATTTTTATAAATCAAAACGGTATCTTTTTAAACAAGGCTATAAGACAAAGAAGTATTGCACACGGAACGTACAGATATCTTCCGGCATAATACCAAAGCTTTCCGTGCCCCTTTGCGTTACCTTTGTTGATCTCCGAAAGAAGATCATCCTTCTTCATTATCCAGAACCACGATACCGCACCGAGCGTTGCTCCTATCGGGATGATATATATTGATACTATATCCATCCAGGGACCCCACGTTGATATTTTTTCCATATTAATACCGAATCCAAGGCAAACAACTCCGAGTATAACAAGAACGACCGTACGGTTTAATTTCGGGAAACGGTTCTGAAGCGATTCTCCGACCGCTTCAAACATATTCTGCAAGGAGCTTATACCTGCAAATATCATTGCACCGTAAAGAATTATCGCAAATAATATACCAAACGGCACGTCGAGAAGAATGTTAGGAAGTGTTTTGAAAAGCAACGAAGGTCCGTCATCAACCTTAAGACCGTATGCAAAGCACGCAGGTATAATAACAAGTGCTGCAACCATAGCTGCAATGGTATCAAACACAGCTGTACGTACAGACAGACCGACAACGTTTTCCTTATCGTCAAGATACGCACCGTAAACTAACATACCGCTTCCGGTAACCGACAGTGAGAAGAATGCCTGTCCCATAGCACGAACCCATACCATAGGATTCTTCAGGGCACTCCAATCGGGAGTAAACATAAATTTATATCCGTCGATTGCTCCCGGAAGAAAGGCAACTCTTACCGCAAGAATCAAAAAGATACAGAAGAATACGGGCATCATTACCTTATTGGTTTTTTCTATGCTTTTAGCTCCGAAAAAAAGAGTAAGCAAGGTAACGACAACTACGATTATATGAAAAGGAACTACCGAATAAGAAGTGGTAGAAAAGCCGTCAAACCAGATTTTTGTGTCAACGGTTGAGATCTCGCCGGTTATGGAGCTCCAAAAACCTTTAAGAACGTACGATATTATAACTGCGTAGCCTATGGCAATACACATGGATCCTGCCAAAGGAAGCCAGCCAAGCAGTCCGCCTACCTTACCCAGCTTTTTGTTTCTCGTTCCCCAAGCCTCTTTATATGATCCGAGCGTGCCCGTCCTTGAACGTCTTCCGATAGCATATTCGGCAGAAAGTCCAACAATACTGAAAAGAGCGATGAATATAAGATAAGCAAAAAGAAAAGCTCCGCCCCCGTTTTCGCCCATTTTTGCCGGGAATCCCCATACGTTTGCCATACCGACCGCAGAACCGACTGCAGCCAGAATAAAGCCCCAACGGTTTGAAAACATTGATTTCTTGCCCTGGCTCATAATGCCCTCCTGAAAAAAGCTTTTGTACGCCATAAGCATACCATAGAACACAAAAAATGTCAATCAGATCGTAAGCAATAATATGACAATATCCACTTACAAAAGCGCAATATTTCATAAAAAAAACGCAATATTTCATATGTATAATATTTTTCCCGCACTTGACTTGAAGTAATATATTTGTTAAAATTATATCGTTATATGATTACTTATTGGGTCTTAGGAGGAAGCATATGGAAAAGGTCAGTTTGAATGATAGAGTTATTTTAAGAGAGCTTGCTGAGCGCAAGGCAGCAATGGCTCACTGCGCACGCAACGACGAGATACTTGCGATGTGGAGAGCGCAGGCAAAGGGTATAAAGGATACCCCTCCGATACGTTTGCTTTTCTCTAATTTTCCCGGTGAGGTCGTAACGTCACGTCTTCGCTGTGAGGAAAATGATGCAAGAGAGCTTGAAGCCCGTCTTATTGAATCAATGGTCGGAAGAGAGCTTTTTGACGACGATACGCCCATATCCGACAGATTGGAAATAAATCTTTTCACCGAAGTTAATCCCTTCGGCACACGTCCCGTACAGCACGGTGCAAAAGGATCTATAGGATTCCATATCGACCCCGTCACAGATGATATTAATGCTGATTTTGAGCTTTTCTGCAACGGTAATTTTTCTGCCGATCTTAAGGCAACCAAGGATTACTGCGCATGGGTAGATGAAATAATCGGCGATATTCTCCCGACAAAGATAACTATGGAATCTTTGACCGGAGCTATAACAAATCCGCTCGTTATGCTTATCGGAATGGAGACCTACTACATTTCAATGTACGATGCTCCCGATACTCTTCATAAGATAATGGATATGGCAACTACGGTTTACGAGCGTTACTACGATTATCTTACAGAGCAGAAGCTTCTGCTTCCGACAAACGATTTTTCAAATCTTCGTCAGGAATCCTTCTGCTTTACCGATGAGCTTCCCTCAGACGGTCCTATCACAGACACTACGCAGATGTGGGGATTTTTGGAATCTCAGGAAACTACCGCCGTTTCTCCCGAAACGTACGCCGAATTCGTATATCCCTATCAGGACAGACTTGTGAAGCGCTTCGGTCTGCTTTCATACGGATGCTGTGAGCGTGTAGATGCTCTTTGGGAAGATTATCTTTCAAAATGGGATAAGCTCAGAAAGCTTTCAGTTTCACCGTTCAATAACGAGCCACAGATAGGCGAGTATTTAAGAGGCACAAACGTAATTTATTACAGCAAGCCGAGGGCCGAATACGTAACAAATCCCGGTCCGCTTGACGAAGATGCCCTCCGTACATATTTCAAGGGTGTTGCTCAGGCGGCAAGCGGCTGTCTTTTAGAGGTAGCACAGCGTGAGGTCGGAACGATTTTCGGTGATTATAGTCGTGGAAAGCGTTACGTTGAGATAGCAAAAGAAACGATAAGAAAATATTGGAAACCGTAAATTTAAAATACCGGACTTTGAAAAGTCCGGTATTTTTTGTTATCTGTAATAGCTTGCACGCATGCACCGCTTGCAAAGCTCCTGAGTGCATTGATGCTTTGTAAATCCGTCGTATATCGCACGAGCTCTTTCCGATTTTAATATCTCGTCAAGAGACTGATCAAAAAGATTGCCAAGTGCAAGATCGCCGTTTCTGTCAAGGCAGCACGGAACTACCGTGCCGTCACATAAGATGCCTATCTGATCTCTAAGACCGTAGCAAAATCCACTTTCACAAAGGATCTCTCCCGAGATGTCTGGCCAGTCGAATTTTTCACCCCATTCGAGAAAAACTCGCTCCGAGAGTCTCTTGCCGCTTCTCGTTTCTTGCCATTCTCCCAAAAAGATCTTATGCATCTCAGCTAATATCATTTCGTTTTTTTCGTTCAAAGCTCCCTCTGCCCTGCCTTCAAGATTCCATAGCCTCAGCACCGTAATAATCCCTGCATCAGCCGATCTTTTTGCAAAGCTAAGACAAGTGCTTATATATTTTTCAAACGGCATATCCATAGGATTTGCCTCAAAGGCGTGAAGAGAAACATTTACCTTATAGGGCCTTGCGGAAATTATCGCATCCGCACGCTCCGAAAGAAGCGTGCCGTTTGTAACGATAATTGATTTGAGGCCGAGCCCCGATGAAATATGAATAAAATGAGGAAGTAAAGGATGCGCCGTCGGCTCACCCATTAAATGATAATAAATATATTCAGCCCATTCCGATACCTTTTTAGCAAGACAGACAAACTCTTCCTCGCTCATCAAGTGTGCCTTTCTCTCGGTCCCCGGACAAAAAGCACAGCTCAGATTGCATCGGTTAGTTATTTCAAGATATACCTTGCGATGATTTGACATACGTTTCCCTTTGTTGTGTTGTATTTATCAACCTACCGAGAATATTCTGTTTTTATTTTACTGTAGATCCGTAATTAAAAGCAGAAGTCCCCGATTCAAGCGCACCTATATCGGGCGCGGAGCCCTTATAGCCGTCGGTATAGGGTGGCAGCTCGCAACCTGCATCAATGGCTTCATGTCCGGCGCTGAGGCTGAAATCAGAGCTGAAGCTTGTGATCTTCATATTATTTTTCACAACAGGCTCGTTATCTCCCCGAACGAGATCCCACGCTCCCGTGTGCAGATTATTTGCAATAATGCTTTCTTCCATCGACGGTATATCTGCTGGATAGCAGTACGTCAGATTCAGCTTGTCGTTGCCTGCTATGGTGTTGTTTACTATCATACATTTGATAAGCTGACTGTTTAACTGAATACCTACAGAATTGTCAGTGATAATATTGTGATGAACGTTGATTTCACTGCAGTTATTGTCTATATATACGCCTACGCCATTGTTATCGTGAATGTAGTTGTAGGCTATTTCACTTCCCTTAGCCGACGTTCCCCAAGCGTAGATCGCACCGCAATCACTTGTCAGCATTGCACATCCCTTTATTTCATTGTTCATAATTTTTGTTCTGACAGACGTGCTGTGATAAATAATAAATCTTCCCGAATCGACGAGAGTGCAATTTTTAACGGTGTTGTCCTCCCCTTCAATCGTTACGTTTGCAAAATAACCTGCAGACCAGTTCACGTCAGATATATGGCAGTTGTCAACGGTATTGCCCTTGCCTGTAATCAATATGCCGTTTCCGGCGCTCTTGGTTATCTTGCTGTTTTTCCAAACGTTACCCTCTCCGCCTAAATGGTTTGATCTTTGAGAAGACATAGATTCATAAGCGTTTCCGTCAATAAAATAATCTCCGTAGCTGACGCTGACACCATCGAGAACACAGTGCCTTGCATTTTTTCCGTCAACGGCACACGCAATAAGATCAATACCCGAAATATGTACGTATTCAGAAGAAGAAATATCTATTCCGTGCTTTCTCGTTCTGTGTGATATCTCATAGTTTTCCGGACTGTCTCCATTTTCGGTATACAGATACAGCTTTTTGTCATTTTTATCGTAATACCATTCACCCGGAGCATCAAGAAGAGCAAGAGAATCCACTATATAATATTTATTTCCCGATTTCGGCACGAACGGATCGTATCCCTCGGGATCTCCGCCCTCTGATCTAACGGGAGCAAACGTAATTGATTTGCCCGGCTGACAGGATTCGATAATTCTGCTATATGCAAGATACTCGGAGCCGGGCACCATATTTACTCTTGCTCCCGTTAGATCAACGTTTGGCATATTGCTGTCAACGATAGTATCGCTACCAGAGCCCGATTGCATTTTTGCACGCGTCATATTGACAGGATCATCCACGGCAGTATCGGGCCATCGAGCAAGATTCATCTGTTTGCCGTTTACAAAAAGATCAACTACTTCATTACTGACATCAGCAACGTATACATTTCCGCTGTATAAAGTCCAATCTGCATCTATCAGATCGCATCCGGTTATAACGGGATGTGCTCCATCCTCTGCTTTGACTGTAACAGGAGCATCCTTATCGCCTGATGTAAAGGTTATCTTTTCACGGTACGTACCGTCTTTTACTATAAGGATATCACCTGCATTCAGATGCGATACGGCCTCGCTTATGGTCTTGTACGGAGCATCCTTTGCTCCGCTGTTGCCGTCATCACCGAAATTAGCGTCAACGTAAATGGTTTTCACGTCTTTCCCCCCGACATTATCATCATTTTGACCATTGCTATCGCTTGGAATATCGGACAATGATTCTCCCTGCAATTCTGACCGGCTTTCATCTTTTTCATTTGAAAAATTACAGGATGTTGCAAAAATGCTCACAGTCAAAATAACAAGCAAAAATAACAATATATATTTTTTATCCATTATCGCACCTCACTTTCAGTTATATTATAGTATTATTCTATTATTTATTCTTGTGAAAGCATGATCTTGATGATCTCTGCATCGGTCTTGCGCATGCCGTCAGATGCAAGACGGCTTACGTTTCTTATTGTGTTTTCAACACCTTTGCTTACAATGCCATCTCCGCCAAAGAATTGGCTACCCTCTCTGAACATCTGCATTCCGAGAATGCCTGCCTCAACCGCAGAAGCTATCTTGGCGGCACAGCTTGCCTTGGCTCCGTCACAAATAACCCCCGAGTTTATGGCAATGGCATTGACCACCGTGTGAGCGATCTCACGGAATTTCCCACCGTAAAGATAGGTCACTCCTGCAGCCGCTCCGCATCCTGCACTGATAACACCGCAGTAGGCACTGAGCGGACCTATGCCTGTCTTCAGATGAAGCGTTACAAGATTGGATACCGCAAGCGCACGGTAAAGCTGCTCACTTGAAGCACCCATTTCACGTGCATAGACAATTACCGGCACGGATGCAGTAATTCCCTGGTTTCCTGAGCCTGAATTTATTACCACCGGCTTTTCGCATCCGCCCATACGGGCATCTGATGCGGCAGCCGCATATGCCTTTGCCCTTGTGGCAACATCATTCTCCCGTGTCTTAAGAATAACCTGACCTATACGGGCACCATAGTTATTTCGCAAGCCTTCTTCTGCTATATCCATATTACAAGCAATCTGCCGATCAAAAATATCCTTAACGTCTGCGACATCGAGAGTATCGGCAAATTCAACTATGTCTTCAACCGAAAGAAGATCCTTGTCTTTGGTATTTTCTGGGGAAATATTTTCAGGACTGCGGCTGTAAACAGTCTTTCCGTCTTTGGTGATACAAACTACGTTTGTGTGATCCTCGGCAATGCGGCAGCTTGCTCGGTGTCCCCCACCCTCAAGGATGATATTTATATCAAAAAGTGCTCCCGAATCAGATTCGCGCACCGTAAAATCTGCACTGTTTAAATATTCGGATATCTGTATCTGCTGCTGATCTGTAACCTTGCTGATAACAAGCAATTCACTGTCAGGATCACCTGCAATTATACCTGCCGCAGCCGCCGCAGGAAGACCGTGCAGACCTTTGGTGTTGGGCACGATAACACTTTTTACGTTTTTGATTATATTGGAGCTGACGCAAATATCTACAGTATCGGGCAAAGCGCCAAGAGCTCTTGCAGCACAGGCAGCCGCGTATGCAACGGCAATCGGCTCGGTGCACCCCATAGCGGGCACCAGTTCCTTTCTAAGCAATCGTACGTATGCACTGTAAACAGACCGTTCCATAAATCCACCTCGTTTGTACCTTCTGATAAAGATTATACTTCAAATCAACGTTTTATGCAAGAATAAAAAACACCGAAACGAAGCGCTGAACAAATACGCCTGTGATTCGGTGTTTTCTTTGATTCGTTAGAGCTGAGAAGATATCACGACTCTGCCACAGCTCCGACCGATCTCCGTCTGACCTTTTTCATTTTATAAAGCTCTTCGGTTGCAAGCCGTGCTTTTGTAACGGAAACGTTTCCCTTTGGGAAACAGAAATATGAAAACTCGTTATCTCCGATTCCGATAACGTCACCGATCTCATACCAATAATAATCAGAATACAGGGTATGAGAAAATACTGCCGACTGTCTGTAATTAAGTTTCCCATCTGCACCGGTTAAACGAAAGCCACTCAGATCGTGCGTAAGACGTCCTGAGCCTATATTACAAACCCCGTCAAGATTAACCTGAATGCTGATATCAACGTCAGTATCCAAGAGATAAGTGCCGTTTTCAAGCTCAGATCGAACGCACTCTCTTTGCCAGGAGTACCAATCGGGGACGTGAGAATATTCGGTTACTGCATCAATAGCGGTAAGCTGACCGTATTCATCCATCTCCCATCGTTTGCCGCAAGAATGGCAGGTAAGAGTTATGCCCTTGCCTTCCATTTGGTTTTCAGTATTGCAATGCGGGCATTTGTACAGAATTCTATGTAATCCGTCGGCACGGAAAGGTACGTCAACAGAGATCTTATTATCTCTCTGCCACGCAAAATTATCAAAGCCAAAGGCTTCATCAAGCAGTGCGTCAAGCTCTTCTACCGACTTCTCTTTTATCTCATCTGCCGTAGCAATACACTTAACGTGTGCGCTGACCTTAACGTCTCTGATTTGAAGCATATTGTAAAGCGGATCACGGTGAAAAGCACCTTGAGTGATAACCGTTACAACGGGAACTCCCAGCTTTTTCATCAAAACTCCGAGTCCTCTCGGAAGCGTTGTAGCCCTTCCGTCAAAGGAATAGCCTGCCTCAGGATACATAAGCACGCTTGTTTTGTTTTCTTTAAGCATGTATTTTATATCATGGAACAACGAAATATCCGAAACGTACTTATGAGTCGGCGTACATCCAAGAAAACGCATAAGCTTTCCCAGTATTCCCGACATTCCGTCAACGGACGTTATGATTCCCATTCTTCTCGGATAAAATATGCCAAATGCAATCTTCATATCAGTAAAGCTCGAATGATTCATCAGAATAAGGCAGGGCTGTTTCCCTACAAGCTCCATTCGCTCTGTAGTATAAGAAAAATTCGTCTTGCGCAGTGTCGGGTAAGACACAAGGCGAACAACGGTAGCAAGAAAACGACTGGGCTTCATCGGCTTCTTATGCTTTAAACGAGGCAATTTCAAAACCTCATCATATGATAGATCCTGCATTTTAATTTTCATGATTTATACCTATTCTGTCTCGAAGCCTACAAGCATATCATCCTTTTCAGCACGTAAGCATCTGAATTTATAAGTTTTAGTATTCGTGCATATCCAACTGTTTTTTTATTATAACACATACTTTAACTAAAAATCAATGTTTTTCTCTTCTCTGAAAAATTAGCTTGGGAGATTTAGTTAAGAGTGAAAAAGTAAAACCTTCCCGAACTTCGTCCGAGAAGGTTTTTGGCAAGTCAGACCAAAAAAGATATCATTAATAGGGTCTTATTTTTTATGTTTACTCATCGATTTTTGATCATTTGCAAAATTGGCTTCAATAAGTGAAACCGTAAAAAGTCCGCATTTATCAATAAAAAACAAGAGTTATTTCTTACCGACTAAAAAATCTGTTTGGAAGAGCGACTTCTGTTTAGCTCTATTCATAATTTGAAGCATTATTATTCATTTGTCTGTAACAAAAGTGGTATATAATATAAAGATACATTAACATTATACAAATTATAACACCTTTTCCCATTATTCTTATCTCAAGGAGGTGCCAACGATGCAAGGAACGCCGTTTCTGGTTTTGGATACGGGGAATGACTCGAAGAAACTGAAAATCGAATACCTTGCTGATGATTTCGACGAGAGAGAACTTAACGGTGAGAGCATATATCATATCTATCATGTAAGAATGCTCACGGAATTCCTCCTCCGCGAGTTATGTACATGTAAGCCGGAGCTTTCC
>JAZSMJ010000079.1:0-9738 GCA_045535815.1 Eubacteriales bacterium
TCCAGTCGATAACTCTCTGGTCAAAGTCGTCACCGCCGAGCTTGTTGTTACCTGCAGTTGCAAGAACCTCAAATACACCGTCGCTGATCTCAAGGAGAGATACGTCAAACGTACCGCCACCGAGGTCGAATATCATTATCTTCTGCTCTGCTTCCTTATCCATACCGTATGCAAGAGCTGCGGCTGTAGGCTCGTTTATAATTCTGAGAACCTCAAGACCTGCTATCTTACCTGCATCCTTCGTAGCCTGACGCTGTGCGTCGGAGAAGTATGCGGGAACTGTGATAACAGCCTGAGTAACGGGTGTTCCGAGATATGCTTCGGCATCGGACTTAAGCTTTGTAAGTATCATTGCCGAGATCTCCTGGGGAGTATAAGCCTTATCGTCTATATTAACTTTATAGTCGCTACCCATTTCACGCTTGATGGACATTATAGTTCTGTCGGGGTTTGTGATTGCCTGTCTCTTTGCTACCTGACCAACCATTCTTTCGCCCGTCTTTGAGAAAGCAACAACAGATGGTGTTGTTCTTCCGCCTTCGGGATTGGTTATAACTACGGGGTCGCCGCCTTCATAAACGGCAACGCATGAGTTTGTTGTACCAAGGTCAATACCTATTATCTTTGCCATAATTAAATTCCTCCATATGTTAAGCTGTATTTATTATCTTATTCAGTTAGCAACTCTGACCATCGGATGTCTGATGATCTTGTCGCCTCTTCTGTATCCCTTCTGGAATACCTCAACTATCTCGTTTTCACCGAAGCTGTCATCCTCGGTATGCATAACCGCATTGTGTACGTTTGGATCAAACTGAGAGCCGGGCTGAGCCTCAACCTCTTCAACGCCCAGCTTTTTCATTATCTCGATAAACTGCGTAAGCGTGAGATTTACCCCATCTACAACCTTTGTACTGTCGGCATAACCGAGCGCTCTTTCAAGATTGTCTATTACAGGTAATATTTCCTTTAAAACGTCTCCGTATGCGTAGGCGTAAACCTCTTCTTTTTCTTTAACGGCACGTTTGCGGTAATTTTCATACTCCGCAAACATTCTCATATATTTATCGTTTTGCTCCTCGATCTGAGCCTTAAGCTCCTCGATCTCCTTTTCGAGCTTTGCGCATTTTTTGGACTCAGCATCCTTTTTAGCGCCCTTTTCCTTTCCCTTTTTAGCTTCGGGATTTTCTTCTTTTACGGCTTCATTTTCCTTTTCTTCATTCTGTTCGTTTATCTTGTTTTCTTCTGCCATTTCAACACCGCTTTTCCTGTATTTTATCTTAAATTATTTGCCGTCTTTATCGGTATCCTCACCGTCTATTATACCCGCAATATTCTGCGACATATAATCAATGGTGGAAATAACCTTATTATATTCCATTCTTCGAGGGCCTATGACCCCTATAGCACCGACTATCTTTCCGTCCGATACTATCGTTCTGAATATCATGGTCGAATTCTTCATGATCTGCAACGGATTTTCCTTTCCGATATAAATGTTAATTGCATTTTTATCGGATGCGTTTACCGCATTTATTATACTTTCCTTATTGTCGGAAAGACCGAGAAGACCGCTCAGCTCCTCTCTATCGGAATATTCCGAATAATTAAGAAGAGTGTTGAGTCCTTCAACGTGAATATCACCGCCGTCTATCTCCTCAACCGTATCGTATATAGCCTTTACGATCGGCGTTATCAAAAACTCTGCAGAGCCTGCCTCAAGCTCCATTTTTCTTATGAGAGAAACGGTTATGTTTTCAACCGGAACGCCCGAAACGTATCTGTTCAGCATCTCCTCGACCTTAAAAACGTCGGAATCGTTAACGATATCAAAGGTGCGGATATATCTCGTTTTAACGTCCTTATCACTTATTATCATAATAAGTATAAGCGAATTCCAATCGTTTCTGATAAGCTTGAAGCTTCTGACCGCCACGCTGTCCGGCTTTGACTTTACCATAAGCGACGTATAGTTTGTAAGCCTTGAAACGAGCTTTCCTGCCTGCTCAAGTATCTTATCAAGCTCTCTCGCCTTTGCCATACGCAAATTGTCAAGCTCCTCAAGCTCACTCTGCGTGAGCCTGTATTTTTGCATCAGCGAATTTACGTAAAAGCGGTAACCAAGCTCAGACGGTACCCTTCCCGCCGAGGTGTGCGGTTGCTCAAGGTAGCCAAGATCCTCAAGCTCTGCCATTTCGTTTCTTATGGTTGCACTTGAGGCCTGAATATTGTTGTTTGAGACGAGAAACTTTGACCCGACAGGCTCACCGTGTTTTATATGCAAGTCGATGATCGCTTTAAGTATCATTTTCTTACGCTCGCTTAAGCTGTCGCCGTCCAAATACATTTTCGTCTCTCCTCTCGTTTGATTTTTAGCACTCTCGGCTTTGAAGTGCTAATCTTTTATTAAAATTTACCATTTTTCAGCCGTTTTGTCAATAGTAATAACAATAATTTTTGTGAATTATTTGTTAACTCTTTGATTTTCTTTGACCTTTGCAAAAATTTTCTTCAAATACGCTCCGGTATAGCTGTTTTCATTCTCCGAGACCTCCTCGGGAGTACCGCAGGCAATTATCTGACCGCCACCGTCTCCGCCCTCGGGACCGAGGTCGATTATATGGTCAGCCGTCTTTATCATATCGAGATTATGCTCGATCACGACTACCGTATTACCCAGATCAACAAGATGCTGAAGCACGTCTATCAGCTTTGAAACGTCAGCCGAGTGAAGACCGGTGGTAGGCTCGTCAAGAATGTATATGGTCTTGCCGGTGCTTCGCTTTGCAAGCTCGGTCGCAAGCTTGACTCTCTGCGCTTCACCGCCCGAGAGCGTTGTTGCCGACTGCCCTATCTTGATATATCCGAGACCGACGTCGTATAACGTTTTCAGCTTTTTATTTATTCTGGGAAGATTTGCGAAGAACTCGACTCCCTCTTCTACCGTCATATCGAGCACGTCAAATATATTCTTACCCTTATACTTAACGTCAAGGGTATCTCTGTTGTATCTTTTGCCCTTACAAACGTCACAGGTCACGTAAACGTCGGGAAGAAAATGCATTTCTATCCGTTTAACTCCGTCGCCCTCGCAGGCTTCACATCTCCCGCCCTTTACGTTGAAGGAAAATCTGCCCGATTTATAGCCCTTCATCTTCGCATCCACCGTTGTTGCAAAAAGCTCTCTTATATCGGTGAAAACTCCCGTGTAGGTTGCGGGATTTGATCTCGGCGTCCTTCCTATAGGGCTCTGATCTATAGCAATAAGCTTATCAAGATGCTCGACACCCTCTATTTTATCGTGCTTTCCCGGATAAGTGTAAGCGCCGTTCAGCTTTTTTGCAAGAGCTTTATGAAGTATGCCGTTTATAAGCGAGGATTTACCCGAGCCCGAAACTCCGGTAACGCAGGTCATAACGCCAAGCGGTATCTCAACGCAAACATTTTTGAGGTTGTTTTCCCTCGCTCCGTATATCTTAAGGGATTTGCCGTTTCCGGCTCTGCGAATCTTTGGTATTTCTATCTGCTTTCTGCCCGAAAGATACGCTCCCGTTATTGAGCTTTCATCTGCCATTATCTCCTGCGGAGTACCCTGAGAAACCACGTTCCCGCCGTGTATACCTGCACCCGGGCCGATATCTACTATATAATCGCTCTCCATCATAGTCTCTTCATCGTGCTCAACGACGATAAGACTGTTGCCTAGATCACGGAGCTTTTTGAGTGTTGCTATAAGCTTTCCGTTATCTCTCTGATGAAGACCTATACTCGGCTCGTCAAGGATATACAGCACTCCCATAAGTGATGAGCCTATCTGCGTAGCAAGTCTGATACGCTGAGCCTCACCGCCCGAAAGCGTCCCTGCCCTTCTCGTAAGAGTGAGGTATTCAAGACCGACGTTTATAAGGAAGCCAAGTCTTGACCTTATCTCCTTGTTTATCTCACGTGCTATCTGCGCCTCAGTATCGCTGAGCTCAAGAGAGTTTACAAACTCAAACGAATCCTTTATTGCCATCGAGCAGAATTCGTGAATGCTTTTTCCGCCAACCGTTATTGCAAGTATCTCGTCAGTAAGTCTCTTACCCTTGCATTTCGGACATTCACTCTCAGTGAGGAACTGCTCGTAATAACCGCCGTCCGGTTGCTGATTCATACGCTGTTTTATCATTTCGATTATGCCGTCAAATCTGACGCTCTGCTTTGCGCTCATACCGCCGAAAAAGCGTGTGATGGTATATACCTTTGCTCCCGTGCCGTACAAAAGTGCTCTCATCGCCTTATCGCTGAAATCCCGAAGAGGCATATCAACGTCAAATCCGGTTTCCTTACCAACCGCCTGAAAAAGAGGGCCGTTCCATGAATCTGCCTCGCCAAGCGACTTGAAGCCGTTGACAGATATACCTCCCTGCGCAAGCGAAAGATTGAGATCGGGGATTATCTTCTCGACCGCAAGATTCATTCTTATGCCAAGACCTGCACACTCGGAGCAGGCACCGAACGGACTGTTAAAGGAAAACATTCTCGGAGAAAGCTCACCAAAGCTTATATTGTGCTCCTCGCAGGCATAGTTCTGAGAGAACGACATCTCCTCTCCCTCACCACCGTCACGGTTGACTATTACTACGGTAACGTTTCCGTCGGCAAGTGCAAGTGCGCTTTCAACCGAATCACCAAGTCTGCTTCTCATATCGTCTTTGCTGACCAATCGGTCTATTACCACCTCAACGGTATGCTTATAATTCTTGTCAAGCTCGATATTTTCACTTAAGTCATACATATTTCCGTCAACACGAACACGCACGTATCCGCTTTTTTTGGCATCCTCAAACACCTTTGCGTGCGTTCCCTTTTTTGAACGCACGACAGGGGCAAGCACCATAAAGCGCTCACCTGAAGGTATCTTCATTATTCTGTCTATTATCTGATCGGTTGACTGCTGTCTTATCTCCTTACCGCAGACAGGACAGTGCGGTATACCTATTCTGGCATAAAGCAGACGAAGATAGTCGTATATCTCGGTAACCGTTCCTACAGTCGATCTCGGGTTTTTCGACGTGGTCTTCTGATCTATCGATATGGTGGGTGAAAGTCCCTCTATCGAATCGATATCCGGCTTATCAAGCTGTCCCAGGAACTGTCTTGCATAGGACGAGAGCGACTCGACGAAGCGTCTGTGTCCCTCTGCATATATGGTATCAAATGCAAGAGACGATTTTCCCGAGCCGGAAAGTCCGGTAAATACAACGAACTTATCTCTTGGGATGCTTATATCAAAATTTTTGAGATTATGCATCCTTACGCCTCTTATAGATAAATATTTAGTACTCAATTTTAAACCAAGCCTTTCTTTTTCTCAAAGCCTTATTTCTTCTCAAGCTTACGTATCTCATCACGAAGGAACGCCGCCTTTTCAAATTCAAGAAGCTTTGCCGCTGCCTTCATCTCTTCGGTCAGCTTTGCTATCATTTCTGCCTTCTGCTTCTTGTCCATCTTTTTCTTCGGTACCTTTGAGCCTGAAGAAGCATCTTCATCCTTGATACCGATATCGATAAGATCTCTTACGTCCTTCTGTACGCTCTTGGGAGTTATATTATGCTCCTCGTTGTATTTTTTCTGCTTTTCACGTCTTCTGTTTGTCTCGGTGATAGCCGCCTTCATTGAACGGGTAACGGTATCGGCATACATTATTACCTTACCGTTTACGTTTCTCGCCGCACGGCCTACCGTCTGTATAAGAGAGGTCTCCGATCTTAAAAGTCCCTCTTTATCGGCATCAAGTATAGCAACCAGCGACACCTCGGGAATATCAAGCCCCTCACGGAGAAGGTTGATGCCTACCAGAACGTCAAACATACCGAGGCGAAGGTCACGGATTATCTCCATTCGCTCCATGGTGTCAATATTGTGGTGTATATATTTCACCTTTATAAGATTCATCTCGAAATATTCGGTCAGATCCTCCGCCATTTTTACGGTAAGCGTGGTAACGAGCACACGCTCGCCCCTCTCTGCCCTTATCCTTATCTCGCCCATCAGATCGTCCACCTGACCGGCAACGGGCCTTACCTCGATTTCGGGATCAACAAGACCGGTAGGTCTGATTATCTGCTCAACTATTGCCTCCGAATGCTCTTTTTCGTAATCGGATGGCGTCGCACTGACGAATATTACCTGATTGAGCTTATCCTCAAACTCTGCAAAGGAAAGGGGACGGTTATCGTAAGCAGACGGAAGTCTGAATCCGAATTCTACGAGATTGGTCTTTCTCGCTCTGTCTCCGCCCCCCATTGCCCTTACCTGCGGAAGAGTCGCATGCGACTCGTCTATAAACATAAGGAAATCCTTGGGGAAATAATCCATCAAGGTATAGGGGGTAGAGCCCGGCTTTCTTCCCTCAAGTATTCGTGAATAATTTTCAACTCCGCTGCAGTATCCCACCTCACGAAGCATCTCTATATCGTATCTGGTGCGCTCCTCTATCCTCTGAGCCTCAAGAAGCTTGTTCTGGGATTTGAAGAATTCGACCCGTTCTATCATCTCCCTCTCTATCTGCGCAAGCGCCGCCTCACGTCGCACGTCAGATATCGCATAGTGCGATGCCGGGAATATGGCTGTATAGGCAAGATTTCGCACAAGCTCACCGGTAACTGCGTTTATCTCCGAAAGGCGCTCGATCTCATCTCCAAAAAATTCTACTCTTATAACGTTTCCGTCTGAGGAGGGCGGATATATCTCTACCGTATCGCCTCTGACTCTGAATTTATCTCTGACGAAGTTGATATCGTTTCTCTCATAGCAAAGTGTGACCAGCTTGGCAAGCAGATCGTCTCTCTCCATCCTCTGCCCCGGTCTGAGTGCTGTCAGAAGGCTCAAATATTCCATAGGATCGCCCAAAGTGTATATGCACGACACACTGGCAACCACTATAACGTCTCGTCTCTCAAACAAAGAAGAGGTGGCGCTGTGGCGCAGCTTGTCTATCTCGTCGTTTACCATCGAGTCCTTTTCTATATACATATCCTTCCCGGGAATATACGCCTCGGGCTGATAATAATCGTAATAGGAAACGAAATACTCTACCGCATTCTCGGGAAAGAATTCCCGAAACTCCGAGCAAAGCTGTGCCGCCAGAGTCTTGTTGTGCGCAAGCACAAGTGTCGGTCTGTTGACCCTGGCAATGATATTAGCCATAGTAAAGGTCTTACCCGACCCGGTAACGCCAAGAAGGGTCTGATCCTTCATTCCGCACTCTATTCCACGCACAAGATCTTCGATAGCCTGAGGCTGATCACCCGTAGGCTTATAGGGCGAGACCAACTTGAACTTATCCACCGCAAAACTCTCCTTTGTATTTAAACACTCTTTTTCAGTCATATGGATCATCTCATCCAACAAATTATATTATTATAACATATTCTGAGCAAAATTAAAAGGGGTTAGCGCTATTTTAATAGAAAAAACAGCCGTTGTCGTACCTGCGATAAAGCAGGTGCGCCATTTTCTTGACTATACAATGGATTTATGATATATTAAACATAACGATTAGGAGGTGTTAAGAAACATGGAATATCGAGGATTCTTGAATTTATCCGTGCTCGGTGATCTTATAGCTGTGCCTATTGTTATTACACACAAAGAGTTGGAGGTTGATGCAGAAGTTGTTATAAAAGTAGAATATAAGGAGAATACATATTTAGGAGCAGGAAAAAACCTCGAATGGACGGATGCTTTTGCTAATCTTCAAAAGGCTTTGCCGGATGGTGTAAATATCCAATGTTGCATGACATGTAAGCATGGAACACTATGTCCGTATGGAAATATTCCTGACTATATTCTTTGTTCTAAAAATGTTGAAATCAATGACAAGTACGATGTCATTGATTGGCTCGATAAAGTAGATATAAAGAGTATTGAAAAATCTCCTTTGAGTTGTTGTGAGAAATATGAGGTTGCAAGTGAAAACGACTATACTTATAACGACTACTTATACTACCTAAATCATTGAAAAGTGCAATTTGAGATTTGCTTTTGTGTCCACACAAGTAGTGCTTGTCAGGAAAAGCAGATGGACTTGGGGGGCGCATTTAATAAGCCTTCCCCAGTGGGGGAAGGTGGCAGCCAAAGGCTGACGGATGATGTGTCATAAGCTCAAAACAACTCCTCATCCACCGCTATCGCGGTCCCCCTTCTCCCACAGGAGAAGGCTATTTTATCTCCCGACAGTACACCTATAAAGTGTAACACGCCATAACCTTGTGGGGCAAGGCGTGTAAAAAGGAGTACGAACAAAACGGTGATATCCTTAGCGGAGAAATCAAAACAACCGAATAGGAAGAATAACCGCATAGTAAATTGGAACTGTGCGGTTATTTTTGTAATACTTATGAATGTTGCGGAAAATATTACTGCGATAAATCACAAACAAACTAAAAAGTTGAATCCACCCAAAAACTCGTCCTCGATAAAAGCACCCATTCGTGGTAGGAACTTATATTCCTAAACACAAATAGGTGCTTTTTGTCGTTATTGCAATTCCTGTTCTAATCCATCAAATTCGGGCGTACTGAAAAACTCACCCAGCGTAATTTCGAATCCGTCACAAAGTTTCTTTATATTCACAATGCCCGGGTTTTTACTTTCGCCATTCAATATACTCTTTACCGTTGCCTGCGGAACGCCTGAGATAATACTAATCCCATTTGGAGTTATTCCTCGTTCTTTGCACAGTTCGCGTATCCGGTTCGCAACCGCTTGCTGTGTGTTCATTCTATATATCCACATCCTTGATCGCAACTAATGATTTATCACTATGTATATGATACATCATCAGCAAAAAGAATGTTAGTGATTCATCACTATGACACAAATTTGGTATATAATAGTGACATGTCACTATATTGCGGTGTGCTATTATAATTTTTGTGATGGTCACGGATTCTTTTCAGGATACAGGTAAAATAATATATGTAGTTGATTGAATAAGGCAACTACAAAATACTGTTATGGAGGAACCGGAATGACAAAAATTTATGGATACATTCGTGTATCATCACGCGATCAAAACGAGGAACGGCAAGTGCGAGCAATGGAGGCGTTCGGAATACCACCGTCAGATATGATCCTGGACAAGCAGTCCGGCAAAGATTTTGAACGCCCGGGATATAAACGACTAATCAAAAAAATTAAGCCGGGTGACACTCTTGTAATTAAAAGTATCGACCGGCTTGGGCGTGACTACAATGAAATATTGGAACAGTGGCGTATTATAACCAAAGAAAAGCGGGCAGATATTGTGGTTCTTGATATGCCATTGCTTGATACACGCAGTGGACGAGATCTAACTGGAACGCTGATTGCTGATATCGTTCTTCAGCTGCTCAGTTATGTAGCACAGACAGAGCGAGAATTTATCAAGCAGCGTCAGCGTGAGGGGATAGAGAGTGCTCGTGCAAATGGAGTACACCTTGGCAGAAAAGCAATTCAGAAACCAGACAACTACGCGGAAATTAAAACTGCATGGATGTGTGGGGAATTGACCGGCAGACAAGCTGCCATTCAACTTGGGGTATCACACACATTGTTCCGTAAATGGGTAGCAAAAGATCAAGAAAACGCTTCGTAAAAAAGAACGTTTTATTCAATAATACAAAAATGCATAAAGGTAGACCTTTATGCACACCTGTGAATCAGTTTTCCGTGACCATCACAACAACACAAATTTCTTGCAACTATACATAA
>JAZSMJ010000086.1:0-12949 GCA_045535815.1 Eubacteriales bacterium
ACCGCTTGGCCTCCGACTTTTGTTTATAAAGGGTATGGTGAATCTTATGTAGTTTATACACCCACAAGCAATGGCGACGTATTTACAGCTGACGACGAGATTCAGAATTATAATACATACTATGATTTTGATATCTACTCAAAGGGTAATTACTACGCTATAGCGGAAGCAATCAAGGCAATAATGAAAGCGAATAACTTTTCGTATGTGCCGTCTCAGGATTCAACAGAAATGTATGAAGAAGATACGGGATATTATCACAAGACGTTAGTATTCGCAATTGAAAGGAGTTAAATATTATGGCAAAGATAGGACTTAATAACCTCAAATTCGGGATCCTTCACGAAGCAGGAGACACTGTTTCATACGGTGCAATGCAGTCACTCGGAAAAGCAGTTTCAGCGAGTGTAAGTATCACTAACAATTCAGCAGTGTTATACGCAGATGACCATATCGCAGAGAGCGACACAACCTTCTCGACTGGTACAATCACACTCACAGTTGACGACGACGGCGACGCAACATTCGCACCTTTACTCGGTCATGAAATTGACTCAGTTACAGGGGAAATGATCAGGAACGCCAACGACTCAGCTCCATATGTCGGCGTCGGCAGAATCATAAACAAGCTGAAGAATAATGTACGCCTTTTCAAAGTGGAATTTCTCTCGAAGGTAAAGTTTGCTGAACCTTCACAGGAAAGCAACACAAAGGGCGAAACAACAGAATTCGGAACACAGCAGGTTGAAGGAACTATCGCAACACTCGAAAGTGGTGAATGGAGTAAAACAAAGACATTCACAACACATTCTGAAGCCCTTGCGTACCTTGCTTCATGCTTCGGTCAGACAGTAACTGCTGACACATTCACAAGTGCTGGATCAGCAACATTCACACTTACAAACGCACCGTCAACTGTATTTTCAGTAACAGTAAACGGACTGCCTACAGAGGCGTACAGCGTGTCAGGAACTACACTGACATTTGACGAAGCTCCAACAAGCGGAGCTGTTGTATATATCTCATACGCATACGACGCAGAATAATCAAGCTGGGTGGGGCAACTCGCCCTGCCCTTTAATTTTACCTTAAAGAGCGGAAAGCCGCTCCACCTGCCGTGCAGGGGCGTATATAAATACGTTTAGCTCCCGTGCCACGAGTACGCAGAGTTTCTTTATCCGTTTTGACAAGTTCAAAGCGGATAATGCTTTATTAAAAACTAAAGGAGAATTTTATTATGAAAGATTTTTATACCGAGTTAGAACTCAACGGCAAGAAATATCTTTTATGCTTCGATCTTAACGTTATGGAAGCAATCCAGACAGAATACGGAACTATCGAGAAATGGTCTGCACTCACTTCCGGTGAATCAGGAGAAGCCGATGCAAAAGCTATTATATTCGGCTTTACAGAAATGCTGAATGAAGGTATCGACATCAGCAATGAGCAGAACGGAACAAACGAGAAACCTCTTACACGTAAGCAGGTCGGAAGAATGATAACGCAGCTCGGACTGTCAAACGTAGGGGAAAAGCTTGGTGAAGCTATAGGCATAGCAAACAAAGACGAAGCAAAAAACGAATAATCCACTCAGATGACGAAATCAATCCAGAAATCGAATTTGAGTGGTTTTACATCATCGGACTGAAAATGGGATTTACTCAGAAGGAAATCGGACACATGACAGTCCGAAAGTTTTCTCGATTCTATAAAGCATACAAGCAGAATTTTGACATAGAATTATGCTTGTATATCAGTCAGAAAACATATGGGAAACTTGAAGAAGAATCAATCGACGACGAAGATTGGATCAAGTAAGAGAGGAGGGCGAACATGGCTTTTGGCGGTACAATTAAGCTACAAGGAGAAACCGAGTATAAAAGAGCATTACGAAGCATTAAAGACAGCTTGACACTTGTCGGCTCGGAATTAAAACTTGTTAGTTCTCAGTTCTCCAGCAACAGCAAAAGCGTTGAAGCACTCACAGCAAAAAACGAAGTCCTTACGAAAAAGCTATCACAGCAGAAATCCGCACTGGATCTCGCAACAGATATGCTGAGAAAAGCAAAGGAAAACTACGAACAGAACTCCAACACCGTAAAGGAATGGAGCGACAAGCTTACGCAGGCAAAATCGAAGCTCGAAAACCTCACACAAGGAACGACAGCGAACTCTGCCGAGGTCGTAAAGCTTTATAACAACGTAGAAACAGCGCAGCAGAAACTTGACAAGGCGAACACAGAATTAGAGGACGCAAAGAAGGCACTCGACAATGCAAAGCAGTCAGGAACAGCAACCGCAGCAGAAATCGCAAAGCTGGAAGCAAACGTTGAAAAAGCTCAGAAAAAAGTTGACAAGGCAAACGCAACACTTGAAACAGCTCAGAAGGATTTTGACAAGTACGCTGACAGTGCCGGACTGGCTTCCGATGAAGTCAGGGAATGTGCCGAACAGGTAAGTAAAGCAGATTCAGAACTTAATCGAGCAAACAGCACGTATGAAGCCGCCGCAAGGACTGTAGACAAGTGGCAGACAGCAGTTAATAATGCGCAGACAGAAGTTAATGAAACCACAAGCGAAATCGAGCAGAACAGGCAGGCAATGGACAGGCTCGGAGACGAAATCGACGATACATCCAGCAGTGCTGAAAGAAGTGCTAATGGCGGTTTTACAGTCTTAAAAGGGGCATTGGCTGACCTCGCTTCAAGTGCTTTAAGAATGGCACTTGATCAGGTTCGAGACGCTATCAAAGGAATTATCGAAGCAGGTTCAAACTTTGAAGCAGGAATGTCAAAAGTCGGTGCTGTCTCAGGTGCAACCGGAGAGGATCTTGACAAGCTAAGAGACAAGGCAAAGGAAATGGGGCAGACGACAAAGTTCTCTGCAACGGAAGCTTCCGAAGCCTTTAACTACATGGCTATGGCAGGCTGGAAAACAGAAGATATGCTGGGCGGTATAGAAGGCGTAATGAACCTTGCCGCAGCTTCCGGAGAGGATCTTGCCACAACCTCAGATATCGTTACCGATGCATTAACAGCTATGGGATATAGTGCAAAGGATTCAGGCAGGCTCGCAGACGTTATGGCGGCTGCAAGTTCAAACGCTAACACCAATGTCGCAATGATGGGCGAAACCTTCAAGTACGCCGCACCTTTAGTCGGTGCTATGGGCTACACAATGGAAGATACAGCAGAACAAATCGGATTAATGGCTAATGCCGGAATCAAGGGTGAAATGGCTGGTACTGCTTTACGTTCAGTCCTTACAAGGCTTGCAAGTCCTACAAAGGATGTAAGCGACGCTATGGCACAGCTCGGCATTACAACCGACGACGTTCTCAAAAACTCAGACGGCACTATGCGTTCACTTTCAGAGGCAATGGCGTTTCTGAGAGAAAAAATGGTCGGGCTTGACGAGACTACACAAGCGCAGGTCGCAAGCTCCATAGCAGGCAAGAACGCAATGTCAGGCTTTTTGGCAATTATAAATGCCGCTCCAGCAGACATTGACAAACTATCAACAGCAATCAAGAATAGCGACGGTGCAGCTCAGGAAATGGCTGCAACCATGAATGACAATCTTTCCGGCGATATCACTCTTATGAAGTCAAATCTCGAAAGCCTTCAGATCACTTTATACGAGAAATTTCAGCCTGCTTTACGTGAAGGTGTAGCAGCTTTAAATGATATCATAGACAAAGTAAAAGTCGCAGCAGAATGGATTGACAAGAACCTCGGCACTGTATTAATCACGGCAACAGGATTAATGACAGCCTTCACTGCTCAGGTTATCGCCAACAAAGTGGCAGTTATAGCCGCAACAGCAGCAGAGCAGGGAATGACTATTGCACAGTACGCCATGGCAACGGCTCAGAGCGTCCTGAATGCCGCTATGAATGCAAACCCTATAGGATTAATCATAATCGCAATTACAGCCCTTGTAGCCGCCTTCAAGTACCTTTGGGATAACTGTGAAGGATTCAGAAACTTTTGGCTGGGCTTATGGGATGCAGCAAAGCAGGCTTGGGAATCCTTCAAGGAAAACTGGTCGGCTGGCATGGATCAAATCAAAGCAGCCTTTGATAAATTCAAAGAAGGATTTGAAAAGGCTGTAAACAACATCAAAGCAGGATTTGAAGGCGTAAAAGCTTCCTTCACTGTATTTAAGCAGGTATGGCAGAACGGCTGGGAAAATGTAAAAAAAGCACTCCAGAACGCATGGGAAAACATAAAGAACGCAGTCAAAGTCGGACTTATGTTTATAGTCGAACTTGTCAAAGGGTATTTTAAAATTATCACCCTTCCATGGCGTTTAATATGGGAAAACTACGGTGATACGATAATTCAGGCTTGGGAAACTATCAAAACAGCCGTGGGAAATGCAATAAACGCTGTGCAAAATGTCATTATTACAATTACAACAGCAATAGCGACAAAGGCAAGTACAATCTGGAACGCTATATACGCCGTTATAACAGCCATTGTAACGGCGATTAAAACAAAGGTAACAGATATATGGAATAAGATATCTGCCGTGGTTACAGCCGTCACAACGGTGATTAAAGCTAAGATTACGACCGTATTCAATTCAATCAAGGATTTTGTAACGACCGTTTGGGAAGCTATCAAAACAAAGATCTCGGACGCAATTACAAAAGCAAAGGAAGTTGTAACGAACGTCGTAAACACGATAAAAGATATCATAACGACAGTATTTAACGCAGTAAAGACAACAGCAACAAACATATGGAACGCAATCAGAAACGCTGTGACTGAGCCTATAAACAGAGCTAAAGAAGCAGTGTCAACAGCCGTAGACAACATCAAGAGCACTGTATCGAATGTTTTCAACTCAATCAAGACTACAGCAACGAGCGTTTGGAATTCCATTAAGGACGCAATTACGTCTCCAATAGAAAAGGCACGAGACACAGTAAAAAATGCGATAGACAAGATGAAAGGCTTTTTCAACTTTTCATGGAGTCTGCCGAAAATTAAGCTTCCGCATTTCAGCATTGACGGGAAGTTCTCTTTGAATCCACCTTCAGTGCCTAAGTTTAATATCGAGTGGTACAAGAAGGCTATGGACAATCCGATGCTTTTAACCAGTCCAACGATCTTCGGAATGCAGAACGGCAGACTTCTCGGGGCAGGTGAAGCAGGGGCAGAAGTAGTGTCCGGTGCTGATAAACTTATGAGTATGATTAAGACAGCCGTGGACAGCTCCAGCAGAACGCCAGCCGCTCCAGATTATTATTTGATGCTATCAGCATTTAAGCAGGCATTAAGGGAAATGAAAGTTGAAATGGATTCAGACGAAATGGGCAGATTCGTTGAAAGAACTGTAGCCGACGCAATCTACACGTAAGAGGTGACAATTAATGAATTATGTAATACTTAACGGCAATAAATCAACAGCCGTACAAGGGCTTTTGATTCAGGAATTGCCGCCAGTTTCAAAACCTCAGATGCGTAGCAGTATAGAAACCATAGACGGACGTGACGGGGATCTCATAACCCGTCTCGGCTATGCTGCATACGATAAGATTTTAACCATAGGACTGAAAAAAGACGCAGATATAAACGACGTAATATCCTACTTTGTAAACAATAACGAAGGGGCTGTGACATTCAGCAATGAACCGGACTTTTACTATCGCTATTCAATTCTTGAAGCAATAGACTTTGAAAGGCTGATCAGGTTCAGGCAGGCAAAAGTTACGATGCACATACAGCCGTTTAAATTCTCATTGAACGAAGGTAATACTGAGTTTTTACTTCCAGCAGATAAAAACCTTCTTGTCATTAACTCAGGTAACATTTACTCGAAGCCTATAATCTCAATCAAGGGATTCGGGGACGTTAATGTATCACTTAACGGAACTCAGATATTTACGATTCGGTTCAGCACTACAGCCGCCGAAACAATCACCATTGACACAGAGGCAATGGAAGCATACGACGATAGAAAACTAAGGAACAGGGATGTTACTGGCGATTATAATAAGTTGCATTTACAGATAGGAAGAAACGCAATAAAATTCAGCGGCACTGGCATAGTTTCAGAGGTTTTAATCGAGAAGTATTCGAGGTGGATTTAATGAAGATCAAAAAAATAGTTTTAGGTGCTCCTGAAGTCCAGATCAAAACAGGGTTTAAGGTGGTTGACACAGGACTGAAGCTCGTAACGTGCACTCAGGAAGAATATGACGCAATGGAAGTCCATGACGACAATACACTTTACTTTATAGCGGAGGTGGAAGAATAATGGCTATTACAGGAGCAGGAACGCAGGCAGATCCGTATATCGTACATAGTTATAATGAACTACGAGAATTAAAGACCTGCCGAAATGGTAACAACTTGTTGTATGCGAAATTGGCGAATGACATTAACTGCAACGACTATAGCGTTGATTTTGAATGGGAAACTGTAGAAATTGGTGACAGTAATTCAGGTGGAATGGCGATGGAACTCGACCTTGACGGACACACAGTAAAGAATATAAAGGTCAAGGCAGGCAGTAAGTTGTTTGATCTTAAACGGTTCTCACAGAGTTATTCGGCTATCAAAAACGGAAAAATTTTAAACGCATTTCTGAATAATGCGCACAGTGGGATAGTTGGTGCAAGTAATAGTTATAATCTATTACAGAATCTGAGTATAAGCATTAATGCAACAGGGATTACGGATAGAGTATTCAACTCTGTTGGCATTGATTCTTGTGCAATCTATATAGAATCGTTAAGGTTTTCATCTCAGCCGTTTTATGGCTGCACGCTTGTAAACTCCGACCTAAAGTTTATAGTAGAAGATTTGAATGCAAAAGCACTTTTTAGCGGTGGGTCATTGTCTGATTGTAGAATGACCGGAAAATGCAAAGGAAGAGTGGCTTCGCCTGTTACAGGGGTAACATCAAACAATTGCGTATTCAGTGTTGATTTGACGGAAGCAAATCGAGGTTCTTATGCAGGAACTATAAATGCGTTTTCAAGTGGGTCGGGAATCTGCAATATAAGTCTACCACCACCCGATGTTGCTTTAAGTGGCGGTGGAAATGTTATAAACGTAACATCAGAGGAAATTATCAACGGCGATGCACTAAGAGCAAAAGGCTTTTTAGTTGTAAACGTAGTAGGTGATTAAATGGCTACGTGGAAAATTATAGACGGTAATTTACCGTTCCTTGATGAATTTCCAGCTATGCAGGCGATTGACGATTATCCGGCTTCACTATGGAAAATCATAGACGGAGATTTACCGTATAAACTTCCGTTCCCTCAGATGCACAGAATCAACGATGCACCAAATTCACTTTGGAAAATCATTGACGGGGATTTACCGTTTAAAAGCATATTCCCGAAAATGTATAAAGTATCTACAGGTACAAAGTTATACTTCGGAAGTGAACGCATACTCAAAATATTTTTTGGCGATAGGAAAATAACAAAGGTTTACTGCGGTGATTTAAATATTTTCTAAGGAGTGATATTATGACATACAGACAGGACTTTGACCACACAAGGGGCGACACGCTCCCGATTTGGTTCACACTCGACAAGGCTATTGACCTTACGAACGAATCAACAAAAGTTACGTTCTCAGTAAAGCAGGTCGAGACAGATAACAATTATGTTTTTCAGGTAGAAAAAGACGCTGTGACAGAGGTTGAAACTGAGGTCAACACTTACATGATGCGTATAGCTCCAGAACTCACAGTTGACCTTGCACTCGGCAGGTATTACTACGACCTCGAACTCCAGACAAACGGCGACGTATACACTCTTGTCAAGGGATTTATGAACCTTACATTTGACATAACAAGACCGCCTGTTGAGCTTCCAACGTTCATATATCCGGACGTAAGCGGTGACGGTATAGTTTCTGCGGTCGATGCAACGCTTATCCTCAGAGCTGCACAGAATATTTCTATGGGGCTTCCTTCAGGGCTTGACGGGGCATATGCTTCCGTAACAGGTTCAACAGCTCCAGCATGGGCGGCAAATACTTATTATACAAAGTCTGACGATACGTACACACTCCAGACAGAACAGCCGCAGGACTGGGCAACGAACTGGACTGATTATTATACGCAGATCCTCACACCAGAAGAACAGGAAAACAGGGCAGACTGCAACCGTGACGGCATGATTACACCAGTCGATGCAACCTACTTAAACCGCTATGTCTTGGCTTGTGATACTGGCGAATACACCAACAATGCAGAAGGCTGGACAGCTTTTATGAATAATAATTATAAATAATAAGGGGTGACGGCATGATAAAGATTTTCGGGCAGACTGACACTGAATTCAGCTCGAACGGCGACGTTATCCTTCAGGCAACAAAAGCACGCCTACACAAGAAGGATAACGGCGATTATTACGTCGAGATTGAATGCAGTACAGATTATTCGCAGTACATCAAGAACGGCAATATCGTTGTATGTCCTACGCCTACGGGTGATCAGGCTTTTCGATTCTTGAATCCAGAACTTAATAAAAATAAAATCAAGGTCAAGGCAAAACACGTTTATTATGATTCTGAGAATTATTTAATAAAGGATTCTTACGTAGTAGAAAAGAATTGCAATCAGGCACTCGAACATTTAAATGCCGCTACAGACAACACAAGCCCGTTTACTACCGTTTCAGATGTTACGAGTATAAATTCATTCAGATGTGTTCGACAGTCTCTTAACGAGGCTGTCAGCACTGTTCTTGAACGTTGGGGCGGTCACTTAGTCAGGGATAATTTTAATATCGCTGTCAGGGCAGCAATCGGAGCTGACAATGGCGTAACTATCAGATACGGCAAGAACCTGAAGGAAATACAGAAAACCGAGGACTGGAACAGCGTCGTAACGAAGCTCCTTCCAGTAGGTAAAGACGGTTTACTTCTCGACGAAATATATCTTTATTCAGATACGCAGTACGCTATTCCGTACACGAAAACAGTCACGTTTACACAGGATCTCGAAAAGGGCGAAGAAGAAACAGACGACGAGTATAATTACAGGCTTGTGCAGGATCTCAAACAGCAGGCAACCGCATATTTGGCTGAGAACTGCAAGCCTAAAATAAATTATACAGTCAAGGCAAATATCGAACGTATAACGGATATCGGTGACACGATAGAAGTTATAGACGAAGATCTCCAGATTGATTTGACAACGCACGTCGTCGCATTTGAGTATGACTGTATTCTTGAAAAGTTTATTCAGGTAGAATTCGGGAACACAAAAGAAAAGCTGTCAAACCTTTTATCGAACGTCTCCAGTTCTACCAGTCAGCAGATAACGCAGAGGGATGACGAACTTTCAGCTAAGTTATCCGAAGAACTTTCAGCCGCCGCAGATAAAATATGGGGCGCACTCGGAAGCTCGTATGTTATCTACGAAGGCAATCAGATTTTAGTGGTCGATAAGCTTCCAAAGGAAGAAGCAACGAACGTTATGAGAATCAATTCACAGGGTATAGCGTTCTCGACTTCAGGAATTAACGGGGCTTTTACTTCTGCATGGACTTTAGACGGCACACTGAATATGCAGGCTATAAACGTTATAAACTTAGTCGCAGACCTTATCAAAGGCGGCACACTGAAACTTGGTTCAAACCTTAACGAATACGGTCAGATTCAGATATATAACGAAGCCAACACACTTATCGGAAAGTTTGACAAAGACGGTGTCATTCTTTACGGTACGAACGGAACTTATCTCGTTATGAATCCAGTCGTTGGGTTCGCTGGTTATGACTCAGCAGGAAACCAGCTTTTTTGGGTAACCGAAGATGAATTCCACATGAAAAAGTCAGTCATAGAAGACGAAATAACGCTATGTAACAGCGTTCGATTCATCCCTATAACTTTATACGATACAGACGGAACTACCGTTATAAACGACGGTATAGGGCTTGTATCAACATGATAAGAAGGTGATTAAATGGCAAGTTCGGGAAGCTTTAATACGACAGGATATCAAGGCAGATATTTAACGTTTGCGTGGTCGGTAACTTCACAGAGTGTAGCCAACAATACGACAACTATCTCATGGACGCTGAAGGGCGCAGGTGACGCACAGTCCAGCTGGTACAGGTCAGGCAATTTCAAGGTAATTATAAACGGTGCTACAGTTTATTATTCAGAAACCAGAATACAGCTGTATGAAGGAACTCTCGTCGCTTCCGGAAATTATACATTCGCACATGATTCAGCAGGTAATTGCACGTTCTCAGCAAAAGCCGAAGCAGGAATTTATACTGTAGCGGTCAACTGTTCCGGTTCGGGATCCTTCTCGCTACCTCAGATTGCAAGGGCGGCAAAGATAACAGCCGCACCAAACTTTACTGACATCCAGAGTCCGACGATTAATTATCAGAACTCTGCCGGAAACAGCGTAACCAGCTTACAGGCGTGTATATCGCTTACAGGCAGTGCCGATGATATTTCTTACAGGGATATTCCGAAAACCGGAACGTCGTACACCTTCAATCTGACAGAAGCAGAACGAAACGTACTCAGGGCTGCAGCTCCAAACTCGAATACACTTTCAGTTCGTTTCTATGTCAGAACAGTTATTGCCGGACAGACGTATCACGATTACATAGTCAGAACTATGACCATAGTTGACGCAGATCCTACAATGGCAAGTCCGACGTATCAGGACACCAACAGCACAACGACGGCTATAACCGGAGACGATCAAAAGATAATACAGCTGAACAGCAATTTATCTATAACTATTCCTGCCGCAAGTCCTCAGAAGTACGCAACAATAACTAAGTATCAAGTAACTATCAACGGCACTACAAGAGAACAGAACGCAGCAGGAGTTATGAACTGGAGTACGCTGAACGTATCCAGCAATACTACGGCAACAGTTAAAGCAATAGACAGCAGAGGAAACAGCGTCACGAAGTCTATGACAATACAGGTTGAGGCGTGGAGTTTCCCATATGCAAACATATCCTGCAAGCGTCAGAATAATTTCTATACAGATACGATTCTGAACGTTTCTCCGACCATTTCCAGCCTCGGAGGACAGAACACTGTAACAATACAGGAACGGCACAAGAAGGTGTCTGACGCCTCGTACAGCAGTCCTGTGACTATCCAGCCAAACACAGACGTAACACTACAACTGGACAACACATATGACTGGAACGTGATGATATTAGTTTCTGATAGGCTTCAGACCTCAATGTATAACATCATAGTCCAGAAGGGAATGCCGATAGTATACTTTGACAGGAAAAACAGCTCGACAGGGTTTAATTGTTTTCCTCAGAAGGCTAATAGTGTTGAATCTGAAGGACTACAGCTCGACGACGTAATCTGCATAGGCTCGCAGCTCCTTTATGACAAATATGACTTTACAACAGGCGGCACGGTATCACTTCTCGGGGCTTATGACTACAGACTTATTGAAGGCATATTCAACGGAATAACAATACCGGACGCATACGAGAAGGCGTACAGGATCTCAGCGCAGATATACACGAACAATAATAACAACATAGGCGCAAGCATATCAGAAATATCATGCTCGGGCTGTACATGGAGTGGGGCAACCTTCAGAACTCCTATATCGAGTGGAATAGTCAAGCAGTCAGACCTGACGCTTGAATCTGTTTTCAATTACTCCAGCAGAACTGGACTGAATCTGAAGGTCACAAACTCAGGGAATTATATCGGGTCGATTTATAATATTACCCTTCACGGGTATATTGTCAAAAAAACATCTACATTCGCAACAGCAACGAACTACATAGCAACCGAGGAGGCAACGTAATGGACGACGGAATTCTTGTAAGCATTATATCAGCAGTAGCAACAGTGGCAGGTGTTGTCCTGTCTACAAAAGCAAGTAACAGGGAAATACAGCACAAACTTGAAACACATCAGGCAGTGATTGACACTAAGATTGACAATTTAACGCAGTCAGTCAACAAGCATAACGCATTTGCTGATAGAATGCCTGTTGTCGAAGAACAAATCAAAGTTATAAATCATCGACTGGAGGATTTAGAACGCCATGAAAGAACGACTCAGCAAGTTAGTTGACGTAAAGACAATCGTCACGTTTGCATTAACCGGAACGTTTGTCTATCAGGCAGTTATCGGAAGGATTGAACCGCAGATCTTCATGACCATTTACACGATGGTGATAGGATTCTATTTCGGCACTCAGGCAGGAAAAAAGCCATAACAGAAAAAAAGCAACTATCCGGGAATCCCGGACGGTTGCTTTTATTTTTATTCTGCTGAATCTCGTTTCTTTGCGTATTCCTCAATCTTTTCGAGTGTCCAACGCTCCAGATACGGAGCTGGTTTTCGTTCTCCATAGCACCAGTTATGAAATGTCCTTATCGGTATACCTTCAGCACGGGCGAACTCAGACATCGTTATGCCGTGTGCGTCAAGTGCTTTTTTAATTGCTGTATCATCCTTCATTGTAAAACCTCCGTAAATGCCGTTTAAGGGCTATGTCTGTTTTGTAGGGTAATTTCATAGGCTTATATCTGAGAACGCCATACAACGCATTGTAGACGCTCTCAGAAGCCTTTATGTAATTATCTGAATATTTCAACGTAACCTGATTCAGATTCTACGAACTGACCTTCAATTTCCATGTCCCTGCCGTAGCGTTCAAAATCAAAGTAGTAACGAAGCCCTTCAGGAATGCTGTCCAGAAGTCCTGTTTCGCCTGCGTATCTTTCAGCTACATCTGCCATAGAGTAGCAGCCATCGTAAAGCATGTAGTCGCTGTCCTTCACCTTTGCAAGAGCTTCGTCAGTTGAAAGACCGAAGTCAAGCATTGCACTGAATACATCAAGCTCGTATGAATCAAGGTTTTCCAGTTCTTCTGCAAGCTCGTTCAGGTCATCAATGCCTGAGTACTCGTGAATGTAATCATTCAGACCAGCAACGTCTGTTTCTGAATCTGAAAT
>JAZSMJ010000052.1:0-2976 GCA_045535815.1 Eubacteriales bacterium
CCATGCAAAGTTTGAAAACACGGAATATGTTGGCTTTTTCTTTTTCATTATCACATCAACTCCTTTCGCTTACAGTATAACAGAAAAAAGAAAAGGAAAATAAATTCGTGCACTAAATGCTTCAGCCAGTGCACGAATTGCAAATCACTCTACAGCAGGCACCAAAAATTCCGAAGTAAAAGCGCCGTCCTCGCTGTTATACTTGACCCAGCCGCCGTGTTCTTCAAGGATTGCTTCAGCACGACGCAGACCGAAACCGTGAACGCCGTCCTTGTGCGTTGCAAACAAAGAACCTGTCTTTTTCCTCTTTGCACCCGATGCATTAAGCATGGAAAAATAAAGCATATTTCCTTTCATCGAGATAAAGATACGGATAAACCGTTCTCCCGATACTGTACGGCAAGCTTCAATAGCGTTGTCAAGGAGATTCCCGATGATGATACTCAATTCCAAGTCTGAAATCGTTAATGCATCCGGCACGTTGGCTTTCACAGTTACGGAAATATCTTCTGCCTTAGCTTGGGCAATTTTTGCAGACAAAATGGCATCGAGAGATACGTTGCCCGTTTTCAACAAAGTATCCATATTCATCAGATGATTATCAAGCTGTTCTATGTATGTAAGTGCACGATCAACTTCTCCAGCTTCAAGCTGACCTTTCAATGTTTGAAGATGATGGTGGAAATCGTGCTTGTAACCTCTCATTTCTTTGTGGATACTTCGCACCTCGTTTAAGTGCTTTTCTGATTGCTCAGTCTGATATTCAACCAGTTTCAAATATGTTTTCTTTCTCATAGGCTACCTCAGTTATGCTCAATAAATGCTCGGTTGATATCGTCATACTTTCCCCTTGAAAGCGGAAGTTCGGTGTTGCCGATATTAACGGATGTGCGGGAAATTCGTGTTATGTGCTTGAGCGAAACCAAGTAAGAACGATGAATACGGTAGAAGTCATCGCTCACTCTATTTTCAAACACAGATATATTTTCCTTTATCTTGTACTCTTTATCTTTCGTATGAATGACAATGTAATGAAGAAATGATTCCACATAGCGAATGTCAGCTTCATACAGCTTGACGGTCTCGCCCTCGCAGGAGATTACCACTGACGGAGGTTCAACTGATATCTTTTCAGCGGCTTTGGTCAGCACTTGCGTCAGCTTCTCCGCAGAAATCGGCTTACTCAGATAGTGGAGTGCATCCACTTCATAGCCTTCACCAACAAATTCAAAATGTGAAGTAATAAAAATGATTTCGGCACGGTTGTTGTCTTTGCGAATATGTTTGGCAAGTTCAATACCGTTCATGCTTTTCATTTCAACATCAAGCAGCAGAATATCATACGCCTTCTCTTCCTTGTATTCAAATAGAAACGCTTCGGCAGATGCAAACGTGCTCATCTCGCAACTATGTCCTTCGTGAGCACTCCACGACGCCACAATCGAGATTATGTATTCAATTTGATTCTGCTCATCATCGCAGATAGCAATTTTCAGTTTCATATGTATATCCTTTCTTGGGCAAGCGGCGCCAAGGTGAAAACAATCATCGAGCATATTTATGCATCATGTTGTACGTTTACATCGGAATAAGCGATACCAAATAATAAACCAAGGGCACGAAAATAACCGCAGGAAGCATGTTTGCAACCTTTATTTTGGTAATTCCGAGCATATTGAGACCGAGCCCGATAATAATAACGCTTCCGGCACAGCTTATCTCTGCGACAAGCGCAGCATCTGTAAGAGCAGTGCTGAGAAGCCCCGAGCATAACACGAGCGCTCCCTGATAAACGAAAACGCAGACTGCCGAAAATGCAACTCCGATGCCAAGCGTGGTCGCAAGCATACACGCAGATATCATATCTATTATCGATTTTGTAAATATTATCTCGTGATTTCCGTTAAGTCCGGACTCAAGCGATCCGACTATTGCCATAGCACCTACGCAAAAAAGCAGGCTTCCGCTTACAAAGCCTTCGGCAATACTCGTTTTGCCGTCAGACATCTTCATTTTTCTTTCTATAAATACGCCGAGTGCCGTAAGCTTAGCATCTAAATCTATAAACGTTCCTACAAGAGTGCCTATTGCAAGAGACACTACCAAAACGATCGCATTATCTCCGCTTAGCGCTCCGTCTATTCCTATGTAAACAACGCAAAGCCCCATCGCCGTCATAACTGCCTTTGAAACTCTCTCGGGTATTCCCCGCTTCAAAAACAGTCCCAATACTGCCCCGACGATGACAGCAACTGCGTTAACTATTGCACTTATCATTTTATATCACATCCATATATTTCATTTAATTCCGTACGGAAATATTATCGAATCGGTAGATTCAAAAATATAGTCACGGCTTCGCAGAAGCGCTATTACATCCTTTGAAGTTTTTATCTCAAATTTCGACAGCGTTCCCGCCATAGCCTCATGTCCGATATGATGATAATCGGTGCCTGCAGTCATTATAAGGCCTTTTTCTTTTGCGTACCTTGCGGCAAGTGCAACCCTTGAATTATGATGAGGGTGCAGGTTAAACGCCTCAATACCGTCAAGATATTCGGGATCGGCAAGTATCTGATTATCCCTGAACGGATGCGCCTGGATTATCATAAGATCGTCAGAGCGAAGATCCTTCGAGAATTCCTTAAAGCCCAGCTCTATATAATCGTGTGCGGTGCTTAAAAGATCCTCGTCAACACCGTACAGAAGATAGTCGTTGGGATCTGACCTGAACTTGATCTCACAGCCGAGTATCACGTTCACGCCCAATCTCTCGCCTGCTTCTCTTGCAACGTAATAATCGGAAAGATACCTTTCGATAGTCTTCTTTTTGTCCTCGTAAAACTCCATATACGGAGTAAAATGATTGGCAATAACTATACTGTGATAGCCTATATCGGCATAGTTTTTCACAACGTCTGCCGCAGCCACCTCTCCGCACGGACTTACGGGATAGGTATGTGCGTGAAATTCGGT
>JAZSMJ010000066.1:0-70413 GCA_045535815.1 Eubacteriales bacterium
CTTGTTGCGTACTTTTGGCTTTTCATGTGCTGCCGCCTGTTCCTTGAACTTGCGAAGCACTTTCAATACAGAAGGACGTTCTTTCTTCCGGTCGGTTTTTGCAGTATATTCCTTGAACGCTGCTGTCAGCGCATCGGCATCCCTTGCCTTAAAGAACACAAGGTACTTAGGGGCATCTCCTGAACGGTCTTTCTTCAGAGCAAAGTCCACAGCATATTTACGGGCGATTCTTTCAAAATTTTTGATGTTTTTATCGGTAATCTCGATATTGGATACACCCTGATTTTGCCCCACAAGCTCCTTAATGCTTTGCTTTCCGCATGGCTTAATGGGACCATCCCTCACTTTATCCAGCTTCTTTTCCTTGCGGTATGCAAGATATTTGGATATAGCCGCTTTCAAAACCTGTGCGGTCATTTTTGAAGTGTTTACCGCTAAAGTTACGGTACGGCTTTCCACTTCTTCCTGCATGGAGCGTCACCTCTTTTTTTTTGGAATATGAGTAGGGCTTATCTCGGTGCCCAATTGATAATAAATACCAGCGTAAGCACCTGTTCGTTTTGCAGGATGTCGGAAGTAGCGGAAACAACGGCATCATACTGCAAAGCGAACCAATCGCCTTTGTCAATCGTCCAGTCACTCGGTAGGGAGAGTGATTCACTTGTACCTATCCGGATCGTTTTCGCACCGTTGAGATAGAATCCGATTAAATGAGAATCTACCTTTTCGTTTGCCATGTTGTAATCATACGGTACAAGCGTCCAGTTATCTCCGGCTGAAACGGTAACGGACGTGATCTCTACGGCATGGGAGGAATTATTGATTATGGCAGCATTGGTCGCGGCATACACTTCGCCGTTTTTTGAAACTGTCAGACTCATGTTCGCCGGAACGGTTACAGAGAAGAAGGTCAGAAGATATTCGCAATCATCGCAATAACCGTCAAAATCGGAATCTTTATGGTAATCCATTTCGTCTGTACTGTATTCACAGTGGCAGACAACTTCGCGAATATGCTCTGAATCGGAAATCGAACTCCATGCCCCATAAATGAAGGTATGATCTTCGGTTTCTTCGATTTCAAAACCACAGTCACAGGTATGAATCAGATAATGCTGCGTAGCATCCTTTTGCTGAAATTTATTGTTGGCAATTAACTGATGATTTTCATACTCATATCTGTTGTATCCGCAACTACAGCTTGCAAGTCGACTGTGTTGTGACGAATTATCCATAGTCCATGCTCCATATGACAATGAGTGGCTTTCGTATTTGATAGCACTATATCCACAGATCGAACATGAAACACTATACTTATGTTGTGATTCAGAATAATTTGTCTTTGATCCATATACGGAACTATGACTTTCGGTTTGACTGAAACTGTATCCGCAAGGACAGATTACAGTACGTGTATGACCTGAAGAGCTATCTGGACTCCATTTTCCGTATTGTAAAGAATGGTTTCCAAAAACAGAGCAGATACTTCGACTCGAAATGTTAACGTGTTCTTCTGATGTATCAGACGCCATAGCGTATGTTGTGAAAATGTTGAATGTGAGCATAACTGCCATGAACAGCGACAGGATAGATTTCTTATTTAAAAATGTTGTCATAAAGTCTCCTTAATCTACGATAGAGATCGTAAATACCACATTGGCAGCGTTTACATTCTCTGTATTGGGAGCATCCCTCGATACCTTGGCGTAATAGGTGAGAATATGGCTTTGTTCAGCAGCAATTACGGGAAATGCGGAAGAAGTGATGGAAAGGTTTCCCGACCCCTGCGTAGAACAGCCGTTGATCTTTAGAGCGATGGTTTGACTTCCCGAAAAGCTACTGTAGTTACCGACCTTGTATGCACCATCGGTGACAGAAACTGATGTTACCTGAATTTGTGTGGTTTTGGAGTTGTTGATGATTCTCGCATTATCCGCTGTGACGACTGTGCCGTTGATAACGTACACTGGAAGCGATGCAGGAATGGTTACATTGACCGCACGGTACTCGTTTGCAACTGTCAGCGTAACTGGAACTTTTGCCGTTGTTGATGTGGAGGCAAATACCGTTGTGCTAAGGGAGAGCATACAGATTACGACAAGGAGGATTGCTATCAGGTGTTTATGCTTCATATACCTTCCTTTCCGCAGTAATGGTGTCCCAGAGAATAATTCCCGGAGATACCATTACTGCTGTTAATATTTGCTGTTTGGCGATCAGGCTACCATATCCCATTCTATAACAAATACCACATTTGCTATGGTTGTATTGCTCATCGCCCCGGAAAGAGGAGTGACGATAGCGGAATACTGGATTGCAACAGTATTGCCGGAAAGATTACCTAAGCCCGTCATATAGCAACCTGCGATAGGTTCGGAAATGAGGTGCTGAGTGGAATTATCGGAAGTGGTCTTGACCTGCTTACCGCCGCCGATGGACAAAGCAAAACCGAGTTTGTTGGAGTCAACCTTTTCTGCGGCAAGAATGAATTTATCACCGAATGCCGTTAGATTCCAATCATCGGCTGCCGTGATGGTTACGGACTTCACACGAACTGCACCGTAGGAATTGTTGATGATCTTACAGTCGGTAGCGGTGACGACATTACCATCATCGGACATTGCCATTGGAAGTGCAGTGGGAACAACGACGCTCAGTTTGGTTGGTGTTACAGTGCACGGATCATCGGGAATGCCGTCACCGTCGGTATCTGTACCACCGAGCCCGTCGTTTGTAGTAGTGAGGTTTACGGGAGTTGAAGCCGATTCGCCGCTTGTGCTTATTTCAGCCGCAAAAGTGTTAATGGACATTGCACACACCATGCAGCAGAGCGCAAGACAAAGGGACACGATCTTTGAAATGGATTTGTGTTTGGTCATATGTTTTTCTCCTTTTATGCCTTTCAGCTTTGAAAATATGATTGTTTGTATAGAAAAAGGGCGGTTGCTCACCGCCCTATATCCATATTATTTGATTATGCTGCAGTATCCCATTCGATGACGAATACCACATTTGCAATGTTAGCATTGGTTACGGGAGAGGAAAGGGGTGTTACGATTGCATCGTAGGTTACGCTTACGAAATTGCTGTTCGGATTACCTACGCCACTCATATAGCATCCTGCAATTGGTGCAGAAATGAGTGCCTGAGATACTTCGTTGGAATTATCGGTCATTACAGCGTTACCTTCGCCAATAGCGATGGAAAATCCGAGCTTGTTGGAATCTACCTTTTCAGACGCGAGAGTAGACTTGTCACCAAAAGTGGTGAGTCTCCAGCCGTTTGCGGTAGAGATTGTGACGGATTTTACGCGAACTGCACCGTAGGAATTGTTGATGATTTTGCAGTCTGTTGCAGTGGTTACATCACCGGTCTGGCTCATTGCCATCGGGAGAGTGGTAGGAACGGTTACGGACATTGCGGTTGCGGCAGGTTCTCCGTCGATGGAACCATCCTCGGTAGAACTGAGATAAACGGGAGTAGTACCTGCTCCGCCGTCAGAATCTACTTCAGCGGCAAAGGCAGATATGGACATGGCACATACCATGCAGATCGTAAGAGCGAGTGCAATAAACTTTTTCATAGGTTTAATCTCCTTTTTTTGTTTATGAATTATTTTTTTATTACTTGTGTATCACAGCTTATTCAAGCACAGTGATGTGAATGATAGCTCCGGCACAACCAAGATGTGCGCCGGAATTGGGATCTACATTGTAGAACATGGCGGTACATTCATACACACCCTTATCAAGATCGACGTTCAGCTTGGCACTTTCGATTTTACTGCCAACGGGAATTGCACCGGATCTATATATTATCTCACCCGTATCATTTCGGGTGATTTCCACAACTTGCGGATAACGGTTGATGTTCTCGTTGACGATCATGAGATTTCCGGCAGATGTACCGTTAGCGAAGTTGGGAGCGGTGTTGCAAGAAATATTCATCATTCCTTCCTCAACCTTTTCATTCAGATTTGCAATGATTCTGTCTGCATCTGTTTTGTCCCAGCCGCCCTGTACAGCATCGTTATCATATACAATGCCGGACTTGATTGTGTCGTCTGTCGTTTCAATCGGCTTGTCGCTTTCACAACCACGGAGCAGACTAATGATAATGGCAATCGCAATAAGGATACCGATTGTGATACCTGTAATTTTTAAGAACATGCCGTTATCTTTTTTTTGATAACGTGATTTGTTGTTTACGGAATGTTTGGAATCTTTCATTCTGGTCTCCTGTCTGCCGTCTTTGCGGCGTATAGATTTGTCTTTGCGCATTTGTCTTGGTGGTTCGGTTAAGGCGGAATCACCAAGCGGTGCAGATAATACAGCATGGAATCACTCCTTTCGAGGGCATAAAAATAACTCCCACTTTTATTTGTTGTGAGAGCTGTTACCATACAAATCATGCTGAACTAACGCTGAGTAATAGTTGCCGATGGTAATCGAGGCATTGTACAGCGTTGTCAGTAGATATTGCTTGATGTTTCGAATTTTCGTTGTGTTTTCTTTCAGGCAGTTAAATACGAATTTGATATGCTCTATGTCCAGCTTTAGTAGCCGTGAGCGAACTATCTCGGAAGGGTGGTCTGTTCCTGCCACGCGTATATACCTTTTCGTGGAACATACCGTTTCCACTAGAAGTTCTAGTATTTCCTTCAGCCTGTCACGGTCAAGGGGGAGTTCATCGTACAGAATGTCATACGAGATATTTTCCTTTATGATTTCTCTGTATATCTCTATATCACGCATATTCGCTTCGTTTCGTTTCGATTCAAGGTCGGTAAGCACGGAAAGATGTTTACCATCGGAATAGAATGAATCGATGTTTTGTGAGTTAGTAATTGATTTGTGAGTATTTGTTATATCTATATTTAATTGTGTGGGATTTTCCTGTTCAGGCTTTGCCAAGATAGGTTTATCCAAGCTTGGATTTTCCAAAACTGGATTTTCCCGTTCAGGTTTTTCCGGTTTAGGTGAAGGCTGTTTCGGCTGTTCTAGTATAGTGTATTCGATAGAACCGAGCTGACCGTTGGTGCTCCGAACACGCTCACGAATCACATATCCGTGTTCTTCCAGTTCTCTCACTCCGGCACAAATGCTGTCTACACCGTCCTTACAGATATGGGCAAGACCTTTAGTGGTGTAGTCCCAATCTTCGGGAAGGGAGAGCATAAGTGAGAGCAAACCTTTTGCTTTCAGTGATAAATCCTTATTCCGCAGATGATAATTAGCCATCACGGTATAATCCTTTGTCTTTTCAATTCGGAATACTGCCATGCGTGTCTCCCTCGTTGTCCAGCGACAGAATTGCTGGTCCGTATCTGCTGATAAGAATTGCATTGATAACAAGCCGAAATGCTTCTTCATCGTATATCTCGGGGTCGGCAAGTTCATCCGCTTTCATGTCGTTTGATTGTGTGTACAGGCTTTTCGCCGCTTTATACAGTGCATATTGTTTGATATTCATGCCGAGAAGCTGTGTGAAACGAAAATCTATTCTCAGATTTGTGAAGCACTTTGACATACGGCTGAACAAGTCGGCATCTGCGGTCAGTAGATAGAGAGCCGCATAATATACGTTGGTGCCCTGTTCTTCAAAATGATCGTATTCAAAATGATCGTATATGATTTGTGTATGAGTGAATCTGTGCTTGTGATTTTTGTCTTTCCATAAAGGTTGATCGGCATATCTCAATAAGTGTTTCAATCGATTTTGTAGGTGCATATGCTCCAAGAAAAAAGAACGAAACAGCAGCTTATATTCTACAACACCCGTTTCGATTCTCTCGCTCATCCAAGGGCATATGATCTCTCTGCATCGTCCGCGAATGAATCGCAGGCAATATTTACAGTTCATATCCTGACGTTTGTATTTATATTCTTGACGTTTCATGATTTCCTCCGATAGATTTTGAAATGACAAACGTCCGATGAGATGAATCACTCAACATCGGACGTTCAAATAAGATATTCAGTTATTGCTTGTTTTCTGATTTATATTTTCTATTCGCCGTTTATACCACATATCCAGCAGGCGGTAGATTGTTTTTTCGATTTGCTTTGAAGTATAGCTTTTTGGGAAGTATTTGCGGAGTTTTTCCAATGTGAGTGTCAGATTCCCACTCTCGGGTTTCTTTTGCTCGGTCATAATCCCCAGCATGGAGTCATCGTCCAATTTGCCTTCTTGGGACAGTTTCTTCATGCGCTGAGCCTGTGAGAGCGATGGCGTAGCCTGTTCGCTGTCGATAGTGTCAATCAGTAGCAATTGTTCATCAGGTTTCAGATAAGAGAGTTCAACAGCAGGCGTCATGCCTATTTTTCCATTATCAACCATTTGTTGAAGTTCAGGCTTCAGTTCGGTCAGTCGTATGTATCTCTGTATTTGTGCGCGGCTTTCACCTGATTCCTTCGCTATTATTTCATCTGAACGCAACTTCGTCTCAACTTGAGACGAAGTTAAATCACGCCGTGCTCCTTGCCGTTTTATTGCATCGATTTTCATCTTGTATGCTTTTGCACGTTCGCTGGGGAGAATAAACTCTCTCTGCAAATTGCTGTCTACCATGATGATTGTAGCGACATCTCTGTCCACATCTCGGACAATTACGGGCATTGTATTAAATCCGGCTTGTTCACAGGCATATTTGCGTCTGTGTCCTGAAATCAGTTCGTATAATCCATTTTCAATCGGTCTGACAATTGCCGGAACTATAATGCCATATTCTTTGACGCTCTCTATTGTCTGCTTCATGGAGTCATCATCTCTGATGCTGAATGGGTGATTGGGAAATGAAACAATTTTGCTGATTGGTAAATTCATTATTTGTTCCGTAGAGCCCTTTAACATTTTGACCTCCTGCTATGCAAACAATTCCTTGTTATAATTTTAACTGTATGTATGCTTCCAACAGTTCTTGAAGAGTTCTCCCGGATGTTTCATCGAAGGAAAGTTTTACGGTATATTTTCCGTGCTTATAACAATAAGGATTTTTAATTTGCTTTACAAAATTATTTATCCGTTCTTCTTGCGTAAGATCTGTGTTAATTTTGACATCCCGAATATCTACTAGCTCATCACGGTCAACTGTAAGCAAATCAACATTTTTTAGATTGTCAAGAGTTGTTTTCTTGTTTTCATTATCAGTTATATTATGCTCATCCATCTTGAATCCTTCACTAAAAGTATAACGACGATCATTGATAGGATACTCTTTGATCGCCGCTATCGCATCAGAAGCACCTCCATTCCTTTTTAATTTGCAGAAAAAGAAAAATAGGACTAAAGCGACGCCCGTTTGTCGGGTTTTGCTTTAGTCCTATTATATCAGAGGCATCTGCGTATATTCCGTAAAGCTCCCATCCGTCTTTATTCGATATGTATTTTTCAAAAAAGCTTTTCTGATTTTCAAGCGAGAGCGCCTGGTCGCTCTTGTCTGTCGATACACGGCAGTATACCGCTATCCGCTTCAAGCCTTATCACCTCTGCAGTCGGGAATATAATGCAGCTCATTTTCTCTTATAAGAGCACGCTCAAGTGCAAGCGTTACCGCCTTTATAAAAAGCTTTTCCATATGCGGATCAAGCCTTGTGATCTTGGATATCAGCCTCACCCGATCTGCCTTTTTTGATGTGTTCAATTTCATCGCCTCCACTTGATAAATACGCCCGAAAAGCTTCCCTTATGAAAAACAAAAGGGGAAAAATTTAAATCATTAAAAAAAATATTTTTTATGCAATCTAAAAACGCATTGACACTTAATGTCAAAAATGGTAGTATAATATATAATATTATTTTAAAAAAGGATCATAAAATGAAAAGCTATATTTTGCCTTTCTCTTCCGATGTAGAGGTGCAGACGTATCAATACAGAGCCTTCCCGTTGGGGATCATTAAAGCAGTTTTAGGTGAATACGATATATTTCTTTGCAACAGATTAATTAATGTTGCGTTTTCTCCGGATAGCGGATTGTTTGATTTTTTAGATGATGACCTTTGGGGGTTAAGAGACGGATTCGGTACAATGCAGAGTATGTTTCTTCATCCCGATACATACGGAAAAGGCGGAATGGATATAATTGAACTTAATAAATCAATGATAGATTCCGGTCATTATATAAACGGTGAATACAACGAGTTTTATATCCGTCAGAAAGCATCGTATAACAAGAGACACTTTGAACACGATTATCTCATTTTCGGATATGACGATGAAAAAAGAGTTTTTAAATCAGCCGGATATCTTGCAGATAAAAAGTATTCGATGTTTGATATTGATTATGAAGATTACCTGAGATCTGTCATAAACGCAAAGACAAATTTGCTTTTCGTTCACTATATAAAATATAACCAAAATATATCAGTTCAGCTTAATACGGAAAAGATCAAAGAAGAACTTAATAATTATCTGGGCTCAAAAAAAGATGTTACATCGCCTTCTGATAATATTTATGGAATAAGTGCGTGGAACAGGCTTTGCGAATATGTAGATCAATCTAATGACGATCTTGATTTCAGATTCGGAAGACTATTCGCGGAACATAAATCTCTTATGCTGTACAGGATGAATAAGCTAAGTGAGCTTAAAGCGTGCAATGCAGACAACTTGATAGAGCAATACCGCGAAACCGTATACTCGATCGCTCAGCAGATACATAAACTGTTTATCAAATACACAATATCGGGCGACAAAAAAACCAAAGAAAGAATAGTTGAAAAAATACGATCTGCCACAGAAGCCGAATCGAGAATTATTGAACAGTTTATACTGAAAATATAGCAATTTAAAAAATATGAGCGGTAAAAAAGATGCATTTTGAAAAGCATTGTGTTCTAAAGGACAATTTTGGAAGAATACGGCATACCTCTTTTGAGATATGCCGTATTCTTGTGTTTGTGTCTACAAATGCAAAATTTATTAGGGAAAATGATGAGATAAAATTATCACTTGGAGTATTTTTTATAAACTTCTCTAAAAGTATTTACAATTCGTCGAAACAATGATATAATTTTATTGTCACACAAACTTAATAATCGGTATTAATGATATTTTCTGCTTTAAGGAATATTATACCTTTTTTTGAGCATACCTAAATTAATGGACTTGGTAAAAATGCAAGCTCCTCTAGTTTGGGTATGTCTGAAATATTCATATTCCGGTTAGTTTGTGTGACAACAATCGGAGTTTGCGTTTTTCGGTGCGTGGCTTCGGTTACGCACCTTTTTATATTCTTATATCAAAAAATTAATCAGTGCTTTCATCAAAAGTTTTAAACAGATCGTCTACGGCAGTGCCAAGAATTTTCGCAATGACAAAGATCTCTTTATCAGTCGCAAGTCTTACTTGACCTTCTAATTTTGAATAACTTGTAGGATTGATATCACAGCCCATTGTTTGCATTTTTGAAATAAAATCTCTTTGTGATATTCCTTGTTTTTTACGCAGTTGTTCAATGTTTCGTCCAACAATATTTGCGTTGCCGTATCATTTTTTCTGGGTTTCAATTCCATCACCACTCGATTATAATTCTGTTATAGAATATTATATAACCGAATAGCATTGACATAATTCTGTAATGGAAGTATAATATAAATAATTCCGAAACAGAATTATAATTTATGTAAAAATTAACAAGCAAGAGGATGTAATGGTATTGGATGATATAAAAAGCAGCATGGAAATACAATGCGTTTTATCATTAAGCGAGAAAAGACAGGAAGTATATAAGCTTGCAAAAGAAAAGGGAATTGTATTAGATGAATCGACGCAAGAGTTTTTTGATTACTATTTATTTCGGAAGAAAACCGTAATTCAATATGATGAAGATGAAATTATGATTCTTTCAGTAGAAGGTAATTGGGAAGATGAGGTCCACATTAAGCATGATGGAACGTATTCCTGCTTCGGAGGGATTAACTGTATTTTTTAATAATAAATGTATAATTATTTTTCCGGACTGTATTTAAGTCCGGAATTTCTTTTATATAACCGTTCTATATATCATAGAATTATATAGACAAGTATGATTTTTTATGGTATAATATGTCAAAAGACAATGGGGGATCAATATGAAAAAGTACATAAAAAATAAAACCATGGAATATATCGAACTTGATGAATCGGAAACAGTGATTAATGACATTGAAAGCGGAGATATACATTATATTGATGAAGTATCAACGATTATTTTAAAGCAACTTGAAAAAGCATTATCGTTTGAAGAACTGATTGTAGCATTGCTTGAGCTGTTTGAAGGGAATGAACATGAGATCAGACAGGATACCGCCGAGTTCTTGAATGAGCTTGTACAGAAAAATATCATCCTTGAGGTAGAAGATGAAGATTGAATCTGTCTATTTTGAACTGACGAATATCTGTAATCTGAACTGCAAAACCTGCTATAACCGCTCCGGATTGAATAATGAACGCCGGGAGATACCTATAGACGTATTATTTGAGTCAATCGAGAGATTTAATCGGTACGGACTGAAATCAGTTCAATTAAGCGGTGGAGAAACAATGCTTTATACAGACATTGTGCCGCTTTTTGAGAAGATTCACAAAGTGCCTGACCTGCCGTTTTCAATTTCTACGAACGGTACTGTGCACGGAGATTTATTGCTTGATTATTACAGAAGAGTTCCAAATCTGTATGTTCAGCTTAGTCTGGACGGAGCAAATGAGAAAGTTAATGCACGGACTCGCGGCAAAGGAAATTTTGAAAGATCTTTGCAGTTTCTCAAAGGATTGCATGACAGCGAGCGTCCTGTAGGCTATCGTATAAAAATGGTATTGTCAAAGTATAACGTGGATAATATTCCCGATTATTTCCGTCTTGCCTCAGAGTATGACTGTGAGCCGCGTTTTTCATTTATGAATTCTGTTGGCAACGGAGAAAAAAACTGGTCTGATATGGCGCTGTCCGATGCAGAGAAAATGAAAGCATTGCGGTATATTGATCAAGCGAACAAAGCTTATAATATGGAAGTAACGCTTCCGTTCTGTGCGTTCAGCTGCCCGTTTGCAAGTGATGATCCGTATAATGTCAAGCTGAGCTGCATGGTGAAGCCGAACGGAGATATTATGCCTTGCCAGGGATTATACGATCCGGTATTCACGCTTAGTAATATAAATAAATTTGATGAGAACGAGCTTCAGCAAAACATGGAAAAGCTCTGCAATATTGCGTGTAAACGGCTGGATATGGACTATGGGTGCAAAAAATGCTTGATTGAACCGCTGTGCAAGAGAGGTTGCCCTGCTATGGCGGTGCTGAATAGCGGTGATATTCTCGGAACTGATAAAGAGTGTTCATTCCGCCTCAAGCATTATTTGAAATATCAGCTTAGATAAGAGTATTATTGGAGTTTTCGTACATAAAAAGGATCAAAATGAATAATACGAAAATATTAAAAGCAGTTCTTGCCGTTAAAGGAGAATATACCATTACTGTTTTGGGCGTAAGTATGATGCCCGTGTTGAAACACGGGCAGACTGTGAAAGTTGTTAAACAGAATAGCTATGTTGTCGGAGATATTCTTGTGTATGAATATAAGAATGAAGGTTTGCTTGCGCACAGAGCGCTGAAAATTGAAAACGGACGCTATTTCTGCAAGGGTGACAATTCTTTCAGATTGGAAGATATTACTGCGGAACAAGTTATTGGAAAAATTGAACTTGATGAAGATGAAAACCGTACCGCAGAGTTTATTGAAGCGTCATATGCTATAAACAGACTGTTCCGAAAGAACGGATATGACATAGAGAAAACAAGATCACATCCGCAATATGAAGTATATAAGCATACATATATTGATCGAATACAAAAAAATGAGCTTGTGGTAAATATTCGCAAGCTGGCGAATGGAGTTTCGGTCGAAGATGCGGAAACAATACGTGCGTTAGAAAAACATAAATGCTTTTATTTGCTGTCTCAGATTCCATCATATAGATCCAAACAGATAATGCAGCTTGCGGTAAGTCAAGCTGCGACGAAAATTCGATATAATACTTGCGCAGAAGTCTTCGCGGATCTAAAAAATATTCCGTATGCCGTTATCAAAGGCGCAGTATTATCTGATCAGATCTACGGTAATTCTGCATATAGAACGTCGGGTGATATTGATCTGTTGATTGCTCCTGATAACGTTCAGGAAGTAAAATCTATTTTAAAAAAACACGGATTTATACAAGGATATGTAAACGGCAATGATATCGTTCCGTACAGCAGGCAGGAGCTGATATATCAAAAAGCTTTTACGCATCAGATGGCAGCATTTGTGAAGCCAACCGGAGTTATGCTGTTTCCGTTTGTTAATATTGATGTTAATCTGGATATATTCTGGGGTGAAAGCGAACGAAAAGCGGATATGCAATCGTTTTTGCAAAACAGGGAAGATTACAATGTGCTTGGCGTAGAGGTGCAAAAGCTAAAACCGATATACGAATTTATTTCACTTTGCATGCATCACTACAAAGATTGTAATTCATTGTATCTGCTCTCGGAGCGAGGCGTCAACCTTTCGTTGTTCTGCGATATTTATTACTATATAACGAAAGTGGCCCCGGATCCTTTTCAACTGAAAAACGCGTGCGATTCCTATGGCGTGACGGATTATGTGGCGTATTGCGTATTCCATACTTATAGATTGTTTGAAGATGCTGAGCTTTTGAAATATCATCAAATTTTGGCGCCGGGCGGAATCGGTAATCACTACTTTCGATTTGGTTTAACGGAGGATGAATATAAATATCCGGGGTTCGGTATTTCTGAATACGTTTTGAATGATTCGTTTCGAGAACGTTTTCTTTCATGCCTTAATGAAAAGGATATTGAAAAAATAGAGATAAACAAAAAGTTTATGTAAATACGGGGATTTTAAATGAGATTACATATTCAACTTCCATATCACGAAGATAGCTACACGGTCGATACCGAGTGTGAAGAAATAATCAGCGCACTGCGAATTACATACGGCAAATTTTGTAATACACTCGAGTGTGAAGATATGTATGTTTATAGGATAATCCGAGATGGGGAATCATATAAATTAACGTATAACGGACACAAGAGAAATACGGATACACCTCTTCAAATTCTGCACAATGCGATGTTTACACATAAAAAGATATCCCCGGGTATTTTTGCACTTCATGCAGGCGGTGTTGAGTGGGGCGGTAAAGCATATATTTTCTGTGCTGCCACGTCTACGGGAAAAACTACTTTGACTGCATATCTGACACAAAAGGGACTGAACTATATTGCAGATGATTGTGTTTTTGTAAATATGAATGATCTGATGGTCTATCCATGCCATACACCTATTCATCTGAGAGACGGCGGATATAAAGTTCTGCGCGATTTGGGAGTGTTGGAAGATCCCGCTTTCTGTGTGGATGACAGATATGTTTATATGCCCAATAACCTCTCTTCGATGCAGATGGAGCTTGGTGGTATATTTTTTATAAATCGCACTGAGAATGAGAACGTTATAGAGATACCCGATAAGGCAACTACCCTGCGGAATCTGATGCTGTCCCCAATTACAAGCTATCCGATGAAGAAAGAGTACATTGCGTTTTTGAACAGATTAACACCATATTGCCGTAGCATAAAGTATAGTGATATGGACTACGTGTTAAATAAAATTCTGACAATATAACAAAAGACCCACAGCTTATAAAACAGCGGGTCTTTTATTGCATTTTTGAAAAAATGAAGCCTTTCGACATAATTCGTCGTAAAAAGTGTAGTTAATAAACATTTTTTCGTCGTAAAAAGTGTATTTGTTTTCCAAAAGTTCATTGTTTTTTTGTAATTGTGTGCTATACTATACTTGTATTATAATGACGGAGGTGCGTGTATGTACCGAATTGCTATTGAAAAGCTGTTGAAATGGAAACAAAGCGAACGCCGTAAGCCTTTAATTATCGAAGGTGCACGTCAGGTCGGCAAGACTTGGCTGATGAAAGAATTCGGCAGGCAGGCGTATGCGGATACCGTATATATTAATTTCGACTCCAATTCCAGAATGGCAGAGCTGTTTGCTTCGGATCTGGACACCGAGCGCTTGATCATGGGCTTGGAGGTGTATGTGGGGCGCAAAATAGATCCCGACAACTCTTTGCTTATTTTCGATGAAGTACAGGAAGTTCCGAGAGCACTCACGTCTCTTAAATATTTTTACGAAAATGCGCCGCAGTATCACATTGTATGTGCCGGTTCGCTACTCGGCATTGCGTTGCATCAAGGTACGTCTTTCCCCGTGGGCAAGGTGGATTTCTTAAAACTGTATCCCCTTTCCTTCAAGGAATTTTTGATGGCAACCGATAAGGAACGATTTGCCGAGCTGCTTGATAAGCGAGACTTCGATATGATCACGAGCTTTAAGCAAACGTATATTGATGCTTTGAAGCATTATTACTTTGTTGGCGGTATGCCTGAAGCTGTGCAAAGCTTCGCAGAGAATAGAGATTTTAATGAGGTTCGTGAAATTCAAAAGAGGATCCTTGCAGCCTATGAACAAGATTTCTCCAAACATGCTCCCAACGAAATCGTTCCGAGATTGCGTATGCTGTGGAACAGCATACCCTCTCAGTTGGCAAAAGAAAATAAGAAGTTTATCTACGGGCTTGTTCGTGAGGGCGCTCGTGCAAAAGACTATGAAACTGCAATTATGTGGCTCAGCGATTGCGGTCTTGTTCATAAGGTCAGCCGTATCAATGCCCCGGGTATCCCCTTGCGTGCTTATGAGGACTTGAAAGCGTGTAAGCTATTTGTGGTAGACGTTGGTCTCCTCGGCTGTATGGCCGGACTTCGTCAACGAACCTTGCTTGACGGAAGCGACCTTTTTGTTGAGTTCAAGGGTGCACTTACAGAACAGTACGTTTGTCAGCAGTTAAAAACTGTAGATGACCTGGATGTATATTACTATACAAACGACAGAGGCACTTGCGAGGTTGACTTTGTCGTTGATACGGGCGAGTTGATCGTACCCGTTGAAGTAAAGGCAGAGGTAAACCTTAGAGCAAAGAGCCTAAAAAACTATCATGAAAAATTCTCTCCCGAAGTTTCTGTCCGTACATCTATGGCGGACTATAAAAAAGAAGAATGGCTTGTTAATCTTCCGCTGTATGCGATAGATCGGATAACTCAAATATAAGCGGACACAAAAATACCCACAGCGTTTATAAGCTGTGGGTATTTTAATGTTTTTACTTACATTTTTATCGGCGGATTGCCCGGAATAGAGTCGAGATGATATCCCGCCGGGAAGCAATCAGAACCATCATCATAATTTGAACAAGCAGAAACAGCAATTCTTTCTTTTATGCTTTTGTCATTTACTGTGAGCATTGACGGTTTTTTCCAAGTTGTTTTCATATTATTTTCCATTTTTACCTCTGTTAAAAGAATTTTTCTATATGTTTTTTTAATGTATTGAAATAGGTTGAATTTATACTGTAATAAACAAATTTTCCTTGTTTGGTGTGTATAGTCAATCCGGATTTTTCAAGCATATTTAAATGATAAAGCGTGCTGTTGTTTTTTAAGCCCAATTCTTTGGCTATCTGTGCACAAAACATATCTTCTTTGGCTAACATATTCAATATTTTAATGCGCTGCTCGTCATAAAGAACACGGCCTAATTCATATAAATTAATTTTTTCCACATTTGAATCAATGTCATATAACGATAAATACGGTTCACTGTTGATTCCCAATAATGATACCCAGGTATCAGGCGTGCTTTCGTATGAGTTTGCAACAACAAGCACTGAGCAACAAGAGACGTATATATTTTCAAATTGAGTAATATCCTTGCAGAATATAGAGCTTAAGAGATTAATATATTTTGATTCAAAATCTTTAACTAACTGCTTGATTTCATTCTGATGTATTTGGTTGAATTCTCTGCAAAGCGCTTCTACTTTTCTAAGTTCGGAAATGATCTCTTCAATTTCTCTATCTCCGTACATGAGAAAATAGAATATGTACATCTTAACGTCACTTGGCAGGTCAGCATTGAAAAGTTCATCTTTTATTGAGCAAATAGTTTCAACGTCAAAAATATCGGGACTATTCTCTGAAACATAGTTTTTGTAAATCGTTTGTTTCAATCTGTTTATATCGCGAAGCGAATCATAGAAACGCTCAATCAAACCGTCTTGAGGATTTGAAGCGATTTTAACGTATTTGCGAATATGAGAAACAAGCGCTGTTTTTATGTTTTTTTCTTTGTTACAATAAAATAAACATAATAATTTGTCCGGGATGTTTGATAATCTTTCGATGATCAATTTGTAGAAGTTTTCATTCTGCTCATAGGGAACATTATCTGTTCGCAATTGAATATACGCACGCTCGCCGTTAAAACGAAGCTTCAGAGCGAATAACATGTCATAAAGTATACCGGGCTCTTTTAAATATACGATATTGTTCAATAATTCATCTCCTTTTTATTAACGTTCGCACAATAATTCTATCACAAAACGAATCAAATGTCAATGATTTTTGGAAATATCAGTTAAAAAATTTGAATTATTCTGTCGAAATACAGTTACGGATTGTGGATTTTTGTTCGATGTATGATAAAATATTATTCGATTGTGTTTGGATATATTGGTGATAATGAGACACATTATGGAAGAAACATTGAAAGAAGAACTGCGTTTTCTTGCTTTGAACACAAGAGATCAACTTGATCTTACCCAAAGCAAGATGGCTGAAAAGCTTGTTATGAGTGTAAACTCATACTCCGATATTGAGACCGGAGCGCATATGTGCGGAGCATTAACAACGGTCTTACTGTTGGCGGAACAGGAAGATCCTAAATCTATTTTGCAGGAATTTAAAGAGAAGCTTGATAAATTTCGCAAAAAAGATACTAAAGAGACATGACCGCCGTTACATACGGGATAGTTGAAGAGCGGTATATACTCGGAAATTGTAGTCGTACCTCTTATGGAATTGCAGCCTATGCAAATTCGGAAGTTGACGGATCGGCAATTATAGTTGCTTCGGTAAGCGACGTATCCGATAAAAAGCATGAGATGGAAGAACTTGTCCGTCTGTGCAACAGTATGGACCTTTCTCCAATTCACCTGTATGATGTAGTCGAAGATTTTCTGTCTATGTAAGATAGAATAAAAAGCACTAAAAATACAATGAAAGGAAAATCCAAACACAATCACACGTTTTCCTCCGAGCGTAATCGCTCGGAGGTTTTTCGTTCGTTGCTTTTTAGTTTGAGCTTTTTCGACAAACAATTACTTCCTTATATTGACAAATAGTTAGTTATTATGATACAATTAATTGTAGAAACATCGCAAATTTATAGTTAATAAGTCTATAATACATAGAATTATACTTTTGGAAATATCGAATTATGAGAATGAACAAGCGAGGAATGTGCAATGAAAAAAATAACAAAAGAGAACGTATTGTGTGTGCTTAACGAAACAATTGAAGAAATAAAAATAACCGAAGAATGCATGGATGTTGATTTAACTCAACTTGGGCTTGACTCTATTCTTTTTATAAAGACTATCGTAGCTCTTGAAGAAGAATTTGAAGTTGAGGTGCCCGACTCAAAATTGCTGATTGCTGAAATGAATACAGCACAAAAAATATGGGATGTACTGAAAGAGCTTACATCAGAAGGAGATCAATAATGAATCGTTTTGTTATTACATCCAATATATGCTTTGAGCCGTATCTGCGACGTTCGCTTGAAGAAAGATATGGCAGCAATATAAAGCTTTCGTCGGTACCGTTGGCAGAGCTGCAAGATAATACTCATTATGAAACACTCTGCAGTGCAGATTACATAATTGTTATAATAAACCTCGAAGAACGGTTTCCGAATTTGACAGATGGCTTAAGATGCGGCATTTTTTCTGCGGATGAAATCGTCGGTATAATGGAGGCTGAATGCAAAACTACCATTGCTTATCTTACAAAAACAACATCAGCACCGATTTTTTTGTTTTCTTTTGAGGATTACGGAATCAGAGAGAGACCTCTGTTTGGCTCGGTCTTATATCTTGACGGTCTTGTCGGAAGATTGAATGAAATGCTGTTTGCTTTGAAAACAGATAACATTACTTTCTTTGATATGCAATACATTATTGCACGTGTCGGAATGGCAAACTCATATGATATACGCGGAAAATATCGTTGGAATGCTCCGTATTCGAAAGAAATGATATCGGATATGGTAGCCGAAATTGATCGCCATATCAGAACTTTAAACAGTGAGACAAAAAAATGCATTGTAGTCGATTGCGATAATGTGCTTTGGGGCGGTATTATCTCGGAAGATGGCATAGAAAGAATCAAGCTTGACAGCAGTGGTCTTGGCAGAGAATATCAGGATTTTCAGCGTTATCTTAAGCTCATGTATGACTATGGAATCATAATTGCTGTTTGCAGTAAGAATGATCAGGTTGACGTTATGCGGATGTTTCGTGAGCACAATGCGATGATTTTGCGCGAGGAACACATTTCAAGCTTCCGTGTGAATTGGCAAAGCAAAGCTGAGAATATAAAGGAAATAGCGGCCGAGTTGAATATCGGGCTGGAGAGCATGGTGTTTGTTGATGATTCGGAATTTGAAGTGAATTCGGTTCGTGCGTTGCTGCCGGAGGTTACTTCTATATTATATAATAGGAAGACGATAATGTCTGACATGGCAGAATGTATAGGGCTGAGCGATAGAGTGCCAAATCAAAATGCTTTGGAACGTCAGAATACATATTTAACAAATAGAAAACGGGAGCAGTTGCGTGCAGAATGCTCGTCGTTTGATGAATATCTGAATTCTCTTGAGATGAAAATCGATATCCATATTGCCGATAACTCGGAGCTTAACCGTATCTCCGAGCTCACGCAGAGAGCAAATCAATGCACAAACGGTGTGCGTTGCTCAGTGAATGATTTGAAAGCTTATATTGCAAACGGCGGAAGTTTGTATGCCGTATATGTAACTGATAAATATTCCGATTTAGGCTTGGTTGGCGCTATCGGAATGAAGGGAGAGCGCCTTTGTTTGTTTGTTCTTTCCTGCCGTGCGCTAGGCAGAAAAATCGAAGATGCTATGCTTGATTTTACAAACAAGTGTTGTGTACGTGAGGTCGTTTTTTCCGATACCGATAAAAACAAAGAGCTTTCGGATATGTTATCGAGAAACAGTCTGAGAATATTGTTGAATAGCTCGCCTTTTTAAAAAGCAAAGAATGAAAATTGAAAAAAGGCTTTACAAAATTGATTATATGGTATATAATAGTTACATCATATCGCTTTAGCATGATAAATTAACAACGCAAAGGATGAATTTGACATGAAAAAGATCATTGCTTTGGTGCTCGCACTTTTGACGGTTGCATTCTGCTTCGCTTCGTGCGGTGACACCGCTGTTCAGACAGTTTTTGAACCCACAGGAGAGGTTAAAGGCTCTCTCAAGCTCGGATTTGACTCCGAATATCCGCCCTACGGCTACCTCGATACCGAAAAGAATGAGTATGCAGGATTTGACATCGAATCCGCAAAGGCAGTTTGTGACTATCTCGGTTACACACTTACTCTCGTTCCGATCGATTGGAACTCCAAGGATATGGAGCTTGAGGCAGGCAATATCGACTGCATCTGGAACGGCTTTACAATAAACGGACGTGAAGATCAGTACCAGTGGAGCGTTCCTTACGTTGATAACTCCATCGTCGTTCTCACAGCTGCCGATTCCGGCATAAACGCAGTTGCTGACCTTGCAGGCAAGATCATCACGGTTCAGGCAGGCTCTTCGGGACAGAGTGCTCTTGATAAGAACGCAGAGCTTGTTGCAAGCCTTGCTGACGGCAAGTATCTCACATGCGCTAACTACACAACTGCTTTCCAGGAACTCAAGACCGGTGCGGTTGAGGCTGTTATAGTTGATATCGGCGTTGCTAAGTACCTCATCGAGGGTACTGAAGGCTACGTTATCCTTGACGAAGCAGTTTCCTCCGAGCAGTACGGTATCGGCTTCCTTAAGGGCAATACCGAGCTTTGCAAGACAATAGAGGATGCGTTCCTTCACCTTGCAAACAATACCGACACTATAGCTAAGCTCGCTGAAAAGTACGAAATTACAGACGCAGTTACGGTCGGTAAGTAATTTTAATAAGGTCAAAAGGATGAATCGCTGTGCCGTTTCATAAACGGTACAGCGTTTCGTTTAACGGGAGCACTTATAAGATGTCAAACATAATGGAAATATTGAATCTGCTGGTGGGCGGAATGTGGGTATCGCTTCAGATATTCTTTTTTACGCTTTTGTTTTCTCTTCCGCTCGGCTTTCTGATTTGCTTCGGCAGACAATCGAAAAATATAATAATCAGCACGCTTTTCCGCATCTACATATCCATCATGCGCGGAACTCCGCTTATGCTTCAGCTGTTTGTCGTGTATTACGCACCCTTCTATCTTTTCGGAATAAAGCTGAGTGTATTCGGACCCAATTACCGTTTGATAGCCGTGCTTATTGGCTTCGTTTTGAATTACGCCGCATATTTTGCCGAGATATATCGCTCGGGTATTGAATCTATGCCTCAGGGTCAGTATGAGGCAAGCCGTGTTCTCGGATATAACAAGGCTCAGACCTTTTTCGTTATAATACTTCCGCAGGTCATAAAAAGAATAATGCCTACCGTCACAAACGAGGTCATTACCCTCATCAAGGATACCTCGCTTGCGTATACGATAGGCGTTATCGAGATGTTTACAAAGGCTAAGCAGATATCTGCCGATGACTCCAATCTTACCGCCCTCGTGATAGCCGGCGTGGTGTATTACATCTTCAACTTTATAGTTGCCTTCGTCATGGAAAAGATTGAAAAACGAATGAGCTATTACAGCATCAAATAAGGAGGACGGTATGAGTATTCTTACAGCAACGGGAATAAAAAAGGCTTTTATAGCCGGCAAAGACGTTCTCCGTGACATATCCTTTTCTATGGAAAAGGGAGATGTGCTTTCGATAATCGGATCGTCGGGATCGGGAAAATCCACACTTTTGCGCTGTATAACGCAGCTTGAAACGGTTGATCTTGGCGAGATAGTTATAAACGGCAGAACGCTGGTGCGCAGTGAAAACGGAAAGGCTGTATATGCGGATAAAAAAGAGCTCAAGCTTATTCAGCAGAGCGTCGGAATGGTATTTCAGTCGTTCAATCTGTTTCCTCATTTTACAGTTCTTCGCAATATAACCGATGCTCCGAGAAGGGTATTCGGTGTGCCTAAGGAGGAAGCTGAGGCACAGGCGATGGAGATCCTTTCAAAGATGGATCTTGCCGATAAGGCAAAGTCCTATCCGTGCGAATTATCGGGCGGCCAGCAGCAGAGAGTTGCTATTGCGAGAGCGCTAGCCCTTAGGCCCGATATAATCTGCTTTGACGAGCCTACGAGTGCGCTTGACCCCGAGCTTACGGGCGAGGTGCTCAAGGTCATAAGAGACCTCAAAAAAGCAGGGCATACCATGATAGTGGTAACTCACGAGATGGAATTTGCAAGAAGCGTTTCCGACTACGTTATATTTATGGCAGACGGAATAATAGAGGAGCAGGGAACTCCCGAGGAGGTCTTCGGAAATCCCAGATCAGAGCGTGCAAGGGCGTTCCTTTCACGCATTACGAATTGACAGATAAAGTCTTATCCATTATCGGATAAGGCTTTTTTTGCATCATTTGCGGTCTGCAGTACCTATATCCGTAAACATACCCACTATGCGTCTGTCGGGCATTGAAAATCTCTGATTGAGATATCTCATCGAAGCGCCAAGCTCACCGTCGGGTCCGCCGAGCTGGCTTATAATGACTTTAGCGAGAGCAGGATTGGGATTTTTTATTTTGACGGGGAATTCAAGATTTTTCTGATATATCCACATAACTTATACGCACCTTTCTTCAAGTTCCCAGGGCCATGGGGTCTTTACCCAGTCCCAATTTTCATCCGTACCGTAAACGGTAAGCGGACCGTATTTCTTTTCGTATTCGTTAACTGCATATCCGAGCTGCTCACGCTGACGCTTGAAATATTCGAGAGCCTTTTTGCAGTGGGGATGTCCGTCGAGATAGAGCGATGCCTCGATTACCGTGAAATTAAGCTCCTGAATAAGTCTTAAAGCCTTTTCCTTTTCATTATACGATATCATCTGCAGCAGCCTCCGTTTCCCGATCCGTAAAAGGGCTTATCAAGGTCCTTGAAGATTGTTCCCTTGATAAGAGCGTTTTTGCAGTCAAAAAGATCGGCAAATTCCTGATGCGGACCGTATACCATCGCAAGAGAGGGATATCTGCATCCGGTGTAGCCTTCAGACGACACAGTCTTTCTTTCGTACTCCATGTGATAGGATCCTTTCGTGTTTATTATCTCTTTTTTAGTAATAAGTGAACACATGCTGTGTTCACGAACACCTACTGTGTTCACTATTTATGATATGCAGACCGTTCTTTTGTTGATAAAATATGCCATACCTGAAAAAATAGATGAAAAAAAGGACAAAAAATAGTGTATTTTGAATATTTACAAAACGGTACGGTTTGTGTATAATATATAGGCAACAACAGCACGACAGTCGGATTTACTTTTGGAATATCAAACTCATGATAAGCTCGCAACAGTAAACCCTCTGTTGTGTTTTTTTTTACTTATTCATAAAATATTAAAGTATAATTAAAGCTAAAAACATTTGATTATATTGTAAATATATGTTATAATGTATATTAACGTATTTAAGATGGAGAAGTTTTGCGTGGCGATAGGCCGGGCAAATGATAAGGATTACTATGCTCAGATATACAGAATCAGCAATGCAGCTTACGCTTCCGGTCGTTCCGATGACCGGTATAGTGGCTTTCCCGTCGATACCGATAAGCTTTGAGGTGTCGAATAAAGCCGCAGTTGCCGCTTGCGAAAAGGCAAATGCAGACAGGGGAGATATATTCCTTTTGACTCAGAAGGATCCGATTGTGTCTGACCCCGAAGCAGAGGATATGTACACGGTAGGTACTGCCGCAAAGATAAAACAGTTTATAAAGCTTCCCGAGGGCAATATCAGAATCATTGCAGAGGGATATTGCAGAGGAACCGTTCTCACTATGGATAAGGTTGACGGTGTTTTCGTTGCCGATATAATGAGTAAAACGGTCAATCTCGGAAGCGGTGGAGTTCGTGAGGAGGCTGCAGTCAGAGAGCTGCTTACGCTTTTTGACCGCTTTACAAAGCATCTTCCCAAAATGTCAAACGACCTTGTAACAGCAGTAAAGGGAATAAAATCAGCAGGACTGCTTTCCGATTTCATAGCAAGCAACGTGCTCATCAGCTTCAGCGACAAGCAGCTTGTCCTGAATGAATATGAGCCGCTTCGCAGAGCGGAGGCTCTTGCCGTTATAATGGAGCGTGAGATAGGCGTTCTTAAGACCGAGCTTCAGATACATCAGAAGGTTCGTGCCAAGATAGACGCTAATCAGAGAGAATATTATCTCAGAGAACAGCTGAAGGTCATTCAGAGCGAGCTCGGCAATGCAGGCGAGGATAACGAAATAGACGAGTATTACGAGAAGATAGATGCCGCACATCTTCCGCAGGAGGTTGCGGAAAAGCTTGAGAAGGAAGTTCGTAAGCTTGAAAAAACTCCCTTCAACTCGGCAGAAAGCTCGGTTATAAGAAGCTATCTTGACACCTGCCTTGAGTTCCCTTGGAGTGCTATGTCAAAGGATACTACCGATATAGCACTTGCGAAAAAGATACTCGAGAGAGATCATGACGGACTTGATAAGGTAAAGGAAAGAATTCTCGAATACCTTGCGGTAAAGCAGCTCTCTCCCTCACTTAACAATCAGATAATCTGCCTTGTTGGCCCTCCCGGCACGGGTAAGACCTCGATAGCAAGATCTATAGCCGATGCGCTCAAGCGCAAGTACGTCAGAGTATCGCTTGGCGGCGTCAGAGACGAGGCTGATATAAGAGGTCACAGAAAGACTTATATAGGCTCAATGCCCGGACGTATAGTAAACGCCCTTGTGCAAGCGCAGGTACGCAATCCGCTTATGCTTCTTGACGAGATAGATAAGCTGACACACGATGCGCACGGAGATCCTGCATCTGCACTTCTGGAGGTGCTTGACTCGGAGCAGAACAAGGCCTTCAGAGATCATTTTATGGAAATACCCGTAGATCTTTCTGAGTGCGTTTTCATAGCAACTGCCAATACGCTCGATACGGTACCCCGTCCTCTGCTTGACAGAATGGAGGTAATCGAGCTCAAGATCTACACGAGAAACGAGAAGGCGGCTATTGCCCACAATCATCTCATACCCAAGCAGATGAAGCGTCACGGACTTAACAAGCGTATGCTTAAGATAAGCGAGGCTGCGGTATACGATATAATCGACTATTATACCCGTGAGGCAGGCGTCAGAAATCTCGAAAGAGAGATAGCAAGTATATGTCGCCGTGTCGCTAAAATACTCGTTGAGAGCGGCAAAAAGAGCTGCTCGGTAACTCCTTCAAATCTGAAGGAATTTCTCGGCAGAAGAAAGATAAAGCCCGAGAGAATAGCAGACAAAAACGAGATAGGCGTTGTCAACGGAATGGCGTATACCGAGCTTGGAGGAGAGCTTCTTCAGATCGAGGTAGCGGCAGTTCCCGGAAGCGGAAAGATAGAGCTTACCGGTTCTCTCGGAGACGTTATGAAGGAATCGGCAAAGACGGCTATAAGCTGTGTAAGAGCTATATCCGAAAGACTCGGAATAGACCCTGATTTTTATAAGAACAAGGATATACATATCCATGCCCCCGAGGGAGTAGTTCCCAAGGACGGACCATCTGCAGGCGTTACTATGACGAGCGCACTTGTCAGCGAGCTGACAGGCATACCGGTCAGACGTGACGTTGCTATGACGGGTGAGATAACCCTGAGAGGCAGAGTGCTTCCGATAGGCGGTCTTAAGGAAAAGACAATGGCTGCTTATATGGCAGGATGCAAGACTATTCTCATCCCCCGTGATAACGAGGATGATTTAGATGACGTTGACCCTGTAGTAAAGGAAAACGTCAGATTCGTGCTCTGCTCGACCATACACGACGTGCTCGACGAGACTCTTGAAGACAGATGCGAGAGTGTGTACGGTATGGGTGAGGTCAAGGATGAGATAAAATATATACCGGATATGGTCGGTATAAACGATAAGAGCGAAAGCGTTAGGATGTGTGATGGTGAAGCTTAATTTAAATAACGTAAAGCTTAAGATAAGTGCGGGCACGCTTGCACAGATACCTCGTGAGCCTATTCCGAATTTTGCTTTGTCGGGTCGCTCAAACGTAGGTAAAAGCTCGCTGATAAACACCCTTCTTTCAAGAAAGGGACTTGCGAGAGTCAGCGGTGAGCCGGGCAAGACCATAACCATCAATTTTTACGATATAGACGGAAAGATATATTTTGCAGACCTTCCCGGATACGGATATGCAAAGCGGGGCGCTGCAGATATAAAGAAGTGGTCGGCACTCGTTCAGGGATATTTTTCATCCTCTGAGGCAACCAGGAATCTTTCTGCAGTAATACAGCTGATAGACCTCAAGGTAGGTCCTACAAAGGACGATGAGATAATGCTCGATTGGTTAAACCAGACCGGCACGCCTTATTTTATAGTTGCAACAAAGGCTGATAAGCTGTCAAAAACGGCGGCGCAGGAGGCTGTCACGAGCATTATGAATCACGAGCTCGTTGCAGAGGGAACGGCTATTATTCCGTTTTCAGCCCTTAAGGGAAGTGGCAAGGATGAGGTCTGGTCGGAAATACAGAAGTATTGCTGATATGGGAATATCGGCAAAGGAAGGTCAATTATTATGGAGTTTACACATTCCTGTTACGGAATAAATGAAAAGGGACATCTTACCATAGGCTCGGTCGATACAGTCGAGCTTGCGGCTGAATACGGCACGCCTGCCTACGTTATGGATGAGGATTATATAAGAGCACAGTGCAGACTGTACAGAGAAAGCGCAAAAAAATACTTCGGTGAGGGAAGCCTTCCTCATTTTGCAAGTAAGGCGCTGTGCATCAAGAGAATATATCAGATAATCGCTGAGGAGGGAATAGGCACGGACGTCGTTTCCCCGGGAGAGCTTTATACTGCAAAGGCTGCAGATTTCCCGATGGAAAATATATGCTTCCACGGCAATAACAAGACCGACCGTGATATCGAAATGGCTGTCAGCATGGGTGTCGGCAGATTTGTAGTCGATAACGACGAGGAGCTTGATTCGCTTGATGCGATTGCAGGAAAATACGGCATTAAGCAGAAGATAATGCTTCGTATTACCCCCGGTATAGACCCTCATACTCATAAAGCGGTAATCACAGGAAACGTCGATTCAAAGTTCGGCAACGCCATAGTTACCGGTCAGGCAATGGCGATAGTAAAGAGAGCCCTTGCAAAGAAAAATATAGAGCTTACGGGTATACACTGCCATATCGGCTCTCAGATATTTGAGATAGCTCCGTTTGAGGATGCCGCAAGAATAATGGTCACGTTTATGGCGGATGTTCGCAGAGAGTGCGGATACGAGATGTACGAGCTCAATCTCGGCGGCGGCTTCGGTGTAAGATATATTCCCGAGGACCCGATAATAGATTACGAAAAGAATATAGCCGACGTTGCGGCGGCGGTAAAGAAAAATTGCGCAGAGCAGGGTATCCCGGTGCCGAGAGTTATACTCGAGCCGGGCCGCTCGATAGTTGCAGGCGCAGGAATTACCCTTTATACCGTTGGCTCGGTAAAGGAGATCACGGGCTTTAAGAATTACGTGTCGATAGACGGCGGTATGCCCGATAATCCCAGATACGCTCTTTATTCGTCTCAGTACGAGGCGTTTATCGCAAACAGAGCGGCTGAAGAAAAAAATTATGAATGTACTATAGCAGGACGCTGCTGTGAAAGCGGCGACCTTATTGCCGAAAATATAAAGATACAGAGCGCAAAAAGAGGCGATATTATGGCTGTAACGGTTACGGGTGCGTATAACTACGCTATGGCTTCAAACTACAACCGTATAACACGTCCCCCGATAATTCTTATAAAGGATAAAAAGCCTTACGTAGCGCTTGAGAGAGAAAGCTTCGAGGACCTTATAAGAAACGACAGATAAGATATTTCAATTCCAAAACGAAAGGAAAATATCATAATGTTACAGCAGATATTTGATCCGCAGCAGCTGCCGTATATCCTTTTGAGGATACCGTGTATACTTATAGCGCTTTCCTTCCACGAGCTTGCTCACGGCTGGATGGCGTACAAGCTGGGTGACCCGACTGCAAGAAATTTCGGACGTCTGTCCATGAATCCGTTGAAGCACCTTGACCCGATAGGTGCGCTTGCTATGCTTTTGCTCGGATTCGGTTGGGCAAAGCCGGTGCCGATAAATACAAGATATTTCAAAAAGCCGAGAAGAGATATGGCTCTTTCCGCCCTGGCAGGACCGGTGGCAAACCTTATACTTGCATTTATAGGCTGCTTTATCTATTATCTTGCACTTCTTTTGCTGATAGTGCTTGAGGTAGAGGTGAACACGTTGTGGGACATTGTTCTTATGTTTATAGGAACCTTCTACTCGCTCAATCTCGGTCTTGCAGTATTCAATCTGCTTCCGATACCTCCGCTTGACGGCTCGAGAATAGCGTTTATATTCCTCCCCGACAGGCTATACTTCAAGGTAATGCAGTACGAGCAGTATATTTCGATAGCACTTATGCTGCTTCTGTTTACCGACGTTCTGAACAGACCGATCTCGACCCTTATAGGTTGGGTAGACTTCGGTATGAGCTACGTAGTCAGTCTGATACTCCCCATCATTTAAAAATGAAAGCGATAAATACAAATGACAGTTTTACCTGATTTCAGGCTTGAGATATTTGAAGGCCCGCTTGACCTTCTGCTCTCGCTTATCTCAAAAAACAAAGTGAATATATACGATATCCCGATAGCGCTTATATTCGAGCAGTATATGGCGTATCTCGACGAGATGAAAAAGATGGATATGGAGATAGCGGGCGAGTTTATCGTAATGGCATCCGAGCTTATGCTGATAAAGAGCCGAATGCTTCTTCCCAAGCAGGAAAACGAAGAGGAGGAAGACCCGAGAGCAAAGCTTGCCGCTGCACTTATCGAATATAAAAAGGCTAAGGAGGCGGCGGTATATCTGTCTGAAAGATACGGCATTTATTCGGGCAGAATGATAAAGGATACCGATGAATATGAGCCGGATATCACCTGTGACGAGGGTCAGGATATCGAGCTTCTGACGAGTGCGTTCAGACTGCTTCTGAGAAGGGCGGTAGAGGTAAAGAAGAGCGAGGGAAGCGATCCCTCAAGAGCCTTTGGAAGGATAACCACACGTCCGTCGGCCTCTGTGCCTGCAAGAACGGTCTTCGTTATGAGATATCTCTTCAAAAACGGAAGGACAAGCTTTACCGATCTTATGCTGAAATCACAGGACAGAGAGGAGCTTATCGCATCCTTCCTTGCACTTTTAGAGCTTGTTCACGCACAGCGTGTTACAGTTTCTGACGGTGAAGACGGCGAGTATATACTTGAGCTAAACAGAAAAAAGGCGGTAGTAAACAATGGATAACCAACAGATACCGGTATCAAGAGTGCCGAAAATAATAGAGGCGGTGCTTTTTGCGGCAGGATATCCCGTAAGCTATGAAAAGCTTGCCGAAATAATCGGATATAAGCCGAGCGAGATAAAGAAGATAGCGGACAGTATGTGCGCTGATTATCCCGGAAGAGGGATACAGATGGTGTGCTACGAGGATTCGTGTCAGCTGTGCACCGTAGAGGATTGCGAGAGCTATATAAAGGCGGCACTCGGAATAAAACGAAGCGGAAATTTATCAAAATCATCGCTTGAGGTGCTTGCGATAATTGCGTATAATCAGCCGGTAACGAGAGCATACATAGAGCAGGTAAGAGGAGTTGACAGCGCATATGCGGTCAATAATCTGATAGAAAGAGGTCTTATCGAGGCAAAGGGAAGACTTGACGTTCCCGGAAGACCTAATATCTACGGCACGACCGCAGACTTTCTCAGATGCTTCGGGCTTTCCTCCTTGGGAGAGCTTCCGATCCCCGATCTTTTGGCTCCTGCAGAGGAGGCAGACGAGGGAGATGAGGCTGTAAGCGCAGATACCTTAAGTGAAAAGGAAAACGCAAACGGGGAAGAGTAAATCTATCTTTTCTATGGGAGAGGTCAGATATGAAGGGTATTATTATAGCGCTGTCTGTAATAGCGTTTATAGCTGCGCTGTTATTCATTCCTATCCATATACGGCTGAAGTATTCAGACAGCTTTGTCGCAAGGATAAGAGTGCTTTTTCTGACGTTTCCGTTATATCCGTCAAAGAAAAAGCCGAAAAAGAAAAGGGCAAAAGGAAAAAAGAAGCAAAAGAAAAAGACTGATGAAGCTAAGACAGAGGGAGCACCGGAAAAAAAGAAAAAGCTTAGTGCATCCTCGGTAAAGGGGCTTATCAGGCTTGTCTATGCTATCTCAAAAATAATTATAAGCCGTTTTGCCTGCCATCTGAAAACCAAGATATACCGCATATATATAAAGATAGGCTCGGACGATATGGCAAAAACTGCCGTTGAATACGGAGCGGCAGCGCAGGGGATGGCGTATCTTATTGAATTTCTGTCACAGAAGACAAGCGTTAAGCTTGCAAGAAACAGTATAGTAAGAGTAGAGCCGGATTTTATGTCGGAAAGGTTTTCTGCTGCAGTCGATATTGATTTTTCGCTTCGCATATGGCAGATATTTGATATTGGACTTAAAGCGGTAATGCATTTAATAAAAAATAAAATGGGAAGCTTATCCCGATAAAGAAATAAATTTTTACGGAGGATATTATGGCAGAAGCAACTAAACTCAGCGATATTATAAAAGCCTCACTTGAAAATATACGTAACGTAGCGGATGTAAACACCGTTATCGGAAATGAGATAACTACGTCAAACGGAACGGTTATAATTCCGGTATCAAAGGTATCGGTAGGTATAGCGTCTGGCGGCGTTGACTATTTCGGAAAGAATGTAAACGGGGCAGATTCAAAGCCGTCCGCACAGAATTTCGGCGGTGGAGGCGGTACGGGTGTTTCCGTTTCTCCGGTAGGATTTCTCGTTATAAAGCCGAGCGGAGAGGTCGAGCTTCTCAATATAGATGCACCGACAGGTCCTGCTCCCGCTCCTTCATCTATTGATTCGATAATAAACGCAATAGAAAAATCTCCCGATCTTATACAGCGCTTTAGGGAGATATTCAAAAAGGACGAAAAGAAGGAAGACAGCGCAGAATAAGCTCTTGCGCTATGACATACTCACGCACTTGCATTAATATAATTTCTATATAAAAACAATGCGGAGCGTGAGAATATGAAAAAAACGGTACTTAGAGTAGTGTCGCTGCTTGTGTGTGCGGTGCTGACAATTTGCTCAGCGAATGCATCGGGTGGTGCTGTCGAGGTTTTTGACGGCGAGAGCGACCCTATAAAAGAAACGGCGGCAGTGCCGTCTGTCAGTGCGGCAGGAGCTATTTTAATAGATGCAGACAGTGGCAGAGTACTGTACAAGCACAACGCCTATCAGCGAATGCCGATGGCAAGCACTACCAAGATAATGACTGCGCTTGTGGCGCTATCGTCAGTTCCGGTCGATACCGTTGTGAGCGTATCTCCTTTGGCGGTGGGAGTTGAGGGCTCGTCAGTTTATCTTTATGCAGGTGAGGAGCTGACTATGGAGCAGCTGCTGTACGCTATGCTGCTTGAGAGTGCAAACGATGCCGCAGCGGCTATAGCTATTGCCGTGGGCGGTGATATTGAATCCTTTGCGGATATGATGAATGAAATGGCGCAAAGGATAGGACTTGCGGATACGCATTTTGAAAATCCTCACGGACTTGACGGCGAGGAGCATTATACCACGGCAGCAGATCTTGCAACTCTTACGGCATATGCCTTGCAAAACGAGACCTTCAGAAGCATCGTTTCAACCTATAAGCATACCATACCAATGAACGGCAGCGAGGGAACACGGCTTCTTATAAACCACAATAAGCTGCTGAAGAGCTACAGTGGAGCTATAGGCGTAAAGACCGGCTTTACCAAAAAGAGCGGAAGATGCCTTGTCAGTGCAGCTGAAAGGGAGGGCGTTACTCTTGTGGCAGTAACTCTTTCTGCAGCTGACGATTGGAATGACCATGCAAATATGCTGGATTACGGCTTTTCGCTTATCGAAAGATTGAGCATCTGCGAAAAGGGAGAAATAGCTATTTCGGTACCGGTCATAAACGGAAGCTGTGACAGCCTTGCCGTATCAAACGAAGTCGCACTTGAGCTGACGCTTGACAGATATTCCGACCGGAATATAAAGACTGTTATAGAGCTTGACAGATTTTACTTTGCCCCGATAGCAAAGGGCGACGTGCTTGGCCGTGCGGTCTTTACGATTGAAGGAAAAACCGTCGGAGTGCTTGAGCTTACCGCAACTCAGTCGGTTGAAGAAATAACGTACAAAATGAATTTTTGGGAGCGAATACTTAGCTTTTTCGGTATAGGTTAAGTTTTTGATTTATGGAAAGTTTAAGGATACAAAAATATTTGTCGGACTGCGGAGTTATGTCACGCAGAGCCGCTGAAAAGGAAATAGCCGCAGGCAGAGTTAAGGTAAACGGAGCCGTGGCACAGATAGGACAGAAGATAGACCCCGATACGGATGAGGTGGTCTACAAGGGCAAGGTAGTCAAAAAGGAGATAAAGAGCTATACCTATATAATGCTCAATAAGCCTGTGGGATACGTTACCACCATGTCGGACGAGAGCTCTCGTCCGTGCGTTCGTGACCTCGTGTCTGACGTCGGAGTAAGAGTCTATCCGGTCGGAAGACTTGATATGTATTCAGAGGGGCTTCTGATAATGACAAACGACGGAGAGCTTACCAATAAGCTCACACACCCAAAGCACGAGATACCTAAAATATATCACGTCAAGGTGGACGAGGAGATAAATTCGGATAAGCTTAGATTTCTTGGCAGACGTATGAATATAGACGGGTACGACATAGAGCCTGTAAAGTGTGAGGTAGTTACCAGAAAGGACGGATTTACCGTTCTGCGTATGACTCTTTACGAGGGCAGAAACCGTCAGATAAGAAAGATGTGTGAGGCGGCAGAGCTTAAGGTGCTTTCACTTAAGCGCATTGCAATAGGAGAGCTGAGCCTTGGAAATCTGAAGCCGGGTGAATGGAAGAAAATGAGCGCTTCGCAGATAAAATATCTGAGGGGCGGAAAATAAGGAGAGATAGATATGCTGGAAATAAAACCGGTGCAGAGTGCCGATCAGCACGAGCAGGTATGCCGAGATTGCACAGTTGCATACGATGCGGACAATCTGTGCTATGCCGCTTATGAGGGCGAGCGACTTATAGGAATATCCGAATTCGTTATAAAGGGAAAATACGGATATATCCGCTCGCTGAAAAACGCAAACGGTGTGGACGACCTTGGGGCTTTGTTTATTGCCGCAAGAGCAACGCTCAACTTTATAGACCTTCATGGAGTGCACGAGGCATTTTTCGAGGCAGAGGACAGCTGTCCTGATGAGCGTTTTATCAAATGGGTCGGTTTTTCAAAGGATGCCGAGGGCAGATGGTATATGGATTTGAACGGCTTTTTCGAAGAGCCCTGCAAGCACGAAAATAAAGAATAAAAATAAAAAGGACTTAGGCGTTATGATTTTGCTTCAGTCCTTTTTTCGTCATTTTTTTATACTAATTTACCTTTTACAAGAGCAATTTCCACAATCAAACACAAGTGTTTGGTAATATTTGGCAGATATTACCAAGTTAACGGTGTTAATTTTGTTGTAATTTTTTATTCACAAACTATTGCAAAATATCCCAAAATATGGTAATATATTGGTGTAATAAAAATGAGACGGAGAGTGAAAGCGATGGAACAGAACATACGGATACTTATAGCCGATGAAAATGCGGATTTCAGAAAAATATGCCGTGATAATCTGACGGAACTTGGCTTTAAATATATTGAAGAGGCGGTAAACGGTGAGGATGCTCAGTATAAGATATCAAAGAGCCGTCCGGACGTTGTTCTTCTGGATATCTGGCTGTCAAGAATAGACACGGTCGAGGTCATACGTAATTCGAGAGCAAACATATCGCAAAGCGATATTCCTCCTGCGTTTATAGTATATTCAATAGTAAACAATCAGAATATGTTCGGTGAAGCGACCGAGGCTGGCGCTGACTACTGTCTGTTAAAGCCGTTTGATTACAAGAGCCTTTCTGAGCGTATAAGAAGGGCAAATGCAGGCAGACTTCCGCAGAGCAAGGCTAAGTCTATGGGAGTGCAGGAAAACGATATCGAAACGCAGGTCACCAAGGTGATACATCAGATAGGCGTTCCTGCTCATATAAAGGGATATCAGTATCTCAGAACTGCAATAATGATGACTATAGAGGATAACGATATAATCAATTCGGTAACCAAGATACTCTATCCGTCGGTTGCGAAAAAGTATCAGACCACGTCGTCAAGAGTTGAGCGTGCGATACGTCATGCTATAGAGGTTGCGTGGGACAGAGGAGATATCGACACCTTGAATTCCTATTTCGGATATACCATCCAGAACAACAGAGGCAAGCCCACGAACAGCGAGTTTATCGCTATGATTGCAGACAATCTTCGCTTGTCCAATAAATTATCTTAAGCGTACCCGTTTAATCATCCATATATTTCCATTAAAGAGAAAAAACGCCTTCCCCGAGGCGTTTTTTCTCTTTTGGATTTATTCTATTCCGAGATAATGGTTATAGATGGTGAAGGCATCGATTATGGGATATGTAACGTCGGTACCTGCGCCGAAGGTGACCAGGATATATTCCTTGCCGTCATATGATGCGAGAGATGCAAGGCATCTTCCTGCCTCGGGCGTATAGCCGGTCTTACCGCCTATCAGTATCTGATTGTCGTAGCCTGCGGCGGTTATTGCGTTGAACATGGTGCTTCTGACCGTTATACCGTCGGGATGCTTATCCGTGCCCGTGCTCGAGTGTCTTGACGAGGTGAACAGATTTCTGAAAAGCTCGTTATTCAGAGAATATTTCAAAAGGGTGTATATATCGTAGGTGGTTGTGTAGAGCTGCTCGTTATGAAGCCCCGTGCAGTTGGTGAAATGGGTATCTTCCATTCCCAGCTCCTTCGCTTTGGCGTTCATCATGTCTGCAAACTGAGCCTCGGTGCCTGCCACGTACTGTGCAAGCGCAAGCGCCGCATCTGCTCCGGAGGGAAGCATCATTCCGTAAAGAAGCTCGTATATCGATACGGTTTCTCCCGGCAAATATCCGGAGGTTACGGCATTTTCTGCCGTCGTATAGTCGTAGATAGCAGCGTCAAGCGTAATAACGTCGTGAATATCTTCGATGTTTTCTATGGCTATTATGGCGGTCATTATCTTTGTAACGGAAGCGGGATATGCTATCTCGGCGCTGTTTTTACCTGCCATTATGACGTTATCAGTCAGATTTACAAGCAAAACGTTGTGGCTGTATACGTCAACCTCAAGTGATTCGGGAGCCTCAGAGTGGTCTATATGCTGCTCGGTCTCATCGGTGTCAGAGCTTTCAAGATCTGATACGTCCGAGCTCTCAAGCTCTTGCTTTGTATTATCGGTATCGGAGATTTCTTCCGAGCCTGCGCTTTCCTGCGATGAGTCAGAGCTTTCGCTTCCTTCGGCTTGCTCTGTCTGATCAGCAGGGCGGTCGAATATATCAAGTCTTGTATCCTCGGAGATAATATAGGTCTTTACTGCCCATACCGCAAGGACGATAAGTGCGGCAACCAATATGTAAGTGAGGCAGGACTTGAAGCCACAGCCTATCTCACGTTTTCTTCTTCTGTTTTTTGATTTATTCATCTTCATCTTCCTTTTTTGCTTTATTGGACTGCGATGCGGCACTCACGTTTGCAAGAGGATTATTTTGGATCGCCTCTTCCATATTTTTATCGCTGACGTGTGTGTATATCTGGGTGGTGTTGAGCTGCTCGTGCCCGAGGATGTCCTTAAGCACACGCACGTCTACCTTTCCCGTCTGATACATAAGGGTAGCGGCAGTATGTCTGAGCTTATGTACCGAATAATGCTTATATTCGAGCCCTGCAGCCTTAAGATATTTATATACCATAGTCTGCACCGTCTGTCTGCCTACTCTTTTATGAAGTCGGCTTATAAACAGTGCGTTTTTATCCTTTATTTCGACGTCAAGCGCCCTTTCTGCAAGATATGCTCTCAAAGCCTCCTTGCAGGCATCGTTCAGATATACTATACGTTCCTTGCTGCCCTTACCGATAACTCTCAGCGAGCGCAGATCTCTGTCCATGTCGCTCAGGTTTATACCAACCAGCTCGGAAAGTCGCATTCCGCAGTTGAGAAACAGCGTAAGGATCGCATAATCACGCACTCGTGATTTTGATTCGGTATCACTCTGCACCGCCCCCAGCAGAGAAAGGCTTTCATCTACCGAAAGATACTTGGGAAGCGATTGCTTTATCGTGGGCGACTCCCAATCCTTTACGGGATTGTCTTCAAGGCGCCGTGTTTTCACCGTCAGATATTTATAAAAGCTTTTCAGTGCCGACAGCTTTCTTGCACGTGCACGTGCTTTGTTCATACGCACGTTTGCGGTATACGCAAAGAATTCGTATATCTCCTCGCTTGTGATACCGCCTATATAATCAACGTCCACGTCGGAAGTATCTATTTTATCGAAATCCTCGCCTATAGTTTCGCTTCCGCTTCTGAAGGCTTTGATATATCTGAAAAACAGCTCAAGATCCTGCTCGTACTGAGCTATTGTCTTGGGTGAACGGTTGAGCTGAACTCTGAGATATGTAGAAAAATCCCTGACGGGTCTTGGAAGATCCTTCAAAAAAAACGCCTCTTTTCCGTATATTGCTCAATCTTTACTTTTTCTTGTATCTTTGTTAATAATTTTTAATGTAAAATTATAATACATAAGATAGGTAATTTAAACGAGGAAAAACATGAACTTTATAAAAGAAAATTCAAGAACTATCACGTCTATGGTTGCAAATCAGATCGGTATGACCGTATTCGGTCTGGTGCTCTCTATGGCTACACATACGAACGAGACCATATTCCTTCTGACCAGCGTGTTCGCTATCGGTCTTTATATGGTGCTTCTGTATATGCTCACCTGGGAGGTCGGTGCAAAGGACAGCGTCCGCATAAGTGGCGGAAGAATGTCTCCGATGCCTTTAAAGGGACTTTATCTTTCCCTGGTTGCCAACTCAGTAAATATAATTCTTGCAATAATGCTTAATATAGGTTATATTGCCGGTGGTGCATCTGATGCTTCTGCAGAGTGGGCGAGCAACCTTTATCATATCCCGATGATGATCGCCAGTGCCATTCAGGGAATGTACGCAGGCGTGAGATATGTATTTATGCCCCAAAATCCCCTTGCATATATTTTGATGGTAGTTCCTGCACTTGCAGTCTGTGCGCTGGGATATTATCTCGGCTCTATCGAAAGATCCATCAGCGGTATGCTTGGAATTCGCAAAAATAAAAAAGATTGATCCAAAGGCGTAATTTCTTTTGCGGTATTTTTATATAAATGATTATGTAAAATACCAAAGAAGGAGTGACGCCTTGAAAAAATTCTCTGTATTTGCCTTTAAATTTACCGTACTGTCTATTATTTTAGCATTTTCGGCTCTTTTTTGCAATCACTATTTTATTAATTATGTATTAATTTCGTCTGAGGAGGCCTCGGATATTCAGGAAGAGCCTGCCGTGCAGGGCAGAGTGATAGTGATAGATGCAGGGCACGGCGGAATGGACGGAGGAACTTCGTCAGGCGAAGGAGTTCTCGAAAAGGATCTGAATCTCGATATATCAAAAACTCTCTCCTCTCTTCTTAAGCTTTGCGGATACGATACCGTGCTTACGAGAGACGGAGATTATATGCTTACGGGCGATTCTTCTGCAAAAAAGAAGATGCAGGATCTTCGGGGAAGGCTTGATATTGCTCAGTCGTATGAGGACTGTGTTTTGGTTAGCATACATATGAACTATTTTCCGCAAGAGAGCTGTCGTGGGATTCAGATATACTATTCGCCAAACCGAACCGAAAGCAAGGATATTGCAGAGCGTGTGATGACAGACGTGAGGCAGTATCTTCAACCGGATAACGAAAGGCAGACAAAGTCTGCGGATTCGTCAATTTTTCTGCTTAAAAGAATTCAAAGACCGGCAATTCTTATCGAATGCGGTTTTTTATCAAATAACGAGGAGGCCTCTCTTCTGAATACCGACGGATACAGAGATAAGCTGTGCGCGGTATTTTGCTCCTCTCTCTCAGCTTTATTATGCGAGAGCGAGAGCTTGCAGGAGGGGACGGCATAAAATTCAAACTGTTAAGGAGCGTCATTGTGAAAACGGCAAAGAGTGTGTTTATTTGTTCCGAGTGCGGATATCAGTCAGCCAAGTGGGTAGGAAAATGCCAATCGTGTGGCTCGTGGAATACCATGGAGGAGACTGTGCTCTCTCCTGAGCCTTCGACAAAGCGTGCGTCAGTATCTGCCGTAACGTCGTATGCCCAGACCTTTGCTGAGCTTGAAACTCCCGAATATATGCGTGTTTCCACAGGTATGGGTGAGCTTGACAGAGTGCTTGGCGGAGGACTTGTCTCGGGCTCGGTAGTGCTTTTGTCGGGTGAGCCGGGTATAGGTAAATCGACCTTGCTTCTGCAGGTCCTTGCACTTATCGGTGAGGAGCACAGCGTGCTCTATATATCGGGTGAGGAATCAAGAGGTCAGCTCAAAATGAGAGCTCAAAGACTTGATATCAAGGGAGACGGGATATACGTCTTTACCGAGACCAATATCGATTCCATATTAAGCGAGATAGACAGACTTCATCCCGAGATAGTTATAATAGACTCTATACAGACCATGTATACCGATTCAGCAAGCTCGGTTCCCGGAAGCATAACGCAGGTAAAGGAATCTGCCTCTCGCATTATGGGCAAGGCAAAAAACGACGGTATATCCGTTATTATGGTAGGCCACGTAAATAAAGAGGGCGGAATAGCAGGACCGAAGGTGCTTGAGCATATGGTCGATGCAGTGCTCTATTTTGAGGGTGAGCGTCAGCTTTCCTACCGCATTATCAGAGCTGTGAAAAACAGATTCGGATCGACTAACGAAATAGGCGTCTTTGAAATGACCGATATGGGACTTACCGAGATACCGAATCCGTCAGAGATGCTTTTGGCGGACAGACCTAAAAACGTTTCGGGTAACTGTGCCGTCTGCGTAATGGAGGGCTCACGCCCCGTTATAGCCGAGGTTCAGGCGCTTGCAACACCGACGGTATTCGTATCGCCCAAAAGAACCTCCAACGGCATTGATTATAACAGATTGTACCTTTTGCTTGCGGTTATGGAAAAACGTCTCGGACTTAAATTTTCGACCTCTGACGTCTACGTAAACGTAGTAGGAGGCCTTCGTCTTGACGAGCCTGCCACGGATATTGCCATAATCCTTGCGCTGATATCCAGCCTCAAGGATATACCGCTGTCAGATGAGCTGATAGCAGTGGGCGAGATAGGTCTTGCAGGCGAGTTCAGAGCGGTATCGAATATAGAGCAGAGAATATCCGAATCGGCAAGACTCGGCTTTTCCAAGATAATAGTACCTAAGAGAAACTACGATAAGATAGTAAAGAAGAGTGCAGATCACGGCATAGAGGTCATACCTGCTAAATCGATATTTGACGTGCTCAATCTTTGCTTCGGAAACAAAAAATAATGACGAGGAAAATCCTCGTCATTTGTTTTTATTTGTCTGTTTTTCCTGACGTGCAGTCAAGCACCGACTGCATCGTTATGCCCGACAGCTTTTCGGCTATTATGCCGTTTATGTCGTCAAAAACGTGATAGAAGTAGCAGGAGGTCTTCATGCCCTCGCCGTGCGAGCACTCGAACCCGTCGCTAAGGCATTGGGATATGGTGATAGGACCCTCGATGGCTTCAACTATCTGCTTTAAGGTTATTTTATCGGGTGTGCCGTCAAGCGTGTATCCACCGTTTGCGCCCTTGTACGATTTTACAAGCCCTGCGCTCATCAGCTTGCGGAGTATCTTCAGCGAAAATCTCTGAGGCACGCCTGCGGTATCTGCAATGGTTTTAGCATCGGAAATGCCTTCGCTTGAAGCGAGCATACTCATCATACGAAGGGCGTAATCCGTTTCCTTGGTAATTCTCATCTATATAAATTCCTTTGTTTTTATTTATAATATAATTATACCCCTAAGGGCTTTTTTTGTCAACGGCTCGGTTTGACAAAATGGGGAAATAGTGTTAATATTATTTCAATGCTTGAAATAAGGAGGGATATGCGTTGTTTGAGCTTGATTCAAGGGTAGAGCTTGTAATAGACAGACTTGAGCGAAACGGCTATGAAGCCTACGTCGTGGGCGGATGCGTCAGAGATTATATATCAGATAGACCGATAAACGATTGGGATATGACCACAAACGCATTGCCCGATGATATTATCAAGGCTTTTTCCGATAAAAAAACGGTGATGACAGGCGCACGCTTCGGCATGGTCACCGTTATAATTGACTCGCTTCCGATAGAGATAACCACCTTCAGAGCAGAGCAGGGATACAGTGATATGCGCCATCCCGATAGGGTGATATTCTCGGATAAGCTTGAGGACGATCTGTGCAGACGTGATCTTACCGTGAATTCAATGGCGTTTTCTCCGAAAAGAGGGATAGTGGATCTGTTTGGCGGATGCGACGATATAAAAAATAAGATAATACGTGCGGTAGGAGAAGCTGAGAAACGCTTCTCGGAGGATCCGCTTCGGATAATGCGTGCGCTCCGCTTTGCCTCGGTGCTCGGCTTTGAAATAGAAGAAAAAACCAAAGAGGCAATAATGTCAAACGCCCATCTTCTCTCTGCCGTTTCGGCTGAGAGGATATTTACCGAGCTTAAAAAGCTCCTGTGCGGAGTCGGTGCAGGTGAAGTTCTTGTAAAATACGCAAGGGCGCTTTATCCAATCCTTCCCGAGCTTGAGGCAATGAACGGATTTGAACAGCATAATTATCACCATATATACGACGTGATTACCCACACCGCAAAGGTGGTGGATAATACACCACCAGAGCCTCATTTAAGGCTTTGTGCGCTCTTTCACGATATGGGCAAGCCTCACTGCTTTTCGATAGATGCAAACGGCGTAGGGCATTTTTACGGTCATGCAGGCATAAGCGCACAAATGGCTGACGAGGTGCTGAGAAGGCTCAAGAGCGACAATAAAACACGTGAGAGCGTGGTGTCGCTTGTAAAAAGGCACGACACACCGATAGAAGCGGATAAGAAGAGCGTTTCTAAATATATATCAAAGCTCGGAAAGCAGGGATTTTACAATCTCGTAGCTCTTATGAGAGCCGACTGCTTAGGACTTGCACCGCAGTTTCATAAAAGGCTGGAGCACTATAAAAGGCTTGAGCAGATAGCAGATGAAGCGTCGGATGCCGAAATATCCCCGATAAAAGCTCTCGCTATAAACGGAAACGATCTGATAGAGCTCGGCTACAAGGGCAAGGAAATAGGCAACGCTCTAAAAGAGCTTTCAGAAGCGGTCTTATCGGAAAAGGTCGAAAACGAAAAATCAAAGCTAATTGAATATCTGAAAAGATAAAAAACTCCCGAAAGGGAGTTTATTCGTAGGGCGGGGGCTTGCTCCCGCCGAAAACAAGCGATATAGCTGAAGGAAACGGCGGGAGATAAACCCCCGCCCTACAACAAAAGGAGTACGAGCAAAATGTTCGTACTCCTTTTCACACGTCTTGCTATGCAAGGTATAATGTGTTACATCTTTTAGGCATACTGTCGGGCGGTAAGATAGCATCGCCCTATGGGAGAGGTGGCAGGTGTAGCCTGACGGAGAGGGTAATATTTACGCCCTCTCACCCGCTATCGCGGGAGCTCTCCCCAAGGGAGAGCCTTTGGTTTGTGCATCCCGAAAGTCCGTCTGCTTTTCCTGACAAGCACTGCCTTTGTGGACACAAAAGCGAAGCTCCGTCGAAGCGGGGTGAAAAAGGCAATTTGATTATCATATAAACATTCTATGAAATCATTGATAATTACAAAATACTCATTTAGTTGCCAAGAAGTATATTTCGAATATTGTCATTTATTTCGGACTCGTCAAGACCCTTTTGAATTAGCGGTTGAATAATTTCTCGACTTTCTCTTGTATGTGGAAGTTCAGAAGCAAGTGCATTTGCCTTATCCACTTTTCCACATTTTAGATACAAAAAACAAAGTGTAGCACGCATTGTTGCTTTTTGATTCTCATTTATAGACAATGGTAAACCGCGTTCCATTAACTCAATTGCTTCCTCTGATTTGTTCTGCAAAGCCAATACCCCTGCAAGTCCTAAAATCATTCCCGGCTTGTTTGGATATATCAACAATGCATCTCGATATACTTTCTCTGCGGAAACGTAATCACCGTCACGCTGAAACTCAGAAGCTTTTTTGTGAATGTTGAAGCGTGTCTCTTGTGCTCGTATTGTATCCATACCTATAAGTAGATCTATGCTTGTTTCAAATATGTTTGCCAATGCGGGCAGAAACGTTATATCGGGATAACATTCACCGCGCTCCCATTTTGAAATACTTTGAGGAGTTAGACCCAAATATCCTGCAACATCCTCTTGTGTAACATTTTTCATAATGCGATATTTTTTTAGATTTTCTGACATATAAAACATCATTATCTCCTTTGCTTACTTTTGATTAGCTTCGAAGCACTATTATTATATCATTAGAATACCATTTTTTTCAATAACGTAAAAGTTGTTATTGATTCAACTGCTGAAAATCAATTCTGATGCAATAGAAAAGGCGCACCTGCTTTATCGCAGGTACGCCAAAAAGTTTTTAAAGTCTGTTTTCGAAGACCTCTCTGTATTTTCCGTAGAATGCCGGCCAGGTGTCATTATCGAGTGCTTCTCTTATTCGCTCCATCAGCGTGTTATAGAAATAGAGGTTATGAAGCACGCACAAACGCATTCCGAGAAGCTCTCTTGCCTTGAAGAGATGGCGGATATACGCTCTTGAATATCTCTTACATACCGGGCAGTCGCATTCGGGGTCGATGGGGCGGTCGTCATACATAAACTTCTCGTTATTGATGTTCATCTTACCGCTCCAGGTAAAGATGTTTCCGTGTCTTGCGTTACGGCTGGGCATTACGCAGTCGAAGAAATCAACTCCACGGTTGACCGCCTCGAGTATATTTACCGGTGTGCCTACGCCCATAAGATATCTCGGCTTGTCCTTTGGCATAAAGGGCTCGACCGCCTCAATTATTCGGTACATATCCTCTGCGCTCTCGCCTACTGCAAGACCGCCTATAGCGTAGCCGGGGAGATCAAGCTCGGCTATCTGCTTCATATGCTCCTGACGCAGATCCTCGTACGTGCATCCCTGATTTATACCGAAAAGAAGCTGATCGGGGTTTATGGTATCGGGCAGGGAATTAAGTCTGTCCATCTCCGCCTTGCATCTGAGAAGCCAGCGGTAGGTGCGTGCGCAGGATGCCTTTGCATATTCGTACGTAGCGGGGTTTTCAACGCATTCGTCAAACGCCATTGCGATGGTAGAGGCAAGATTTGACTGTATACGCATGCTCTCCTCGGGGCCCATAAATATACGCTTTCCGTCCATATGGGAGTTGAACCAAACGCCCTCCTCGCTTATCTTGCGAAGCTTTGCAAGCGAGAACACCTGGAATCCGCCGCTGTCTGTAAGAACGGGCTTATCCCAGTTGAAAAACTTGTGGATACCGCCCAGGCGCTTTATAAGCTCGTCACCGGGACGGATATGGAGATGGTAGGTATTTGAAAGCTCTACCTGGCATTTTATATTCATAAGGTCACCGGTCGAGATACCGCCCTTGATGGCGGCGCTTGTGCCGACGTTCATAAATACGGGAGTCTGAATGGTTCCGTGAACCGTTTTAAATTCACCTCGTCTTGCATTTCCCGACGTTTTTAATAATTTAAAGGACATATCTATACCTCGATCAAATTCTCTTGAATTGTTTTTCTATATCTTTTTGGCTGAGCTCAAATGCAACCGGACGTCCGTGAGGGCATACCTTGATCTCGGGATTGGTAAGGAGTGTTCTTACTATCCAGTCAACGTTTTGCTCCGAGTCTATTCTTCCCGCCTTGACAGACGCCTTGCAAGCCGCCTGATAAAGTGCCTTTTCAAATATCATATCGTACGCCACGTTTGCACTGCCCGTACCGTCTGCAAGCGAGCCTGCTATATTCTGAATCATAATAAGGGCATCCTCCGATGACATATCCGCAGGTATCTGAAAAACGGTGAGTGAGCGGTCTTCTTCGCTTGTTTCATAATCGAAGCCACTTTTTTTAATTTCACCGGCATATTCGCAAACTGCGCTGTATTCATCGGGCGAAAGCTTTATGGTGAGCGGAATCATCAGTATCTGGCAGAATCCGCCCTTTTTCATATTCGCCTTCATCCGCTCGAAGTTTATTCGCTCGTGTGCGGCGTGCTTGTCGATCATCATTATTTTATCCTCAAGCTCAACGAAGATATACGAGTTGAATGCAGAGCCGAGTATTTTATAAAACGGAACGCCGTCTTCATTTGCTACTGTAGCAGCGGTTACATCACTTGCAGCCGGCTCATCCTTTGGAATATCAGTCAAGGGAGCTTGGTTTACAGTCTGCGTAGCTTCATCTGCAGCTTGGTTTGCCTGCGCTATCTCTCTTGCTCCTATCTCAAATGGGAGCTTTTCTCCCTTTGATGCAATTGCACGCATTAAAAGGTCGGGCGCTTCAGACCTTGAGGGAGCCGGAGTGGTCATTCGGTTTTTCTGCTCGTTGTTTGTCTGCGCTGCGGTGTTTACGCTCGGCTGAGGCTGTATATGCTCTCTTTGAGGCGGTGTGTTTACACTCATATCAAACAAGGTGCTGTTTTTTGCAGCATTTTCAAAATGCTGCTGAGCGCTTCTGTCGATTACAGGAGTAAACGCATTTGCAGTCCTCATCCCCTTTTCACGCTTTGCCTCACCGTCGTCTATACGCATTTCGGGTCTTGAAATCGTTCCCGAAAGAGCATTTCTGACAGCTCCGTACACAGCGTCGAATATCAGTCTTTCGTTTGAGAATTTGACCTCTAGCTTTGTAGGATGAACGTTGACGTCAACGAAGGACGGATGGATTCCTATATTGAGAACACAGCAGGGAAATTTATCGCCCGATATATACGAGTCATAAGCCTGCTCGATAGCCGCAGTTGCGGTCTTGCTCTTTATGTATCTTCCGTTGATAAAGAAATTCTGAAAGTTTCTGTTTCCACGCACGTTTTCGGGAGTGCCGATATATCCGATTATCTCAACACCCTCGCTGAGCTCGTTTATCGGTATAAGCTTACGAGCAAAATCACGGCCTATTATAGCGTATATCGCATTGATAAGCCTGCCGTCGCCCGACGTTGCGAATTTCTGCACACCGTCAGCTATGAATTTTATTGATATATCAGGTCTTGAAAGGGCTATCCTTTCGGCAACTGCGGCACATGCGGCGGTTTCGGTTACGTCCTTTTTGAGAAATTTTCTTCTCGCAGGAACGTTTGCGAAAAGCTCTTCGACTATTATGGTCGTACCGTTTCTGCAGCCTGCGTCCGACAGGTCCGTTATGCTTCCTCCCTCGCTTACGAGCAGGGTGCCGGTAGCATCATTTTCGGTTTTAGTCATTATTCTGAGTCTTGATACCGACGATATTGCGGCAAGCGCCTCTCCTCTGAATCCAAGAGTTCTTATGCCGTCAAGGTCGTCCTCGCTTGATATTTTGCTGGTTGCGTGGCGCTTTATGGCTATCGGAACGTCGTCACGGCTCATACCGCATCCGTTGTCGCTGACACGCATAAACTCAACTCCGCCCCGCTTTATCTCGACCGTTATCTGATCAGCACCTGCGTCAATTGCGTTTTCAAGAAGCTCCTTTATCACCGAACACGGTCTGTCAACGACTTCCCCTGCGGCGATAAGATTGGCAACGTGAAAATCAAGAATATTTATCTGTCCCATACCGTGCTCCTTTCGTTTTTACTCGGCGTCCTTTTTGAGTTGATAGAGAAAGTTCATCGCTTCAATAGGAGTCATAAGCTCTACGTCGGCATTTCTTATCTTTCTTACTATCTCGTCTGTTATAAGATTATCTATGGTTACGTTTTCGATATCGTCACTATCGTCAAATACCTCGTCCGCCTTTATTACCCTTGCGCTGTTTTCTTCAAGGCGGTGAAGCTCCTTCTTTGCGTTTTTGATTATCTCGGAGGGAATGCCTGCAAGCTTTGCTACCTCTATACCGTAGCTGTCGTCTGCCGCCCCCTTTACTATCTTGCGAAGGAAGATTATATCGTCTCCCCTCTTCTTTGCGGCAATACTGTAATTCACAACTCCGGGAAGTGCGCCCTCCATATCGGTAAGCTCGTGATAGTGGGTAGCAAACAGAGTTTTAGCTCCAAGCTTTGAGGATGCGGTGTATTCAGCGACCGCACGTGCGATGCTCATTCCGTCAAAGGTGCTGGTGCCTCTGCCTATCTCGTCGTAAATAATAAGGCTTCGCTTCGTGGCGTTTTTGAGGATGTAGGCGACCTCGTTCATCTCAAGCATAAAGGTCGACTGACCGGACGCAAGATCGTCCGATGCGCCAACTCTTGTGAACAGCTTGTCTATTATACCTATCCGTGCTTCCTTTGCAGGAACGAATGAGCCTATCTGTGCCATAACGCAGATAACGGCAGTCTGTCTCATATATGTGGATTTACCCGACATATTTGGTCCGGTTATTATCATAAGTCGGTTGTGATTTGTATCAAGCAGAGTATTGTTGGGAACGAAATATCCACCGCTTACAAACTGCTCTACAACGGGATGTCTGCCGTCAACTATAGAGATAGTGTCGCTGTAGTCCACCTCGGGACAAACGTAGTTATTGCGCACCGCAACGTCCGCAAGAGAGGTGTAAACGTCTATTAAGGCAAGCGCAGAGGCGGTCGACTGTATGCGTGCGGAATTCTCCGCAACCCTTGCGCGTATCTGCTGGAAGAGCTCGTATTCAAGAGATATGACCTTTTCGGATGCTCCGAGTATCTTTGCCTCTTCAATCTTTAATTCCTCGGTTATATATCTTTCGCAGTTGGTGAGGGTCTGCTTGCGTATGTATCTGTCAGGAACGAGGGAGAGCATAGAGTTGGTGACCTCGATATAATATCCGAACACCTTGTTGTATCTTATGCGGAGATTTTTGATGCCGGTCTCCTCACGCTCTCTTGCTTCTATGCCCTCAAGATAGCTGTGACCACCCTTCATAATGGCAACCAGCTCGTCAATATCGGGAGAAAATCCGGGCTTTATAAGACCGCCCTCACGAAGAGAGAACGGCGGATCCTCACTTATAGCCGAATCGATAAGTGAGCAGATATCGGTAAGCTCGTCCATCTGATCTCTTGCCTCGGAAATTCCGTCCGAGGTGCAATTACCGATAAGAGCCTTTATCCTCGGCACTGCCGAAAGAGCAGAGCATACTGCACGAAGGTCACGTGCATTTGCGGTGCCGTATACTATTTTTGTCATAAGACGCTCGATGTCAAGAACACCCTTCAGCATCTGTGATAGCTCTTCTCTGAGCATAAAATCGTCAAAGAGCTCCTTGACTGCGTTCTGACGTCTGCATATATAATAGGTATTCACCAAAGGAAGCTCTACCCATTTGCGAAGCAAGCGTGCGCCCATTGCAGTTTTGGTGCGGTCAAGCACCCACAAAAGAGTGCCTCTTTTTTCACGGTTGCGCATGGTCTCGCAAAGCTCTAAGTTTCTTCTGGTGTTAAGGTCTATGTCGAGATACTGCTCCTCGGAATATACCGACAGAGTTTTTATGTAGGATGAGTCCGTTTTCTGCGTTTCTATGATATATCTTATCATTGCGGCAACGGACGCTATCTGCAATTCCTGTGTCAGATCAAGCTCAGACAGCTGTTTTTTGAACTGTGAGGATATGAGCGTCTGCGCACCCTCCATATCGAAAAGATCGGAGCGCATATCGTTTATTACAGCGTGTATTCTCTCGGTTGCAAACGAAACGACGGGGGCAAAAAGTTTTCTGTCTGTGTTGAATATTATCTCACGGGGAGAATATGTGCCTATCTCATTTGTAAGGCGCTGTATACAATGGTTTCCGGTTATAAAGGTAACGGATATATCGCCGGTCGAAACGTCTGCAAAGGTAACTCCTGCGCAGTTATCCCGGTAGCAGACGGTGCAGAGGTAGTTATTCTGCGATTCGCTCAGCATTGCGTTATCTATAACAGTACCGGGAGTTACTATTCTGACAACGTCACGTCTGACTATTCCCTTGGCAAGTGCAGGGTCCTCCATCTGCTCGCAGATGACAACCTTGTAGCCCTTGTTTACAAGTCTGCCAATATAGGAATCAACGCTGTGAAACGGAACGCCGCACATAGGAGCACGCTCCTCCTCACCGCAATCTCTGCCCGTAAGGGTGAGCTCAAGCTCACGGGATGCGGTTTTAGCATCGTCGAAGAACATTTCGTAAAAATCTCCGAGACGGTAGAATACAAGGGAGTCCTTGTACTGTTCCTTTATCTCCATATACTGTTGCATCATCGGAGAAAGAGCCATATCGTTTTACCTCTTTATCTTTATTCTGATGCTTATTCGGCGAGCTCGCCGATAAGCGCGTATGTGTCTGCACGGATTATACGTACGTTTACGTATCTGCCGATAACCGAATCGTCTGCGGCAAAGTGAACGAGACGGTTTTTCTCGTTTCTGCCGGTTATCTTGGTGCTGTCTGTCTTGCTTCTGCCCTCTGCAAGAACCCGTATAATTGCACCCTCGTAATTTTTTTCGTTTTTCTCGTGTGAAATGGTGCTCTGAAGGTCTATAAGACGGGTAAGGCGGTTGGTCTTGACATCCTCGCTTATCTGTCCGTCCATCTCAGCCGCCTTTGTGTTTTTACGCTTTGAGTAGATGAATGAGAAGAGGGAATCGTATCTCACCCTTTTCAGCATTTCAAGCGTATCGAGAAATTCTTCCTCGGTTTCGGTCGGGAATCCGACTATTATATCGGTGGAGAGGGCTATATCGGGCATTTTTTCACGCATATAGTCTACAAGCGCAAGATAATCCTTTGTAGTATAACCTCTGTTCATTGCTTTGAGAATGCGGTCGTTTCCTGCCTGAAGGGGAAGGTGAAACTGCTTTGCAATCTTGGGGTTTGCCGCCATTGTGTCTATCAGCTTGCGTGAGGCATCCTTTGGGTGACTGGTCATAAAGCGGACCATAAAATCGCCATCGATCTCACAGATTCTGTTTAGAAGATCGGAAAAATCAAAATCGATATCAAGGTCCTTGCCGTAGGAGTTTACGTTCTGACCTAAAAGCGTTATCTCCTTATAGCCTGCATCGGCAAGCTCTCTTACCTCTTTGAGTATCTCCCCGGGCTGTCTGCTGCGTTCTCTGCCTCTGACGTAAGGAACTACGCAGTAGGTGCAGAAATTGTTACAGCCGTACATAATGCTGACCCAAGCCTTAAAGGAGCTTTCTCTGAGCACCGGAAGATCCTCTGCGATGTTTCCCTCGCTATCGTCAAGCCAGAAGCTTCTCTTGGTCTGTGTAAGTGCCGAGAAGAGTATCTCGGGGAAGCGGTAGAGCATACTCGTTCCGAAAAGAAAATCAACGTAAGGATATCTGTTCTTTATATCGTCACAGCGGTGCTCCTGGGTAACCATGCACCCGCATATTCCGATAAGCATATCGGGCTTCTTAGCCTTTAGGTGCTTGAACTGACCCGTTTTTGAAAGGGCCTTCAGCTCTGCGTGCTCACGTACTGCGCAGGTATTGACGAGAAGCAGATCCGCCTGCTCGGGCGATGCTGCAATACCGTATCCCATCTGCGATGCCATGCCTGCAAGACGCTCGCTGTCCGCCTCGTTTTGCTGACAGCCGAAGGTCTGTATGTAAACGAGCTTTTCCTCGCCCAAAAGGAGAGATCTTACCCGTTCCATAAATTTATACTGTATATCTATATTTTCTTTTGATATGATCTCGGTCTTTCTCATGTATAAAATAAAGTTCCTTACAAATAAAATAACAATATAATATTATTTTATCATTTTTCCGCCCTTTTTACAAGAGCTTTTTCACTTTTTTTACACTATAGAGAAGAACTTTATTTATAAAAGCAGTAGCCGTCAATTACCGATGCAAAGGAGGGTGATTTCTCGCTCTTTTCCTCCCAATAAATTGCCCCGTTTGAAGGGTCTATTCCCATAAGCGCCGCCTTAGCTGCGCTTACCGATACGCTATCGGGCTCAGCTGAATATGAAACGCCTGGTACAGAGCAGATTATAACGTCGGGAAGAGTGTCGGGGAAGGAAGGATCACCGCATCTGTTTAAGAGAAGGGAGGCAAGTGCGGTCTTAGCGGTGAGATTAGCCTTTGGCATTGCCGCTGCAACTGCGCAGGCAAGCATTTTTTCGCTCATCGGTGTCATATCGGGAGATGACGCTTCGGTATCGTAGTCCGTATTTATTCCTGGGAATATACAGCTGTAGATAAGCATAACGCACGCCATAAGTATTGCAGGACTGACTATATATTTTCCGTTTTCAAGACCTTTAAAAAACGTTTTTTTCATCTTAATTTACCCTCGCACAAGATTTTATCTTTAAGATAATTTTTGCCCGCAACTAAAAAAATATGGCATGTAATGTGTGGCTTTTGAGGGTATATGCGGTTGACACGGAGCTTTCTGTATGATATAGTTAAATATATAAAAATGTGAAATATACGGAGATACCTCGGATAATTATGAATGAAAAAACGGTAAGAATAAAAATAACTGCAAAGATATACGATCTGACGGATGATCCGGGAGATATGCCCGAGACCTTGTCTGAAGAATATATGAGAAGCTATCTTGAAGCGGGTGACGAATCTGAAGAGCTTGAGTATGACGAAACGGCGTACGAAATGACTGCAGAGGGAGTTATGAAGCTTGAGGAGGGCATTTTGTCACTCACATATCCCGAACCCGAGGAAAACGGTATGGGAGCGTCAGAAACGAGAATATCCTTTGATACAAGCTCACCGCAGTCGGTCACCATGACAAGAACGGGTATAGTTTCGACCGCAATGGTTTTTGACGAGAAGATAAAAAGACATATATGCTCTTACGATACCGGGGTTTTTCCGATAGAATTCTGCGTTTGCACCAAGGGTGTTACAAACGGTATCACGCAGGAGGGCGGAATACTCAATCTTGATTACGTGATCGAGATGAGAGGAATTCAGACCGAAAGAAACGTGCTTATACTTGAGGTGTACGACCTCGTTTCAGAATAAAAAACAGCATTAAACTTCAAAGGAGGGGAGCCTTTTATGAATTATACTGAGCTTAAATCAATACTTGACAAAAACGGCGATATATCGGGCTGTTGGCTCTTCTTCGGAGAAGAGGATTATCTTAAAAGATACAGTCTTACCGCTATAAGAAAAGCGGTGCTCGGTGAGAATACCGACGACGTTTTCAATCATACGGTGTTTGACGCTCAGGATGCCGATTTCAATATGTCAAGGCTTATCTCGTGTGCATCGGCTCTGCCTGTCTTTTGCGAAAAAAAGCTGATTGAGCTTCGAGGCTTTAAGATAACCGAGGGCATGGCTTTAAACTCCCTTACTGAAGCTGTAAATGAGATAGGAGCGTATGACTTCAACGTGTTCGTAGTATACGCAGAACCGCTTGAATTTGACGGTGGAACCGAAAAAAAGCGCTCAAAGGTATACAAGGCACTTGAAAAGTGTATGACGCCGGTCGAATTTGCAAGAGAGTCGCCTCAAAGGCTGAAGAGCTGGCTTCAGAAGCATTTTCGTGCGCAGGGTATATTTGCCGATGCGGAGCTTTGCGCTCGGGTGGTTGATATCAGCGGAAGAGATATGTTTATACTTACTTCTGAGGCAAAAAAGCTCTCGGCGTATATTATCTCTCACGGAAGGGACAAGCTTGTAAGCTCGGATATAGAGCTTGTAACCTCAAAAAATACCGAGGTTGGGGCATTTGATTTTACAAACGCTCTGCTTGACGGCAATACCGCCTCGGCCTATTCCATACTTGCGCATATGAAAAATAACCGTGAGGAGCCCATAGCTATACTCGGCTCTATTTCGAAGGTATATACCAATCTTTATTTGGTAAAGACGCTTGTATCTGCCGGAACCTCTGCCAAGGGTATCGCCTCGGCTATGAAGATACACGAATATACCGCAACGCTATATTCGAGAATAGTTTCAAAGTGCACGGACGAAATGCTTGACAGAGCAATAAAGGCGTGCTACGATACCGACGTTAAGCTGAAATCTCTCCCGGCAAACGGATATCTGATAATAGACAGGCTTGTTGCACAGCTGAGTGCATTGCGAGTGAGCTCGGGGAGATAAAGCGTATGGAAAAAATAAAGATAGACCGTCCGGTTATCGTTGAGGGGAAATACGACAAGATAAAGCTGTCTTCAATCCTTGATGCGCAGATAATAACCACCGAGGGCTTCGGTATCTTCAATTCGGATGAAAAGCTTGATTATATAAAAAGAATAGCTCAGCCGTGTGGCATTATCGTGGCAACCGACAGTGACGGTGCAGGACTTGTTATACGCAATCTTTTTAAGTCGGTATTGCCCTCGGATAAGATAATAAACGTCTATATACCGCCAATAAAGGGCAAGGAAAAGCGCAAGGTCGCACCGTCCAGGGAAGGCCTTTTAGGACTTGAGGGAATAGACGCAGACAGACTTCGTGAGGTCTTCCGTCCGTTTGAGGATAAAGCGGAAAAGGATACCGCTAAAAAGCTTGTTACAAAGCAGGATTTTATGAATGACGGACTCAGCGGATCAACTAACAGTGCGACACGTCGCCTTCAGGTGATAGACAGACTTAAGCTTCCTCGCAATATGTCGTCAAATGCACTGCTTTCGGCAATAAATCTTCTTATGGATTACGATAGCTATAAGGCAATGATTTCCGAGATCGGAGATGAAGATAAGATTGAAAAACAGTAATTTAACCAAGAGCATAAAGCTGCTGTTTAACAAATACCGTGAATATATACTTTATATAATATTCGGCGGACTTACCACGGCGGTAAACTTTACAGTATATTATGCGCTTAACGTGTTTATCTGGTATATCATCGCAAACGTTATCGCCTGGGCGGTATCGGTAGTATTTGCATTCGTGACCAATAAAATATTCGTTTTCGAGAGCAAAAATACCTCGGATAAGAAAACTCTTACTGAATTTATCGAATTTACTCTTTTCAGAGTGCTCTCGGGAGTTATGGAAACTGCGCTGCTTTACGTCTTCGTCGACCTTTTATCGCAAAGCGAAAATATATTCAAGATAATAATATCCGTTTTGGTAGTGGTGCTCAATTATATCTTTTCAAAGTTTATAATCTTTTCAAAAAAGAAGTAAGAGGGCGGAATGCAAACTATAGACCAGGCACTTGAAAAGCTGAGGCGCTCTGATTTCAGAGCAAGATTTAAGCTATCCGAGAAGGATAAGGCTTATATAAGAGAAAAGGGTATAGATACGGTACGCCGACATGCGCAGGAGATAATAGAGAAAAGACTTGCTCCTGCCTTTATTGAAAACGACGGCCGTCAAACGCCAATGCGAGGGCATCCCGTATTTATCGCACAGCACTCGTGTGCCTGCTGTTGCAGAGGATGTCTTGAAAAATGGTACAGAGTGCCAAAAGGCATACAGCTTACCGATATTCAGCAAAAGAAGATAGTCGATCTTATAATGCGCTGGATAGAGCTTGAAATGACAAAATAATTTTTAAAAATATAGAAGGACAATATTATGAATCAACGTGAAAAGCTTTCCTCACGCCTGGGCTTTATATTGCTGTCTGCAGGATGCGCAATAGGTCTTGGCAACGTCTACCGCTTTCCGATAATAACCGGAGCTTACGGCGGTGCGTTTTTCGTTCTTATCTATCTTGCGTTTCTCGTTTTGCTGGGTATACCGGTAATGACGGCAGAGCTTTCTGTCGGCAGAGCAAGTCAGCGAAGCATAGCGTCATCCTTTGACGTAATGGAAAAGCCGGGTCAGAAATGGCATCTTATGAAGTTTGTCGGAATAGCAGGCAACTATCTTCTTATGATGTTCTATACCACCATATCCGGCTGGATGCTCATCTATTTCGTCAAGTATATTACCGGCTCGATATCCTCGGTGCACGGTGATAAGGCGATGATGGATGTTTTTGTCTCAATGACCAAGGACCCCGTTCAGTGCGTCGTTGCGGCAAGTACAATTATAATCATCTGCTTTGCTATATGCTCACTCGGACTTAAAAACGGAGTTGAAAGAATTACCAAGTATATGATGGTAGCCCTCTTTGCTCTGATGATTGGTCTTGCGGTGTATTCCTGCACGCTTCCCGGTGCGGCACAGGGACTTAAATTCTATCTCGTTCCCTCTGTTGACAATCTTTTATCATCGGGTATATGGACGGTAATATCTGCCGCTATGGGTCAGGCATTCTTTACACTCAGCGTAGGTATTGGCTCAATCGCCATATTCGGAAGCTATATAAACAAGGACCGCCGTCTTCTCGGTGAGGCGGTGACCATAGTATCACTTGATACCTCGGTTGCACTTATATCGGGACTTATCGTTTTCCCTGCGTGCTTTACCTATGGCACTCAGGTAACGGCAGATTCGGCAGACTCGCTCTTCCTTTTCAGAACTCTCTCAAGCATATTCAACGAAATGCCGGGCGGACGTATATTGGGCTCGCTTTTCTTCCTGTTTATGCTGTTTGCGGCGCTCTCGACGGTAATTGCGGTCTTTGAGAACATAATGTCGTTCTGGCTTGAAATGACAAAGCTCAACCGCAGAGCAGTTGCTCTTATAAATATAGGGCTGGTTCTCGTGCTTGCACTGCCTGCAATGCTTGGTGAAAACCTGCTTTCGTTTATAAATATAGGCGGTAAAGGAATAATAGATTTAGAGGATTTTGCGGTAACCAACCTTCTGTTGCCCTTCGGAAGTCTGATATACGTGCTTTTCTGTACTAACAGATATGGCTGGGGATGGAAAAACTACTTTGCAGAGGTAAACTGCGGCGACAAGGGCGTAAAGCTTCCTGCATGGCTTCGCCCGTATATGACCTACGTGCTGCCGATAATCATAATCGTAGTTATGATAATGTCCATCTTGTGATAATGGCGTGCTTTCAAAGATAAAACCACCCGTGAAAGAATTTTGAAATTCTTTCACGGGTGGTATTTTTATTATATCGGATCACTCTTTATCTCCGTTAAGTATCCAGTGTTCGTCATATCCGAATTCCAGCGCAATAAGCTTTGCAAGGGAAGCAGATATGGTCATAGGTTTTTGGGGATCGTTGCCTCGTATACCAGTGAGAATATAGATGTAATTCTCGCTGATCCCCATCCTTCTTGCAAATTCTGCCTTTGTGAACTTTTGTTCTCGGATAATGGTATTCAGTCGCTGTGCAAGTGTCATATCAATCCTCCCGTTGTCTGATCTTCATCAGTGCGGCAAATTCCAGTAGCTGCTTGCGTGATGTCACACCGAGTTTTGAATAGATATTCTTATTGTGATATTTCAGCGTGTTCTGATTGATGTCGGCAAGCACGAGAATTTCTTTTGCACTTTTGCCATCCATATATAAATCGAATATCGAGCGTTCCTTCGGTGTCAGCGTACACAGACATTGTATAAATTGCTCAAAGCTGTCAAGGTCTACCTCGGGCAGCTTTTCATTTGCCAGCCTTGTCATATGGGTCTGTGCCATATCAAACTTGGAGCGGACCTCTTTGTTCTCCTTATCCAGCCGCTCAAGCTCCTCTGCGTGAGCACGGTCGTTTGCGGCAAGAAATTCAAGAAGGTCGTTTATCTCGGAGTAGGGCGCACCGGTCTGCTCTGAGTAAGATCGGCTGCGAATGGTATCAAGCGCATCGTTCACCGGGCGCAGATAGCGGCGGCTGATAAAGATAGATACGATAACGCTGACCGCCAGCAAAATAACGACCGTAAGCGAGAAATAATCGGTGTTACCCTTGACGGCTGAATGTAAAATATCCTGCGGCATAAGTATGGCAGTCACCCAGGCTTGATCTTCATAGGGCGAGCCTCCGGGATAGAGCCGTATAGCGCTGCTCTTGCCTGCATAGCTTTCTCCTCCGCCCGACAGATGTATGAAATCCTCATGGCTATCGGTCACCTCAAGGTCGTAATCCCAATGGTTGCCTGTCAGATAGTAGTTTCCTGCAATCAATCCGAGAGAGGTGCAGAAGCCCGATTCGCATACGGGAGCCATAACGGTGAAAATATTTTCAAAATTACCGCCTGCAGGGGTATAAAATGACTTGAACAGCCTGTCACTGACCTCGACACCGCATACGCCGAAGACGGTGCCGTCTTCACTTCGCAAAGGGACGCAGAGCATAAAGCCTGCTTCGCTGTTGTCCTTCAGCACCGTGCGACCGCTCCAGTAATACAAACGGGAAAGGTCAAGGTCGGGGTTTTGGCGGGCTGTGTCAATAACGCAGTCAAAGAAATCCTGACCTTCGGTATCAAATTCCATTCGCCACTGTCCGAGAAGCATTATCCCGTTGTCACGGGCAAGTGACGCAGGACCTCGCAGATAGTGTATGTCCACACCTGTAGCCGACGTGTGAGTAGGCTGTGTTTTCTTCAGAAATATGCCCGATTTTGCCGTTTCTGCATTATCTGAGGCAGGATTGACCGTTGCATCCAGAATAATAAAAGCTCCGCCGCAATAGCGGGTGTTTACCGTGGAGATAAGTGTCTGCATATGTTCGCTCAGCAGAGCTTCCAAAAGCTCGGGATGCTCCGACAATGAGGCTGCTGTGATGCCGTTGTCGGCAAAGAAGCGGTCACTCCGTCGGGCAATATCCTCAGCAATGGAGATGCCACCGAGCGACACTCGACCGAAATCCTCGCTTATCTTATCGGAAATAATGGATATTTCGGTGGTAAGATGGCTGTCTACCGCCTTTCTCTCGCTCCCCGTAATGCCGAACAGTGAGAGCAGAAGGGTAAATGCCAATATAAGTGTGACCGAAACCATTACAAAGAACAGAATAAGTCTGCCGTGCAGAGTCGTTCCTTTTTTGTTGCGCTCCTTTTTCCAGAGTGCGATAGCCTGTTTTAACATGACTTTTACTTTCTCATCTGCGAAAGGGCGTCATCGGCAAGGGCCGATGCTCCCGAAAGAAATCTCTCACGCTCATCCTTGAGCAGTTTTTTGAAGGTTTCTTCGTATGTTTCGCTGTCGGAATCAAAGCTCGTATAAGTAGGTGCGGTAATGAAGGAGTATTCCTCGTACATGGAGAGAACGCTTGTCAGCATTTTGATGATCTGCTCGTTTTGAAGCGTTTCCAGGTGAGCTTCCATATCCTCTTCAAACGCCTTCTTGGTAACGGGGAGATATCCCGTTTCTCCTACAAACTTCATATTCTGCTCGGAAGCGGTAAGCCACTTGATAAACTCTGCTGCAGCGTATTCCTTCTTTTCGTCGGACTTTGACACCATCAGACCGCCTCCTCGCTGCAATGCAGTCTTCGTTCCGCCTTCAAACACAGGATAGGGAAGGATGCTGTATTCCACATCCTCTACCGTGCCGTCGGAATAGGTGATGGTATCACCGTAAAACAGGATTCCTGCAGATGATCCGGTGGAGCATACAAGGTCTCCCGTTTTGGATAAGTCGGATGAATATCCGTCGTATATTGCAAATCCTCCCTCAACGGCAGGAGTATAGACCGTTTTAAAGATATGAGCGTACTGATCAGCGCTCAGGGAAAGAGTCTCACCTTCAAAAATACTTGCACCCAGCTGAGTCATTCCGACCTGGGCAAAATTAAACCATGAATCCGAGCCGTAGAACTGCCCTCCGCCGCTCCATTCGTAGTACATTTCGGAAAGCTCTGCTATGCCTTCAAAGGTGGTGAGTTTATCGGCTTGCGCACCGGTCTCTGCTGCAAAACGGTCGAATAGAGTCTGATTTACATAGAGCACCTCTGTCGATTTTGCGATAGGGAATACGTACAGTCCGCCGTCTGCGAGGCGTCCTTCCTCGATGAAGGCATCGATATATGCGTCAAGCTCGTTTTGGTCAAAATAGCTGTCAAGATCGGCAAGCATTCCTTTCTCCTGAAACTGGATGGCGATCTTCGGATAGCCCGTGAAGATATCGGGCTGCTCGGGTGCGCCGGGATCGTCATTTACTATCATGGTCAGGCTCTTGTTCAGCTCTGAGCTGGAGGAAATTGCGGTCACGTTGATAACGATGCCTTTTTCTTTTCCTACCGTGCTGTTGAATTGGTCTATCAGCAGATCCATGGTAGACTGCATATCGCCGCCGTAGTTGTGCCACATATTAAGCGTGATCGGATCGTCGGGGTCAAGAGGAGAACTGTCGCATCCTGCTAATATACCGATAGCACATAATAAAACGATCAGAACTGAAATAGAATAAAACAGCTTTTTCATAAAAAACCTCCCAAAGCGGTCTCCCCCCCTGTTTTCCCACCCGATTTTGCGAAAAAATATAAAAAACGGTGCAAAAATCGGTAATTATTTTTGATTTCCCACCCGTTTTGGAAAAATGGGGTGGGGACAGAAGATGAAAAACCGGTATAATTGTACTCGTAAGCACGGACGGCTTAAGAGTGACTTGCATACAAGGAAACCTCATTTTCCTTGCAGGTTCTCTGAAGACAGTATATCATAAACCCTTGAATTTTTCAACGGTTTATCTATTGCTTTGAAAAAAACTTAACTGTTAAGGGAAGGGGGCAAAAATGAAGACTGTACGTTATGATACGGCAAGCTTCAAAATTATTAATACGTCAGGCGGGAACCGATACCGTTTTTTCTGCGAAGCGTGCGGCGGAGCGGTATGTACGACAAAGCCTATCAGAGGTACCTCGCCCGAGAAGGAATTGCAGACTGCATGGGAAACCGAGGCAAAAGAATATTTCAATCTCTGTCACAGCTGCGGAAAATGGATAAGCGATGCAATGTATAATGCTGATACGCTTTCCTGCGTAGACTGTACCCCCTGGGAGGACCCGCCGAAATACTGCCCGATGTGCGGCAGTAAGGTGCCTGAGGATAATACCTTCTGCAATAACTGCGGAGTGAGGCTGATGTACGGAGGGGGAGAAAATGACGGATAGTTACAAAGTAACAAGAAAAGAAGGTAAAAAACGGTATGGCTTCGGAGTGGAGCGTATGAAGGATATAAAGGTGTGCGCACATTGCGGGACCGTATCGAATTCGTTAAAGCTTTTCTGTCCCGAGTGTTCCAAAAAGCTTCCGAAGGAAACGGTATATATGCAGTATCAAAAAAGGCACAGGACCTGTCTTGACTGCGGTCAGGTGATATCAAACAGTATGCAGTTCTGCCCGATGTGCGGAACGAAAATAATATAAAGGAGGATGAGAGATGGCAAACTGTACGAGATGCGGTGCTGAACTGAAAAGCGGCATCAAATTTTGCACCGAGTGCGGAGCGGCGGTACCCGAAACGAGAACGGAGGGCGTTGCTTTTGCAAAAGAACGGAAGGCTGAGTTGCCGACGGCAGATAATCAACAGCCCGTGCAGCAGACGGTGTATCAGCAACCGATAAATACACAGCCTGCTCCGCCTCGCACACAACCGATAACGGAGCAAGCACCGGGCCCGGGCAGCCCTTACGGACTCATATCCACCGGAGGATATATCGGTATAATGCTTTTGCTATGTATACCGATAATCGGATTGATTCTGATGATCGTATGGGCGTGTGGCGGATGCAGAAAGCATCAGAAGCGAAATATGGCCCGTGCGATGCTGATCATGACGGTAATTATGCTGGTGATCGGATTGGTAATAGGGCTTGTTTTTCGAGGTGTGATCGTTTCGGTTTTTGATGCGTTAAAAGATCAAGCGCCGGAAGCGGTAAGCCGGGAGGATGAAGGTGAACAGGATGCTCTGTCAAGCCTGTTCGGTGGTCTGTTTGGAGGCGGCGATACATATGAAGGTGATGAGGATGCCGAAAATGCGGACGATATATACGGACTTTTTTCCGGACTTTTTGGAGGCGACAGCTCCTATGACGACAGCACCGGTGACGGAAGCTCAGACGATATATACGGGCTTCTTGCCGGGCTTATGGGAGAAGACCTCTCCGGTATAATGAATGAGGTGGAGGATATCAACAGCGAAGCCTCTGAAAATTCCGACGGATGGCCGTCAGATCTGCCCGATTACCCGGACGGGACGATGGAGCAAGTTGAAAACTACCGTACTCTGATCACAGGCACATCAGACCAAACCATGTGGAGCTATGTTGAAACGCTGAAAGGCAAAGGTTACGAATTTCAGGATTTCTACGGCTTTGGTATGAGTGAAGAAGATATGAAATATATGAACGCATGGTGGGGTACTAACGGCAAATGGTATCTTAGCATATCGTATGCCGACGGCACCGTGACGATAGACCACACGACCGAGCTGCCCGATTTAAGCGGACTGTTCGGATAAAAAATAAACATTATATAAAAAGGAGATAATATTATGGCATTTTGCGGAAATTGCGGAACAAAAGTAGAAGAAGGAAAGAAATTCTGTCCCGAGTGCGGAACGGTTATAGCCGCTCAAACGGCACAGCAGCCCCAGACACAGGCACAGCAGCCTCAGCAGACTTCACAGATAAAGCTGATGGGTGATGACACAACGTCAAACTTTAATGCAGCGGATATCGAAGCCAACAAGATAATGGCAGTTCTTGCGTACATCATCTTCCTCATCCCATTGCTTGCGGCAAAGGAATCACCATTTGCAAAATTTCATACAAATCAGGGACTTATACTCTTTATAGCAGGTGTTGCGGTGACTTTAGTCGGTGCTATAATCCCGTTCCTGGGCTGGTTTGTTATCCTTCCGTTAGGATGCCTTGCAGTCGGCGTACTCGGCATTATAGGCATTATCAACGCTATCGGAGGAAAAGCAAAGGAGCTGCCCCTTATCGGTAAATTCAGAATTATAAAATAAGACGAGATCTTGTAACAGGGGGAATGTATTATGGCAGGAATTTTTGACGGACTTGTAAAGGGACTTGCAAGCCTGGCGCCCCAGGACGATCCCGAAATAAAATTGTTCAATGCACAAAACGAGCTTAAAGAGCTGAGCGAAAAGGAAGAGGCGATATTTGCTCGGCTCGGACGCAGGCTATATACGGAAAACGGCAAGGATGCATATCCCGATGAATCGGTACAGCTGAGTGCTATTGCAGCAAGCCGTACGGAAATAGAAGCGAGGATAGTACAGATACGTGAGGAGAAGGCCGCACGTGAAAAGGCGGAAGAAGAGGCAAGCGCAGCGAGAGAGGCAGAAGAGGCTTTGCGCACCTGCCCGAATTGCGGTCTTGTGAATGCGGAAGGATGCAAATTCTGCGGAGACTGCGGAACAAAACTTCCTCAGAAGATTGAAGAGAAAAAGCGTTTTTGCACCGAATGCGGCGAGGAATTGTCGGACGGAATGAAGTTCTGCTCCTCCTGCGGAGCAAAACAGACGGAATAGTTGATTTGAAGAACTATACGCAATTGATCCTAAGAGAGCAAAAAACGAAAACTCTGTCCAAACTGCGGGCAGTAACTGAAATAATAAAAGGAGATTTTACCTATGAAGAAAATATTGGTTGTTTTACTTTGCACAGTGATGTTGTTATCACTTGCTTCCTGCGGCGGAAGCTCAAATGAAAAAGCAATTGTCGGCACGTGGAAATTGTTAGATACCGAAACGGAAACGGAATACGGTCTGGGAATGGAATTCACAAAGGACGGCAAGCTTCGTTACGGACTTACCGAAGACGTTTTTGAACAGCTGGCAGATGGCGAGGACGTCGATGACGTTACGGCAGGATTGGACATACTTATGAGCATTGACTACGAAATAGAGAGCGATACTGAAATGAAGGTCACCGTCAGTGCACTGTTTGGACTTGCCAAAGAGGCCACTATGATCGAATATTCTCTTAACGGCGATACGCTTGTCTTTGACGGCGCTACATATACCCGTGTAAAATAAGATCAGGCAAAAACAAAACCCGTAAGGCTCTTCCTTACGGGTTTTATATATGCTTTTAAATCAAAGGGTATCAATAAATCTGCAGGCTGAAAGTGCGGCAATCGCACCGTCTGCAGTTGCGGTAGTTACCTGACGGATGGTCTTCGTTCTGCAGTCTCCTGCGGTAAATATACCGGGAGCAGCGCTTGGAACACAGCTTTCATCTGCTATGATATAGCCGTTTTCGTTCAGCTTTACCGCATCGGCAAAGGGCTCGTTATCCGAGACCTGACCGATTGCAACGAATATACCGTCAAGCTCAAGCTTTTCGGTCTCGCTTGTGTTTTGATTCTTAATAATGATACCATTCAGCTTACCGTCACCGATAAGCTCGCAAACAACAGCACTCAAAATTATTTTAACGTTTTCTCTCTTATAAAGCTCGGCTGCAAGTCTTTGCTCGCCGGTCAGAAAATCGAGGTTTTGTACAAGGTAAACGGTCTTGCAGGAAGAGGCGAGGAGTATTGCCTCCTGAAGCGCAGAGTTTCCGCCGCCTATGACCGCAACGGTCTTATCCTTGTAAAAGGCACCGTCGCATACCGCACAGTATGAAACTCCCTCACCGGTAAGCTCATCCTCACGCTCAAGACCGAGTGTGCGGTGCTTTGATCCGGTTGCTATTATTACCGCTTTGCCCTTGTATTCGCCGTTTTCTCCTTTAACGGTGAAGTCACCGCCCTCACCGCTGATTGCAGTTGCACGGTCAAGCTCTATCTCAGCTCCCTGAGATAGAGCTTGCTCTACCATTTTATCTGCTATTTCGTTACCGCTTGCCGTAGGGAAGCCGGGATAGTTCTCAACCAGGGGAGAGTGGGTTATCTGACCCCCGAAGGTCTCTTTTTCGAGGATCAGAACTGTTTTTTCGGCTCTGCGTGCGTATATTGCCGCAGTCAGACCGGCAGGTCCTGCACCGATAACTATAATATCGTACATTATATCCTCCGTTATGCGCGCGATTCTGTAAATGCACGGATATTGGAGAGGTTGGGTATCTTTTCTACCTGTCCGCCGGAAATACTAACCAGAGTGGGTGCCTGACGGATATCGTACTGCTTTGCAAGCTCGGGATCCTCTTCAGCTACTACCTTCTCGAATGCAATGCCTGCTTTTTCGAGGAAGTGAACTGCCATCTTACAGTTGGGGCAGTTTGCGGATGCAAAGAGTATCAGCTTGTCTGCCTCAGCGGATTCGCAGCAGCATTCTGCTTTATCTTCAGATACACAGCGTGCGGGGTCAACGTTTTCAAACTTTTCGGGATTGTAGACCTTACGGTCCTTGTATTCCTGGCTCTTACCGCTGTTCCAGTTCTGAACAGGACGGTAGTAGCCTGTTATACGGCTGTATACCTCGGTCTTCTCACCGCATTCGGGGCAGGTGAATTTCTCGCCTGCGATGTATCCGTGATTCTTACAGATAGAATACGTGGGAGAGAGAGTATAATAAGGAAGCTTATAATTTTCTGCGATCTTGCGTATAAGCGATGCGGCACTCTTCCAGCTCGGAAGCTTTTCACCGAGAAATGCATGGAATACCGTTCCCGACGTATAGAGTGTCTGAAGCTCGTCCTGAATATCGAGAGCTGCAAATATATCGTCTGTGTATCCAACGGGAAGGTGAGATGAGTTGGTGTAGTAGGGTGTCGCATCTTCCTTGTCGGATGCAGTTATTATTTCGGGATAACGCTGAACGTCGTGCTTTGCAAGACGGTAGCTTGTAGATTCAGCAGGAGTTGCTTCAAGGTTGTAAAGATCGCCGTACATTTCCTGATAGTCGGAGAGGCGCTCACGCATATGATTGAGAACGTCCTTTGCAAACTGCTGCGTCTTTTCATTTGTCATATCAGCACGGATCCACTTTGCGTTAAGTCCTGCTTCGTTCATACCTACAAGACCTATAGTAGAGAAGTGGTTATTAAACGTGCCGAGATAACGCTTTGTATAGGGATAAAGACCTTCGTCAAGAAGTCTTGTTATAACCTTACGCTTGATGCTGAGCGAGCGTGCGGAGATATCCATAAGCTTGTCAAGTCTTGCGTAGAAGTCAGCCTCGTCCTCTGCGAGATATGCAATTCTCGGGATGTTGATGGTAACAACGCCGATAGAACCGGTGCTCTCACCGCTTCCGAAGAAGCCGCCCGACTTTTTGCGGAGCTCACGAAGGTCAAGACGGAGACGGCAGCACATACTTCTGACGTCGCTGGGCTCCATATCGCTGTTTATATAGTTTGAGAAATAGGGAGTGCCGTACTTGGAGGTCATCTCGAAGAGAAGACGGTTGTTTTCGGTTTCCGACCAGTCGAAATCTCTTGTTATCGAATAGGTGGGGATAGGATACTGGAAGCCTCTGCCGTTGGCGTCACCGTCGATCATGGTCTCGATGAAGGCCTTGTTTATCATATCCATTTCCTTCTTGCAGTCCTTATACTTGAAGGGCATCTCAACACCGCCGACTATAGCGTTGAGCTCAGCGATATCATTCGGTACAGTCCAGTCAAGAGTGATGTTGGTAAAGGGAGCCTGCGTACCCCATCTGGAGGGTGTATTTACACCGTAAATGAAGGACTCAATGCACTTCTTTACCTGGTCGTAGCTTAAATTATCAGCCTTGACGAAGGGAGCGAGATAGGTATCAAACGATGAGAATGCCTGAGCGCCTGCCCATTCGTTCTGCATGATACCGAGGAAGTTTACCATCTGGTTGCAGAGGGTAGCAAGATGCTTTGCAGGAGCGGAGGTTATCTTACCCGTAACACCGCCAAGACCTACCTGGATAAGCTGCTTGAGCGACCAACCTGCACAGTATCCCGTGAGCATTGAAAGGTCGTGAATGTGTATGGATGCATCCTTGTGAGCGGATGCTATTTCGTTATCGTATATCTCAGACAGCCAGTAATTTGCCGTTATAGCGCCTGAGTTGCTGAGTATAAGTCCGCCGACAGAATACGTAACGGTGGAGTTTTCCTTAACTCTCCAGTCGGTAGCGTTAACATAATCGTTAACGGTATCCTTATAGTCAAGGTATGTGTTTTTGATGCTGCGGAGCTTTTCGTGCTGACGGCGGTAAAGGATGTATGCCTTTGCAACGTCATCGTAGCCTGCCTGAACGAGCACAGACTCAACGCTGTCCTGGATATCCTCGACAACTATCTTTCCGTCTTTTATTTTGGGTTCAAAGTTTGCAGTTACCTTCAAAGCAAGAAAATCGATAATGTCTTCATTAAAGTTTCTCTGCTGTGCTTCGAATGCAAGCTGTATTGCATTGCTGATCTTTTTTAAGTCAAAATCTACTATTTTGCCGTCTCTTTTAAGAACTGAATACATAGCTTAAATCCCCTTGATATATTTATTTGCGTTATATCTTTGCTAAAGCGTCCTGCAAAAATACCGCATAAGTCTCACGATACATAGTATAACACATATAAAACAAAAAATCAATAGGATTTTTCAATATATTGTATTTATTTTTCAAAAAAAGCACAATATATTGGAAATTGACACAATATATAGATTCTCTCAGATCCCGCGAAGAGAAGCGCAGGGAAGCCTTTTTCGAGCAATTTCGAGCATTTTTTTAAGCTCTTCATCCGAGCAGGAATTCAGAGAATCTTTTATAATATCACCGCTGTCCTTAAAGGATTGCAAATAATATTTTATGTTTTCTCTTTGACCGATCCATTCTGCGATATCTGCGATATCCTCCTCTGTGTGATATTCCTTAACGACTGTGGTGCGGAACTCAAAATCAACGCTTCCGCCGATAAGAAGGGAAACGCTTTCTTCTATTTTTGTAATATCGAGAGAGGGAAGACCTGCCGTTTCGGCATACCTCTTCCTTGAGTTTTTTATATCCATGGCAACGTAGTCTACAAGAGAGCTTTGAACTAGAGCTTTGAGAATATCGGGAGCGTAGCCGTTGGTATCCAGCTTTACGGCAAAGCCCATCTTCTTTATTTTTATAATGAGGTCTTCAAGACCGCTTTGAAGCGTAGGCTCACCGCCCGTTATGCAGACTCCGTCAAGGATGCCCTTGCGTGATGAGAGAAACGAGATAAGCTCGTCCGTGCCGATGATCTGAGCCTCCGACACTTTGGTAACGAGAGAGGCGTTATGGCAAAACGGGCATCTGAAATTGCATCCGAGGGTAAAAACGGTGCATGCCATTTTATCGGGAAAGTCAAGAAGGCTGAGCTTCTGAAGTCCTGCTATTTTCATGATCTGTCTCCTAAAAATATCGTAAAAACTACTTGCATTTTAACACAAAGGACTGTATAATGCAAGTAGGGAAAATATAAAAGGGGTTTTTAATTATGGATAAAAGAAATGCCGATCGAATAGAAAGACTGAGAGGCCGTGCAGTAGTCCCGATAATAGCCTACGAGATATTCCATCTTCACTTTTTTAAAAAGTTCGACGAGGATAAGGAATTGCCCTTTTATGAAAGATATTCAAGGGCTTACGAATATGCCTTTAACAACACTCCCGCTATAATCGAGGAAGACGAGCTTATAGTAGGAAGATCCAATTACATATTGAATGAAAACGAGCGTGCCGAGTGGGAATATATCAGAGCAAACGTTGCCGAAAAGGCAGTAGTTATGATGGGTCAGGATTCCCATATGGCAATAGACTTCGAGCTTGTTCTTAGCGAGGGTATGCTCGGCGTTATCGCAAAGATAGACAAAAAGCTTGAGAGTGCAAGCGGTGAAAAGGCTGAGTTTTACAAGACCTGTAAGGTCTGCCTTGAATCTGTCATCCGCTTCTCCGATTCCTATGCAAGAGAGGCAGAAAGACAGGCTCAGCTCTGCACAGATGAAATAAGAAAAGAAGAGCTTCTCAATATAGCAAAAGTGTGTGCAAGAGTGCCTAAGCATCCGGCATCCTCATTTTATGAGGCTGTGCAGGCAGCTCACTTTATCTGCTTCTGCCTTGCGTTTGATCCGTACAGATTTTTTGCCACACAGCAGTTCCAGCTCGGTCATCCCGACAGATATCTCTATCCTTATTATAAGGCCGATATCGAAAGCGGTAAAATAACGAAGGATGAGGCTCAGGTGCTTTTGGACTGCCTCGGAATACAGATAAGCAACAGAGTTCACAGAGGTCTTTCAAGCGGATATATGGTGGGCGGAAGAATGCCCGACGGCAGTATCGTTGCAAACGACCTTACCGAAATGGGAATGCAGGTGGTGGACGATATCCGCCTGGTATATCCCGCAGTCGGACTTTGCTATTCAAAGGATACGCCCGACAAATATCTTGAAAAGGCGTGCGAGATACTCTCTCACGGAAGATCTCACCCTGCCATCTTTAACGATGACGTAATAACGGCAGGTCTTATCGAATACGGAATGCCCGAGGAGGAGGCGCATACCTATATTCATAGCACCTGCGTTGAGATAACGCCGGTCGCATCCTCAAACGTATGGGTCGCAAGCCCCTATACCAATATGCCTCAGCTTCTGCTTGACAGTATGGATAGGGAATACGAGAGCTTTGAGGATCTGATGAGCGCTATTTATCAGAAGCTGGACGCTTCGATAGATGCAAACTTCGTTTTGCATAACGATCTTCGTAAAACCAGATGGGAAAAGTCTCACAATCCTCTGCTTTCCTGCTTTGTAAACGACTGCCTTGAGCTCGGTGTCGATATCGAGAAGGGCGGTGCGAGATACAACTGGATAATGCCCAGCTTCGTCGGTATGGCAAATCTCGTTGACTCTCTTTACGTTGTAAACGAGATAGTCTTCAAGGAAAAAGAGATGAGCATGACCGAGTTCAAGAAGATACTCGACAGTAACTTTGAAGGAAACGAAACGCTGAGACTCAGACTTCTCAATAAATATCCCAAATACGGAAACGATATCGACGAGATAGACGAATATTTTGATCCGATAAGACAGCATATAGTTGACGAGTGCAAGAAATATACGCCCGTTTTCCAAAATGCAAAGCTTATCCCAAGTATGTTCTGCTGGATAGTTCATGAAATGTTCGGCAGAGAAACTATCGCAACACCCGACGGCAGAAGAGCAGGTTTTCCGTTAGCAGACGGCTCGGGCGCATGCCAGGGCAGAGAGATAAACGGACCGACGGCGGCCATCCTCTCGACTACGAAATGGTCTCACAAGGAGCTGATCGGCGGAGTTGCGGTAAATATGAAGTTCTCGAAGAAGACCTTTACAGAGAATTCAAGCAAGCAGATACTCGATCTTATAAAGGTATATATGTCAAGAGGCGGCTTTGAGATGCAGATAAACGTAGTAGACCGTGAAACGCTTATCGCCGCACAGAAGGATCCCGAAAACTACAGAGATCTTCTGGTACGCATAGGCGGATACAGCGACTATTTCGTCTGCCTTTCCGAAAATATGCAGAACGAGGTCATCCAAAGAAAAGAAAACGAGATATGAAAAAAGACGGACTTACATCCGTCTTTTTGCGTGTGGCACGCTTAGTGCTCCCCAAGGGAACGCTTCGTTGAAAAAAGCACTGCTATTTTAACTAAAAACAAGGCTTTCGATAGACTTGGCAAAGCCAACGTCGAGCGAAAAGCTACCTTTTCTTTTCCCTCTTCTCTCTTATCTTTTCTCTGGAAAAGTCGCATAATGAATTAGAGAAAAGAGAAAAGAGAAGAATTAATTGCAGTTGCAAGCAACTGCCGTGAAGAGAACAAAAAGAAAAAGCCGCTTACGCGACTTTTCTTTTTGCGAAAGAGCGACTAAAAGGTGTATAGGCTGGGGTGAAAACGACCAAAAGTAGTGTAACTACTTCAAATCTTCGCTATATATAAATTGCGTGTTGATAGGAATTTTGAAGAAGTCATTATCTCCATTGTCAACCAATACAAGGGTGTTCTTATCCTTGATCTCAAATTCAAATGTTGTGCTTTGTGAAGTGGCGATAATCTTACTATCCAAAATTTTATAAGATCCGTTTTCAGCATATGACACCACGGATCCATCACCAAGTGAAAATTTGTTTTCGTTAATATCCAGCCATAAATACGGCGTCAACATTTCTTTATAATCACCAACGGCATAATAATTGCCGGAAAGAACAGGGGTTGTATCGGAATTACATCCCACGAACGAAAACAACATTAACAAACAAATCAAGCAACAAAGTATTCGTTTCATTTTGCACTCTCCTTTAATGTTTTGCAAGAGGCGATCAACAGTCGCCTAATGCGACCGCAAAGATTTCTGTGGCTTTTGTAGGTCGTTTCATCGATACCCTTTGTATTATATAACAACTGCAACCAACCTTCTGTTTCGCTACATTCTTTGAGGGCAATTTCAAATTTTGAAAGCATATCCGCTTTGCTCTGCCCGTAATTTGCTTCACGGATATTTGCATAAACACTGCTCGAACTTTTACGGATCTGAAAAAGAGTGTTGGAGGATGCTTTTATATTTTGACAAAGCAATTCTATTTCTGTTGCAAGCTGCTCAGAATATATCAGCAAATAATTTTTCGACATATAACCCCTCTTTTTAAGAAAATTATACTACTTTTCTGCAAAAAAATCAAGGCGAAGCCTTGTATATCATCCGCAACTTGTTGCGGTATATCATCAACACGCAGTGTTGCATCTCATCAAGCCGCAGGATGATACACGCTGACGCGTGATGAGATACAGCCCAAAGGGCTGATGATATGCACCGTACTTTGTACGGCGATGATATGCCAAGCCTGCGGCTTGGATAAAAAAAGAAGGAACTTTTGGTAGACAAAAGTTCCTTCTTTTTTGGTGCGAGAAACGGGAATTGAACCGCATTTGCGCAGAGTGACTGAGTGTCGTTTATTTATCTTATCGCAAATGCCCTCAAAGCTTCGCTTTGAAGGTCCTGCGTCAGTGTGGTCAAACGAAAAAATACAGCATAGAGCAAAGCTCTATGCTGTATTTTTTGGTGCACTTGAGCAATCCAAATCCGAACCAGAAGTCTCCTCCGAGACCTCATTTTTTACATCATCAAAAGTGATGGTTTTGGTACCCTCTTTGTAGTTGAAGGTAATAAACATTTTGTCATCGTATAGGAATATAGCATTGATAAACACGTCGATCAGCATCTGACGATGCTCTTTCTTTGCCATATCCAGCTTGCGGAAGCGGTGGAGCCAGAAACGCATAAATTCTTCGCTGATTTGCGGTTTCTCCAGTTTTTCAAGAGAAATACGATTTTCAAGTTCCTCTTTGGCTGCTTCCAATTCTTCAAGAGGCGCCTTGGTGGATTTCGTGAAGACACCCTCTGTAATGGCTTTTAAGAGGTTTTCTATCTTTGTTTCTGTCTCTTTTAACTGTTGCTGATATAGCGGCAGATTAGTGTTCTCCCGCCCTTGCAAGTCCATCAGCATGGAAACTATGGCATCAACAACATCGTCATCCATAACCATCTTCATGGCTTCTGCAACGACCAAATCTTCGATCCAGCGTTTCTTGACGGGCTTCTTGTGGCATTCAGCACGTTTCTTCTTGACAGATACGCACTTGTAATAGTGGTGAACTACTCCCGTTCTGCTCGTGCCACTTTCACCGCACATATAAGCTCCGCAATGACCACAGAACAGTTTGGTGGTTAGTAAGTAATCATCCTCTGCCTTATGTCGTGCAGGGGCTTTCTTATTTTTCGCCATCTTTTCCTGTACTCGTTCAAATAGATCGAGAGGAACAATGGCAGGGATTCCATCGGGAACAACGATTTCTCGATAGACGTACTCACCGATGTATCGACGATTATTCAGCAAGTGCTGAACGCTGTTGTAGGTCATCGGTTTGCCTCTGGTGTTGGTAACGCCGTTTTCGTTGAGGTAATCACGGACTTCCGTCATCGTTGCACCATCGGCATATTTCTCAAAGGCGGCAAGAACGAAAGGTGAGGTAACGGGGTCAATTTGAAAATGCTGTTCCTTGTCAATGATATATCCGATCGGCGTTGTACCGCCGTTGAACATACACTTC
>JAZSMJ010000050.1:0-6780 GCA_045535815.1 Eubacteriales bacterium
TACTCGTGTATGAAAAAGAGGTCAAGTATTCACGGACGGCGGGTAACCCGATTGTGATATACTTCACCTTTCAGCCAAATCCGGACTGATATGGCATAGAGTAGTATAGAAAGAGCAAGAAAAGTATGTACCCGGAAGCCAATATGACTTCCGGGTATATACCAAAGTTTAATTCTTCGTTAAGGATAACGCACAAATGCTCGTACTCCTTTTATTTTTCGGCAGGTCAACCCTGTTTTATGGAAGCTACCCTTCGTTTTTTTTAAGCGAATATGTCAAGGCTTCCTTCTTCCATACCGAGAAACTCGGTATTGTAAAATTCGGACTTTTTCTGAAGCTCGGTATCAAGAAAGACGTATCCGTATTTTTCGGTCAAGGTCGGCTCATCCGAGAAAAGATCGGTGCCAAGGCCCAATCTCGTCCCCTTTATCTCTACCCCGAGTGCCGAAAGCGTTGTCGGGAACATATCAAATACCGCAAACTGACGGTTAAATTTATTGATCGGCTGTTTTGGCGAATTTATGATGCAGTTATAAACCGTGCGTGTGTAATTTTCTTCTATACCGTCGAGAAATTCGGCATCCATAGTAAGATGATCACCGCTTAAAACTATAGTGGTATTCTCATAAAAGGGCTGAGAGCGTATCCATCTTATAAATTCGTATATCTGCTCTGACGAGCAGGAAAGAACGTTTGCATACTGCTCATCGTATTTATCATCGCACAGAGGACACAGATATCCGTTCGGAAAATGCGTATCTGCCGTAAGCATTGTAAAGTTGAAGGGCGCATCCTCTGACGCTAAACGGGTTATCTCTTCCTTTGCGTATTCAAAAAGCTTCTCATCCTCAAAGCCCCACCACTCGTGATAGTCCTGAGGTAGCCTTCCGCTTTCCTTCAACGCCTCGGTATCGAGAATATTGTAGCCTCCGTGATCGGCAAAGTATTGCTCACGTCCGTGAAACTGAGCAGCAGAACCAAACATAAGGCTCTGATTATAGCCCTGCTGTTGTAAAATATCTCCAATCGAGGTAACACCCGGCAAAAAAGCATCCTGCTCTTTGCCGTAAGAATCAGCGCCAAGCGAAACCTTTACCGGCACGCCCGACGTCTGCGCTACCATAGAAGCAGCCGTCCAGGTAGTTCCCATAAACGACAGTGCACCGCCGATACCGTTAGTATTTGAAAAGCTTACGTTATGCTTTGCAAGAGCGGTCAGCTCGGGTATGTAGTCATCGGTGATAGGCTGTCCTGCAGACTTGTCTGCAAAGGTGTTCTCCATAGACTCAAGAAAGATGAATATCAGATTTCTTTTCTGACTCGGGAATACAAGCTCAGCATCATCCGGATGAACGTAGTTTGCTTCAATAAAATCAGATTCAAGCGAATTCGTATAAACGTATGCGACCACGCTGAGCTGCGTCAGAAAAACAACAGATGCACAAACGAGCACGCAGACCGCCATTATCAAAGCCTTGCCGGATAAAAAAGCGCACAGCTTGCTTTTGCAATATGATCGATACTTCTCCGATCCCGAAAGTCTGTCACGAAGCTTTCCTGAAAGCAAAAGATATAATATTATCTCCAAAGCAGTCAGTAAAACGCTGAATAAACCAATAGTAATAACACCGCTTGAAGCAAGCGACATCTCAACGCCTTCAAGCGAGGTCTTCATCTGAAACAAAAACTGATCGAGATAAATTTTATCGTATTCACTTAAAAGCCATACCGTCAGCATAAAAATAACGTTACCGGAAAGCAAAAGTATGGCTGCAATAATATTTTTCCTCTTAAGATTCCTGTCCATTATCAAAAAATACCCCTTATATATGCTACCAAGATGTCCGTCCATATAAGATAAAGTACAGATATATTATATTACTTAAAGCGTATGCAGTCAAGTTAGATAACCATTTGTTTAAATTTGATATCATATTAATTTAAAGATTAAAAAAGATTAAAACAAAAATGCTGACAGCTATTGACAAATCCTACGTGGCGGTTTATAATAGTATAGTTAGAAGACCTTGTAGTGCTATAACTATGCCCAAACGGCAGAATAAGCATTGCGGTTTTCTCCTTACTGCGAATAAATTTGATCATGTTCGCAGTCTTATGTCCATAGGGAGGTGTAAAAAAATGGAAAAGATTCTTTCGACTTATGAAACTCTTTTTATCGTTGATCTTCAGCTTGGCGAAGACGGCGTAAAGACGATGGTTGAAAAATTTACCAAGCTCATTTCCGATAACGGTGAGATCCTCGAAGTTAACGAATGGGGTAAGCGCAGACTTGCATACCCGATCAATGACTTGAACGAAGGTCACTACGTTCTCGTAAACTACAAGGCAGAGGCTGATTTCCCTGCTGAGCTTGCGCGTGTCTTCAACATTACTGAAGGCATCATGCGTTCTATGACGATCAAGAAGATCGACTAATTGGAATGAGGTGTAATTAATGGCGAATTTCAATTTCAACAAGGTAATCCTGGGCGGTAGACTGACTGCAGATCCTGAACTTAAGCAGACAGCGAACGGTATCCCGGTAGTATCCTTTACAATTGCAGTAAGCCGCCGTATCGCAAGATCCTCTGACGGACAGTCGCAGCAGCCAACGGCAGATTTTATCAACGTGGTTGCATGGCGTGCCCAGGCAGAGTTCATCACAAGATATTTCAGAAAAGGCAGCTCTATCTGTGTTGTAGGTTCTATCCAGACTCGTTCATGGACAGATCAGCAGAACGTCAGACGTTACGCTACAGAAGTTATTGTAGATGAAGTAAGCTTTGTCGACAGCAAGAGTGATTCCTCTTCCTCCGGCTCAAACGCTTACAATCAGTATGCGCCTGACAATTACAACGCTCCGTCCTATTCATCGTCAATGGATGACGCTCCTAAATTTGAAGAGCTGTCAAACGACGATGATCTACCATTCTGATTTAATTCTATAAGGAGGTTTCATAATAATGGATAACGAAAAGGAAGTTCAGCAGCAGCCTGCAGCAGCTCCTAAAGCGCCCAGACAGGGTAACCCCATTCGCAGAAGAAAAAAGGTTTGCGCATTCTGTGCTGATAAGATCGAACACATTGACTATAAGGATACAGTAAGACTTAAGAAGTGCCTCAGCGAGCGTTCCAAGATTCTTCCCAGAAGAATTACCGGTACATGCGCTAAGCATCAGCGTCAGCTCACAATAGCTGTTAAGCGTGCTCGTACAGTAGCGCTTATTCCTTATGTAAGCGACTAATTCTAAACGGAATTACAAAGAAAAGGCGTTTCGCAGCGAAACGCCTTTTTTTACCATCTATTGATTGAAGGGTTATATCATATGTTCAAACAAAAAGCAAAAATCTGCCTTGAGCTTTTTTGCGCATTTTTCAAAATAGGTCTGTTCACCTTTGGCGGAGGATACGCAATGATACCTCTGATACAGCGTGAAGCGGTTGAAAAAAAGAAATGGATAACCGATGCGGATATGCTTGACATCATCGCAATTGCCGAATCCACACCCGGACCTATCGCAATCAACTCATCCACCTTTATCGGTTATCAAACCGCAGGCGTGATCGGCTCTGCCTGTGCAACGATGGGAGTAGTTCTTCCCTCTTTTCTTATAATCTTTACGCTCTCCTCGATAATCCGTCAGTTTACCGAAAACGCATACGTTCAGTATGCATTCTTCGGAATCAGAGCAGGCGTGCTTGCACTTATCGTCAAAGCGCTTATCACAATGATAAAGCAGTGCCCGAAAAACGTATTCTCATACGTTATTGCGGCTCTTGCATTTATTGCAACTACCTTCTTCTCGATAAACGTTCTTTACGTTATAATCGCCAGTGCGCTGATCGGACTGATCTGGTCGCTCACAATAGCGAAGGGAGGCGATAAGGCATGATAAAATTGCTTGAATTGTTCTTTACCTTTTTCAAGATAGGCCTGTTCACCTTTGGCGGCGGTTACGCTATGATACCGCTGATACAGAGCGAGGTCACCGCAAAAGGTTGGGCAACGCTTGAGGAGCTGGTCGATTTTATCGCAATAAGCGAGAGCACCCCCGGCCCCTTTGCCATCAATATCGCAACCTACATCGGAAGCGAAACGTACGGACTTTTAGGCTCGATATGTGCAACGCTCGGCGTTGTTATGCCGTCGTTTATAGTTATATTGCTTGTTGCAAGATTCTATAACGCATTCAAGAATAATAAGTACGTCGCAGGCTGTCTGACAGGACTTCGTCCGGTCGTTATAGGGCTTATAGCATATACGGTGCTTTCTGTAGCAAAAACGGTATTTATACCGAGCGCATTTACAACGCTCACTGCAATTTTCACACCTGCATTTGCAGTTGCCGCAGTCATATTCGCAGTAATGCTCGTGCTTTTGCTTTGGAAAAAGATACATCCGATAATCATCGTTATCGGCTCAGCCGCCGCCGGAATTGCCGCAGGCGTACTCGGAATAATATAATAAATGATCAAAACTATGGGGAGCCTTTTTGAAAAAAGCGCTCCCCATACCCCACGAAAAGATTTAATAATGACACAAAAAAACATCCTCTTCCGAGGATGTTTTTTATGCTTTATAATAGTTGATTATTCAGCGGGATACTTAATTTTAATGTCGTCCATACCGATAGTTGTTGTCGTATCAGACGGATATACTACAAGCTCCATAGCCCATACAGAAGTATATTCAACACCACCTGCGATGTAACTATCAAGTGCTATCTCAACATCGTTCCAACCGTTTTCAAGAGTAGAAATATCTATAGAATATGTTGTTGTAACATTTCCTTCTCTATTATCATAAATAATAAATCTGGGGTTGCTAATCTTGGTTACGTCTTCAACATACATTTTGAATGTTACGTATCCGGTTTCCATATATGGAGTAAAATCAGATGTTGAGGGAGCTGCTATAGTGGAAATATAAGCAAACTCAGTAGTTGTACCAGATGCCTTATACCAAGCAGATCCTTCGGGAGCATTCTCTGTAGATACGGAATGTCCGTTACCGAATCCACCGGCTTCACAGCTGCTAAGAGCTATAGTATTGTACTGAGGTTCAACAGCCTCATAGCCTCTGATGTTAGCTATAGCATAATCAACTGTGCCTTCAACAACAACCATAATTCTTGCATATACAAGTGCTTCTGCATTGAAGTTTTCTTCGATTGTGCAATCGTCAAGACTAAATCTGAATGTATTCCAACCATTTTCGAAACCTTCAGCTGCTGCTGTTGTGTAGATTGTTGCACAATATGTAGCGTCAGGGCTGTTTTTATTGGGAGAAAGGTCAATCTGTACTCCTGTAACCTTAGAAACATCAGAGATATACATATCTACAGATATTTCATCATATACGGAAATATCAATGCTAGAATCGCCTGCATCTTTGAAGTTTCCGCAAAGAACTGTCCAAGTGGGAGTTTCACGGGTTATAGATGTCTTAAGAGACTGCTTTCCGTCAACCACAACATTCTGTTCTACAGCACCGTCGCCCCACCAATTACCAGAAAATGTTCCATCAAAAGCGTAGATAAGTGTTCCTTCTTCTACTGGAGGAACAACTACTTCTTCAGCCTCATAGCCTCTGAAGTTAGCAATTGCACCGTCGATTTCAGATGCAGCACATATATTCATAAGAATAAAGTATACGTTTTCTGCATCAAAGTTTGCGCCTGCAGTTGCTGTATCAACTTCAAAATAGAGTTTGTTCCAACCGTCTACAAGAGCTGCATCCTGAAGAGAAACATTCCAATTAAGAGCATATGCTGCTTCAGGAGTGCCTGCCTTGCTGGATACGAAGAAACCTATAGGCTGAGTTATCTGATCAGCTTTTTCTACGTAAAAATCTATAGAGAACTTATCGTATGCGCTAAGATCAAGAGTGACCGGGTTTTCTCCGTCTCTTTTAAGGTTACCGCAACCAATAGTAAACCAATTGGGATATTCTGTTATATTCTCATTCAATGCTGTTGTGGATACCAACGCATTTTTACCTTCATATGCCTTAACTTCTGATGCATTAGAAGCCCACCATGCGCCTGTTTCCTGTGCTGTGAAGCCGTAAATGAGTGTGCCTTCTTCTACCGGAGGAACAACTACTTCGATTGCTTCCCAAACTGCTGTGAGAGTTGTGTTCTTGCTTACTGCATATGTTGCGCCTGCTTCATATGTGTTTGTGCCATCATTCCATCCCTTGAATGTATAACCTTCAAGTGTAGGAGCTACTGCAAGTGTGATTGTTGCATTTTCTTCAACCGCATCCTGTGTAGGAACTTCGCCCTCTACTGCTGTGTCATAAATGTAGGTAAGATCGCCAACACTTATTGTAAGAGCAGCAGCAGAGTACATAAAGAATCTGATGTTTTCTATATTTGTATAGTTTTCAGCACCGGATGCTGCACCAAGTGAATCGGCTACATCAAGTGTAAGTGTATTCCAACCGTTCTGAAGCTCGGGCATTGTTGCTATATTCCACTGATAGCAAGCAAATGATGTTCCGTATTCGCCTACGTTTGCATCAAATGCATTGAGCTCAAAACGACCGTCGTTTATTTCAGAATTTATAAGTGAAACGTCAGAAATGTAAAGTTCAACTTCTACACCTGTAATGTTTGCCTTAGGAAGCGATGTTACCCAAGAACAATATACAGGGCAAGCTGCATCAGTATAAGATGTTTCGCCATCCTGAGTTCCCGGTGTTGTAGCACCCCACTGACTTGTCTTTGCAACAGCTGTTTCTGTCTCAACTGTTCCGAGGTCGTATGTTACTGTGTA
>JAZSMJ010000057.1:0-20988 GCA_045535815.1 Eubacteriales bacterium
TATATCAATGCTAAAAAGAAAAGTCAATTTATGGGAGTTATTTTGTTATATTTTTTAATTCAATGTTGCACGTGAAACATTGAATTCTGCGTCATGCTTGATACTTGAATGTTTCACGTGAAACATTCAGGCAGTGCCTTTGGGTATCCTTATAATAATTTCGGTAGAATCTGCGGTGTCGATGCGGTCTGACGTTATGCTTATCCCTGCACGGCGGATGGTAGATACCGCCTTGTCAACCGTGTTGTAAAACAGCCGCATATCCTTGATAATTATCTTTGATATCTTTTGGTTATCTGCGCAGCTTTCTTTTTCTGCTTCATTTTCCATAGAAAGCTCTGATATATACGCCTCTGTGGCGGCAACGTTCAAATTGCGCAGAGCAATGTGATTTATTGCACGGATTCGCTTCTCGGTATCGTTTATCTTCAAAAGTGCTCTTGCGTGGCGCTCTGTCAGTCCGTATTGAAGGATAAGATTGCGCTCCGCTTCTGTCAGGCGGAGTATACGCAGCTTATTTGCTATATACGACTGACTGCTCGACAGCTGCCTTGCCGCCTCCTCCTGCGTTATCTTATAAATATCGATAAGTGAGGCTATTGCAGCCGCCTGCTCAAAGATGTTCAGCCCTTCCCTATGTATGTTTTCTATAATGGCAAGCTCTGCCGATCTTTTGCCGTCTGCCTCGATAACGATGCACGGAACTGCCTTCATATCTATCTTTTTGGCGGCCCTTAATCTTCTTTCTCCTGCAATAAGCTCGTAAAGGCAGTCCTGCAGGGGCAGATCGGGGATCCTGCGCACCGTAAGCGGCTGAAGTATGCCGTACTGTCGAATGCTGTCGGCAAGCCTGAAAAGCGAGTCGTCTTCAAAGCTTTTTCTCGGCTGGGACGGATTTGGCGTTATTCTGTGAGGGTCTATCATATAAATTCGTCCGTCACAGCAGGTATTGTTGTTCAAAATAAGCGTTTCGGGCTCCTTACGGCTTATTTTTGAGGCAACGTCGCAAAATCCCTTTACCTCCGTTTCCGCTTGTAGATCAGGCAGACTGTTGAAAATCCCTGCAAGTGCCCTGCCCTCCGATTCTGCGCTCTCGGTGCGCCCTATCCTTTTTAAAAATGCTGATACGTTCATTTTAAACCTCCGTTTTGTTTTTTTGGGTAATAAAATGATAGCATTTCCCACGCCTTTTTTGCGTGAAAACTCTGTCTGTAAAAATACGGCAGGTTTTGTCCGGTAATAATTGCAAAAACAAATAAAAGCCGCTTTAAAGCGGCTTTTTGGATATTCTCGAAAAATTACGTGGGTATATTTTGGGAGTAGGTCTTGTTTTTTGTATGATTATAATGCTTCTTTTTGCACTTTCTTCTCCTGAGGCAAGGCAAACTTCCTCATTTCCCGAAAGCTTTCCGCCAAGTGCACCAAATGCCGACAAAGCCTCGCTTGTTTCCTCCTCGGAATAAGCCTTATAGGCTATAAATGAACCGCCCACGGAAACGAACGGTATGCAAAGCTCCGAGAGTATATTCAGCCTTGCGACCGCACGTGATACCGCACAGTCAAAGCGCTCCCGGTATTCACCTTGCATTGCAAGCTCCTCCGCACGTGCGCTTATTGCAGTTATATTATCAATAGACATCTTTTCTGCGGCAAGCTGAGTAAATCTGGTCTTTTTTGCGGTGCTGTCCACTGCAGTTATCTTTATATCGGGTCTGACGATTGCTATCGGAAGCGACGGAAAACCCGCACCTGCACCTATATCAATGACCTTGGCACTGAGCGGAAGATACCTTTCTCCCATAAGACTGTCAACGTAATGCTTTAAAATAACGCCTGATATATCACGTATAGCGGTAAGATTGGTATGAGAGTTATATTCGAGAAGAAAATCGGTCAGATCAGCAAATTTAGTGCGGATATCGTCGTTTATAAACCGCTCAAGACCGTTTTCTTTAAATATTTTATCGTAAAGAGCGTCGAACTCTTCCCTGTTAAATGTGATTTCAGCTTTCATATTGTCTCCAATTGGTAAATTTTGGCAAACAGTTATTTTGCCTCGAACCAGCTTCTTCCGCACTCGGATGAAACGGTAAGCGGCACGGGTAGATCGATAACCTTTTCCATGCATTCGCAAAGTATCTTTTCTGCCTGCTCGGCGCAGCTTACGTTTGCTTCTATTATAAGCTCGTCGTGTACCTGCAGGATAATTCTTGCATCAAGCCCTGCTTCTTTGAGAGCACGGTCGGTATTGACCATAGCTATCTTGATTATATCGGCTGCAGTGCCCTGAATGGGGCTGTTCATTGCAACCCTTTCTCCAAAGCTTCTGAGGGCGGCTTTCTGTGAGGAAAGCTCAGGGATATAGCGTCTTCTTCCTAAAAGCGTGGTAACGTACCCGTCCTCACGTGCACGGCGGACTATGTCCTTAAGATATCCGTCAACTGCAGGATAATGCGACAGATAGCTCTTTATATACTCGTCAGCCTGCTTTTTTGTGACACCGATATCTATCGAAAGCGAATATGCGCCTATTCCGTAAACTATACCGAAGTTGACTGCCTTCGCTCTTTTTCGCATCTCGTCTGTAACGTCCTCGGGTGCAACTCCGAATACCTGCGCCGCCGTTTGTGTGTGTATGTCTCCGCCTGCAATAAAGGTATTTATCATATTCTCGTCTCCCGATATGGCGGCGAGAAGGCGCAGCTCGATCTGCGAGTAATCGGCGTCTATGAGGATATAATCCTTGCTCTTTGGAACGAAGAATTTACGCATCTCTCTGCCAAGCTCTGTGCGGACGGGAATGTTCTGCAGATTTGGCTCGGTTGAAGAAAGACGACCTGTTGCGGTGACCGTCTGATTAAATGTCGAATGGACCCTTCCGCTGCTGTCTGCGGCAGCCGCAAGCCCTTCTGCATAGGTGCTTTTCAGCTTTGCAACCTGACGGTAGGACAGTATCTGATCTATTATCGGATGATACGGGCGGAGCTTTTCAAGCACCTCGGCGTTTGTTGAGTATCCGGTCTTTGTTTTTTTGACTGCAGGGAGGTCAAGCTTTTCAAAAAGCACCTCTCCTAACTGTTTGGGGGAATTTATATTGAATTCGCAGCCTGCAAGCTCATATATCTGTGACATGCTTTGCGATATCATTGAATCAAGCTTTGCGGAAAACTGTGAAAGTCCGTCAAGGTCGACCTTGAAGCCGACGTTTTCCATATCTGCAAGCACGTATGCAAGGGGAATCTCAATATCCGAAAGAAGCTTTAGCTGACCGCTCTCACGCAGCTTTTCGGTAAGCACCTCTGACAGCGAGAGCAGGGAAGCAGAGCGTCCCCTTGAAGGAAGCGGAGTTTTAAGATAAGCGGCGGCAAGGCTTTCAAGCGAATGCGAGCCCTCCGAGGCTATCAGATACGCTGCAAGCGTTATATCAAACGCACATCCGAGGGCTGATATGCCTGCGCTGTGCAGCTGACGTATAATAGGCTTGCTGTCAAAGACGCAGAAGCTTTTTCCGTCAAAGAAATCTCTTGCATCCTGCCATGCAGGGCAGGGAAAGGAGTAATTTTCCTTATCGGACGAAAGATAAAGCACCTCGTCCTCAAGAGAGAGAGCCCAGAGCGTGTCCTTTGAAAGAGCCTTCAGCTCTTCACGGGTGATCTTTTTAAATTCTATATTTTCTTCTGTATCGGCGGCTTGCTCGCACACACAGTCAGAATCGAGAAGGCCGAGCTTATCGATAGCCGCTCTGAATTCGAGCTGCGTGCACAAATCGAGCATCTCTTTCTTGTCAAGGCCTCGGAATTTAAGCTCTGCAAGGCTCTTTTCCATAGGAACATAGCAGAATATTCTCGCAAGAGACTGCGACAGATAGGCGCTTTCCTTGCCTTCCGTAAGCTTTTTTCTGACGCCCTCTGAAATGGATTTTGAATCTATATTTTCATATATTCCGTCAAGGGAGCCGAATTCGCAAAGGAGCTTCATTGCGCCCTTTTCGCCTATTCCTGCAACGCCGGGGATATTATCCGATGAGTCGCCCATTATCGCCTTTGCATCAACGAATGCACTTGGCAAAATGCCGTATTTATCAACAAATTCCTGCACACCCATTGACACGGTGTCGCCCGTAGATGCTAAAAGCACCGTGCAGCTTTCATTTATAAGCTGAAGCGAATCTCTGTCGCCTGTCAGAACGAATGCCTGCATACCCTCCTGTACGGCGCTTACCGAAAGGGTGCCGAGGATATCGTCAGCCTCATAGCCTTCCTTTTCGATAACGGTAAAGCCGAGAGCCTCGCACAGCCGCTTGGCGTAAGGAAACTGCATTGCAAGCTCCTGCGGCATAGGCTTTCTTCCCGCCTTGTACTGATCGTATTCGAGGTGGCGGAAGGTTGGAGCGTGAACGTCAAATGCAACTGCCGCATAGTCGGGCGAGAGCGCCTCTATATGCTTTCTCAAAATATTCATCATACCGAAAACGGCGTTCGTATGGATGCCGCTCATGGTAGTCAGAGGGCGCACGCCGTAAAAGGCTCTGTTAAGTATACTGTTTCCGTCAACTACGAGCAGTTTTTTCATGATCTTCTCCTGTTATCGTAAAAGTCTTACAGAATAATTTTACCACACTATTGAAAAAAAACAAGATGTAGAGGAAAATTTACATATCCGTCCTTGCCAAAAGGAGCAAAAAGGTGTATAATTTAAGGGTATTACAGCATCGTGCCGGAAAAAACGGAAAGGAGGATGCGACAAGGACTTATGTTCAGTTTTTTCAAGAAAAAAACGGCAGTATCATCAAAGCCGAAAACGGCGGCATTTGTGGATTTCGAGCACTGGTATATCTCGCTCGACCGCAATTTTCATATAAGACCGAATATAAAGGCGTGGCGGGATGAGCTCGCTCGGCAGTTTGAAATTACGGAAATAATATTTTTCGGGGATTTTTCCAATCCTTCGCTTCGTGCGGAGATACCCAAGATCCGTGAGGTCACAAATTACATTATTGAAACGCAGAATGCCTCGCCTCACCACAAAAAAGACTATACCGATTTTATTATGCTCGACCATATCTATCAGAAGGCAATTACTGCAAGAGATATAGACACCTATATTATTTTTTCGGGAGACGGGCACTTCTCGTCAGCTGCAAGCTTTCTTATAACGCAGTGCGGAAAGCAGGTCGGAGTATATGCCGTAAAGGATTCTTTATCGAGTCAGCTGTCCAACACGGCAAGCTGGGTAGTCGAGGTTCCGCAGGAGGATACCAAGCTGTTCGGATGCTATCATCTCATATTGAGAAATATAAAACAGCTTGAAGAAAAGAGCACCCAGAACAAAAAATTCAGACCGACGTTTTGGGGAACGGCAGACGCCGTTGCAAAGTATAACGATCTCGACAGGGAAACGGTTGCGGATGCTATACGCAGTCTTATTGAGAAGGGTTATCTGTATCAGGAAAGCGAGCAGATAAACACGAGACACTTTGTCAGTGTCAAAAAGGGCAATAAAAAAGAAAGAATATCAAGGGAAACTGTCAAGAACGTAAAGGTTCTGTATGCGGATTGGGACAAGCTCCGCCGTGACAGACTCTGGCAGAAATAAAAATTAACCTATAAATACCAAACCGGGATGCTGTAATATGCCAACATACCCCAAATGAAGCGGTTTTTTGAAAAGTGGCAGTAATATCGCAATAAATCAAAATTAATTGACTGTTTTTAAGATAAAGTATCGGTTGCAACGGCGGTTGTATTTTGATATAATAATCTGTTGTAATGCGGAAAAACTATCTAAAAGTATTTTCGTTTTTCAAAAAGAACAGACTGTCTTGAAGGAGTTTTTATAAATGAAGGCTAATGAAATAAAGGCAAAAATATCTAAGGGTGAGCTTGATAAGACCTTAATAGGTCTTTACGGTGAGTCTCAGCTGCAGGAGCAGAGAGTGCGCTGGACAAAGGCTATTGACAGCTTTACGGCGCTCTATGGCGATGGCAGAGATCTTTTCGTGCTTTCAGTTCCGGGAAGAAGTGAAATATCCGGAAATCATACCGACCATAATCTCGGCAAGATAATAGCCGCATCGATAAATCTTGATATAATTGCGGTTGCCGCACTTACGGGAAACGATACCGTCACGGTGAAAAGCGAGGGCTTTTCATCTACTGACGTCGTGCGCATAAACGATATAGATAAAAGCAAGGTCGAAAAATTCAGATCAAGCGCAATAATTGCCGGCGTATGCGACGGCTTTAAGCAAAGAGGCTATAAGGTATGCGGATTTGACGCATATACCACGTCAAGCGTTCTCAAGGGCTCGGGACTTTCATCCTCTGCGGCCTTTGAGGTAATGATAGGCGCTCTCTTTTCACACCTTGCAAACGACGGCGAGGTGTCACAGCAGGAGCTTGCCAAGATAGCGCAGTATGCCGAGAATGAATTTTTCGGTAAGCCCTGCGGTCTTATGGACCAGATGGCGTGCGCACTCGGAGGTCTTATCTCGATAGACTTCGGCAGTGAGGACGTTGAGATAAAGAAGCTTTCATTCGATATGTCTGCGGCAGGGTACAGCCTCTGTATAGTAAATACGGGCGGCAGCCATTCCGATCTTAACGATGAATATGCGGCAATCCCTGCAGAAATGAAAAAGGTTGCCGAATACTTCGGCAAGAAGGTGCTTCGCGGCATCGAATACGATGATATAATAAAGAATGCAAAGGAGCTTCGCTCTTATGCAGGCGACCGTGCCATACTTCGTGCTATCCATTTCTGTCAGGAAAACGAAAGAGTGGAAAAGCAGATAGCGGCGCTTGAGGCGGACGATCTTAAGGGATTCCTTGCCTTGATGAAGGAATCGGGAAATTCCAGCTTCCGTTGGCTTCAGAACGTCTTTGCCACAAAGGATCCCTTCCATCAGGGCATAACTCTTGCGCTTGCGGTAGCAGAGAAGGCGCTTGCTCCTCTCGCAGACGGCGCTGCCTGCAGAATTCACGGCGGCGGCTTTGCGGGTACTATGGTTGCGCTTATGCCCAATGATTTTGTGGAAAGCTACCGTGCAGTGCTTGATCAGGTATTCGGAGAGGGCTCGTGTAAAACTCTCCTTATAAGAGCGGCAGGCGCTGACAGATTCATCTGATCATAATTGAGGAACTTTGCCGATTCAGCATCGTTCCTCATTTGTCGTTATTTGTATACGGCATAGCCGATTTAAGTAAAGGAAAAGTTTTATGAAAGAGAAAAGAAGCCTTTTGCTCAAGCTCTTGGTTGCGTTTGCAGTAGAGTTTACCCTTTATCAGATAGGCTGTTATTTTGAATTTGAGCCTATAGTTCCTATATATATGACACTTATAGCAGGTCTTTGTATTGCTTACTTCGTGCTTACCAAGGGCAAGCTCAGAAGTGCTCTCGAGGGTGCTGACGGAATTTCGGCAAAAAGGCTGAAGGCGTCAAAGGCAGTGCTTATAATGCTTATTCCGCTTTTGTTTACCATTGCTTTTGATATTTTGTATCTCAGCTTTTTCTCAAAGCTGTTTTCGGTAGGATTCTGATATAATAGAGGATATGGAAATGGAAGCGACGCAGACAAAACAGATATTTGACACCGCATCGCTTGAGGCGTATACGCTGTTTTCGGGCTCATCGGGCAATGCGGTATACGTAAGATACAATAAAACCGGGATACTGATAGATGCCGGAATGTGTGCACGCACGGTAAACCGTGCGCTTGAGCAGCTGGGAAGCTCGCTTAAGGAGATCGACGGTATTTTTATAACGCACGAGCATTCCGATCACGTAAAGGGCGTTGAGGTCATATCAAAAAGATACGGCATACCGATACATATGACGGAGCAGTCGGCCGGGCGCATTAAATGCTCGCAAGGCTCGGCGGTGATTCATACGCCGGTATACAGCGTCTTGGTAGGCGATATCGAGGTGAGCTCGTTTACCACTCCGCACGACAGTGATATGAGCGTTGGCTTTATTGTGTCTACCCCCGAGGGAAAGATCGGAATTGCAACCGATATCGGATATATGACACGGAAGATAATAGGTCTTTTATCCGAGTGCCGTGCGGTAGTGCTTGAGTCCAATCACGATATAGAAATGCTTAAAAAGGGACCGTATCCCTACAGTCTCAAGCGCAGGATACTGTCAGAGCGAGGACACCTTTCCAATTTTGACTGCGCACGGTGCGTGGTGTACCTGTCAGAGCAGGGAATTACCGAAAGCGTGCTTTTGGCGCATCTTTCGGAAGTAAACAATACCCCCGAGACTGCGCTCAAGGAAACGCTTTGCGCCCTTCGTGTAAACGGATGCAGCTGCAGGGTGGGAGTTGCAAACAGATACAGTCCGACGAAACTGATATAAGGTAAAAATTATGCTTAACGTGAAACTTATCTGCGTCGGCGATCTCAAGGAGAGCTATCTTCGTGAGGCGGCGGCAGAATATGAAAAAAGACTCGGCGCATACTGCCGTTTCAGCACAGTAGTGGTAAAGGATGATACGAAAATACTTCCTTTGCCTGCCCGTTCCTATAAAATAGCGCTCTGCGTTGAGGGAAAGCAGCTTTCCTCACCCGAGCTTGCAGCACATATAGCAGACGTGCAGAGCAGGGGATATTCCGAGATAATACTTATAATCGGCGGTGCAGAGGGTATGGATGAGAGGATAAAAAGCGAGTGCGATCTCAGGCTTTCCTTTTCCAAAATGACCTTTCCGCATCCTCTTATGCGTGTGATATTGCTTGAACAGCTCTACAGAGCTCTCAATATAAATTCAAACGGAAATTATCATAAGTAAGATATATTTACAGGAGTTATTTATCTATGGCAGGTATATCAAAGAGAAAGATAATAGGAAAATACATAGTGCCGGTGTTTGCATTGCTGATCTTGCTTGGAATAACGCTGGCGGCGGTGCTTTACAGTGCAGGCGTTTACGATTTCGTTTTTATAGAACGCCCCGAAGAAGAGGGAACAGAGGTTGAATCTGTTGAGGAGGAAACTGAAAGGGTGGTCGAAAAGGACACGAGCGGAAACCTCAGCGCAGTTTTCGATCCCGAAAGCATTATAACCGTAGATGATGACGATATTACCTATGATTCGCTTATTTCAGCCATGCCCAAGGCCTCCGAGCTTGCAGGTCAGAAGGAGATAAGCTCAGGCGTTTTCGATGCTGACCGCTTCGTTATAGCAAGGGCGGACAGCGAAGCGGTATTCCCTTCGGATTATTCACAGATAAAGGGAAGCCGCACCTATGTTATGGAAATAATGGTGGGCACCGAGGAGGTGGAGACCGAGATAGAGGTCGAGGTCGAAACCGAGGTAGAGGTGATAGTTGAATATCAGCCCGAAGATGATTTTTATTATTCGGGTGAGACCGATATTTTCGGCAACCTTATAGGAAAGCATAAGCCCACGACAGAGCTCAAGACCGAAAGCGATCCGTCTGAAGAAGCAGACGGTGAGGACAGTGAGCCGATATCGTCTGAAACGGATACCGAATCGGCCGATAGCACAGAGCCCGAGAGTGAGGTAGACAGCGAGGAATCTCAGACCGAGTCTGAAACGCAGGAAAGAACGAGCTACCGCACGGCAAGAGCTACCGCAGTCGAGACCGAAACGATGATCCCGTATCTTGAAGAGGAAACGACGGAGCGTGAGGAGGAGGCTCCCAGCGAGGACACCACTATAGACAGCGAAAGCTCTGATACCGAGCCTTCAGACAGCACGGCGGCTGAAGAAACAAGCAACATCTTTGAAATAATCCAGCAGGGAACGGATATTGTTGCAGGCGATCTTATAGGTACCGATGAGAATGTATATACAAGGGTCGAAACGAGAATAGAGACAATACTCCAGACTCAAACGGTAATGCAGGAGGTCTGCATATACGAGGAGCGTGAGGTCACAGAGGAGACCGATATCCCGACCGTTACGCTTTATCAGGGACTTATAATAACCAATACGCAGAGCGGAAGATCGGTGTATAACAAGGACGGCGTTCTTCTTGCCGAGAATATACCCTATCAGGCGGCAAATAAGACCACCGCTCAGGGAGAGCCGCTGTTTACCGACGGCGAAGAGCTTTATATGCTTGAAAACGGAACCTTCCTTCCCTTCGTCGGAAACGAAAAGACGCTTATATCATCGGTTTACGGAAACGATTTCCCCGATTATTATACCTCTGCAGAATGCGGACTTTATCCTTATTTTGAGGTAATAGAGCCCGAAGAGCCTGAAACTGAGGCTCTTGACACGGAAGGCGTCGAAGTCTCGGAAGAGGAAACAGAAGCAGAAACAGAGACTGAAGCAGAAACCGAAGCAGAAACTGAAGCAGAGACTGAAGCCGAAGCTGAGAAAGAAGCTGAAGAAGAGGCAGAGATCCTGTGGGGATACGTTGACAGTCAAAACAACGTCGTAATAGAACCACAGTATCTGATGGCGTACAACTTCTGCGAGGACGGACTTGCGGCAGCAGTCACAAAGGACGGATATCTGGTAGTTATAAATACCGCAGGCAGAGTAGTGGTTGACTTCTCGGGCAAGACGGTATACCTTCCCGAAAGAGGCGGCAGAGCCTCCCGTGACGGCCTTTATCCTGCAAAGGATTACGAGCTTGATATTATCGGAATGTACTATTATACCGGCGGATATATGAGGGTGCGCCGTGTGATAACCGACTTTTTCTTCCCCTATAACGAGGTGCGCTCGACCGATATTATTATAGACCAAAAGGGAAAGGCACTCGATATCCCCGGAGATTATACCATAGCAGGCTATTCTGAGGGTATGATACTTCTCCGCAGCACCGTTTCGGGTAATTACGGCTTTATGTCGGTGCACGGACATTGGATAGCTCAGCCGATATATACCTATGCGCAGCCCTTTTGTGAGGGCCTTGCGGTCATAGGCTTTGAGGGCGGCAAAAAGGCAATGATAGACCTTGAGGGCGCTATCGTCGTTCCGTTTGCCTTTGACTATATCTCGAATTCCTCAAATGGCGTCATTGCGGCATACGAAGCGGAGAACGGCTGGAGCATATATCATAAGCTTGAAGATATTGACGAATAAAGGATAGATTATGGAATACAAGGCAGGAAAAGCGGATATTGCGGTCATAGGAGCAGGACACGCAGGGGTTGAGGCGGCACTCGCCGCCGCAAGACTTGGTATGAAAACGCTGCTCTTTACCATCAATCTCGATGCGGTGGCAAATATGCCCTGCAATCCGTCGATTGGCGGAACGGGGAAGGGGCATCTCGTATATGAGATAGATGCACTCGGCGGAGAGATGGGATATGCCGCAGATAAGGTGACCATGCAGAGCAGAATACTGAATTCGGGGAAGGGACCTGCGGTCCATTCCAAGAGAGTTCAGGCTGACAGAAACCTTTACCGCAAAATAATGAAGCAAACGCTTGAAGAACAGCCGCTTATCTTACTGATTCAGGCGGAGGTCACCGATATAAGAACGCAAAACGGAAAGATCGAATCGGTCGTCACCCGACTTGGTGCAGTCTGGGACGTAAGTGCGGCAATAATCTGCTCGGGAACCTATCTTATGGGCAGAGTCATAACCGGTGAATGTGCGTATCCGTCGGGTCCCGACGGAATGCTTCCGGCAAACGACCTTTCAAACTCTTTAGAGCGTGAGGGAATAAAGCTGATGCGATTTAAGACGGGAACACCGCCGAGAATCCACAGCGACACGGTCGATCTTGCTATTCTTGAGGAGCAAAAGGGAGATGAATATATCTCTGCCTTTTCTACTCTGACAGATGAGGAAGAGCTAAACCGGAAGCAGCAGATATCCTGCCATATCGTATATACCAATGCGGATACCCACAAGGTAATAAAGGATAATCTCCATCGCTCACCTCTGTTTTCGGGAGTGATACACGGCACGGGTCCGAGATACTGCCCGAGTATAGAGGATAAGATAGTCAGATTTGCAGATAAGGAGAGGCATCAGCTTTTCGTAGAGCCTATGGGATACGATACCAAGGAGCTCTATCTGCAGGGCTTTTCATCCTCGCTTCCCGAGGACGTTCAGCTTGAGATGCTTCATACGCTGAAGGGCTTTGAAAATGCGCAGATGATGCGCACGGCGTATGCTATTGAGTACGATTGCTGTGACCCCACTCAGCTTTATCCGACGCTTGAATTTAAAAATATAGAGGGGCTTTACGGTGCGGGACAGTTCAACGGAAGCTCAGGGTATGAGGAGGCCGCCGCACAGGGTCTTGTAGCAGGAATAAACGCTGCACTCAAGCTTAAAGGGGAAGAGCCTCTGATACTTCCGAGGTCAAGCTCCTATATCGGAACGCTGATAGACGATCTCGTAACCAAGGGAACGAACGAGCCCTACCGTATAATGACCTCAAGATCCGAATACCGCCTGCTTTTAAGGCAGGATAACGCCCGGGCAAGACTTACGCCCGAGGGCTACAGAGTAGGACTTATCTCAGAGGAGAGGTTTGCAGAGTTTACCGCACATCAGCAGGCTGTGCGTGATGAGATAGAGAGAGCGCAGAGAACGACCGTCAAGGCAAGCCCGGAGCTTAACGCTTTGCTTGAAGCGCAGGAAACTGCTCCTATATCGTCAGGAGTTCGCTTATCCGAGCTTCTCAAGCGCCCCCAGCTCGATTACGATATGCTCGCTCCGTTTGATCCTCGCCGCCCGAATCTTTCCAGAAGGGTAAAGGAAGAGGCGCAGATAGAGATAAAATACGAGGGTTATATAAGAAGACAGCTTGCGGAGGCAGCTAAATTCGATAAGCTTGAGAGCCGAAAGATACCGAAGGATTTTGATTACGAATCTATAAAGGGACTTCGCATAGAGGCTCGTCAGAAGCTCTCGCAGATAAGACCGGAGAATATCGGTCAGGCATCGAGAATAAGCGGTGTCAGCCCCGCTGATATTTCGGTATTGCTTATTCGTATGGCACACGGAAACCGAGAGTAAAAAAATTATGCCGCCTTTTTGGCGGCATAATTTTTTTAGTCTTTTGAAAAGCACAATAAATTATTTCTTTTTATATTTGCCGGGAGAGACGCCCATATGCTCCTTGAACACACTGTTGAAATAGGAAAGAGAGCCGAATCCGCTTGAGAAGCAGCTGTCGGCAACGCTGAAGCCCTGCTTTAAAAGCGAGCAGGCGTATGCAAGACGGAGTGACGTCAGATGTGCGGTATAGGATATTCCCGAGCTTGCCTTGAACCAGACCGAAAAATAGGCCGGTGACAGCCCTACGGCTGCTGCTGCCTCATCTATCGATGGATTTTCTCTGTAATGAACGTCTGTCCAATGCATTATATCGGTCAGACGGTCGCTGCAGCCATCATCCTTATAGGTATGGTTTTCCGCAAGAGTTATTATCATAAGGCTAAATAGCATACGGACAGCTTCAAGAGCAAAGACGTTGTCCGGGCATCGCATCAGAGCTTTGTTATATTCCTGTGCAGAATCCGCAAACGTTGCCATTCTACTGAGTTTTGTATCGCTTAAGGCAAACGAGGGGCGTGAATCTCGGATAAAGCTCTTGAGCTTTTGCGGAATAACATCGTCCGAAAAACGCACGGTGCGTATTTGAATATCGCTTCCGCTGATATAGTGCATATCAGTAGGGCGGACGATATATGCATCTCCCCTTTTTATCGGATAGACCGTGCCGTTCAAATAATGCTCACCGCATCCGGATTCAACTATATCAAGAGTATAATAATTGTGCCAGTGCAGAGAAGTAGAGCTTTGGTCGTTTATTGCCAGCCTTGTCACATTTATACCGCTTTTATCAGGAATCATCTCCTCTGCCCGGAGCATAGGTATATCGCTGTACATATGATCACCACCTGCAGAAATGATAGCATATTTTTTGCTATAAGTAAATATTTATGGCATAAATATATAAAAAAAGTATATATTTTCCTTGCATTCTTTAAATTGCTGTAGAGCGGGATGCAGAAGAGGTGTAAAATATAAACGTAGAAATATTCATCTCAAAAGGAGATAAAAATATGGAAAAGCATCTTATAGCTCAGTTTGACACCTTTGCACGTGAGCCCATACTTCGCAGAATGAAGGACGGCACGCTTATCTGCCTGTTTTTAACGGGCGGACCGAGAGAGCCAGATAACACTAACGTCATAATGATTTCAAAAAGCCGTGACGACGGCGTTACCTGGAGTCAGCCCGAGACCGTATTTTCTCATTCAAGCAGAGGATGCTGGTCGACCGAGGTGTTTACCGAGACAGAAAAGCCGTTTGCAGTAGAGCAGACCTACAACGCCCCCTGCCACTACCGTGAGCTGCAGACCTTCCGCTCCTTCTGTGACGAGAGGGGTGTTAATTGGAGCGAGCCTACGACCATTCCGGGAAGCATAAACGGATGCTCGGTGCGCCAGGGTATCGTTTTATCAAACGGCGAAATTCTTTTCCCGGTATATTGGCAGGAGTGCGAGACCAAATTTGATTGGGATCACAACGAATATGCCTTTGACTACATAAATTGGCCCGCCACCTGCGGCGTTGCCATTTCAAGCGACGGCGGTGAGACCTTCTGGAGATACGGTTACATAAGAGCAGGAAAGAATCCCCTATGGGAGCCCAACGCTATCGAGGTCGAGCCGGGTCACGTTATAATGTACTGCCGCTGTACCTGGACGGGCAAGCTTTACTATAGCGAAAGCTTCGATTACGGAAGAACCTGGACTGAAGCTATTGACAGCGGTATACCTTCAACCGATACGAAGGTAACGCTGTGTAAGGCAAACGGCACCGTGCTTCTTATCAATAACTACGGTGACGGCAAGGATATCACGTCACGAAAGAATCTCGCTATTGCCAAGAGCAAGGACGGCAAGAGCTTTGAAGTGATAACAACGGTTGAAGATCCCGAAGAGGTTTGGTTCTATCCCCATGCATACGTTGATGAAGAAAAGAAGACCCTCTATCTTGCATACGAAAACGCAAAACAGCATTGGCTCAAGAAATACACCTTTGAAGAGCTCGGAATATAAACAAAAAAATCCTCGCACTTGGTGCGAGGATTTTTGTATGTGTATTATTCGAATGCTTCGTTGTATTCATCGATCTTTGCTGTAACAGCCTTGGAGTTTCTCTTATAAGTAGAAGCAAATGCATTCTGGTTTGTGTTTATAAGATTGAGCATAAGGTCCGGCAGACCGCCTATACGGTTAGCCATAACAACGTCGAAGATACGGTTGGACATGATGTAGTCCTCGATCATTTCGAGAGAGTTAGTATCTCTTGAGAACTTACCTTCAACTACCATGTTGAAGTATACGGGGGTAACCATCTCAGCAGAGAGGTAAGACATATAGTCAAGAACGATACCTGTCTTTTCAAGATCGGGAGCATTTATCGGAACTGAAAGTGCGGAGCCGCCCCAGTAGTGAATGAAGGTCGTATATTCGCTTTCTTCCTTGTACTTGGGAAGCGGGATAATACCGAAATCGCTCTCGTTGTCTCTGAAGGAGTCAACGGACTCGAGTGTTTCTGTGAAGAATATAGATCTTTCTTCGGTGAACATCGTTCTTCCGTTTTCAGAGTTTGTGCTCATGGCATCGTTCTGCTTCTGGTTGTGAGAGTTGTAAGCGATAGAGGGGTTACAAACTCTGAGAACCTTTGTGAGAATGTCAAGAGATTCATCGCTGAATTCGTTGAATACAAGCTCGTCATCCTCGTTCTTGGTGCAGTAACGAAGACCTGCGCAGAGAAGGAATCCGTCAGGACCTGAGCCCTGGTAGGACGTACCGTACTGGTCAACGCTTGTCATGTTGTTATCCTGGTTAAGGTCCTGAGAGAAGGTCTTAACGATGTTGTAGTATGCGTCAAGCGTCCACTTGCCGTCACGAACGAGATCGTAGATATAATCGTCATCGTAGCCAAGGTCGGAAAGAACGCCCTTGTTGTAAACTGCTACCCAAGTTGCCATATTAGCCATAAGGTTTATATCGGAGCATGTGTAGTAGAGCTTGTTCTTAACGGAGAAGTCTTTTCTCGTACCCTGGTCCCACCAAGGATTGTTAAGATCGAGGTAAGGGATCTCTGTTTCAAGGTCGAGAAGAATGTTGGACGTAGCTGCCTTGAAGCTTTCCATAAGGTTCATATCAACAGCGTCGTATGAGGATTCTCCGCCGGCAACAGCATTGTAAAGGTGGTTGTATATTTCGTTAACGTCAACCTGAACCTGCTCTACCGTTACGCCGTAATCGTCATAAAGCTTCTGGTTACGTGCGTAGATAGCGGCGTTAATGGTATCACCGTCGTCCTCTTCAACCCAAATGTCTCTGACAGTCCAACCGCCTGATCTTGCAAGGAAGGTCATGGTAGGTGTGCTGGTTGCGGGAAGTGCTTCGGGGAGATTTGTAGGCGGAGCGTAAAGTGTCTCAGCCTCTGTTTCTTTTTCAACTACAGATCCCGTTGTTTCAGCATCGGGCTTATCTGAGCTGTCGTTACAAGCAACGAGCGTCAAGGCTGCAAGCATTGCAACGAGTACAAAAAGGGCAAATAAAACCTTTTTATTCATTTGAAAAAGTATCCTTTCTTTATTTTTTACTGAGAAGTCAGTGTATTCAAATTAATTATATCATAAACGGCTTCAATTGTAAATGAAGAATTTATAAAATTTTTATGGTCTGTATTAGTAAAAAACGACAAACAATTCTTGAAAAATAGTCTATATCTAACATATTAATGTTACAAACAAAAAAACGCCGGATATCCGGCGTTTTCAATTAATTATCATTCAAATGCTTCATTGTATTCCTGAAGCTTTGTGGTAATAGCCTTTGTGCTTCTCTTGTAGATGGAAGCAAAGTTTGACATATTGTTATTCATTGTTGTAAGGATGGTGTCCGGCAGACCGTTTATACGGTTGGCCATAACGAGGTCGAAGATACGGTTGGACATAATGTAGTCCTCGATCATCTCAAGCGAATCGGTATCTCTCATGTACTTGCCTTCAACAACCATTCCGAAGTAAGCGGGTGTTACTATCTCAGCAGAGAGGTAGGACATATAGTCAAGAACTATACCTGTCTTTTCAACGTCGGGAGCGTTTATCGGAACTGAAAGTGCAGAACCGCCCCAATAGTGAATGAAGGTCGTATAGTCGCTCTCTTCATCGTACTTGGGAAGCGGGATTATACCGAAATCGCTTTCGTTATCTCTGAATGAGTCAACTGCGTTGAGTGTTTCCGTGAAGAATATGGATCTTTCCTCGGTGAACATCGTTCTTCCGTTTTCGGAATCCGAGCCGTAAGCATCGTTCTGCTGCTGGTTATGGGAGTTATATGCAACAGTACCGTTAGAGACCTTCATAACCTTGTTCAGCATATCGAGTCCCTTGTCGTCAAGCTCTTGGAATACAAGCTCGTCATCATCGTTTTTCGTGCAGTAACGGAAGCCGGAGCAGAGGATGAATCCGTCGGGTCCGGAGCCCTGGAAGGAGGTACCGTACTGGTCAACGCTTGTCATCTGGTTATCGTTATTTATATCCTTTGTAAAGGATTTGACTATGTTGTAGTATGCGTCAAGCGTCCACTTGCCGTCACGAACGAGATCGTAGATATAGCTGTCGTCATATCCGAGGTCAGCCATAACGCCCTTGTTGTAGACTGCGACCCATGTCGCCTTATTTGCCATAAGGTTTATGTCTGAGCAGGTGTAGTAGAGCTTGTTTTTGATAGAAAAGTCTTTTCTCGTACCCTGGTCCCACCACGGCTTGTCAAGGTTGAGGTAGGGAATCTCGGTCTCAAGGTCAAGGAGAAGACCGTTTGAGGCCGCAGAGAAGCTGCTCATAAGGTTCATATCGACTGCATCAAATGCCTCGCCGCCTGCAACTGCGGAATAGAGATATTCGTAGATACCGTTAACGTCTACCTGATATTCGGATATCTCAACGCCGTATTTGTCGTATAAAGCCTGATTTCTTTCGTAGATAGCGTGGTCGATGGTGTCGGCAGAGTCCTCTTCGACCCAAAGATCTTCAACCGCCCATCCGCCGCCTCTTGCAAGGAAGGACATGGTCTTGGAGCTGGAATCGGGAAGCTCGTCGGGAAGATTTGTAGGCGGAGCGTTGACCGTCTCCGGCTCTGTTTCAACGATGGATTCCTGCTGATCTGTGCCTGAGGTCTCAACGGGAGACTTTTCTCCGTTACATGCTATCAGCGTGAGAGCTGCAATCAGAGTAATCAGAAGTAAAAGGGAAACTAATACCTTTTTATTCATTTGGGTGCATCCTTTCTTGGCTTTTTTACCGGTTTTTATAAAACCGTGTATCCAATATAATTGTAACATAAACAAAAGCGATTGTAAATGAAGTATTCATAAAAATTTTGCGCCCTATATTAGTAAAAAACGACAAAAAACCGCCCCGTAAGGAGCGGTTTTTAAATCAGGAAATCATTCAAATGCTTCGTTGTATTCCTGAAGCTTTGTGGTTATCGCCTTGGTGCTTCTCTTGTAGATGGAAGCGAAGTTGGACATATTGTTATTTATGGCAGTGACTATGGTGTCGGGAAGACCGTTTATACGGTTAGCCATAACGAGGTCGAAGACACGGTTTGCCATGATGTAGTCCTCTATCATCTCATAGGAATCCTGGTCTCTCATGTACTTGCCTTCAACTACCATATTGAAGTAAGCGGGTGTTACTATTTCAGCAGAGAGGTAGGACATATAGTCAAGAACTATACCCGTCTTTTCAACGTCGGGAGCGTTTATCGGAACGGATATGGCAGAGCCTGCCCAGTGGTGAACAAAAGAGGTATATTCGCCTTCCTCGTCGTACTTGGGAAGCGGAACGATACCGAAATCGCTTTCGTTGTCTCTGAACATGTCAACGGTGTTTAAGGCCTCGGTAAAGAATAACGATCTTCCTTCGCTGAACATGGTTCTTCCGTTTTCGGTATCTGCGCCGATCTGGTCGTTCTGCTGCGTGTTGTGTGAATTGTAAGCAACGGCGTTGCTTGCTACCTTCACTACCTTGTTCAGCATATCGATACCTTTGTCGTCAAGCTCGTTGAATACCAGCTCGTCATCCTCGTTCTTTGAGCAGTAGCGGAAGCCGGAGCAGATGATAAATCCGTCGGGGCCCGAGCCCTGAAGAGAGGTGCCGTACTGGTCAACGCTGGTCATTTTGTTATCGTTATTAAGGTCCTTGGTAAAGGTCTTAATGATATTATAGTACTCGTCGAGCGTCCACTTGCCGTCACGAACGAGATCGTAGATATAGCTGTCTTTATATCCGAGATTGGACATAATGCTCTTGTTGTAAACTGCAACCCACGTAGCCTTATAAGCCATAAGGTTGATGTCGGAGCAGGTATAGTAAAGTCTGTTCTTTATAGAAAAGTCCTCTCTCGTGCCCTGGTCCCACCAAGGATTGTTGAGATCAAGATGGGGAAGCTCTGTCTCAAGGTCAAGCAGAAGTCCGTTTGACGCTGCAGAAAAGCTGTCCATCAAGTTCATATCGACTGCATCAAATGCCTCGCCGCCTGCAATCGCAGAATAGAGATATTGATATATACCGTTAACGTCCACCTGATATTCGGACACCTCAACGCCGTATTTTTCATAAAGAGCCTGGTTTCTTTCGTAGATAGCGTGGTCGATGGTATCGGCAGAATCTTCCTCAATATAAATGTCCTCAACCGTCCATTCGTCTCCGCCACCGCCACCTCTCGTGAGGAAGGACATGGTCCTGGAGCTTGATTCGGGAAGCTCGTCGGGGAGATTGGTGGGGGGAGCATAGAGCGTTTCCGGCTCTGTCTCAACGAAGGTCTCGGTTTGCTCTTCGCCCGAGGTTTCAACAGGAGCCTTTTTATCGTTACATGCGATGAGAGAAAGGGATAAAACAATTGCGATAAGAATGAATAGGGATAATAAAGTCTTTTTGTTCATGCTATCGGTCCTTTCATGAATATCTGTATCTTTATTATAGCCCAACTGCGGCAGTTTGTAAATTAACATATTACATAAAAATGTTAATTTGTAATAGTTAATAATGCCTTTAGCATTAACGCACCTCCGAATAGATATACGCTCTGCCGTCCTTTCCGGTCTGCTCGATGAGGCCTATGGTCTTCAGAACGAATACCGTCTTTTCGGCAAGTCTTTGCCTTATTTTTGCAGCCTTTGCAAGCTGCTTTACGGTAAAGCCGTCTGCGATTTCATCCGGAATGAAAAATCTGAAATCGTCAACCGTGTCGAGTATCAGCTCGTCTGCAAACGAGCAGGGAAGGCGCTCAAGGCGCTCCGAGCCCTTTTTACCGTCATTGCTCCAGCCGTTTTTGAGGCGGTGCTCTTCAACGTCTACAAGGATAACACGGAAGTGAAGATTTTCAAGCCCGATCAGCCGACTTACGTACACAAGCTCACGGAAGATATCGTAAAAGCTTCCCCTTCTCGGTGACAGCCTCGGCTTTGATGCCTCTCCGGTCTGCGGATCTATCCATACTATCCTTTTGCTTCTGATCGCCGGATATACTACGGTGGTGTCGGTGTCTTCGGTGAATTTCAGTATCTTCGGGCGAAGCCTGCCGAAGCTTGCGGTCTGTATTTCTATAATGCCACGGTCGTTTTTTATATCGGCAACGCTTCCTTTATATTTTATCTCGTGGAAGGACTCGTCAGGCTCGTAATGCTTTTTCAGCTCTGCATGGAGCGCACGCTCCATATAGGTCTCTATACCCATACCGTCATTCCTCCTTTAGATCCGTTTTTTTCGGTTATATTATATCATAATATGCAAAATAATACAAAATAAAAATAATGTTGAGAAAAATCTTGACAAAGCGATTTTTCCGTGATATAATAATCGGGCGTAAAAAAATGCTGGTGTGGCTCAATGGCAGAGCAGCTGATTTGTAATCAGCAGGTTGATGGTTCGACTCCGTTCACCAGCTCCATATGGGGGAATTCCCGAGTGGCCAAAGGGGGCAGACTGTAAATCTGTTGTCAGTGACTTC
>JAZSMJ010000062.1:0-13813 GCA_045535815.1 Eubacteriales bacterium
CTTAGCACCCGTGGTGGGAATAAATCCTTCGGGAATGGTGAAAACGTTTCCGTAAATTCCGTTGAATCTTGTTGCCACGTCGCGTGTGAGTTCAATGTGCTGCTTCTGGTCCTGTCCTACCGGAACAAGATCTGCCTGATAAAGAAGAATATCTGCAGCCATGAGTGCAGGGTAGGTAAAGAGCCCTGCATTTACGTTGTCTGCGTGCTTTGCCGATTTGTCCTTGAACTGAGTCATTCTTGAAAGCTCGCCAAACTGAGTGTAGCAGTCAAGAATCCAACCAAGCTCTGCGTGCGCGGGCACGTGAGACTGAACAAAAAGGGTGCATTTGGTGGGATCGATACCCGATGCAATGTATATTGATAGAAGCTCGTATGTGTGGCGGCGAAGCTCTGCGGGCACCTGGCGTACGGTGATTGCGTGCATATCGACAACGCAGTAAACGCAGTCGTAGGTGTCTGCAAGGCTGACCCAGTTCTTGATAGCTCCAAGGTAGTTTCCAAGGGTCAGATTACCGCTGGGCTGAACGCCCGAGAATATTATCTTTTTGTTTTCAACGTTTTCCATGTTTGTATCGTCCTTTATTTTTCAAGCATTTTGAGCACTACGTCGGCAAGGATTTTAACGCCTTCAACAATCTGCTCGTCTGTGGGGGTGGAATATGTTATTCTGAAAGAGTGGGAGGTCTCGTGCTCGTCGGGAGTGAATGCCGTTCCGGGAACGACGGCAACCTTGCGAAGAAGTGCCTCTTGCACAAATTCCTGCAGGTTGATCTCTTCGGGAAGAGTGAGCCATACGAAAAGTCCGCCATCCGGTCTTGTGAATTTTACGCACTCGGGCATGAATTTGTCAAGCGCGTCGAGCATAAGAGTGCACTTTCTTCTGTATATCGCGCGAACACATTCAATGTGAGAGTCAAGACCGTACTCTGCGATAAAATCGGAGCAGAGCATCTGGAAGAACTGGTTTGTGTGAACGTCCTCAACCTGCTTTGCAACGACGATCTTGCCCGCAATGCCGTTTGGAGCACTCAGAAATCCCACGCGCATTCCTGCGGAGAGAATCTTTGAGAAGGAACCGCAGTAGATAACGATGTTCTCCTCGTCCATGCTTTTGATGGTGGGAAGGTCCTCGCCGGCAAAGCGAAGCTCACCGTAAGGGTTGTCCTCAAGGATAACTATGCCGTATTTCACGCACAGATCGTATATTGCACGTCTTTTTTCAAGTGACGTGCTTATACCTGCGGGATTGTGGAAGGTCGATATAATATAAAACAGCTTTGCATTCGGCGTGGTCTTGAACGCCTCTTCAAGAGCCTCTATATTAACGCCGTCATCCTCAAGCTCAACGCCTACGGGGCGTGCGCCGAGTGAACGGAATGCGTTGAGAGCGCCTATAAAGCTGGGGTTTTCGCATATAACTGCGTCGCCCTCGTTACACATTACCTTGCAGGCAAGCTGAAGTCCCTGCTGTCCGCCCGACATAATGACGGTATTGTCGGTCTCTCTGCCTATATTGAATTTTTCGTGAAGTCTCTTTTTAACGTCCTCTCTAAGAGGCAAATATCCCTCCGTTATGCCGTACTGCAATGCGAGCGTGGCGTTATTCTTGAATATCTCGGCGGATATTTCGGCAATAGCCTCCTTGGGAAATGATTCGGGGGCAGGATTGCCTGCGGCAAATGCGATGATTTCGGGATTCGTGAGGCTTTTGAAGATCTCACGGATAGCCGAGGGCTTCATATTTTTCATTTTATTCGAAATTTTGTATTCCATACTCTTACTCTTTTCTCCGGCATTGAAATATAAAGACCCTGCCGGTAAGCCTTTACCATCTATTATATTAACATATAATTTAATACAAATTTACCAATATAGTATGAATTTTGCTTGAATAATGTATTATGCTGTGTTATAATTAGAGGAAGAAATTTTATAAGGTGCCGTTTTTTCGGCTATCCTCGGACGAGGAGGTCTTTCCCTTGCAAATACAGGAAAATAAAAAGAAGTCTGCAAAAGTCGGACAGATCATAAAGAAGATAATCAAGTCTATCCCCGGTGCGATCGCACTTTTCGTTTTTACCTTTCTTATTATCAGGGTAATTATGTCTGAGATAGACGTCAGCATGTCAACTCAGCTTCTCTGGGACGATACCGCAAAGAGCGTTTATTACAGTGCTCCGAGCGAATTTGAGGTATATGACGTTTCGGGGCTTGAGTATCTTACCATGGACGGTTATTTCCACGTAAGCAACGTGAGATATCTTGAAGCGTCGGGTCAGCTTGAGGCGACTGTAAGATACAACGACAGCATTATAAAAACGATGCACGAGGTATACGATCACGAGAGCGATCCTGAGTGTGAGCCCTTCGTTTTTGAGCTTTGCGACAAAAACGGAGCTGTTATCAGCAGTGAATATTTCTTTTCCGCAGAGCACAAAATGATGTATAATTACCGCAAGCTCTCCTTTTCGGGTGTGAATATCGAATGGGATACCGAGCTGTTTATCAAGGTATACTATATTAACGATGCATATAAGGCGGACAGCGAGCTTTCGTCGCTCGTCGTATACACGCCAAACTATGAGCTTGTCCGCATAGAGGATTTAAGAAAGCTCATTCCGTCGGATAGCAAGAGCAGGATCTACACCTACAGTGCAGACCGTGCAAGAGATGGCAAATATACTGCAATCGATTAAATTCAACACTTTTAAAATATCAAGAATATTATACCCGTATAACTAAAAAAAGTCAAGGCAGGCAATAAATAATGATACTCGAGGCAAGCAAATCCACAATAGCATACAGATGTCCGTGCTGCGGTGCAAACGTCGTCAGCATAGTCGGTATCTTTTCGCTCAGCGGAGATATGATAAGACTTAAATGCAGCTGCGGCGGAAGTGCACTTACCATAACCCGTGCAGAGGGCGACAAGCTCAGACTTGACATACCCTGCATTTTATGCACCAAGCCTCATAACTTCGTTATAAGCCCGAGTGTGTTTTTCAATAAAGATATATTTGCTTTTTCATGCACCTACTCGGGTATGGATATCGCATTCGTAGGGCGTGAGGATGCCGTAAAGGAAGCGCTTGAGCAGTCGGACAGAGAGTTCCTTTCTCTGCTTGCCGATGCAGGCTTTAGCAGCTTTGAGGAATATTCAAACAGTATGCAGAGATATGAGGCCGAAAGAAGTGCAACCGATCCGCAGGTTGAGGACGTCGTAAGATTTATGCTGTACGAGCTGGCGGATGACGGTGCGATACACTGCGGATGCAAAAATCCCGAAAACAGCTCATACGGCTTTGAGATCAAGCCTGATGAGGTGGTGGTATCCTGCGATGACTGCGGATATTCGGTATCTATACCGATAGAGGACGTTATATCTGCAAACGCATTTCTCTCAATAGACGAGCTTTACCTTAACTGTCCGCCTCCCGAGGGCTGGGAGCCGGAGGATGATTTTGACGATGAGGAATAAGGAGCATAGATATGGTATACGTATTTTTGGCTGACGGCTTTGAAGAAATAGAGGCGCTTTGTCCCATAGATCTTATGAGACGTGCGGAAATAGACGTTAAAACCGTTTCGGTAAATCCGGACGGTACGGTTACGGGAGCACACGGAATTGCCGTAAAGGCAGACCTTACGGTATCTCAGCTCTCGCCTGATACCGATGAGCCTGAGCTTATAATGCTTCCCGGAGGAATGCCAGGAACTCTCAATCTTGAGAAAAACGATACGGTTATCAGATTTATAAAAAATGCGGCAGATGAAAAAAGCAAAACAATAATAGCCGCTATATGCGCCGCACCGAGTATACTCGGCAAGCTCGGGTTGCTTTGCGGAAGGGATGCAGTCTGCTATCCGGGATTTGAAAAGTATCTGACGGGCGCAAGAGTGTTGCCCGATAAGGTCGCTATAGACAGCAGCGGAAAATATATAACGGGAGCCGGCATGGGAGCCGCTATGGATTTCGGGCTTCTTATAGTTGAGGCTCTTTGCGGAAGGGATACCGCAGATACCTTAAAGAAAGTAGTAATTTACTAAAGCTATGTATGAGATAAGATTAAGAAAAAAAGAGCTTCGGGACAAATATTCTCAGCTCCGCCGTCAGCTTGATGCTTCCTATAAGCTTAGATCTGACAATAAAATATGCGATCTCGTTCTATCGCTTGCGTCATACCGATTTGCAGATGCGGTTTTGATGTATGCGCCAAAGCCTGAAGAGGTGAACGTTATGCGTATTGCCGAAAAGGCGCTCTCAGACGGCAAGACGGTTGCTTTCCCGAGATGCAACAAAGAGAATACTACAATGAAATATCTGATAGTCACCTCTCTCGATCAGCTTGAGGTCGGTGCATACGGACTTCTTGAGCCGCCGATCGATTTTCCTGAGCTTGCGATAGGTGACGGTACGGCGCATGCGCTTTGTATCATTCCTGCCCTTCTTTACGATAAAGAAGGATACCGTCTCGGTTACGGCAAGGGGTATTACGACCGTTGTCTTGCGCAGTTCAAGGGTACGAAATTAGGGGTTGCATACAGCGGATTCGTTTGCGATAAGGTCCCGAGGGGAAGATTTGATCTTTCGGCTGACGTTTTGGTTACCGAAAAGGGAGTGAGATCTTTCTATGAAGGTTAAAAATACGCTTATAGCGCCTCTTTTGCTGGTGCTTATCTTTGCGCTTATGCTGCTTATGCGTTTTGCAGACCCGGGGGCACTTGGGGCGCAGGAAAATATATTTCTTTCGATAATAGTTCTGCAGCTTTTCGTTTTTGCCCTTCCGGGAATAGTATACTGTAAGCTCAGAGGTGCATCTCTTAAGGAGAGGCTGAAATTGGGGCTTTTCGCACCGGGAAAGATCTTTTTCGTTTTTCTTTCATTTCTTGCTCTTCTTTCGGGCACTCTGCTTATAAAGCTTGCCATGTATTATATCTTCGGAACAAGCTCGGGCGGTTATTCGGTTTCGGTATACGATTCGTATATAACGGGAGGAGAGCTTAACGTTTTCTACGTTATAGCGGCGATAGCCATAATTCCTGCCATCACCGAGGAATTTATATTCAGAGGCGTTATGCTGTCAGAATATTCGGAAAACGGAAGCTTTTGTGCTGCTGTGATATCAAGCGCAATGTTTGCCATGATACACTTCAATCTGAAGCAGTTCCCGGTATATTTTTACGCAGGTTTAGTTTTTGCGGTAACCGTTATGGTAACACGTTCTGTATTTGCATCAATAACGGTGCATATTTTGAACAACCTTTTCAGCATATTCCTTGACGGATACATACAGGGGCTTATAGAGAAGCCCGACAATCTTGTTTTTTTGATATTTACGCTTGCGTTGGTGCTTTTGGTCTCGCTGTATTTTATGTTCGGCTCGGCAGAGAGGATATATTATATAAGCGGTGTGAACAACGAAAGCTCACCCGAGGTTGCAGACGGAGACAGAAAAGGCATCAAGGGCTTGATCGAATCAATATTTTCGCCATCGTTTCTGCTTTGTATAGCGTTGTACGTGGCGGCGGCACTTGTTTGAAATCGTTAAAAAAATAAAAACGGAGAAACGGTATGGATTACAAAGATCTCAATAATACGGCAGGAGACGGAGCGGATAAGGAAGCTGCTCCCCGCAGAAGAGCTCTGCGGTCTGTGCCGCTGTCCGGGAAGACGGAGGCGGCAAGCGGAGCCGATAAGAAGCCGTCCGCTCAGCCCATGGATGAAACAAGAGTCTTCAGTATTGCGCCCGACAGCGACACGGGCGCTAAGGTAGATTCTATAACCGTAGACGATATAGAAAATATACTAACAAAGCATTTTCATGAAAAAGAGCAGAGAAGTGCAGAGCTTGCTCAGAAAAGCACGGCGCCGACACCTCAGAATAAGGTGGCGGCAAACGGTTACGTAAGACCTAACCGTCCGAGCACGGCTTCAATGGGAGCCGCAAAGCAGCCTGCTCAGAATCAGAGGGCTGATAAGCCTGCCACGGAAAAAAGACTTGACCGTGCGGCAATTATAGGTGAGCCGACTCTTAAGGACGTATATTCCAAAAGAAGCTCTGACTTCACCCCCGATAACGGCTACAGAGGAAATACCGGAAAGCAAAGCAACGGTTACGTAAGACCGTCATCAAATACACAGCCTGCTACTCAGGCAAGGACCGAGAGGTCACCGCAGCCGACATCGGCTGCAAGACCGCAGAATGTCCCCGAGGCTCAAAAGAGTGAAGGCGGTGCACTGAAAAAGGCTGTAAGACAGCCTGCGGTACAAAGACCGCAGACTACCTCTGCGTCGCAGAGTGCTCAGGCACAAAGCAATCCTCAGAGAAGCTCCGATAACAGCTCTCGCAGAGCTGCAAGCGTTTATTCGGGTCTTGGGGTGTCGGAGAATACCGTTTCTGCTCCTGCAGTAAAGGCAGGCAGCAACCCCGGCGGCGAAAAAGACCGCTTTGTAAGAGCCGGAGCAGAGCAAAAAAAGAAAAAGACAAATAATGCAAAAAAAATCGGAAGAAAAAAGGCGGATGCAGAAGAGCCAAAGGAAAGAACGGCACTTTCAAGTGCCCTCAAGGCAATGATATATATTATTGCGGTCATTGGCATTTCCGTATTCTTATCCTTCGTTATCATCTACGTCGGAAACGACGTGTTTGCGTTTGTAAAGCCAAACGCTGAGTACGATATTTCCATAGACGAGGGTGACGGAATCTCCGACGTTGCGCAGCTCCTTGCGGACAGAGGAGTTATAGAATATCCGGGTATATTCGAGCTCTATGCCAAGCTTCGTAAAAAGGACAGCGGATTCGTGGGCGGAACGTATACCGTTTCACCGTCCATGAACTACGATACGCTTATTGCGTCGTTCAAGGGAAAGACTGTCGAAAAAACGCAGATCTCCATTACCATCCCCGAGGGATATACGGTCGACGATATTATAACTCTGTTCGTTGACGGATACGGCATCGGAACGAGAGAGCGCTTCGTAGAGGTAATACAGAATTACGATTTCAGCTATTATTGGTTTATAGAGGAGCTTGAGACAAGACCTGATCGTAAATACCGTCTTGAAGGCTATCTCTTCCCCGACACCTACTATTTCTTCAGCGATTCAAATGAAGAAACCGTTATAGATAAGCTTCTCACAAACTTCAACCGCAAGTTTGACGAATCCTTCCGCAACAGATGTACCGATCTCGGAATGACGGTAGACGAGGTAGTAACGGTAGCTTCAATGATTCAGGCAGAGGGTAAGTATGCTTCTGAATACAGCACGATATCGTCGGTATTCCACAACCGCTTAAGCAATCCTGCGGTCACGAACGGAAAGCTTGAGAGCGATGCTACCATAAGATATTCGCTTGATCTTGATACGGTTACCCCCGAGGATAACGACAGAGACGATCCGTATAACACCTATCTGTATGACGGACTTCCTCCCGGACCTATATCAAATCCCTCGCTTAATGCGCTTACCTATGCGCTTTATCCGGCGGAAACCGATTACTACTACTTCGTAGCTCAGGCAAACGGATATTCGCTGTTTGCAAAGACTCTTACCGAGCATAATGCCAATATTGCGGCAATTATAGCGGCAAGAGAGGATGAATAATTAGTTGACGGGGCGTTTTTCAAACGCCCCGAAATACAAGCCAAACGAAAGGAGAAGCCATGCCCGAACTTTTGTCGCCGGCAGGCAATTTTGAAAAGCTTAAAGCGGCCGTGCTGTACGGTGCCGATGCGGTCTACCTTGCAGGTAGGTGCTTTGGAATGAGAGCCCCTGCAGGTAATTTTACAAATGAAGAATTAAAGGAAGCGGTTGAGTACGCCCATAAAAGATCTGTCAAGGTCTACCTTACGGTAAACGTAATGCCGAGATGGGACGAATACGACGCCCTTGAAAGATATCTTTGCGAGATAAAGGATATAGGCGTAGATGCGCTTATTATTGCCGATATAGGCGTGCTTGCTCTTGCCAAGCGCATAATGCCCGACACCGATATACATATATCGACGCAGGCAAGTGCGGTCAGTCACGCATCCTGCATCGAATGGTATAATATGGGGGCATCCAGAGTCGTCCTTGCAAGAGAGCTCAGGATGGCGGAGATCATTGAAATCAAAAAAAGAATACCCGAAAAGCTTGAGCTTGAGGCGTTTATACACGGATCTATGTGCGTTTCATACAGCGGAAGGTGTCTGCTTTCCGAATATTATACGGGCAGAGATGCTAACCGAGGCAAGTGTGCACAGCCCTGCAGATGGGAATATAACCTCTATGAGATAGGCGAGGTCAAAAGAGACAGCGCACGTCTGCCGATAGAGATAGATGAGCGAGGCTCGTACGTGATGAGCTCAAAGGATATGTGTATGATAGAGCATATTCCCGAGCTTATGGAAAGCGGTATCAGCAGCTTCAAGATAGAGGGACGTATGAAGAGCGCCTACTATACCGCCGTTACTACCAACGCCTACCGAATGGCTATGGATGCTTATATGGCAGATAAAGAAAATTATACATTCAATTCCGAGTGGAAGCGAGAGCTTGAAAGCGTCAGCCACAGAGAGTACTGCACCGGTTTTTATTATGACGACAGTATGGAAAACGCTCAGCTCAGCAGCAGCACCGGATATCTGAGAGAGAAGGCGTACCTTGCATATGCAATCTCATATGACTCGGAAACCAAGAGAGCAAGATTCGTTCAGAGAAATAAAATGTGCGCAGGCGAGCAGGTCGAGCTCATGTCACCCGGCAAAACGGGACGTGCGTTTTGCGCTTCGCAGATATGGGATGACAAGGGCGAGCTCATAGACTCCACCCCGCATCCGTTTATGGAATTTGAGATAGAGGTCCCGTTTGAGGTCAAGGCAGGGGATATTCTGAGAGGGGCATAATTATTGTAAGGGTGCAAGTAGCAAATCATAGCTCTGCTTCATAATATGATATAGGAAAGGTAAACGCGAGAGCGTCCTTTCAATCATATATAATAAGGAGGAGCATTATGAACTGCCTTTGCAATCTTTTCGATAACGACTGCACTCTTTGGATAATCCTTATCGTCCTTGCAATAATTCTCTTATCCTGCTCATGCGGTTGCTAAAGTCGGATAGACATATAAAAAACGGGCGCACTTAAAAGGTGCGCCCTGTTTAATTTAAAACATAGTAGAAAAAAGAATAAATCCAAGTATCATAATTATGTCGGTATCAGCGCCGTTTTGCATAAGAAGCAGTATAAGACCTATGAGAAGAAGATCCTCGTATGAAAGAGAGGGTCTGTGCTCGGTATGCTCTGTGCATTCCTTTTTAGTATCGCATACCGCACACTCGCCTTCTATAGTCTCCTCTCGGTGCACGGTCTTTCTATGAGGCATCTTATCCAAGGGGCGACGTGGACATTTTCTCTCATCATCCTCTGCGTGCTCCGCTGCGGTGTCGCTTTTCATGCTTTGAAGATCCTCGTCTTTGGCAGATCCATTTTCCATAAATGCAACACCGCTGTAATTTGGCGGTACAGACGGGAATGCGGATTTATTATTGTAATTTCGGCTGTACAACTAAAGTCACCTCCGATAAGATATCAATGAAAAATACCGTTTAGCATACCGCTTGTTTTGGCAAGCTCCAGAAGGCGCAGAAGATTAACTGCGCTGTCTATTCTTTTTCCCCTCTCGCCGTCAAGATAGGGCTTTATGGCAAGCAGAAGATTGACCTTATCCCTGCCTCCGCCTGAAGAGATACCCTTTTTCAAAACCTCTTCTATATTGAAGGATACCGCTTCTTTTTCGGCAGAGGGATAGCTCTCCTTTACCTCCTCCGTGCTTTCTGCGGTGGTGGCAGAGCTGTTCATAATGCCCTGCGCCGCAGACATTGCAACCTTTAAAACCTCGGGGTTCTCAAGGACTTTACTCAGCATATCGCTGATGTTGCTCGAATTATCCATTACTCATTTACCTCATAATTGGAGCTTTGACAGTATGTCTTTTGCCTTTTCTTCCCCAACGCTTTGGGCAAGCTGAAGAAAGTCCTCCTCGGTCATTTTTCCGATTTTTCTTCGGATATTGCCGGGATTCTTTGCAACGTGCTCTGCCCGGCGCTCGTCGACGCCTGCTGCAGATGCAACGGCACGGATTATCTCCGAAAGGTCGTTGTCATCAAGACGGCTCAGCTTGTTTATAAGATCCTTGTTAATTTCCAAGATCAGCACCTCTTTTCCGTTATTGGCATATTTTTTTGCCGATAACAGTATATGAAGAAGAACGAGTGGCTGTTACAGCAATTTAAGATTTATCTCAGAAAGGGAAGCTTAATATTTTGAAATACATTATTTTTTCCGATTCTCACGGCAGTGATTACAATATGAAGGAAGTTATGAGGATGCACGCAGGCACTGCCGACGGCATTCTGTTTGCAGGAGACGGCTGTCTTGAATTTGATAATCTTGCCCTGCTTTATCCCGAAAAGCATACCGAAAGGGTTGCGGGCAATTACGAGGAGCTTATGCTTCGCTCGAAATACGATATGCAGAGCGTGTTTACGATAGGCAAGTATAGGATATTTCTGACTCACGGCCACAGATATAACGTAAAGTACGGATACTCTGCTATTTATATGAAGGCAAGAGAGCTTGATGTAGATGCGGCCATATTCGGACACACTCATGAGCAGATGCTTGAATATATAAGCGGAGAGGATATGGGCAGGGAAAGACCGCTTTATCTCTTCAATCCGGGAAGCATATCGAGGCCCCGTGAGAGCCGTCTTCCGACCTACGGCATACTTGATATAGCAAAGGATCAGATCCATTTTACAAAAGCGTCTCTTGACGTTTTTGGGATTAGCAGTAAGGGAGGTTATTAAAATGATAGCTTGCAGACCTGTAAGATATTCAAAAAAGGGAATAATAGCGGCCACGGTGTTTATTTTGCTATCGCCCGTCTGTATGTATCTGTCTCAGCTTGATTTTATTGCATACGGAGTGATACTTCAGCTTCTGGGGCTGATCTCGCTTTCAATAGGCATTTATTCTGCGATCAGATATTCTATACTTGAGTTTCAGTATATGATATACGACAGAGACGGCAAGAGCGATCTTGCAATAGTCAGAATAATGAACGACCGCTCCTCCGAAATATTCAGACTGTCGTTTGACTGCTATCTTGAAATTGAGGAAAAGACCAAGGACAGCATCAAAAGGATAAAAGGCAAGCACGGCAAGATCTCAAGAAGGATGAACTATAGGGTAAATCTCGATCCTAAAAAGGCATATATCGCCGTTTTCAAGCTGAATGAAGAGATCTGCACGGTGGAGTTTGAGCCCGATTCTGTTTTTATACGTGAGATGGAGTTAAGGAAAAAAACAGAAAAAGACGATATTCAATAAATGCTTGACCGACGGGGAAAAATGTTGTATAATAAATTTACAATAGGCGTAGTGTAAGCATCTTGCCGACTAAGTTATATGGTAAGGAGATCAATATGAAGAATAAAAAAGGTATTATAATAGCCTTGGTATGCATTATTGCAATGTTTATTCCTACATATATAGCAATTGCAAATTACGTATCATCGGTGCAAACTCCGGTTGCGGAAAGAGTTGTAAATAAGATAATGCTCAGCGATTCGCAGGGAGAGCAGTTTATTTTCGAGCGCAATTCTCAGAATAATCCCGAGGAGATCGAAAACGATACGATAAGTTATTTTCTTGCGCTGAACGATGCTGCAAACAGCACTACTTCTCTGCCCGAGCCTCTTGTCGGCACCGAGCACTGCGAGGTCACCTATTACAGCTATGACGTTGAGTCGGTGTATGAATATTATTTCTCATCCGATCCCGACGAGGCGTATTTCGTTGACAGTAACGGCAATGCTTACCGCATAACGAGAGAATACGCCGAAAAGTTTTTGAACTCTTCTTATTCGGAATATCTTTACGATATATCAAAGGCTCCCGTTCTGACGGTGAGCAACGGCGAGGTAGCTCCCTCAAGTATGGTATGGCAGTACCTGCTTTATGATGACGTTACAAGAGCTATCGAAACTCCGCCCAGCTCAACTCAGGTACAGACCGTATCTCTTGCAGGCGACCTCAGCCTCAGCTTTGACATTGAGCCTAACTATCTCAACGTAAAAATAACAGAAGACGGCTCTACGGTATACGACGGTCTTTACGAAAATCTTGCATCGGGTACTCTTGGCGAGGGCTCGGTGGTTCAGGTGGATATAACTGCAGAATGGTATGAAAATATAGTAAGAGGCTCGTACGGAAGCGCAAGCTATAGCTTTACCGCAAACGTAAAGGGAAGACCGGCATTCTATCTCGAGGAAACCTCTATACTTCCCGGTGAATTCGTAGTTATCTCGGGTATAAACGTTGACGATCCCTCAAAGGTAACCTTCGCATCTGAGCCTGCAATAGATTTTGAACCTGTATTCTTTGCAGACGGCGATTACGTTAGAGCTCTCGTTCCGATAAAGGTCGGACTTGAGGATGCGGAATACTATAACTTCTCGGTATTCTACGGCGACGTAGTACAAAGCCTTACGCTTCAGATGGAGGCAAAGACCTTCAAGACTCAGGGATACGATATAAGCTCCGAGCTTATAAGAAACTGCAGAAGCGAGACGGCGTTTGCAGAGTTTGATGAAAATATAGGCACTCACTTAAGAGAGAGCAATACCACCAAGTATTGGAACGGTCTGTTCTCCGAGGGATGCGATGCACAGATCATGACAGGCTTCGGTCTTTACAGAATACTTACCAATTCGGGTGAGACCTACCGCCATGAGGGTGTTGACTATCTCGTAACGGTTGGAAGTGAAGCAAGAGCGGTAAACGACGGCGTTGTAGTTTACGCAGGATATACCGCTATGACCGGTAACGTAGTAGTGGTTGAACACGGCTTCGGTCTTAAGAGTCTGTACGCTCACCTGAGCAGTATTTCGGTAACCGAGGGCACCGAGGTTACAAAGGATACACCTCTCGGAATAGTAGGCTCTACCGGATTTACAAAGGGAACGCTTCTCCACGTCGGACTTTACGTGTTCGATACTCCCGTATGCCCCTATTCACTCTGGGAAGAGGGCATAGTGATCGGAGAATAAATAAAAAATTAAGATCCATCCGTAAGGGTGGATCTTTTTTCGTCCTCTTTCGCATCGGTTATAAGGTAAAATATAGAAAATATATTTTGCGGAGGTGCGATATGAAAGCGAGAGTGGCAGTTTTGATGCTGGTAGCGATGCTGTTGGTGTCCTGCTCAGAAAAAAGCCTGAGCGAGCCGACCGATATACTTGCAAGAATAATGGAGCTGTATCCCGAGTGCGGTAGGGGTGTTGTATATTTTTCAGAGGCAGAGCCCTATGAAAAGGGATGGCTTGACAGCGATATCGCCTGCTATATGTATACGGGAAAGCACGGCGAGCTTGAGCTGTTTGACAGAATTGAGAAGTATGCCGTGCGAATATCGTCGGGCATAGAGGTTTTTGAGGTGCATATTTTTGAGATGAGCTCTGAGGATGACGTCTCCGATGCCGAAAAGGTGTTCAGAAGCCGTATCAATATGATGCAGAGCTCGGAGATGGAGATATACGATTACGACGGATATTATAATACCATCGTATCAGCGCAGGTCTATAGCAAGGACAGATACGTGTTCCTGCTTATAACAAGCGATAATGCCGGCGCAAGAAAGGTCATAGATCGAGTGCTGTGAGGGGTTGGATGTGCTGAATGCATAGGTGGGGGAACACTTTTTGCAAAAAGTGTTCCCCCACACCCCCTCACAAAAACTTTTGGGGCATTTTCATAGGTTAGT
>JAZSMJ010000028.1:0-14899 GCA_045535815.1 Eubacteriales bacterium
GAATAGAAGAGCTGACCCATTGCCGCAACAACGGTCATAGGAGAGAATTTTGAAATATCTGGCTTGATATAATATATAACGCCCTCCCAGGCTCCATCCATTGAACATATAGTATATATCGAGATAAACAAAATCAGAATAACCAATATGGGCATCATGACCTTGCTTACCTTCTCTATTCCCTTTTCAACGCCGAACAAAACTATTACGGCAGTCAGCGCCATAAATATCATAAACCATATAATAGGCTCTGCTGTCCCGGCTATATACGATTTATAATATCCGTCTGCCGCCATTGCCTCTACGTTGCCACCGGCAAATCCGAAGAGATATTTCAGCACCCATCCTCCGATAACCGAATAATACGGAAGGATTATCAACGGCACAAAGGTAGCAAGATATCCTGCAAAGGTGAATCTTTTGTCAAGCGTTCTGAACGCTCCTATTGGGCTGAGTCCTGTCTTTCGTCCGATAGCGATCTCGGCTACCATAAGAGAAAAGCCGAAGGTAACGGACAGTATCAGATACACCAGCAGAAATATTCCGCCTCCGTATTTTGCCGCAAGATACGGGAAACGCCATATATTGCCAAGTCCGACTGCCGATCCTGCGGCAGCCAGAACGAATCCTATTTTACCGGTAAATGAGCTTCTTTTTGAATCCACGATGTTATACCTCAAAACTGTTTTCTTTTTGCTAATACATATTATTACATATTTTTCAAAAAAATACAAGCACATCCGATGTTTTTTTACTGTTTTTGTAGTTATTTTGACTGATGTCAAAAAATCCTATAAAGCACACGAATAAAAATTCAAAATTACTATTGACAGAGAAAAAAAGTTGTGATATACTACTGATTAACATAGGAGTATATTATTATGAACAGTAAGCTTTCTGCAATCGCATACAGCTTTTTTAGCTATTTCTTCAGCTTTACCTATTATTATTTTGGTAAGGCTTATTTGCGTTTGGCTTAAAGGGTTGCGTGTTCTGAGTATAGCTCATATTAATTGGTACACATCCCCCACGGCTAAACGCTGTGGGGGTTAATTTTTTTAGTAATAAAAATTCGTATATAGACGGTAGCCGAAAAACGGCAGAATGGAGTTCATTATGGTAGTTGTATTAAAGAGAGATCCGGAAGAGTCACAACTTAAATTACTCATATCCTGGCTTAAAGATAAGGGTGTAGAGGTTCACACGTCAATTGGTACTTCACAGACCATACTCGGTCTGGTCGGAGACACCTCTCACCTTGATATAGACCTTATATCAGCACTTGATATCGTTGATTCGGTAACGAGAGTTCAGGAGCCGTATAAAAATGCAAACAGAAAGTTTCATCCGCAGGATTCTATTATAAAGGTAGGAAATACGCAGATAGGCGGAGGTGCGCTGACGCTTATCGCAGGGCCCTGCTCTGTCGAATCGGAGGAGCAGATCTGCTCTATCGCTCAAAGCGTCAAAAACAGCGGTGCTACTATATTAAGAGGCGGTGCGTTCAAGCCGAGAACGTCCCCCTATGCATTCCAGGGGCTCAGAGGAGACGGTATCAAGCTTCTTTTACTTGCAAAGCAGATAACCGGACTTCCTATAGTTACCGAGATAATGGATATTTCACAGCTTCCGCTTTTCGATGATGTCGACATCATTCAGGTCGGCGCTCGAAATATGCAGAATTTCGAGCTTCTGAAGGCTCTGGGAGCAACAAATAAGCCCATACTTTTGAAGAGAGGTCTTTCCTCCACTTACGAGGAGCTTCTTATGAGTGCCGAATATATCATGGCAGGAGGAAACGAGCAGGTCATCCTTTGCGAAAGAGGAATTCGTACCTTTGAGACTTACACGAGAAATACGCTTGACATCGCCGCAATACCCGTTCTTAAGCAGCTTTCTCACCTTCCTATAATTATAGACCCCAGCCATTCGGCAGGTCGTTCTGCTCTCGTTGATTCACTCTCGTGTGCAGCAGTCGCAGCAGGCGCAGACGGTCTTATTATAGAGGTTCACAACGATCCTCCGCACGCTATGTGCGACGGACCTCAGTCCATACGTCCCGAAGCGTTTGATGCGCTTGCGAATAAGCTCAGATACATCTCAAAGGTAACCGGAAAGGAAGCACAGTAAATGATCATCGGAATCATCGGACTCGGTCTGATAGGCGGATCAATGGCAAAAAGCATAAAGCATCGTACAGACCACACAGTGCTCGGATTTGATCTGAATGAAGAAACAATGACGCTCGCCAGAATGTCAAACTCAATAGACGGAACTCTTACGGACGAGCGCATCTCCGAGTGCGATATTATAATGATTGCAGTACCGCCCAAGGCTACGCTTGCTGTAGTAAACCAAAAGGCTGAGTTTATGAGCGGTACGCTTCTTATAGATCTTTGCGGTATCAAGCGTGCCATATATCAGCCTATAGTTGAAAAGGCAGAAAAATACGGCTTTTCCTATATAGGCGGACATCCTATGGCAGGTAAAGAGGTAAGCGGATTTACAAATGCATCCGAAAAGCTTTACGATAACGCCTCAATGATACTTACACCCGACAGACATTCAAATATAGACGAGCTCGAATATCTGAAAAACTTCTACCTTGATATCGGATTTGGAAGGGTCACTTTTTCGGATATAGAAGAGCACGATAAGATAATAGCCTACACCTCACAGCTTGCGCACATTGCGTCAAACGCATTTATAAAATCTCCCACGGCGCAGATGCATATGGGCTTCTCTGCAGGAAGCTACAGAGACCTTACCAGAGTTGCAAAGCTTGATGAAAATCTCTGGACAGAGCTTTTTATGGCTAACGCCGATTATCTTACAAATGAGCTCCGACTTCTGATAGACAATCTCCGTGAATATCTTGAAGCGCTTGAAAATGAAGACGCCGAACGCTTAAGAGCCCTTCTTAAAGAAGGAAAAGAGCTTAAGCTTACAGCCGGAGGTACCTGACAATGTCAACACGAACAGTTAAAATAAACGTCGGCGGCGGATACGACGTAAAGATAGGCTCTGGTATACTCAGCAAATGCGGTGAGTATATTTCAGCTGTCACGGGAGTATGCCGTGCCGCTATAATAACGGATTCAAACGTTGAGAGACTTTATCTTAAAACGGCAGTCAAAAGTCTTGAGGATGCAGGCTTTTCGGTAGATTGCTTCGTATTCCCTGCCGGAGAGGAAAGCAAGAATATCTCCACCCTTTCAAACATACTCGAGTTTCTCGCGGAAAGATCATTTACCAGATCCGATATCGTTATCGCTCTCGGAGGCGGTGTTACGGGAGATATTACCGGCTTTGCAGCCGCTGTCTATCTCAGAGGTATAAATTATATTCAGATACCTACAACGCTTCTTGCATCAGTTGACTCCTCGGTCGGAGGCAAAACTGCAATTGATCTTACGGCAGGAAAAAACCTTGCAGGCGCATTCAAGCAGCCAAAGCTGGTTATTTGCGACGTTGACACGCTCTCTACTCTTCCGAGTGAGGAATTTGCAAACGGAATGGCTGAATCGATAAAATACGGCGTTTTGTTCAGCGATCTGCTCTTCTCACAGCTGTCAAAAGACCTTTCTTCAGATTCTTTGATAGAAACGGTCGCACGCTGCGTTGAATTCAAGGGAATCGTGGTCGAGCGTGACGAATTTGATAACGGCGAGCGAAAGCTTCTCAACCTCGGTCATACCATAGGACATGCAATAGAGAAATGCAGTAATTTCAAGATTGCACACGGACATGCGGTTGCTATAGGAATGGCAATGATAGCAAGAGCAGGAGAAGCTCTCGGCATTACAAAGATCGGCACTGCCGCTCTCATAGAAAAGGCACTTGTTAAATATAATCTTCCGATAAATACCGATTTTGATACCGATGCACTCGTCAGAGCCTCGCTTTCGGATAAAAAACGGGAGGGCGCAAAGATCACGTTGATACTGCCACTTGAAATAGGAAAATGCACACTTAAAAACGAGCCCGTGACGGAGCTTGAAAAATATATAAAGTTTGGAAAGGCTCAATAAAATGGACGTTATAATCACCCCCTCCGCTCTTGGCGGAGAGGTTGCCATAATCGGATCAAAATCAGATATTCACAGACTTATGATATGCTCGGCTTTATCTGATGCTCCTACAACAATAAAAGGCGCTTCACTCTGTGACGATATAAAAGCAACTGCAGAATGTATAAAGGGGCTCGGGGCAGAGGTTACCTTCTCGGGTAAGGACTGCACGGTATATCCCGGCAGCGCCTCATCTGAAAATTATACCTTCAACTGCAAAGAGAGCGGATCAACGCTCAGATTTATGCTTCCCGTTGCGGCAACACGCTGCAAAAGCGCATCGTTTACCGGGTCGGGACGTTTGCCAAAGCGACCTATCGGTGAGCTTGTAGATGCAATGAGATCAGGCGGTGTAAGCTTCTCGTCGGACAACCTACCGCTTGATATTTCCGGTACTCTTAGGGCAGGAAAATACACCCTTCCGGGAAACGTAAGCTCTCAGTATATAACAGGACTCCTTATGGCTCTTTCGGTAACGGAGGGCGAGAGCGAGATAGTCCTTTCTTCAAAGCTTGAGTCCGCATCGTACGTTAATATGACCTTATCTACTCTGCGCATTTTCGGTGCAAGAGCAGAACGCGCCGATAACGGATACAAAATTATCGGTGTTGAACGCCTTAAATCTCCTCAAAGCATAAGCGCTGACGGAGATTGGTCAAATGCAGCATTTTTTCTCTGCTCGGGTGCAATATCTGGAAGGATATCGGTCAGAGGGCTTTACAATTCCTCATGCCAGGGCGATCGCAAGATTCTTTCTATTCTTGATGGCTTTGGAGCAAAGATAAGCTGCGAGCGAGATACCGTGACGGTATCTTCAGATAAGCTTAACGGATGTGTCACCGATATCACCGATACACCCGATCTGCTTCCGACTCTTGCAGTCGTAGCAGCATATGCAAGCGGTCAATCACGCTTCACCGGTGCGGCAAGGTTAAGACTTAAGGAAAGCGACAGACTTGCAACTGTTGCAGATATGATAAATTCACTCGGAGGCGACGCAATCGCACTTTCCGATGAGCTTATCGTAAACGGCAGACCGCTTACGGGCGGCACCGTAGACGGTGCAAACGATCACAGAATAGTTATGGCGGCGTCTATCGCCGCAGCTCACGCATCCGATGCCGTTAAGATAATCGGTGCGCAGGCAGTTAATAAATCATATCCTTCATTCTTTGAAGACTTTACAGATTTAGGAGGAAAAGCGGATGTCATCTGAATACGGAAAAGATCTGAGAATATCAGTGTTCGGCGAATCGCACGGCAAAGCCATCGGAGTCAATATAAACGGACTTCCGTCGGGTGAGGAGATAAACGAGGAAGAGCTTCTTTCGTTTATGTCAAGACGAGCTCCCGGAAAAAGCAAACTTACCACGCACAGACGTGAGCCCGACGTTCCGATAATTCTGTCGGGTATAAAGGACGGCAAAACAAACGGATTTCCTCTTTGTGCAATAATTGAAAATCATGATATGCGCTCGGACGACTATTCGGGCTTCACAAAAACACCACGTCCGTCACATGCAGACTACACGGCTCTTTTAAGATACGGCGAGAGCTGTGATATGAGAGGAAGCGGCCATTTTTCCGGAAGGCTGACTGCTCCGCTTTGCATAGCAGGCGGTATTGCACTTCAGATACTTGCAAGAAAAAATATATTCGTAGGTGCTCACATAGCGTCTATAGGCAAGATAAACGACCGGCCCTTCCCTCTTCATCCAACCAAAGAGATGTTCTCAGAAATCGCATCACGTAATCCTGCGGTCATAGATATGCAGGCAGGAGATATGATGGCGAAAGAGATCGAGGATGCAGCAGGCAACTGTGACTCTGTTGGCGGTGTTATTGAATGTGCCGTTATAGGAATGCCTGCAGGTATAGGCTCTCCTATGTTTGACGGTATCGAAAACCGCATCTCACAGGCGATTTTCGGTATCCCTGCAGTCAAAGGACTTGAGTTTGGCGCAGGCTTTGATGCCGCAAGAGCGCTCGGCTCTCAAAATAACGACCCGTTTGTTGTAAATAACGGAAAAATAGAAACTTCAACCAATAACAGCGGCGGTATTATCGGCGGTATAAGCAACGGAATGCCGATAGTTTTCCGTGTGGCATTTAAGCCTACTCCGTCTATCGCAAAGCCTCAGAAAACGGTTGATCTTGATACCATGACAGAGGCAGAGCTTATAATAAAAGGAAGACACGATCCATGTGTTACATTGCGTGCCGTTCCGGTAGTAGAGGCGGTAACTGCTACGGTTATTCTTGATATGTTACTTGGAGGAAAATAAAATGGAGCTTTCGGAAATAAGAGAAAAAATAGACAGTATAGACGATAAGCTGCTTCCGTTATTCATCGAAAGAATGAATCTTGCAAAGGAAGTTGCGGAATATAAAAAAGAGCACTCACTTCCCATTCTGAACAAGGGACGTGAGCGTGAAATACTCAAAAAGGTAATGGAAGAAAGCGGGGAGTTTGAGATGTACTCCCACAGGCTTTATTCTACCATTTTTGAGCTCAGCAGAGCTTATCAGGAAATGCTCTGCCCTTCAAATTCAAAGGTGAGATCTGAAATAGAAACAGCCCTCGCAAATAAAAAGGATGCATTCCCGCAGACAGGCACTATCGCCTGCCAGGGTGTTGAGGGTGCTTATTCGCAGATGGCGGCTGACAGAATGTTCCCAAGAGGAAATCTCGTTTTCCTAAAGACCTTCGAGGCTGTTTTTGATGCAGTTGAAAGCGGACTTTGCCGTTTTGGCATAGTTCCGATAGAAAACAGCTCAAACGGATCTGTCAGAAGCACCTACGATCTTCTCATCTCAAAGAACGTGCGTATAGTCAGAAGCGAGCGTCTGTGCATAAGACACGAGCTTCTTGCAAAGCCGGGCACAAAGCTTTCCGACGTAACTCAGATACACTCCCATCCGCAGGCACTCGGTCAGTGCAGTAATTTCATAAGATCCTTGGGAGATAAGGTTAAGGTGGTCGAGCAGGATAACACCGCTATGGCTGCCGAATTTGCCGCAGCATCTGACGATAGCGGAATCGCAGTTATTGCTTCCCACAACAGCGGTAAGCTGTACGGACTTGAGACCATCGCATCCTCTATCCAGAACAGCGATAACAACTATACCCGTTTCGTCTGCATAACAAAAAACACCGAGATATATCCCGGTGCAGACCATATCAGCCTTATTTTAGCGCTTGAGCATAAGCCGGGTGCACTTTACGAGATACTCTCAAAGCTTGCAGCACTTGAGATCAACCTCATCAAGCTCGAAAGCTGTCCCATTCCCGGACACGATTTTGAATTCTTGTTCTTCTTTGAGCTTCAGGCAAGTATTAACGATCCCCAAACTGTTGCAATGCTCGAAAGCCTTGAGGGTTGCTGCGAAAAATTCATATTTCTCGGAAACTATCTGGAGGCTTAAATGAAAAAGCTAATTTACGGGCTTATCGGCAGAAAACTCGGGCACAGCTTTTCCGTACCCATACATCAGGCACTTGGCAATAAAGATTACAAGCTGATAGAGCTCGAGCCTGAGGATATACCTGCTTTTATGGCAAGAGAGGATATAGGCGGTCTTAACGTTACTATTCCCTATAAGCGGACTGTAATGGACTATTGCGACATTATATCACCGGAAGCCGAGGAGATCGGGGCAATTAATACCGTTGTACGACGAGGCGATAGGCTGTACGGATATAATACCGACAAATACGGCTTTTGCTGTCTTGCAAAGAAGGCTAATATTGATTTCAAAGGTAAAAAGGTGCTCGTCCTCGGAAGCGGAGGCGCTTCACGTACGGCGCAGTACTGCGCAAAAGAGCTCGGTGCCGATAAGGTGATCGTAATATCCCGAAGCGGTGAGGATAATTACGGTAACATAAAAAATCATGCCGATGCCGATATTATAGTCAATACTACTCCGGTAGGAATGTACCCCGACAATTTTTCTTCTCCCGTATCGCTCGACATCTTTCCCAATTGCAGTGGAGTTATAGACGTCGTCTATAATCCTCTCCGCACAAAGCTGATAATGGATGCTGAAAAAAGAGGCATCAACTGCATAGGCGGTCTGCTTATGCTCACAGCTCAGGCAAAAGAGGCAGAGGAGCTGTTTTTCGATATCTCGATACCTGATAGTTTTTCGGAGGAGTACGCCTTCTCACTTACCAGAAAAAGCGAAAACATCGTGCTTATCGGAATGCCCGGAAGCGGAAAAAGCTCGATAGGACAGATCCTTGCCGACATATCCGGAAGAGAGTTCTTCGAGCTTGACGAAATGATTGAAAAAGCTGCAGGAAAGCCGATACCGCAGATATTCAAGGAAGGCGGAGAGGCTGCCTTCCGAGCGATAGAAACAGAGATTATACGCTCCGTAGCTCCAAAGCAAGGAGCAATAATAATCACAGGCGGAGGCGCAGTCACCGTTCCCGAAAACTATCCCCTGCTCCATCAGAACGGGCGCATCTATGAGATCAAAAGAGATCTTGACAGTCTTGATATGGAGGGCAGACCGCTATCAACTGATATCGAAGCCCTTCGGGTAATGCAGGACAAACGCCGACCTATGTATGAGGCGTTCAGAGATTCTTATATCGAAAATAACACATCCCCCGAGGATGCCGCAAAACTTATCTGGAGGGATTTCAATGAAAATTCTTGTAATTAACGGCCCAAATCTCAATATGCTCGGCATACGTGAGCCCGAGATATACGGCAGTGCCACTTATGCAGATCTTGTTACAATGATCAAGGATCACGCCGATAAAAAAGGCGTGCAGACCGATTTTTTTCAGTCGAATCACGAGGGCGCAATAGTTGACGAGATACAGCGTGCCTATAAGGTGTACGACGGAATTATAATAAATCCGGCAGCATATACCCATACCAGCGTTGCCCTGCTCGATGCAGTCAAGGCTGTAGGCATTCCAACAGTTGAAGTTCATATATCAGACCCCGACACAAGAGACGAATTCAGAAAGATATCCTACATAAGAAGCGCCTGCGTTCACACCGTTAAAGGCAAAGGCTTCGCAGGCTATCTCGAAGCACTTGATTATCTGTGTGAAATGCTGAAATAACCTTATCCCTTCAAGGAACGCCTTGAAGGGATTTTTTTGAAAAATATTACATACTATATTGAAAAAAACACATAATGTGGTATAATATATTTGCCAAACAAAATTTTATATTATACGTACCGTATATTTTTATGCCTATTTAAGTGTGTGTGTTTTTATTTTTGAAAAAAACACAGATGCTCTTTTTTGCATACACTGGATAGGTATATACGGTTATGTTAATAAGATTTTGTTTGGCGACAGTCTGAGCTATGTGTTTTTTAGTGCGCAGCTTTGACTGCGCACTTTTTTATTTTACTGGATCTTTAAAGACCATCAAAAACATTCTATTAGGAGGCGATAGTTTTGAAGCTATCAATAAAGACACGCAACAGTTACAAGTTGCTGATCATGGTGATGATAATTATAAGCACGCTATGTATCATATCGGTGCCGGTATCTGCAGAAACAGATCAACAAACCTGCACGGTAACGTACGAAGGCGGGGGTGGAGCTAAACAGGCAGAGGAAACGCTTATCTACAGCTTTTCCGATACAGATACCGGTAACTTCTGGTCTGACGGCACAGCAGTTATTGGTGAATTTCACGGCAAGCAGGCTGTGTCAGTCGGCAAAGGTATATTTCTTTGCGGTAACCTTAAAGATGCAGGTTCATCCAGCGTTGATCTTAGTGGATATGATTATCTCACAATAGACGTTTGCATTGCTGAAGGATCACCCATTACAAATGTAGGCGTAGCATTATCAAGCACTAAGGATTCCCCTACTCCGGGCTATTATGCACATTACGGAAGTTTCCCCGTAGTAGAAGGTTGGAATACAATTACACTTGAAACCGCTACAACCGAAGAAAATTGGGATGCTTCTGAGGTGTTCTTCATTATTGTAAATACTGATGTAGCAGATACATGGGGTTGGACAAACTTTATGGGTTGGGAGATGCTTGAAGACGGTGAAATCACAACGACCCAAACTACGGTTGAAGCAGGCACAAAGATCACTCTTCCGGAAAACACATTCTCAAAAGAAGGCTACGCTTTTGCAGGCTGGACTGACGGAAATATAACAGACGCTCAGGATACACTTATCGATGTAACGAAGACGAAAATATATGGAGCCGATACTGAAAAAGAAGTGGACGGAGAAACGGCATATGAAGATGAACTATGCCCCGTTTACTGTGCAACAGTAACGACCGAAGCTACGGAACTTCCCGATTACGTAAAGGTTGATCTTTATATAAGCGATGCATCTGCACGCAATACATCCGGGTTTAAAATGTGTTGTTTTGAACTTAACAACGCAGATATCTCCAAGACTCTTATTTGGGATCTAACATATGTTGAACTCGTTGACGGTTGGAATGAGCTTATTCTCAAGGTTGAAGATGCTTTTTATAGTCAAAGGTATCAAACCCCTATTACGGATATTTCAGAAGTCTGTAGCATCAGATATTTCCAGTACACAACAGATATTGCTGTAATTTCTGTTGGCAAGGTTGAATTCGGTTATTCCAAATATAATTATCTCCCCAACGGATTTCAGACATATGCGCCCTGGGATACGTACACTGTAACTTCCGACACTACGTTTACTGCACTTTGGAAAAAATTATATAATGTAAGGTACGTAGGCGGTGAAGGCGCAACAGGTACGCCTCCCACGCAGAAGAATGTCACGGCAGGCACAACGATCACTCTCGCAGATAATCCCTTTACAAAAGAAGGTTACGTATTCGGAGGCTGGTCTCACGGTGATGTCGGTGATACAGTTACAATAAAAAAAGACACGGTAATAACTCCGGTCTGGAAAAAAATATGTACTGTAACCTATGTAGGCGCTACGGGTGCGATAGGCACTGCTCTCGTTCAAGATTATATTGTAGCAGGCACATCCTTCACTCTTCCTGAAAACCCCTTCACAAAAGACGGTTACGTGTTTGGAGGATGGTCTCACGGTGCAGTTGGTGATACGGTTTCAGTAAGAGATGATACAACAATTACAGCAATTTGGAAAAAACTGCACACGGTAACGTACGAAGGCGGAGAGGGTGCGACGGGCGTAGCTCCTTCTCAAAGTCCTGTTGCTTCAGGAACAGAGATCACGCTTGCAGAGAATACCTTCACAAAAGAAGGGTACGTCTTCAAGGGATGGAGCGGATATCAAGACATTTCATATCTGAGCTACGCAACAGGTGACGCAGTAACGTCTAGTGGCAATTGGAATTTTGGCATGGAAGCTGATGACGGAAACGGAATATATTATTCCTCTGTTAGGAACTACTGCCCCATATTAATGTTCGAAACACTCAGTCCCATCGACGTTTCTCGATACTTTGAGTCTCCAACGGCAAAGCTTCATTTCGAGATCTACGTTGAGAACACTGAAAATATTGAATACGGTCAATTTGAATTTTATAACACCGTTTTAGAAAAAGATGAAGTCAACATTGACCTTTGGGCTCTCAAACTTAAGGACGGCTGGAACGTGTTTGATATTTCTCCAACTGCAATGGTGGCTGAGGGCACAGTTGCATTTGATCCTTCGGCTCTTAAAGGATTAAGAATATTTATTGGAAGAAATACCACCGGAAAAGAGCTTCTTTTTGGTGTTAAAAACGTATACTTCTATGATACTGCCTTTGTATCATACGAAGCCGGAGATCCTTATACTGTAAATATGGATACGTCATTTACGGCTATATGGGAAGAATCGGAGACTCCCGCCCCCATAACCTATACCGTAACGTACGTAGGCGGTGAAGGCACAACGGGAACAGTTCCCACGCAGGAGCCTGTCACGGCAGGAACAAAGATCACTCTTCCGGAAAACACCTTAACAAAGGAAGGATACGCTTTTGCGGGATGGTCTGACGGAGTTAACATTTACTATGCAGGTGATACTTACACTGTAAATAATGATACCGTTTTCACTGCAGTATGGCATCTGCCTACACTTATGCGAGTTCTTGTATCACATAATTCCCAAAGATTTAACGGTCTTGCAACAAAGGACGTTGCACTTCAGTTCAAGGGTAGCGACATAAGCGAAACTCAATCGATTATAATATCGTTTGACAAGACAAAGGTAGCTCCTATAACAACCGTTAACGGCGCTGAATCTCTTGGAGAAGAATGTTATTTATACGAGGCTTGGGATGCAGCTTCAAAGGATTATTCAGGAAAGCTTGCATATAATTCGGATGGAGAAGAATACTTCTACGACCTTGCCGATACAGTAAAATCAGGACTTACCGTAACCGATAAGTGGCAGTCATCAGGTGTCGTTCCTGTTATATCATACGCAGAGATAGGAAATACAGGATATATAAGCATTATAGTACATCAGGACAAGAAAGTGACATATTCTGACTTCACATCGGCTGTCACCTTAAGATTTGCTCTTCTCAACGGTTCTTTTGACGATAACAGTATAAAGCTTGCAACTACTGCTCAGGCAAACAGCTTGAATTCAAGCACGTCAGCAACCCTTTCAGCATATAGTGGCGATGAGCTTATAACATACGTATACTACGACAGCGGAAACAATATTTCAACCCTATCAACTCCGAAAATTGAAGTTAAGGGATTCGCTATTTCAGGTAAAGTTACGTATGACAATCCTAAAGAGCCCATCGGTATACTGCTTTACGAGGGAGAAACTCTTGTTGACTCTGTATGGCCCGGAATCATTGACGCAACGGGATCTATAACGAGAGATTTCTCATTGACAGTTAATTCCCCCGGTACCTACTCAATTAAGATAACTAAGGCGGATGCACTTGACTACGTTATAAACAATATTGTCATCACAGAAAACGATATTGATCTTACAAAGAGTTCAAAATCAGAAATATCACATATTCGTCTTACATCAGGTGATATAAACGGAGACGGCTATATTGATACTCTCGATATCACTAGTTTTGTGTTTGATATGGGAAAATCCGAGATTGATGCACGTTACGACCATACCGATATGAACGGAGATAAGTACAGAGATGCCCTTGACGTTGCTATTCTTGCCGCGGGAGTATTTACGAGTGCTCCGGTTATTGAATATACTCCGTAATATTTGCAAATGCAACAAAAAAAACCGAAACTTCATTGAAGTTTCGGTTTTTTATATAGGCATTAATTATTTGATCATATTTGCAATTTCTTCTGCGAAATTGTCTTCTCTCTTCTGGAGACCTTCGCCCTTTTCGTAGCTATAGAAAGCAACGAGCTTGATATCTGCGCCCATCTTCTTAGCTTCAGCATCGATATACTTAGCAACTGTAAGGGAGTCATCCTTAACGTATTCCTGCTCGGAGAGGCAGTTTGTATCGTAGTACTTGCCTATTCTTCCGCTTACCATCTTTTCGATGATAGCTTCGGGCTTGCTTGCATTCTTGGGATCGTTCTTGATCTGTTCCATAAGAATGTTCTTCTCTTCGTCGATAACGGATGCAGGAACTGCTTCCTTATTAACGTAGAGAGGAGATGTTGCAGCAACCTGAAGTGCTACGTTCTTTGCCATTTCAGCGAATTCAGCCTTAGCTGCTGTAGCAGCATCTGTATCGAACTTAACGATAACGCCTGTTGTTCCGTTACCGTGAATATATGTGCTTGTGATACCTTCAACGATAATGAAACGGCGGATGTTCATATTTTCGCCTATTGTAAAGATCTTATCCTTAAGAGCCTGTTCAACTGTGAACTCGGAATCAGCACACTTGCAAGCCATAAGAGCTTCCATATCAGCGGGCTTGTTTGCAAGGATAGTCTTAAGAATATCTACAACGAATTCCTTAAACGTTGCGTTCTTAGCAACGAAGTCTGTTTCAGCGTTAACCTCAACCATTGCTGTGAGTGTGCCGTCTTCGCTCTTGAGTATTTCAACAGCGCCCTCGGAAGCAATTCTGTCTGCCTTCTTTGCAGCTACTGCGAGTCCTCTTTCTCTAAGATACTTTATAGCCTCGTCAAAATCTCCTTCGGATGCAACGAGTGCCTTTTTGCAGTCCATCATTCCGCAGCCTGTCTTTGCTCTGAGGTCAGCTACGGCCTTAGCTGTGATCTGTGCCATTTTATTTTCCTCCGTTATTTTTGATTTTGTTAGCTTTATAAGCCTGATTATTCAGCTGCGGGAGCTTCTTCTGCTGCTTCTTCAGCTGCGGGAGCCTCTGCGAGCTGTTCGCCCTGCTTGCCTTCGATAACTGCGTCAGCAAGAACAGAAGAGATGAGCTTTATCGCACGGATAGCGTCATCGTTTCCGGGGATAACGTAATCAGCATCATCGGGATCGCAGTTTGTATCTACTATAGCTACTACCGGGATACCGAGCTTTTTAGCTTCGAGAACCGCATTCTTTTCCTTGCGGGGGTCAACTATGAACATAGCGGCAGGAAGCTCTGTCATTGTCTTGATACCGCCGTAGTTCTTTTCGAGATCGTTCATTTCCTTAACGAGAGATGCAACTTCCTTCTTGGGAAGAAGATCGAACGTGCCGTCTTCCTGCATCTTTTCGAGGCTGTTAAGTCTTGCTATACTCTTCTTGATGGTCTTGAAGTTTGTAAGCATACCGCCGGGCCAACGAACGTTAACGTAATACATACCTGCTCTGAGCGCTTCTTCCTTGATAGCGTCAGCGGCCTGCTTCTTTGTTCCTACGAAAAGGATGTTTCCGCCTGCTACGGCTGTGTCGCGTACGAACATATACGCTTCATCGAATTTCTTTACAGTCTTCTGAAGGTCTATAATATAGA